>JBELLK010000005.1:0-74902 GCA_042088625.1 Flavobacteriales bacterium
GTGGCGACTCAAGCTGGCAGATGTTTCAAAGGCAAGGAGGGAGGGCAGGGGAGCACTCGAGACTGAGGCCGTTTGCCCTTCCATGTCTCTCCCCGCGCTGTCTCGAATCTGGGTCGCTTCTCGCATTCCAAGCAAGATGTCGCGAGACACCAAAACATGTCCCACTTTGGTGCGTGCCTCCAGTTTCAGCATAGGACTCGTCGGGAATGGAAGCGATGGAGAACAGGGGAGCGTTTCAAATATGGGAACAACCTGAGCCGCCTTTTTTCGTGCATAGGCAGTGGCGGAAGGTTCCCAATCTCCATCTGCATTTGCCCAACCAAACTGCAGCAAAAACAAAGAGTCCTTGCCTACGATGTCTGAGATTCCGTGAAGTTCGACGTAGAATGAGGCGGCCAATGCACTCGTGGGAATGGATCGGCCGACAAGCGGCAGCATGTCCAATCCACTGTGGACCATGTCCGGATGGCTCAATGCACTTGCTTTCGCGTGAGTGGTTACGATGAGGGCGTCTGAAAATTCAGGGACCCCACCAACAGGAACACGGACATCTAAATTATGTAGCCAAAGAGGTTGAGTTCCGCGAGTCACAGACCATTCGATGCGAACAGGTCCATCAGGAACTTCCAAACGGCGAACATGAACATGCTCAAGTTGCGTGGAATCGGCGAGAGCAGGCCTGGCGAGAACGTTGTCCTTGGCAAATGCCACAATCGATTCACCTTGAATGGCCAAGGTTGTGATCGTCAGGCTGTCTGATGCTGTGGTCGAATTCGAAGTCCAGCTTGTTTGAACTTCTACATATGCAGCTGCGTTAGGCAAGCGCTGTACCAACGCGTCGCCCTTGAAGCGTTCCTGCGAGAAACTGCTGTGTGTTGCGCCCAGCATGACGAACAACAATGCCAGATGGAATTGAGACAAATTCAAGCGCGCTGAGAATGGTCCAGATGGAAATGAACCAGCCAATGGGTGGTTTGCGCCAAAATTGAGCAACGCCAACATGGGGTCAAAAGTACGCAGCGTCTAACAGTGCACAATTGTTGATTGGGAGATTCCAAGGCACAAAAAAAGCGCCTGTCGTGACAAGCGCTTTCTAAGCGGAGGCTGAGGGATTCGAACCCCCGGTACCTTGCGGCACGCCGGTTTTCAAGACCGGTGCAATCGACCAACTCTGCCAAACCTCCAGAGGCGCAAAAATAACGCACTCCATTCAAAGTTGTGTGCGTTCATTGAATTTCTTCATTCAAGTCTTGCAGGAACCCCGCATCAGATTTCCCAGGCACCCCTTTTGAATGATAATATACATTATGGCAAATAGGTGATTTGGAGAGAATCGGTCCGCAGTCCCTCTCCATCAAAACATCAGTCAGATGCTGATTTAATCCTGCCCATCAACTCGAGCATTTTGTCGTCTTCGCCTGTTCGAGCATAAATGTCCTTGAGTGACCGCATCGTTTCCAAGTCCTCAGCGTCGATTGCGTGTGCAGCCTCCAAGTACGGTTTTGCCGTATCAAACAAAGCTTTGGCTTCGTCTTCCAAGCGCTTTTGCTCGGCGGATTCCGCTTTGGTCATCCGGGGTTTCCACATGTCATTTGCTGCATTAGTGCCTTGAACGGCTTGGTTGAAGTACAATGCACCAAGGTTGTAATTGGCATCAAAGTAGTCTGCCTTTACGGCCAGTGCTTTTTTGTAGGCTTCAATTGCTTCATCGGCGTTACCAAGGTTGTCCAGCACACTGCCCAAACTGAACCACAAGATTTCATTGGTGGGATCTTGTTCAGCTGCCAGCGAGAGATTCTCCTTGGCTTTGTCAAATTCCTCGTTGGTGAGGTAAATGTTCAACTCCTCAATGATGAGGCTCTGCTCACGAGGATACAATCCACGAGCTTCAGCAAGCGTGGCGAGCGCCTCTTCTTCCCTGCCGTTGTCCCGAAGGAGATTGCTGATGAACAAAAAGACATTGGGGACCTGATATTGGATGTCCGCACATGCCCTGTAACGTGCCACGGCATTGTCGACGTCGCCTGCTTTCTCATAGCAAAGCGCTGCATTGTATATCGCCATGGTGTCGGTGGCGTCAAAAGCAGAGGCGATGTCTGCACTCAAGTCAAAGAACGAGCCTGCCCTTGCAAATTCACCAGTGTTGTATTTGCCAATGCCCATGTTGTTGGACGCCATTTGGACTTGTCCCAATCCGACCTGAATTTCAGAAGCGTATGACCCCTTTTTGTCGAGTTCTTGAGCCTTCACGTAGCTGTCGCGCGAACGCTCGAGTGCGTCCGGGTAAGCTGCGAACAACGCACTGTCACGACTGATGTTAAGGTAAATCTCTCCGCGGTAGCGCCAAGTTTTGTTCTTGACGTTGGCCTTGGGATTCAAAATGGCCTCTTCAATGTATGTGGCTGCCGTGGCGAAGTCGCCTTCTTTGTTGGCATTGTAAGCAGACACGACTTCCTTCTGGCCAAAGCTTTGGAAGCATATGGCCAAGCCCAGCAGAGTGATTGTCTTGTGCATGTTGTTGTGTTTCTCGGTTTCTTGTTTCAGGGTGGTTCAAAGCTACGGCCAGTTTTAGCCAAACTTCATGCCAAATCGTGCCTTGCGGTCATTCCTCAGCGGGTGGCGCTCCATCTTCTGGGTTGGATTCTGCAGTTGGTGCTCCATCATTGCTGTGTCCTTCTTCAGGCATGTCTCCTTCCTCGTCGTCAGATTTGGGCACCTTGCAAATCGCTGCGATCCCGTCTTTTCCGCGAAGGCTGATCAAGCGAACTCCTTGCGTGGCACGTCCCATTACACGCAATTCTTCAACCGCCATGCGAATGGTGATGCCAGACTTGTTGATGATCATCAAGTCGTTTTCGTCTGTGACGTTCAAGATGGAAATCAACTCCCCCGTTTTCTCAGTGACCTGCAGCGTCTTGACGCCCTTCCCACCTCGGTTGGTGATGCGGTAGTCCTCTACGGCAGACCGCTTGCCATAGCCGTTTTCAGAGACGACAAGAATGTCACTTGAAGTGTCGTCAATGCACACCATCCCAATGACTTCATCGGCAGGGCTGCCTAGGGTGACCCCTTTTACGCCCATGGCCGTGCGACCGACAGCACGAGCCTTGCTTTCATGGAATCGAATGGCTTTTCCAGAGCGCAGACCCATGAGGATTTCTGAGTCGCCGTTGGTCAGTCGGGCTGACAACAACTCGTCGCCCTCCCGAATGGTCACAGCATTGATGCCGTTGGTTCGAGGACGGCTGTAGGCTTCCAGCTTGGTCTTCTTAATCAAGCCCTTTTTCGTGCATAGGATGACGTAATTGCCGTTGACGTAGTCCTCATCTTTGAGGTCCTTGACCGGGATGTACGCCAGCACCTTGTCATCTCCTTCGAGATTGATGAGGTTGACAATGGCTCTTCCCTTGCTTTGCTTGCTGCCTTCAGGCACTTCGAAGATGCGCATCCAAAAGCACCGCCCTTTCGCGGTGAAAATCAAGAGCCAATTGTGGTTGGTCGCTGTGAAAATGCTTTCCAAGAAGTCCTCCTGACGGGTCGTGCTCCCCTTCGATCCAACACCTCCCCTGCCTTGCGCCCGGTACTCAGCGAGACGAGTTCGTTTGATGTATCCCGCATGACTGATTGTCACCACAACCTGCTCGTCGGGAATCATGTCTTCGATGCTGAGGTCGGCGCTGCTGTACTCAATGGTTGAACGGCGCTCGTCGCCAAAGCGTTCTTTGACGTCAAGAAGTTCTGTTTTGATGATGTCCATGCGACGTTCAACGCGATCGAGGATGTCCTTCAAATCGGCGATCAGCGTCATCAACTCGTCGTATTCCGCACGGAGCTTGTCTCTTTCAAGGCCGGTGAGTTTCTGAAGACGCATGTCCAAAATCGCACGCGCTTGGATCTCGCTGAGCTCAAATTTGGACATCAGCCCATTGCGGGCCTCTTCTGGCGTCTTGCTTGCCCGAATCAACGCGATGACTTCGTCAATGTTGTCCAGGGCAATGATGAGGCCCTGCAAAATGTGAGCGCGTTCCTCCGCTTTGCCCAAATCGTATTGCGTCCTGCGCACCACCACTTCATGGCGATGTTCAATGTAATGGACCATCATCTGCTTCAGATTGAGCAGTTCAGGACGGCCTTTGACCAATGCGATGTTGTTGACTGAGAACGACGTCTGCAGCTGTGTGTACTTGTACAGTTTGTTCAGGACCACGTTGGGAATGGCGTCACGCTTGAGCTCATAGACGATGCGCATGCCATTGCGGTCGCTTTCGTCCCTGATTTCCGAAATGCCTTCGATCCGCTTGTCATTGACAAGGTCGGCCGTTTTACGCACCATGTCCGCTTTGTTGACCTGGTATGGGATCTCCTCTACGATGATCATTTCCCGCCCGGTCTTGGTCTCCTCAAACCTTGCCCGGCCCCGCATCACAATGCGACCACGCCCTGTGTGGAACGCGTCCTTGACACCTTCGACGCCATGAATGACGCCCCCGGTTGGAAAGTCAGGCGCTTTGACGTGCTCCATCAAATCGTCAACCGTGCATTCGGGATTGTCCACCAAATGAACCATGCCATTCACGACTTCTGTGAGGTTGTGGGGAGGCATGTTTGTGGCCATACCCACAGCAATGCCTGCGGCACCATTGACCAACAGGTTTGGAATTTTGGCAGGCAGGACGGTGGGCTCTTTCAAACTCTCGTCGAAGTTGGGCCTGAAATCGACCGTCTCCTTGTCCAAATCGGCCAGCATGTCCTCGGCCGCCTTGCGAAGTCGCGCCTCCGTGTAGCGCATGGCAGCGGGGTTGTCTCCGTCAATCGAACCAAAGTTTCCTTGGCCATCCACCATCGGGTAACGCAACGACCAATGTTGTGCCATGCGAACCATGGTGTCATACACTGAACTGTCGCCGTGTGGGTGGTACTTTCCAAGCACCTCCCCCACAATCCTTGCGGACTTTTTGTAAGGTCGGTTCGACAAAACTCCGAGGTCCAGCATGCCATACAGCACCCTTCGGTGTACGGGTTTCAACCCATCTCTCACGTCCGGCAAGGCCCGACTTACAATGACAGACATCGAGTAATCGATGTACGCCGACTTCATCTCGTCAGAGATGTTGATTTGAATGATTTTTTCTCCTTCAGCCATGGGGTATGTTCCTTCGCTTCTTTGGCGATGTTGACGCTCTCTGTGGCCCAAAATCAACCGCGCAACATGCTCGGTTATATTCTGGGTGCTATTCCCTTCAAAAATACATCGTCGCCCAGTGTTTCTGCGGGAACCCCGAGACCTCACTTACTCACAAATGACGTGAATCACATGTGAATAACATTGACCAAATAAACACTCCCCGCCTGAACAGACCTCTAGATTTGATGGTGTGAAAGGCAGTGCAATCATGCCCCTTTCTCGAACGCCGCTTGAGGCATGATGAAATACGGGGATTCCCCACGAACACGAGACATGGACGCTAAATTTTCTCCTCGAGTCAGAGAGGTCATATCACTAAGTCGCGAAGAGGCTCTTCGATTGGGACACAACTACATCGGAGTGGAGCACCTTCTTTTGGGCATCATCAAAGAAGGCGAAGGGACGGCAGTTCGCATTCTTGAAGGGTTGAATTGCGATTTGCAGAAGTTGAGAAAACTGGTAGAAGGGTCTGTTCGACCAAGCGCAGCGAAACCCGGCGGATCTTCAGGGAACATCCCGCTCGTGAAGCAGGCTGAGAAAATTTTGAAGATCACCTACCTTGAAGCCAAGGTGTTCAAAAGCCCCGTCATTGGCACCGAGCATCTTCTGCTGAGCATTTTGAAAGACGAAGACAACGTAGCAACCAAGAGCATCCAAGCATTCAACATCGATTACGACGTGGCTAAAGAAGAATTTGAAAACCATTTGTCAGAAAACGGAGGGGCTGCCTCTCCTCGTGCCGACCACTCACTCTCAGACGGTGACGCTCCAGGTGACTCTGGAGAAGATTTTGGCGGATCATCAGGCTCCGGAGGCCCCACAGCGCGGAAAGGAGATCCCAAATCGAAGACGCCTGTGCTGGACAACTTCGGCCGCGACCTCACCCGCATGGCCGAAGAAGGTCGCCTTGACCCCATTGTCGGACGAGCGAAAGAAATTGAGCGTGTGAGTCAAGTGCTCAGCCGACGTAAGAAAAACAACCCCATCCTGATGGGAGAGCCCGGAGTTGGCAAGAGTGCCATTGCCGAAGGGTTGGCACTTCGCATCGTGGAAAAGAAAGTCAGTCGCGTCCTGTTCAACAAGCGCATCGTCACCCTCGACGTCGCGTCATTGGTGGCGGGGACGAAGTACCGTGGGCAGTTTGAGGAGCGCATGAAAGCGGTCATGAATGAACTCGAAAAGTCCCCAGACGTCATCTTGTTCATTGACGAAATCCACACAATCGTCGGGGCTGGTGGGGCAAGCGGTTCCTTGGATGCCTCCAACATGTTCAAGCCGGCACTTGCACGAGGTGAAATTCAATGCATTGGGGCCACGACCCTCGACGAATACCGGCAGTACATCGAAAAGGATGGTGCATTGGAACGCCGATTCCAAAAGGTCATGGTGGAACCCACCACCATGGAAGAAACCGTTCAGATTCTCAACAACATCAAGGACAAATACGAGGAGCACCACAGCGTCGCGTACACTGAAGAAGCCATCCGCGCTTGCGTGACGTTGACAAGCCGTTACATCACGGATCGGCATCTCCCGGACAAAGCCATTGATGCGCTGGACGAAGTTGGAAGTCGAGTGCATTTGACCAACATCAATGTGCCTGAAGAAATTGTCAAGATTGAAGAGGAGATTGAGCAAGTCAAGGACGAAAAGAGCAGGGTTGTTCGCTCTCAGCGTTACGAAGAAGCGGCGCGTCTCAGAGACCAAGAACGCATCTTAAATGACAAGTTGGAAAAAGCCAAACGCGCTTGGGAAGAGGAGTCCAAGAACCACCGTGTCACAGTCACTGAAGATCATGTTGGCGATGTCGTTGCCATGATGACGGGCATTCCTGTTCAGCGCATCGCTGAAAAAGAGAGTGGCAAGCTGGCCCGCATGAACACCGACCTTGAAGGCAAGGTCATTGGGCAAGACGACGCCATCAAGAAAGTTGTGAAGGCCATCAAGCGGAATCGCGCGGGTCTTAAAGATCCCAACAAACCCATTGGCTCCTTCATTTTCTTGGGACCTACAGGCGTCGGCAAGACTCAGCTCGCAAAGGTGCTGTCCAAATTCATGTTTGATTCAGAAGAATCATTGATTCGGATCGACATGTCTGAGTACATGGAGAAGTTTGCGGTCACCCGTCTGATCGGAGCGCCTCCGGGTTACGTGGGCTATGAAGAGGGAGGTCAATTGACGGAGAAAGTCCGCCGCCGCCCCTACTCCATCGTGCTGCTTGACGAGATAGAAAAGGCTCACCCTGATGTGTTCAACCTTCTGCTGCAGGCCTTGGATGATGGCCAACTGACCGACAGCATGGGCCGCAAGGTGGACTTCCGGAACACCATCATCATCATGACGTCCAACATTGGAGCGCGTC
Organism: Flavobacteriales bacterium; assembly: GCA_042088625.1. Taxonomy (GTDB): domain Bacteria; phylum Bacteroidota; class Bacteroidia; order Flavobacteriales_D; family Sanyastnellaceae; genus UBA11663. The sequence continues at coordinate 7,548 of JBELLK010000005.1, forward strand.
AACTTGCCGAATTCGGAACGGGAGTCGGATTTGGCACTGCAGCCAAACATGCCAATGCCAACTCAGATCGCGACAGCGTGATCCAAACCGCATTGAAGCGTGCATTTGCGCCTGAATTCTTGAATCGCATTGACGACGTCATCCTCTTCCAAAGCTTGAAGCGTGAACACATCCACAGCATCATCAACATCGAACTCGATGCCTTGAAGAAGCGTGTTGTCGAACTGGGCTACGATCTCGAAATCACGCCCTCTGCGGCAGACTACATCGCGGAGCGCGGCTACGATGAGAAGTACGGCGCTCGCCCTTTGAAGCGAGCCATCCAGAAGTACTTGGAAGACCCATTTGCTGAAGAAATCATCAACAGCGATGTCTCTGAAGGCGACCTCCTGCGCGCTTCTCTCGAAGAAGGCAAAGAAGGACTGACCATCGAAGTCATCAAAGGAGGATTGTTGTCGATGCCTGAAGGCGCTGAAGAAGCATTGAGCGGTGACAAGGCCAAGGCTGTGGAAGAAGCTGCTCCCAAAAAACCCAAGAAGCGAACGTCCAAGAAAAAGAGCGACGATCAGGGCGACGTGACGACTGACGCTGAAAGCTGATGCACATCCCTCCTGCCCTTAAGCACGCATTGCAGAACAAGTACATCGCGGCCACCGTGCTTGCCCTTGTCTGGTCTGTGTTCATCCATGACTTGGGATTGCCGTTTGTGGTCAGGGAGGCCCGCAACCTTGAAAATGCCAAAAGGGAATTGCGTGAGGTCGAATCACGGAACGAGACCCTTCGTCAACAGCAAGCAGACCTGAAAAGCGACAAAAAGGCACTGGAACGATACGCCAGAGAACATTATTTCATGCGCAGAGGCAACGAAGAAGTTTACCGCGTCGTCGACTGATGCTCAGCCGAGCAATCCCCATAGCGATTCCAAGGATGTGACAAGCGCCTCTGGTTTGGCAATGATTGTCCAAACCAGCCCTACGATCGCACCGCCCAAATGGGCATCATGCGCCACGCGTGAGCCAGATCTTTGGTTCATTCGACTTTCGTACCAGAAAAACAACACACCTGCCAACACTGCAGGCACCGGAACGATCAAGAACAAGAGCAGCGTTGTGTCTGGATGAAGTAAAATGAAGGAAATCAGCACAGCACTCACTGCGCCTGAGGCCCCTAAACTTCTGTAACCCCGGTTGTTTCGGTGTTTTCTGAGTGCTGGCACGGCACCCCCCAAGACCCCAGCCGCGTACATAAACGGGAACCCCAGCCATCCCATGGATGACAAATCAGCCTCCACAGTTTGGCCAAACTCATAGAGCACAAACATGTTGAAGGCCAAATGCATCCAATCCGCGTGCACCAATGCATGTGTAAAAACCCGATGCCATTCGGAATGATGATGGCAGCGAAATGGGATGAGCATCAAATTGTCGCGCGTTGGCTTCTCCATGAACCACCATGAAATGGCCACTGTCATCAAAACCACTGCGGTTGTCGCCCCCATCGGCTCAGGAACTGTGATCTGCGACAATGACCCAGCTGCCTCCTCGTCGTCGCCAAAGCAACGTGTACATCCCTCCTGAACCTTCACCGTTCGAGCGTTCAAGCTTCCATTCCCCCAAAAGCCAACCATGATCGCTCCCAATTGACAGCCACTTCAGGTTGGTGAATGTGAGTTGTCCCATGGTCTCCAAATCAGGATATCCCGCTTGGTAGCGAGACAAGGTTGCGGCATGGCCTTGAGTGACTCCAGACTTCCCAATGAACATCAGCGAGTCGCTTCGCCAATACCCCTGCATGAACCCCTCGAGATCGCCGTGGTTCCAAGCATACTGCTGCTTTTCCATGACGGCGGCCACTTCTTGAGGCATGTCCTCGACGTGCAGGCTGGGGCCTGCCCATTCAACTTGCCCTAAGGCGACAGACATGACGCCTACCGACAACATCAGGCATATCATGCCTGGTCGGAGAAGGTCAAACATTGAAGCGGAAATGCATGATGTCACCGTCCTGGACCACATACTCTTTGCCTTCCACACTCAACTTACCTGCCTCTTTGACAGCCTGTTCAGACCCAAGCCCCACGAAATCTTGATATTTGGCGACTTCAGCACGGATGAACCCCTTCTGAAAATCGGTGTGAATGACGCCGGCGGCCTGCGGTGCAGTGTACCCTCTGCGAATGGTCCAAGCGCGCACTTCTTTCTCTCCAGCCGTGAAATAGGTCTGCAAATCAAGAAGACTGTATGCCTCCCGGATCAACTTCGCCACACCAGGCTCTTCCAGTCCTAGGTCTGTCAAAAAGAGGGCACGTTCTTCCGGATCTTCCAATTCGGCAATGTCTGCTTCAATGGCTGCACCCAGCACGAGCACGCCTGCACCTTCTTCCGCTGCAACTTTTTTGACGCGTTCTACGTGTGCATTGCCATCGACCACTGAGCCTTCATCCACATTGCAAACGTAAAGAATGGGTTTTGAGGTGAGCAATTGCATTTCCCTCATCAAGGGCTCCTCAAATTCCTCCAATTCAAGCCCCCTTGCGCTTTTGCCTTGTTCGAGATGCTCGACCAGCCTTGAAAAAAAGCCCATCTGCCTCACAGCCTCTTTGTCTCCCGTTTGGGCGGCTTTTTTCACCTTGGACATGCGTGACTCGACGGTCTCCAAATCCTTCAACTGCAACTCAATGTCAATGACCTCCTTGTCTCGGATGGGGTCAATGCTGCCATCGACGTGAACGATGTTGTCATCTTCGAAGCAGCGAAGCACATGTAAAATGGCATCTGTGGTCCGGATGTTGCCGAGGAATTTGTTGCCGAGGCCCTCCCCTTTGCTCGCGCCCTTGACCAAACCAGCGATGTCCACAATTTCCACCGTGGTTGGAACCACATTTTGTGGCTTCACGAGTTCGGCCAGTTTGTTCAACCTAGGGTCGGGAACGGTGATGACACCGAGATTGGGCTCAATGGTGCAGAACGGGAAGTTTGCACTCTGAGCTTTGGCGTTCGAAAGACAGTTGAAGAGGGTGGACTTCCCGACGTTGGGAAGGCCAACAATGCCACATTGCAAGGCCATGGTGGATTCAGTTGAATGAGATTCCAAAGGTAGCCACCCAGCCCTCACACTCGTGCATTTGGGGTTTTCAAAACGTTTTGCACATGGACCCTTTCTCCCCTGACACTTCAGGTATTTTTACCCCATGAATTCAATGGAACTGAAATCGATGGCGACGCAAGTTCGCCGTGACATCGTGCGCATGGTCCACGCCGTTCAAAGCGGGCATCCAGGCGGTTCTCTCGGGTGCACTGACCTGTTGGTCCAATTGTACTTTGACACCATGTCACTGAATCCAGAGGGATTCAACATGGATGGGGTCAACGAGGACGTGTTCTTCCTGTCCAACGGTCACATCAGTCCGGTTTGGTACAGTGTGCTCGCTCGACGTGGATTCTTTCCAGTGAGCGAACTCGCCACGTTCCGAAAGTTGAACAGCCGATTGCAGGGTCACCCTGCCACTGAAGAAGGGTTGCCGGGCATTCGCGTGGCTTCTGGGTCTCTCGGACAAGGATTGAGTGTGGCGCTTGGTGCAGCCCAATCCAAAACGCTGAATGGCGACACCTGCTGGGTCTATTCTTTGCACGGCGATGGTGAGTTGCAGGAGGGCCAAATTTGGGAAGCGGCCATGTATGCCGCCCATCACAAGATTGACAACCTCATTTCATTTGTCGACTGCAATGGACAACAAATCGACGGGAGCACTGACGAGGTCATGTCATTGGGCGATTTGGCTGGAAAGTGGCAGGCATTCGGCTGGCGTGTCCTGACATGTGACGGTCACGATTTTGACGACCTGAAGAAAGCCATTGCTACGGCACAAGGACACCGAGGATCCGGAGTCCCCACAGTGGTTTTGATGAAAACGGAGATGGGCAAGGGAGTGGACTTCATGGAAGGCACACACAAATGGCACGGCATCGCTCCGAACGACGATCAACTGGCCAACGCACTGAATCAGCTCACATCGCCGTTGGAGGATTATTGACCTCCTGAAAAATGTCCCCTTCCTCTCTGATGTCTCCGTTCGTGAAGTTGCTGTTTGTGCTCGTTGCCTTGTTTGCCATCGAACCCACCAAAGTCGATGCGCAGGTGACAGCAGACTCCACAGTGGCCATGACGAGGATTTTGTTCGTGTTTGATGCATCGAATAGCATGAATGCGTTCTGGGGTGGGCAGCGAAAAATTGAGACGGCAACCAAGCTTTTGGCCAAGACCCTTTCGGAACTTCGACCGATTGGACAATTGGAGTTGGGTCTTCGGGTGTATGGCCATGGGACCAAACACATTCCTGGTCAGCAGAATTGTGACGACACTGAGCTTGTCGTGCCGTTTGGGCCAAACGATCCTAAACACATTGAGGCCGAATTGCGGAGGCTGCAAGCAAGAGGGACGACGCCCATTGCACGTTCCTTGGAAGAGGCTGCCTACGACTTTCCTGACACCGAAAGCAGAAATGTGATCATCCTCATCACGGACGGCATTGAAGCCTGCGATGAGGACCCCTGTGCTGTGAGTCGGGCTCTGAAAGCCAAGGGCATCACCGTCAAGCCCTTTGTCATCGGCATGGGCATCGACGAGGACATGGCTGCAGCCCTTCATTGCATCGGGAGTTTCTTCGATGCTGCAGATCCAGATTCCTTCGAGGTCATTTTGCAGTTGGTGCTCGAACAGGCGTTGCACAACACTTCGGTCAGCGTGGAGTTGCTCGATGGTTCAGGCAAATCAACGGTGACGAATTTGCCTTACACATTCACCAATGTGCGCTCAGGAGAACATGACCCTCAGTGGTATCACACCATGTTGCCCAACGCCACAGCGGACACAATGTATGTTGACCCTCTGCCCACCTACAATTTCACGGTCCATTCATTGCCCCCGAGAAACCTCGATTCAATCGCGCTGGAGCCGGGGGTACACAATGTCATTTCTGTGCCAAACATGGGGCAAGGAAGGGTCACCCCTCAGTTCGCCAGCGCTGCTTTGACCAATTATGGCGCCATCGACGTGACTTGGATGCAATCGGGAGACTGCACCCCCTTTTATTCTTGCCCCATTGGCCAGGAGGTTCAACTTTGTGAAGGGGTGTATGACATTGAATTTGGGACCCTTCCTCTGACCGTGATTCGAGAAGTTCCCGTTCACGACCAAGATCGCACGGTAGTGGAAATCCCCACGCCAGGTGCGTTGAGACTGATCCGGGAAAACGACGGGTACATTGTCATACTCGATGCTTCCACAAACGACGTTGTCCTCCAATGGTCACCCGAACAATTCACAGGCAAGGTGACGCTTCAGCCAGGCGACTACACCCTGTTGTACCGGGCCAAACATGCACTCAACACGCTCAAGAGTTTTAGAACATCATTCACCATCCAATCTGGGAAAACCTACAACCTTCATCTCCATGGTTGAAACGCACCACATCACACTACAGCCCACGGAATCCAAAGACACCAGGTCGGGATTTGGGCAAGGACTCCTCGAAGCTGGCCAAGCCAATGAACAGGTTGTTGGCCTTTGTGCCGACTTGACAGGGTCTCTGAAAATGAACGCCTTCAAAGATGCCTTTCCTGAGCGCTTTTTTCAAGTTGGCATCGCTGAAGCCAACATGATGGGGGTTGCCGCAGGAATGACCATCGGTGGCAAAGTTCCATTCACCGGCACCTTTGCCAACTTCTCGACTGGAAGGGTGTATGACCAGATTCGTCAAAGCATCGCTTATTCAGAAAAAAACGTCAAGATTTGCGCATCGCACGCGGGCTTGACATTGGGTGAGGATGGTGCGACACACCAAATTTTGGAGGACATCGGAATGATGAAGATGCTTCCCAACATGACCGTTGTTGTCCCTGCGGACTATGAACAGACGAGACAAGCCACCCTGGCTGTGGCCAACCATCACGGCCCGGTATACCTCCGATTTGGGCGTCCAAAGGTGCCTGTATTCATTGAGCCTGAAGCGCCATTTGAATTGGGCAAAATTCAGCGCGTCATCACTGGAAGCGACATCACCATCGCCGCATGCGGACACCTCGTCTGGGAAGCGGTCCAAGCTGCCCTGGAACTTGCTGAATCGGGCATTCACGCTGAGGTGCTTAACGTGCACACCATCAAGCCATTGGACGTCGATGCCTTGGTGACTTCAGCGAAAAAGACCGGTACCATGTTGGTGGCAGAGGAACATCAACGCCTCGGCGGTCTTGGGAGCAGTGTGGCTCAAGCCCTTGCTGCACATCACCCCACCCCCATGGCCTTTGTGGCTGTCGAAGATCAGTTTGGGGAGAGTGGAACTCCAAGCCAATTGATGACCAAATATGGATTGGACGCCAAGTCCATTGTCCGCAAAGCCCAAAACTTGCTCGGTCGTTGACGATTGCACCTCCAAGTGCAATCTCTCCAAGCGCAAAACACCCATTCAAAAAAGGGCTGCCAATGCAGCCCTTTTTTCTTATTCTGATGTCTTCTTCAGTGCATCGAACAACGTCCGTTCAATGCACCTGGACATCCATGCTTGCGATGGCATGATAAAGTTGGGCTTTCAACGATTCAGATGCTTCAACCAACGGCAAACGAACTTTGGATGAACAAAGATTCAGGTGTTCCATGGCGGCCTTCACCCCTGCCGGGTTGCCTTCTTTGAACAACAGTTCAAGAAAGGAGGTCATCTCCAAGTGCTTGGTTTTGGCTTCGTTCGTTTGGCCAAACATGGCTTGTTGAACCATCGCAGCCATGCGGTCCGGCAACACATTGCCAGCCACAGAAACGACACCATCTGCCCCCATGGCAATGGTGGACAAGGCCAACGCATCATCGCCTGACCACACGCCAAATTGCTCTGGTCTGTTGGTCAAGATTTTGGCGATCTGGGTGAGATCGCCACTGGCCTCCTTGATGCCAAGAATGTTCTGATGTTTGGCCAAGGTCAGGGTCGTTTCCGCTGTCATGTTGGATCCCGTCCTTGAAGGCACATTGTACAACATCACGGGGCGGGGAGCGGCATCTGCAACGGCTTCGAAATGCTGAACGAGACCGGCTTGCTGTGGTTTGTTGTAGGCAGGCGACGCCACCAGAAATCCAGAAATTCCTTCGTCCGTCCATGTGGCAATGCGCTCGCACAATTCTTGGGTGTCATTGCCTGTGACCCCCACAACAACCGGGAGGCGTCCTGCATTGACCTCCAATACGAAATCCACAACGCGTCGACGTTCATCGGGACTGAGTGTCGGAGTTTCAGCAGTCGTTCCAAGAATCACGAGGAAACCACATCCGTCGTTGTGTTGGCGTTCAACAAGTCGCTGCAAAGCGGGGAAGTCCACCATGCCCTGATCGTTGAAAGGTGTGATCATGGCGACGCCAAGGCCGTGCAATTTCGATTGGACGTGGTTCATTGCATGTCGATTTGATTCAGGAACGCCAAAGTTCTCTTGGTGTGCTCTCGCCAACGCTCCATGGGGTCTTGCAAAATGACATCCACCTCTTCCATGTCCTCCTCGGCAGGAGCGTCCTCCAACACCAGCCTCACATCTAGGTCGTCATTCCAGGGGGGATTGTCGATGCCCACTTTCATCGACGCCATGCTTTTTCGCACCACAAATTTGAGCTGAAGCACGGGATCAATCTCAAGGTCAATGAGGATGTCAAAGGGGGTGTCCACAAAGGCCTCGAATTCCTGGGTCGGCCACCCGTGCCAGTTGAGGTCGCTTTTGCACAAATAGCCCGAATCGAGCTTTTTGACCAACCAATTGGGGGTTTCTTTCTCTTCTTTGGGAACATAGCTCATCAGGCCAACGCGCTTCACGCCGTAGTCCTCTTTCAAGGATTTGGCGAGCGACTTGATTTCTCGATAGTGGGCGTGGTCCCTTTCCAAGTAAACGAGCCCCACACTCTTGGCGTTTTTCAGGGAAAAGCCTTTGCGATCACGCTCTCGTTGACCCAAGCGCTTCAGACGCCAAAGAAATATGCGGTCTTTCCAATTCACGACTTTCAAAAATAGCAGTCGCACCGACGTATTTGGCTCGATTGCAGTACGATTCCGACTCAAAGTTTCCAACATGTGGGCCAACTCTTGGTGAAATTGGCATGATTCCTGATTTCTTTACGGCACCAATCAAAATCAACATCTCATGCATTCGCGACGCCACCTCCCTGCAGCTCTTGGTTTCTTGACCCTACTCCTCTTTGCATTTACAGGCTGCAGCCCCAATGAAGGCACCCAAGTCAAAATGCCCTTCTCTGGAAAGAAATACATGTCTGATGCCCGTCATTTTCGGGCTGTCGGCATGGGTCAAAGTGCCAACCTTTCCATTGCCAAAAGCAAGGCAGAGCTCGAAGCACGCAAGTCCTTGGCCCAACAAGTGCGAACCAACTTGCAAGTGGTTTCTGACAACTACGCCAGTGAGGTGACGGGTTCGACGGGCGCAGAGACACTGGAACGATTTCAATCGTTGGCTCGAGAGGTCACCAACACCACCATTGGCGACATTCGCACATTGGGAGAAGACATTCGCCAACTCGATGACCGTACCTACCGCGTGCACATTGCCATGGAGATCAAGAAGAAAGCGATGTTCCGTTTCCTGAAATCAAAGGCCAAGAATGACGCTAAGATTTCGGAACTCGAAAGGGCACAAATGGTCATGATGCTCGACCGAGAGATTGAGCGACTCGAGGCCGACGAATGACGCGAACTTTGAAATGCTGAAGGGGTGTCAATTCAGGTCGAGGACTGACTTGAACTCCTTTTGGAACTTCTCCATTTTAGGTGCAATCACAGCCCGACAATAGGGAGCTTCCTTGTTGAGCTCGTAGTACTCCTGATGATAATCCTCCGCAGGGTAAAATGCATCGAAGTCGGCAACCTCTGTGACGATGGGGTTCGGCCAATCGGATTGAGCCTCGTCAATGGCCTTCTCTACAACAGGACGTTGGCTGTCCTTGTGGATGTAGATGGCGCTGCGGTATTGGGTTCCAACATCAGCGCCCTGACGGTTGAGTGTGGTGGGATCGTGTGTCGCGAAAAACACCTTTAGAATCGTATCCAATTCGACCTTGGACGGATTGTATGTCAACTGCACAACTTCAGCATGACCTGTTCGTCCTGTGCAGACTTCTCGATAGGCGGGATTTTTGATGTGACCACCTGAATATCCAGATTCTGCACTGAGTACACCAGAAATGGATTCAAAAATGGCTTCCACACACCAAAAGCATCCGGCTCCAAGTGTGATAGTTTCGGAGGATTGATCCATGGTCGATTGGGCGTTTAAAGAAGATGCGTTCATGAAATGAAGCATGGCACACATCGCAATTGCAGCACGATTCTTCATGACGTAAAGGAGCGTGACAATTTCTTCAATTCAAAAGGGTTGTCAGAATTTGGCATCCTACCCTAGGGTGGGTTCACACCGGGATGTTCCACCCAAAGGGGTCTTCACCAGTGCCGTATCTCACGTCTTTCAGCAACTCCTTAACCTTGCGAGCCACCACCCATGAATTGACGTCGGGCAGCTGCCGGTCCCCTTTTGGAAGTCCCAACCGTTGAATGGGAGAAACCGTCGCCGCAGTACCCAAGCCAAAGGCTTCGGTCAACGTTCCATTGGCAGCAGCATCCTCCAGTTCTTCTACGTGAACTGTTCGCTCCTCAACTTCTTGACCGGCATGGCGCAGCAATGCAACGGCTGATGCCCTCGTCACCCCAGCCAACACCGTGTCGCTCGTTTCTGGCACAACCATCACACCGTCAATGACAAAGGCCACATTCATCGTTCCGCATTCCTCAACCGTGGTGTGCGTGGCCGCGTCTGTCCATAAAATTTGGTCGTACCCGGCCTCTTTGGCCAACTCTGTGGGATGCAATGAACCAGCATAGTTTCCCGCTGCCTTGGCGGCGCCTGTGCCGCCGCTTGCTGCGCGCGTGAAATGCTGTTCCACCTTGACACTCACGGGCTTGGTGTAATAAGCACCAACAGGACATGTGAAGATGCAGAATCGATACTTCAAGCTGGGACGGACCCCAACGTGAGATTCCGAGGCGAACATGAATGGCCGGATGTACAACGCGCTGTCAGGATTGCTTGGCACCCAACCTTGATCCAGTTTTACCAACTCGACAAGGGCCTGGAGAAAAATGTCTTCAGGCACCTCAGGCATGCTCATCCTCCGTGCAGAAAAATTGAACCGCTGGATGTTCTCACCAGGACGGAACAGAGACACACCACCATCGGCTTGTCGGAAGGCCTTCATTCCCTCGAAGATCGCCTGTCCGTAATGCAACGACATCATGGCGGGCGAGAAGGTCATGGGCCCAAATGAAGAAATCTCCCCGCGTTTCCACGTTTCATCCTCAAAATCCATCACGAACATGTGGTCTGAAAACACCTGGCCAAAAGACAAGTTGTCAAAATCCACTTCACTCAAACGACTGTTTCCCACTGGGGTAATGTCAAAATCCAACGTCGTGTAATCCTCCATCATCAGCATAACCTTTCATTTAGGTGGTGCAAAAATCGCCCATTTCAGGCCTCAATGCAAACGCCAGGTCGGTCACATCGGCCAAAACCGAATTTTTAACCCTCGTTTTGAAACAAGAATTTGTTGGGGCTGACCAATCCAGTCTTCACAGCGTACATCACCATGGCAGCGGTGTTGTTCACCCCGAGTTTGGACATGATGTTCTTGCGATGGGTGGTGACAGTGTGTGCGCTGAGGAACAATTTATCAGCAACTTGAGCATTGGTCATGCCCTCTGAAATGAGCTCGAGCACTTCGGTTTCCCGAGTGCTCAAACTGACAGGGTCGCATGACAAAGGCAAATGTTCGAGGTCCTCAACGTTGATGGACTCCTGACGGATCTTGTCCAAGATTTGACCACAAAAAAAGGTTCCACCTCTGGCGGTCTCAAAAATGGCGTCTTGCACCTCCCCTAAGTCACAATCCTTTTTGATGTAGCTGTCCACACCTGCGCGCAGCGCATTCACCAATGTGTGCCCACTCTGTTGTGTTGTGATCGCCAAAATCCGTGTTTTGGGCTTTGAAGCTTTCACTTTACGTACAACGTCAATGTCAAATCCGTTGGACAGAAAATCGACCACGACAACGGAAGGCTCGAACGACTCAACAAGGCCAATCAAATCTTCTCCACACGAGGCCTCTCCCACCACTTCAATGCCTTCAATTTGCCGTGACATGTTCCGCACCCCAAGTCGGAAAAGTGCACTGCTGTCAGCGATGGCTAGGGTTTGAGGCATGGTGGTGGCGATGCTTGTTTAGAACGATTCCAAGCAAAGATATGGTTCGAGAAACAAGTTTCAAGAACCGATGCGAATGACCATGCCATCCTCGGCCACAAGGACATTGTCGTGCTCCTGCAAGGCTTCTTCTCGCAGAGAGGTCAAGTCCCTGTATCGCAGGCTCACATGCCCCAGTACCAGCGTGCTGACGCCCGCTTGACGGGCCAATCGACCAGCTTCTTTCGTGGTGCTGTGGTACGTCGCTTTGGCCCTGTCTTGATCTCTTTCGTTGAATGTGGCGTCGTGGTACAACACCGTCGCTCCAGTCGCCGCCTCTAGCAACGCTTGGCACGGACGTGTGTCGGAAGAATAAACGTAGCTGCGAGCCGGAGCAGGCGGTATGCACCATTTGGCCGGATGCAAGGGTTGTCCTTCCCACTCGGTCACCTCACCACGTTTCAATTGTTGCCTTACTGGAAATGGCAAGTTGGCCCGTTTGGCGCGCAGGCCATCCAATTTCCAGGGCAGACTGTGTTCTTCCACCTTCAAACCTGCACATGGAATTCGGTGCTTGACTGGGACAGCGGTCAATCGATGCCGTTCCCCTTCATGCAGGACGCTGCCCTCGCCTGGCAACCACCTTCTGCATTCGATGTCAAAATTCAAATGTGCCTGAATCCCGCGCCATGTCGCTTTGAGCCATTCTTCAAGTCCGGGAGGACCCCAAATCACTATCGGCGCTTGCCTTCCCAGCAATGACATGGTGGTCAGCAAACCCGGAAGTCCCAGAACGTGATCCCCGTGCATGTGACTGATGAAGATGCCTTTGAGTTTCTGAAACCGTCGCTTCTCCCGTCGCAACGCAAGCTGAACCCCCTCTCCTGCATCAATCAGGTATGTGTGACCATGAATGTCCAAAAACTGCGAAGTGGTGCCCCTCGTTGGCACAGGCACTGCCGCACCCGTCCCGAGAAACACCACTTCGAAATTCATCTAAATCAGTCCGAGATCGCCCTCACTTGCGCTGAAGCACCAACGGCTTTTGGGTGATGGGCTGGTCAGCAGACTCAACCCGAACCAGGTAGATCCCTCCTGAAAGTCCGCTCACATCAATCGTCGTCAATGCCCCACCAAGTCCTTGATCGAGGATTCGTCCGTCAAGCGTCACCACCGACCACGTGGCTCCTGCAGTCACATTGCGGAGGGCAAGCACATCGGTGGCCGGGTTTGGATACATGGACCAGCTCGAGGCTATTGCATCCAACACGGCTGTCGTCGCATCGACATCATCGATTTCGACTGTGCAGCCCAATTCGTCTGTGACAACCACACTGTAGACTCCCGACAGCAAATACTCAATGAACGGCTCTGTACCCAAAAGCAACCCAAACTCATCGTACCAGCTCACCTGAACTTCACCCGAAGCTCCAGTGATGAACACCGTAGCCTGACCATCAGCCATGCCTTCAGAGGCAGGCACAACATCGACACTGGCCTCCAAACTGCAGTCAAGACCTTCGTCCTCCACTAGAATTCCTGACACTTCACTCGAACAGCTGTCTGTGTTGACCAGCAAGGTGTACAACCCACTTTCATTCACCGAAATGGTGTCACCTGTCCCTACCACACCTCCGAGGTCGTTGTACCATGTGATGTCGTCCGTCTCGACACCTGTAGCCAAGGTGACTGACAGCTGTCCATCCGTGCCCACAATGCTGTTGTAATTGATCACGGAAACGCTGTCCACCAAAGGACAATTGACCCTGAGTAAGAAATTGTCGAAAGTGTATGGCACGCTGAAAGGGGCGGCAATGGTTGCCCAAGCCTCAATGCCAATTGCGATGCGATACACCCCTGCTCGCGTTGGCACGCCTTGAATCGCAGCGCAATACTGATCTCCACCTAAAAATGTGGATTCATTGGGAGAGGCATTGTTGTTGTTGAGTACGACTTCCAAACCAATGTCAGCTGCATGGAAATCCTCCAGGGTGGTCGTGTCCGTAAACACAACCCCAGAATATTCCCCCGCTCCATTCACAACATCCGCCATCACAATGACGCTGTCTACGGCAAGTTGCGGTGGGTAAGCTGAATCGATTCCTGCCGCTGTGGGTGGAATAAGAATGTGCAACACGTCAAAATAGTCCTCCTCCAACACTCCCGCATTGAAGCTCTCACCCGCGGTCGGATCTGGTGACACGCCGAAAGGCTCCTCTCCAAAATCGAAATCGATGTTGCATTGGCCAGACAGATTGCCGGCGCACAACAAGCCTGCCACTGTGAGGACGGCCCAAGTGAATGATCTCAGCATGACAATGGGTTTAAGATTGGCCGTCTTGGTCCGATGTACCAAGCTCCTTCTCAGTGGCCTCCATGTAGATGAAGTCCACAGCTTCGTTCACTGTGGGCGTGATGTTCAACACGCGATCCAACTGAGAGATCTGAACCAATTTCTCCACCGTTGGCTGCAGACCGCACAACACAAATGTGCCCTGCTCATCACGGCACAATCGGTTGCCGACCAAAACCGCGCTCAAACCCGAAGAATCGCAGTAGCGAGATTCCGTCAAGTCCAAAACAATGTTGAGGTGTCCTGATTTGGCCAATTGGACCAATTCGGCTTTCAAATCTGGGGCATGCAAAGCATCGAGTTTCTCGACAGTGCTTGTCACAATGGCGACGCGGTCGCGGTGTTCAATGGTAAACTTCATGATGAATCGTTCGGTCAAATATAGGTCGGAGATGCCTCGCCCGTCACCCCCGACCCTGGGCGAGCAAATAAAGGACGGCCATTCGCACAGCAACGCCATTTTCAACCTGATCTAAAATGATGGCATGTTCACTGTCTGCCACTTCGCTGCTGATCTCCACCCCACGGTTGATGGGGCCTGGGTGCATGATGGTCAAGGGCTTTTCAGCCTGCTTCAGACGTTCAAGCGTCAGACCAAAATTCATGGTGTATTCACGCAACGTCGGGAAATAGCGCACCGCATTGCTTGGTCCCTGGCGCTCCAATTGTATGCGAAGCATGTTCAAGGCATCTGCCCAACGGATCGTGTCGTCCAAGTCATGGCTCACCTCCACGCCCAGACTTTTGAGATGTTTGGGGATCAAGGTGTGAGGCCCGCAAATGCGCACGTTGGCACCAAGAAGTTGCAGTGCCCAAATGTTCGACAAGGCCACTCGAGAGTGTTGGATGTCACCCACAATGGCAATGTTTTTTCCGCTCAAGTCGTCTCCGAGTCGCTCTCTCAAACTGAAGGTGTCCAGCAGTGCTTGTGTAGGATGTTCATGCGTTCCATCCCCTGCATTGACAATGGGCACGTCAATCTTGGAGGCCAAAAAGTGATGCGCTCCAGGGTGAGGATGTCGCATCACCACCATGTCCACTTTCATCGCAAGGATGTTGTTGACAGTGTCCACAAGCGTCTCACCTTTCTTCACGGATGAACCTGCCGCAGAAAAATTGACCACGTCAGCCGACAGGCGCTTTTCCGCCAACTCAAAAGAAAGACGGGTCCGCGTCGAGTTTTCAAAGAACAGGTTGGCCACCGTCAAGTCCCGGAGCGAGGGCACCTTTTTGATGGGTCGATTCAACACATCCTTGAATTCCTTTGCCGTGGAGTGAATGAGCTCGATGTCGCTTTCATTCATTCCTCGGATGCCAAGAAGGTGGGGTTGAGACAGCCTTGAACTCATGATGGCTTCGAATTCAATAGGATTACTCGGTCACTTCCGTGCTCCTCCGACCACTCCACTTTCACGTGCTGAGCCCCGATGCTGTCCACATGTTTGCCTATGTAATTTGGCTCGATGGGAAGCTCGCGAGAAAACCGCCGATCAATCAGCACAGCCAAAGAAACAGACAAGGGTCGCCCATGGGCGAGCAGGGCATCCAATCCCGCGCGAATGGTTCTCCCTGTGAAGAGAACGTCATCCACCAACACCACGTCCCGTTCCTCTACGGTAAAGCCCATCTCATTGACACTTGGCGACAACGGTTTTTGGTGGGACCTGAAATCGTCTCGGAAGAAGGTGACATCAAGTTTGCCACAATTGATTTGGGTCCCCGGCAACAATTCTTCGAGTCTCGATTTCAGCCGTTCCGCAAGGCGCGTGCCTCTAGGCTGCAAGCCGACCAAATCGGTCTTTTGAAAATCGTGGTGCTCAATCAATTGGTGGGCCAATCGATCAAGGATGAGCGCGAATTGCGCTGATGGAATCAAAACGTGATTCTCCATTTCTCATTGCAAAGATACGGGCAAAAAAAAGGAGGCCAACTGGCCTCCTTTTCTCTTTCCATTTCACAAGGGATCATGCCTTGTCTTCGTCTGTGCTGGCCTCTGGAGCAGCGTCATCCGATGCGGAAGCATCATCTGCAGCGTCTTCCTTCTTGGCAGCAGCCTTCTTCGGTGCAGCTTTCTTCTTCGGCGCTGCTTTCTTGGCAACAGCCTTTTTCGGAGCCGCTTTCTTCTCCTCTTTGGCTTCAGCTTCAGAGCCGCCATCCATTTGCTCCTTCAGCGCCGTCAAGACGTCCAAGTCGCCAAATGTGCTCTTCTCCACGCTCGCATTGACTTCATTCATCATGCGGCTGGATCCACCACCGCCCCCAGAAGTGCGTGACTTCTTAGGCGCGTCTGATTTCGCTGGCCCCTCTTCGTAGGTACGAAGGTGACTGACAGTGATTCGCTTGGCGTTGCGGTTGAACTCCAGCACGACAAAGTCGTCTTGGCTGTCCACACCCAAGGTCGAGCCGTCCTGCTTGACGAGGTGCTTCGAGTGGCACATGCCTTCCAAACCGTAAGGGAGAGCGATGGTCGCGTGACCGCCTTCCACCTTGACCACAGTCGCTTGGTGCTTGCTTCCTACGGCAAAGACGCTTTCGAAAACTTCCCATGGGTTCTCTTCCAACTGCTTGTGGCCGAGGCTCATGCGACGATTCTCTTTGTCGAGCTCAAGCACGACAACTTCGATTTCATCACCCACATTGCAGAACTCAGAAGGGTGCTTGATCTTCTTGGACCAGCTCAAATCAGAGATGTGGACCAAACCATCGATGCCTTCTTCAAGCTCAACGAACAAGCCGAAGTTGGTGAAGTTGCGAACCGTTCCCTTCTGCTTCGATTCAACAGGGTAACGGCTTTCAATTTCTGCCCAGGGATCTTGCGTCAATTGCTTCAGACCGAGTGACATCTTGCGTTCTTCGCGGTCAATTCCGAGGATGACGCATTCGATTTCATCGTTGACCTTCAGGAAGTCTTGGGCGCTGCGAAGGTGCTGAGACCATGAAATTTCACTCACGTGCAACAATCCTTCCACACCAGGAGCGATTTCAACGAAAGCACCGTAGTCAGCCATGACCACAACACGTCCTTTGATCTTCGTGCCTTCAACGAGGTCTTCAGACAACGCATCCCATGGGTGAGGTGTGAGTTGCTTCATGCCCAAGGCAATGCGCTTCCTGTCGTCGTCGAAATTCAGAATGACAACGTTGATCTGCTGGTCGACTTCAACCATTTCCTCTGGGTGCCCAACGCGGCCGTAGCTCATGTCAGTGATGTGCACCAATCCGTCGACACCGCCAAGGTCCACGAACACACCGTAAGAGGTGATGTTCTTGACTGTTCCCTCGAGAACTTGTCCGACTTCGAGGCCTTGAATGATGAGGCGTTTTTGTTCTTCGAGCTCGGCTTCGATAAGCGCTTTGTGAGACACGACAACGTTCTTGAACTCCTGGTTGATTTTCACAACCTTGAATTCCATTTGCTTGCCGACATACTCATCAAAGTCACGGATGGGCTTGACGTCCACCTGGGATCCTGGCAAGAAGGCTTCCAGCCCAAAGACATCGACAATCAAACCACCCTTGGTGCGGCACTTCACCGAACCCTGAATGATCATGTCCTCTTCCTTGGCTTTGTTCACTTTGTCCCAAGCGTCGTAAATGCGAGCCGTCTTGTGGCTTACCACGAGCTGGCCGTTGGCATCTTCCTGCTTTTCGATGAAAACAGGAACCTTGTCTCCAGCTTTAAGCTCTGGGTTGTAACGGAATTCAGAGGCGCCAATGACACCTTCTGATTTGTAACCAATGTTGACGACCACTTCTTTCTTTCCGATTGAAATGACCGTACCCTCTATGACTTCCTTCTCCTTGATCAAGGTCAAGCTGGACTCATACAAATCCTCCAAGCGCTTGCGCTCTTCGGCACTGTAGTCGTCCTGTTCGCTCTCGAACGCATCCCAATCAAATTCACCTGTGGGCTTGGCAAGCTCACGAGGTTCGGTTGGAGTGGGTTCCGGTGCAACTTCAACTGCGGGGGCAGCCTCGGCAACGGGTTCAGATGGGGTTTCGGGGGCAGCCTCTTGGGCTGTCTCTGCGGCCTGTTCAGCCGCTTCAGGTGCCTTGGCGTCTTGGTTTTCCAAGTTGGCGTCTTCAGGCTGTTGGGTGGCGTCGTTCATGCGTCACCTGTGTTTTTGGTCTCGTTGCAGGGGACGAAACGGAGTGGTACAACTTTGCCCTGCCAAAGTAAAATGGAGCGCAAAAGTACATCCTATGGTCTTGACAACCAAGTGAAATGCGACGTCTCTGCTTTGATCGTCAATTGCCGGACACCACAAGTCGCACCACCTCTCCCCCATTGCCGTGAAGGATGTAGACACCTGGGGCGCAAACAGGCATCGTGGACATCCCGCCTTTGAATGTGGCAACAAGATCTCCTTGGCAGTCCATGAGCTCGGCACTTTTGGAAAGCATGACACGCTGGCCGCTCTTCAACGGATTGGGCCCAAAGTAAAGCGAATTGCCAGTCCGATAGGTTTCAAATACGGCATCTGGGCAATCGTTGCAATCTCCTGGCGTGACATCGCTTGTCCACTCAAAAGGACCTGTGCCATCGGGGATTCGTGCAAAAGAATCATCTGGTTCGCTTCCACCAAAATGAACGCTGTCTGCAATGGTAAAACCATCAGGTGAGCGCAACACCAGAGACTCTCCGTTGCTGCTCAACTTGAAATTGGTGTGATTCCAACCTTGCACTTCGTCGTCGTCAGCCCAAATGACCATGTAACCACCTGGCTCAATGACAGTGACGTCTCCGGCATCTGTGGGAATCCTCCACCGTTGGGGGTTGTTCAACCTGTCAGACAAGTAATAACCTGCCAAGTTGATGGCGTTTTCTGTTCTGTTGTGGAGTTCAATCCAATCCTCCAATTCGCCGGCATCATCCACAAGGCCACTTTGGTTGGATGTGAGACACTCATTGATCACCACGGCTTCAGCCGGAATCACCAACAAAGCATTGGTCACACGTGGGGTTGGAATGTCGAAATAGGTGGAAGTTGCGGATCCATCAATCACCCGGCCCCATGAAACATTCGCAAAAGACACTTGGGCCTCGTACTCATCTGCCACCATCATGTCTGGGCCAATCAGTGTGAATGTTTGGGATTGAATCGATGGCGTTAAATCGAGATGGTGGGCGCCTTGGTTGGGTTCTCCGTCCATCCACAAAAGCAAAAACCCATTCGCTTCGACGGTGGTTTCGACTGGAGCGTCGTTGGGGATGATGGCACTGCCACCGTCAGACGACACCACTGTGTATCCGGCCAAATTGACCTGAAAATCGTTGGGATTGTGCACCTCGAGCCAAGGCTCAAACTCAAATTGCTCATCCACCAACACCCCTGTGTTTTCTAAAAGAACTTCGTTGATGTAAAGAAGTGGCGTTGGGACGATGCTTTGGGTGTTGGGCGCATCCGGAGTGGGCACATTGAAAAACGCCCAATCGTCGCAGCCGTCGCATGAGCGTCCGTAGCTGATGTCGGTTTGTTGTGGCGGATACACTATCGAGTCCAGCACCGTCACCCCGTCCGGTGCAGTGAGCCAAATTCCTTCGTCCTCAGCGCTCAACTTGAAATTCGCATGCAACACCCCTTGTGCACTGTCTTGGTCCAACCAAACAACCAAATGGTCGTTGGGTGGCAAAAAAGTGCTCCCCTCGTCTGTGTTTGGAATGGTGTACTTCGTGAGATTGGTTGGGTCATCTGAGAGATGGTAGCCCGCCAATTGAACAAGACCACCTGGATTGTAGATCTCCATCCAATCGTTGAACTCAAAAAACGCATCTGGGTGGGCCAGATCATTGGACGCCATCAACTCATTGATGACGAGATCTTGAGCGTGTCCCACATTCAGCATGGTCGTCAACAAGAGCAGCGAGACACTTCGGACACAAACCTTAATGACTTCAAAGGCCACAGAACAATGGATTTTCTGCATTGGACAAAACTACTTCAATTCAAGGCCTCGATTCGGGCCTGAGAGAACCCATCAGATTGGACCTTCATCAACATCTGCTGCGCCTGTTTCAGGTCCACAAAACTGCGCGAGAAATAGGTCGTGAGACCAAACAACTCCACGCTTCTCACACCCCATTCCGCTGAATTGATCAAGAACGCAGCCACTTCGTTGGCTGGCACTTCAGAATCATACGTGGCAATGACAACGTGCCACAGCGTGGGAGACGTTGGCTGCTCCGGAGATGCTACGGGAAACTGCTTGGCGTCCTGGAGCACTTCTGCAGGACCCTCGGATGCT
This sequence comes from Flavobacteriales bacterium, assembly GCA_042088625.1. Classification (GTDB taxonomy): domain Bacteria; phylum Bacteroidota; class Bacteroidia; order Flavobacteriales_D; family Sanyastnellaceae; genus UBA11663. Next base: position 27,420 of record JBELLK010000005.1, read on the forward strand.
CGGCGGCGGTCATCCCTTTGAGTGATGATGAAGACCAAGGAATCGCCTTCCTCACCATCCGCACGATCGACTCCAGACGTCACAGGTGTAGTTGGGTCCGAGGCAACAGGCGATGAGCCGTCTTCGCCCGTGACCATGTTTCGAAACCCCTCCTCCAATCGAACAAGGAAGGCATCTGAAAAAGCAGGTTCGGTGCGCAATTGCTCCAAATGCCGCTTGGCTGCTGAAGCATCGCGGCTTGTGGCCACATACCACTTGGCACGACCATCCGACAACGGTTCTTTCACCAACCGCTCTCCCACGGCAGACAGCCACGCTTCATCCGGTTCTCCGGCAAACACGCCCACTTGAACGGCATGCCATGTCCCATCCAACATTGCGAGGTCAACATGGCCTCCATCTGCCCAAATCGCCTCCACCTCAGCCCCGTCTTCGGTCTCAACGTCGATACGTTCAGGCTTCGATGCGGAGATGGAGTCCGGGCGTGCCCATGTCGAGCCATCCCATTGGACTTCATAAGCATCTGGAACTCCGACACCGCCAAGCCACGAGGTCAGCGCTTGCTGATCCAATTCCTTTCCAATTGGGTCCTCCAGCAGGAGCACCCAACGCATCAAGCCCTGACCTCCCTCTTCGTGAACCAACCGAGTTCCTTTAGGCAACACGCCTACTTGAGGGGGGTTTCTAAACCAGCCCAAATGGATGCCTCGTTCTCCGGCATTCAGATCTGTCAAGATTTCAGAGGTCTCTTTGGCCAACACTTGACTTGGTTGTCCTGTTTCGACGTTGCCAACAGGCTTGACCTCTGTCGACGACTGCGCCTCCTCGGAAACCTCATTCACATCGGCATTCGCTCGACCCTTGGCCCAATCCACGCGCATTCGGGGAAAGGCCTCTTCAACAAGTTTAGGCCAATTGTCGAACGACAACAACAACTCGTCCAAGGTGGCATTCTTCCAGGCATCTTCATGCAGCCAAGCGCTCAACAACCACGTGGATTCGAGCATATTGAACGCATTTTCCACTTGCAATGGCTCAACAGCGCCACTTGCCATGTCTTGACACAATTCGAGGATGGTCTCAACCAGCGCGGCTCTCCCAGCATCAGGGCTCTTCTCTTCCGGGCCTTGGCCTGACATCTGACGTGAAAGGCAACGCTCCAACAAGGCTTGCGGTCGGCTTTCTTCAGCTGTTGTTCGCTCAAGCCAAAGCAACATCTCCACCTTCCAGCTCGGCAACGATTGAGATGCTTTCCGCTCCCCTTCCACAAACTGCCTCCAATGGGCAATCCAAATTTCTTGCTCACTGAAGGTCGAGTTGGTCCTCGATTCAAGGCTTTCTTCAGTTTCTGCCCGTTCTCCTTCCTCTTTGCCAAGGTATGGGGCCGCCAAGACCCGCCAGGTGCTCGTCGCCGCTGCGATGGCCTCATTGTCAAAAGAGGTCGAGGCGGTCATTTCATCCAATACGGCAAGCCGCAATTTCATCTCACGGCTCATCGACTCGTCTTCCATCGCATCGGCATTTGAACTTGGCATCGAATTGCCTCGCTTTGAAAACTCCGAGACTTGCCAAAATCGGGCGTCGGTCCATTCGACTGACTCAAGCCCCTCTACCTCGCTCAACTCCTTGGATTGCTGTCCTAACGACCAAGCAAGTGCAGCGGCTTCAGGCTCCAATTGCTGTGACCATGCTGCATTGTTCAAATGCCCCACCAGAGTCCCATCGGTCCAAGGCTCTTCAACCCACTTGCGGTCTCCAACGAGGCCTCTTTTGTCACGGACACTCGTTGCAAGGCCTTCATCAAATCGCACACCAGCTTCTGCCCAAATCCGCCTCGCCTTTCGCTCCAATTCTCCCCTTGGCCAACCGATGGCTTCCCAGTACTCCGCCCCCACATCCAAAACGCCTAGCAGCGCATCGTCCCATGGCGCGTCATCCATAATCACGTCTGCTGCAGCACGCGCGACGATGGTTTGAAGAATCTCGGATTGGGCATCTTTTCCAACTTCTTCAATGGAGCTCAAATAGGACGAAAGTTCATCGAATTCATTGGCGGTGGGCCAAGCTTGTGCCCGTTTGGATGTGTGCTCAGCCAAGATGCTTGCTGCAATGTCTCTTTCTTCTTTCTGAAGTTCGGTCCACCAAGGAAACGACTGAAATCTGACAATACGCTTCTCAGAGTTTTTGGGAGAAATGACTTCCAATTGGGCGACTGCATCAACGTCGGGCTCTGACCATTCTTGCGCGGCAAGGGTTGGAATCTCGTCGAGGACGACGTCCCAGCCCCAGGCGATGGCGTTGGATGAAGAATTTCCTTCTGAGGGTGAAGGGCTCAATTGGGTCGAGACATCCAATTCATTCCGCGAGGGGGACCACGTCATTTGTTGTTCGACATGCGCCATGCCATTGGACTCTGGCAACGCATAGGTGCCTTCCACGTGAATGCCTTCAGTGGTTTCATACAGGTAGTGAATCACCTGTCCAGATGACACGACCAAATCCCATTGCCCCCTCCCATGTTGCAATTCCACCTGAGCAAGGGTCCGGTCAGTTTGGGCATCAAACAACGTCAACGACCCCGGCAAGGCTTCATCGCCCATGTCCCAGGTTGATTTCAACTGAAGTGGCTTGTTTGGAGGGCCGTCAAGCGTCACTTCCCATACTTCTGCGGCCCCGAACTCACCTGCCCTAGTGGTGACCAACCAGCCATTGACACCTTCTCCGTCACATGGGTAATAGGCCAAATCGTCATGAACCGAATTGAAAGACGGTCCCATCGGCATGGCCGGAGTCCACGCCCCACTGTGATTGCAGGATCGAAAAATGTCCATGCCACCCAAAGTGCCAGGTCTGTTGCTCCCAAACGTCAGACACTGTGAGGACTCGTCCCAGACTGGATTGACCTCGTCGTAAGGACTGTTCACTTGACTTGGCAGACGAATGGGTTTGTCAAAGCCCCCCTTGTCATTCAAGGTCGCCACCCAAAGGTCCAAGCCTTGTTCCCCTTTGGATCCGAAGCTGTGAAACACAATTTCCCTCGAACTCCGACGCAGGGCAACAGATGCTTTGATGCCAGCCTTCTTGTCCCGCTTGGATTGCAACTCAGCAGGCACCGACATCAGCCGGACGCCCTCTGCCGCCCATTGAACATAGCGATGAAATGAAGCCATCGGGACTTCAACAACGTCCAATTTTTTCAACCGTTGGACCTCTGGAAATTGTGTGGGAAGGGATTGGCATTGATCCAAGGCACGCTGACAATCTGCTCGCCAAGAAGACTTTTTGCCTGCTTGTTCGACGGCCAGCTCAAAGGCCGATGCAGCTTGCTCCGGCCGGCCTTGAAGCATCCATGATCGACCCCACCAATACATGCCCTCCCCCTCAAGTGCTCGTTGTTCCGCAAGTGACGCCAACCGTTGGATGCCCTCATCGCGCAACCTGTCGTCATGCAGCAGCGTTGCCGCATACCTCATTTGCAAGTGGACACTCGTTCCATCCAGGCTCAGCAATTCTGCGTACGCCCGATGTGCCTTTTCCCAGGATTTTCCTTCAAACGCCGTCGACGCTTTGTCTTTCAACTCTTCAAGAGACGTCTCACCTTGGGCTTGCAACCCAACAGGCGCAGACAGCACGAACAAGAACAAAGTCATTCCTAGCTTCACCGGCCATGACATTCCATGGTCCCAAGGCTGTCGAGACAAGAACAAAATCGAGGGCATCTGAATTGGAAAGTAGGATGAAAGAAGCGCATCCGCAAGGAAAGGTGGCGCAGGGGAAGCGCCGTAGTTTTGGGCTTCAAATCATTCACAATGGCCCACGGAACTTTCAACGTCCCCTACCCAATCAACGAACCTGTGCTCAGCTATGCGCCTGGCACCCCGGAACGCGAATCCCTTTTGTCTGCCTACAAGGCGATGTACAACCAAGACCCCATCGAAGTGCCCATGTACATCGGTGACCAACGGATGACCACCGAGGACAAGCGCGCAATGACGCCGCCGCACGAGCATGGCAAGGTGCTTGGGCATTTCAGCTACGGCTCGGAAGAGCACGTGAAGATGGCCATTGACGCTGCACTGAATGCGCGGCCAAATTGGTCCAACTTGGGATGGGAACATCGCGCGGCTGTTTTCCTGAAAGCCGCCGATTTGGTCGCAGGTCCCTACAGGGCCAAAATCAACGCGGCCACCATGCTCTCTCAGGGCAAAAACTGCTTTCAAGCTGAAATCGACGCGGCGTGCGAATTCGCGGATTTCCTGCGCTTCAACGCATACTATGCTCAAGAAATCCATGCACAGCAACCCGAGAGTGCGGACGGCATTTGGAACCGTCTAGAGTACCGCCCGCTTGAAGGGTTTGTGTTTGCAATCACCCCATTCAACTTCACTGCCATTGCTGGAAACTTGCCAGCTGTGGCGGCATTGATGGGCAACGTGGTCGTTTGGAAGCCTTCAGACACTCAAGTCTACAGCGCCCAAGTCATCATGGAGATCTTCCAAGAAGCAGGATTGCCTGACGGGGTCATCAACCTCGTCACGTGCGACGGACCAGTCGCTGGTGATGTGGTGTTCAAACACCGCGATTTTGCAGGCCTGCACTTCACTGGATCGACGGGCGTGTTCCGTCACCTATGGAAGACCATTGGCCAAAACTTGGAGTCGTACCGAAGCTACCCTCGAATCGTGGGTGAAACGGGTGGCAAAGACTTTGTGGTCGCCCACAAGAGCGCTGACATCGATGCGGTTGTGGCCGGATTGATTCGCGGCGCCTTTGAATTCCAAGGCCAAAAATGCAGCGCCGCCTCTCGCGCATACATGCCCGCCTCGCTGTGGCCTCAAATCAAGGCGAAGATGCAGACTGAATTGGCCACGCTTCGCATGGGGTCTCCCGAGGATTTCGGCAACTTCATCAATGCGGTCATCGATCGCAGGGCCTTCGACAAAATCAAAGGCTACATCGAATTTGCCACCGCTGCGGACGATGCCGAAATCATCGCCGGAGGATCATGTGACGACAGCGTTGGGTATTTCATTCAACCCACAGTCATTGAAACCTCCAACCCGCATTTCAAAAGCATGGTTGAGGAAATCTTTGGCCCCGTGCTCACCGTGTACGTGTACGACGACGCTGCCGAGGACGCCTTTGAGCGCACACTCGATTTGGTGGACTCCACCTCGGAATATGCACTGACAGGGGCAGTGTTCTCGCAAGACCGATACGCATTGGATCAGGCTTCCAAGAAACTCGAAAATGCCGCTGGCAATTTCTACTTGAACGACAAGCCAACCGGCGCTGTGGTGGGGCAGCAACCCTTTGGCGGGGCGCGAGGCTCAGGCACCAATGACAAGGCCGGTTCGTACTTGAATTTGTTGCGATGGGTGAGCCCCAGAACCATCAAAGAAACGCTCGTTTCACCCAAAGACTACCGCTATCCATTTTTGAGTTGAATGGCTGCAATCAAACAAAACAAAGGCGGGCTCTTGGGCCCGCCTTTGTTGTTTTCAGACGCGATGAAATCCACGCTCATTCGTCGGGATATGGGCTGACGGGAATCGTGGACATGTCCACACGCTGGGGCTTCCCGCCCATGGCCTCCTTGAACGCTTTGGCGTGATCAGCATTCAGGCCTCCCTTGTCGTCCAACCATTTGGTCAACACCACCATTTTGTCCTTTTTTCCTGGACGACCCACTGTGGTGATTTTGCCATGAACTGTGCGCAAACGAAAAGCACTGTTCAAGATGCTCGCCTTGGCTGCGTCTCTGCGGTCAAGAGGGATTTTATGCAGAGACATGGCATCCGTGATCAACTCCTCGTAACTCATGGGGCGGTTTCTTGCACGAAGACGCTTCTGAATGAACGCGCCCCAAATGCTCTTGGGACCGCGCTTTTTCGCAGGAACACCCTTTGCGGTCAACGTTGATTTTTGTCGCGTCTTTGTGTCGGTTGGTCCTTTGACACCAAGCTTGAGGAGCATGGATTCAACATGGGACAATTGTGCAGTCAACCTCTGATGTTCTGAGGCGTAGTGCGCTTTGAGTGAGGCCAATTCTTTGGCTGAAAAATCAATGGTAGGCATGTGCCAATGGGGTTTGGAGAGAGTGGGAATGCTCGCATGATGAGGAGCAAGGGCAAAAGTAGCACCGCTTGTTGTTCAATAACAAACACCAACAATGACAAAAACAAAACAAACACCAACGATCATTCATTTTCCACCATTGATGGAGAAGGGAGTTGCGTTTCCGCAACCCCCTTCAAAGCACGGTGTAAGCCGGATTCTGTTCCCAAAAGGGTCCTGCCATTGATCTAACGCGACCTACCCTCTGACTCAGGCGGGACGCCTTCAATCGCCAGTTTACATGGTCTTGCAACCCACAAGGTTTACCCAAGCCGCACAGTCACCTATGCGCTGGTGAGCTCTTACCTCACCTTTTCACCCTTGCCTGTGCCCGTAGGCCATCGGCGGTTTGAATCTCTGTGGCACTTTCTGTCACACCCCGTTGGATGCGCCTTCCCTTTCAAGAAGTGTGGTTCCCTGTGTTGTCCGGACTTTCCTCCCCACGAATGAGGCGGCAGGAGCTACCGTTTGACAAAAATACGACATCCAAACGCGAAGTTGACTCTAGCTTCGCGCCATGAATTCGAATCCGTTTTTTGCGGCGTGCCTCTTTTCTATTGCACTTATTGCATGTCAAAGCGACTCGCCAGAAGCCGTCACTCCTCCCCTTGGGCAATCGCTTCAGGGAGAAATCCATTTGAAAAACGTTCGCCAACTGACTTTTGGCGGCGACAATGCAGAGGCGTACTGGGGATTTGGGGGCAATGCTTTGGTCTACCAAACCACCCAACCACAGGCAGGCATCCCGTGTGACCAAATCTTCATCATGCCACTGGATTCGTTGAGCACGCCGGACGCTGACGTAAGTCCGTTTCGGGTGAGCAGCGGTTTGGGACGCACCACCTGTCCCTATTTCCTGCCAGGAGATTCAGTTGTCGTTTATGCCACCACAGAACAAGCGGACAGTGCATGTCCAGAGGTTCCCGAGCGCGGGCCAGAGGGCCGATACGTTTGGCCCATCTACCCGACTTATGATTTGGTCTTGCACAACCTCAATACCGGCGAAAAGAACGTGATTGCATCGAGCCCGTCGTACGACGCTGAAGCCACAGTCAGCCCCAAGGGCGATCGGATGGTCTTCACCAGCACAAGAAACGGCGACCTCGACCTCTACACATGCGACCTCGACGGAACCAATGTCCGCCAAGTGACCAACACCCTCGGCTACGATGGCGGGGCGTTTTTCTCTCCTGATGGCGAATGGTTGCTTTGGCGTGCCTCAAGGCCTGGGAGCGAGGAAGACATTCAGAAATACAAAGCACTGCTTGACCAAAACATGGTGGAACCTACATCCATGGAGCTGTTTGTGGCCAAGGCCGATGGATCCCAAATGAAGCAAGTCACCAACCTTGGCGGCGCCAATTGGGCTCCATTTTTTCACCCGAGTGGTGACAAAGTGTTGTTCTCTTCGAATCACAAATCTGGCCGGTTCCCATTCAACATCTTCATGATCAACCTCGACGGCACAGGGCTTGAGCAAATCACCTTTGACGAGGCGTTCGACAGCTTCCCGATGTTCTCGCCAGACGGCACGAAATTGGCCTTCAGTTCGAACAGAAACAACGGTCGAACCCGCAACACCAATGTGTTTGTCGCGGATTGGGTGGAGTGATGGCTCGGGTTTTGTACATGCTCAACAAGCCTTATGGCATCTTGAGTCAGCACACGGACGAAGGAACCAAATCAGGTTGGGGACGACTGAATCCGCCTTTTGACTCTGACGTCTATTCCATTGGGCGACTTGATGCCGACAGTGAAGGCTTGTTGCTGTTCACCAATGACAATGCGTTCAAAACGCGCTTGCTCGACCCTTCGAATGGCCACATGAGAACATACCATGCACAGGTTGAGGGAGTTCCATCACCTGAACAATTGCAGAGACTTGAACGTCCGATGGAACTGCGCATCAAAGGCAAAACCTTCAGGACAAGAGGGTGCAAGGCGAGTGTCATTGCCCCTTCTTGGCCAGAAAGAAAACCTCCGATCAGAGAGCGGGCCTCGATTCCTGACAGCTGGATTGAATTGGCCCTGGATGAAGGCAAAAACCGTCAAGTGCGCCGCATGACCGCGGCCGTCGGGTTGCCCACACTGAGGTTGATTCGCGTTGCCATGGCTTCCTATTCGCTCGACAATCTGGAACCTGGCATCTGGAAACAATTGCCTTTCCCGCATCTTTGAGCCATGATTGTTGTTGGTTGGTTGTTGTCACCGCTGGTCACCCTCATGGCCGTTTTGCACACCACCGTGAGCAGCGTCGTAGGCCTTGTGGCCATGGGACTCAATCCCAGCGGCGGAGATTGGATGATGTGGAATGTCGGAAGGCGTTTCTGGTCGCGGCCTTTGTTGCAATGGATCGTCGGGGCCAAACTGAACATTGAAATCCACCCTGAAGCCCAGGCATTGGCAGACGAAGGCAAAGGCGTTGTTTTGGTGGCCAATCACACCAGCCTCATCGACATCAATGCAGCGTTCAGCGCAAGCCCATGGCCCATCGTCTTTCTGAGTAAGGCGAGCATTCGCAAGGTTCCCCTTCTGGGGAAATTGAATGAATTGGCGGGAACTGTCTTCGTCGAACGAGGCAATCGGGCCTCTTCCGAACAAGCCGTGAGCCAACTCACGGAAACGCTCAAAGCTGGCAGAAGCGTGCTGGTTTTCCCCGAAGGAACCCGCTCCAGTGACGGTTGCGTCAAGGTGTTCAAAAAGGGAGCATTCCACCTCGCCAAAGCTGGAGGGGCCCCCATCGTCCCGATGCACATCCAAGGCACCTACGATCGATTGCCAAGCGGCGCATGGATGTTCAGGCCATCGAAAAGCCCCATTCACGTCCGCATCGGCGCGCCCTTTTCATCTGAAGAAAGCACCGATCAGCTTTTGGCGACCGCCCGGCAGCGTGTCATCGAACTGGGACGTTGATCAAAGCGAACTCGTGGGCAGCATCCCTTCTTTGATGGCCCGTTGGGCATCAATGCCCTTCGCGCTTCTCGCCCCTCCGATGAACGTCATGTGGGGGTGAACGAGGGATTCAGGAAGGTGTGACTCTTGGCCCGCACAGACCACCACATGGTCCACTGGTTGAACAAACGAAGTCCCGTCTTCTAGCGTCACGTGGAATCCTTCGTCATCAATGTGACTGTAGGTCACGCCCGTGTGTTGCATCACACCTCTTTGCTTGAGCGTGGTGCGGTGAATCCAACCTGTCGTCTTGCCGAGACCCTTCCCCATCTTTCCTGGCCGACGTTGGTACATGATGACCGATCGACGAGAGGCCGTGCGTCCTTTCGGGGTCAGACCTCCCCGGCTTTTCAAGTCGCGATCCACACCCCAGGCACGCATGAAATCCTCACCGTCCGCATCGTGGGTAAGAAAGTCGGCAACGTCAAAGCCGATGCCACCCGCACCGACAATGGCCACCCGAGACCCCACCGTGACGCGCCCCTCCAGCACGTCAACGTAGCTGACCACTTCAGGCCGATCCGCCCCAGCGATGGTCAACGGTCGTGGTTTCACACCGGTGGCCACAACAACTTCATCGTACGCTTCAAGTTCAGCCGAATTGGGTTGCTGAGACAGCCGAATCTCAACGCCAAGGTGTTGCATTTGCGTGGCAAAATGACGGATGGTCTCGTCAAACTCCGTCTTGCCTGGGATGTTTCGGGCCAACAGAAATTGTCCACCCAGAGCTGCCTTTGCCTCGAACAACACCACGTCAGCCCCATGCCTCGCGCGCTCAACTGCCGCGCTCATCCCGGCAGGACCACCTCCAAGAACGGCGATGCGCTTGCCCTGCAATGCCGAACTCAACAACCCGCCACGTGAAAGCGAGGTTTGGCCTTCTTCAGGTCCAGGAAGCACACCGTAAACGCCCTCATGACAAGCCCTTGGATTGACCAAACACGAGGCCACTTTCTGCTTGAACACGTGGTCCAAACACGCTTGGTTGCAGCCAATGCACGTGTTGATGTCTTCAGGGCGAGAGAGCCTGGCCTTTTTCACCAAATGAGGGTCGGCCAAAAACGGCCTAGCCATGCTGATCATGTCTGCACATCCCTCCGACAGCGCCGCTTCACAATCTTCAGGATCATTGAAGCGATTGGTGGTGACCAAGGGTACGTTCACCTTGCCCATCAATTTCTTCGTCACAAAGCGAAAGCCGCCACGTGGGACCATCGTCGCAATGGTGGGGATGCGAGCCTCGTGCCACCCAATGCCGGTATTGATGACATTGGCACCGGCGGCTTCAACGATTTGGGCCAAACGCTCCACCTCTCCCCAGTTCGACCCACCAGCAACCAGATCCAACATGCTCAATCGGTACATGATGGCAAAGTCAGGGCCCACTGCCTCTCGAATCCGCTGGACAATCTCCTCAGGAAAACGGCATCTCCGTTCAAAATCGCCGCCCCAACGGTCGTTGCGTTTGTTGGTTTCAGCAGCCACAAATTGGTTGATCAAATACCCTTCGGAGCCCATGATCTCGACGCCATCGTAACCTGCTTCCCTCGCCAACACCGCCGAGCGAATGAAATCTCGAATCGTTCGTTCCACCCCACGCGAACTCAATGCCCTCGGCTTGAATCTTGATATGGGAGAAGGAATGGCGCTCGGAGCCACGCAAAACGGCGTGTAAGCGTAACGCCCTGCATGCAAAATCTGCATCAAAATGCGCCCACCTTCTGCATGAACGGCATGTGGAATGATCTCATGATGTCTGGCGTGTCGTTGCATCGACATCCGCGAGCCACCCCAAGCGACAACCCCTGAAATGTTGGGGGCGATGCCGCCGGTGACAATCAAGCCCGCTTCGCCTGCAGCCCGCTCCGCATAAAACGAGGCAAGTTTTTGCATCCCGCCCTTCTCCTCTTCCAGCCCCGTATGCATGCTGCCCATCAAAATCCGATTGGGCAAAAGCATGCAGCCCAAATCCAACGGCTGAAACACATTGGGATACAACTTGTGGTGGCTCATGTCAACCAAGGTAAGGATGACTCATTGCCCTCGTCATTCATCAAACTCCCGGAAATCTTTCGTGAAGCGCGTGCGCCACACATCCCCATTGACCCATTGAAGTTGGAATTGTCCTGCACCTTCGCTGAACTCCTTCTCCGACTTTTTCAAATCGGCAATGAGCACTTCGAGTGTCTCTTCTCCTTCTGGATTGGACTCCATGGCTTGGACCTGCATGTAACCCTGGTTGGCCTTCCATTGGAAGAAGTACCAGTGCTTGCGTCCAAAGTGCAAGTACACAATGACTTCCTCCTTCTCACGATCAAAAGCAACCTTGCCCTTGATGCGACGCCAAACATTTTGCTCCCCCATGGTCGCGATGACCACTTCGCCCTCACTCAACCAGCGGTCGTCAAACGAATCGTAGCGCCATTCCATCCCGTGAAAGACCATTGCTTTGGCGATTTCCTTGGGGACCTGCTTTTTGTACGCTTCTGAGTTCCGGTCGAGCTCAGTGACCAGCTTTGCTGCTTCATCCACGCCCACCAATTCTCCCAACATGGCCTCGTAATTGGTCGTTGTGTAGCCGGCACCACTCGCAAGGTCAGAGGCCTCAATTTGTTCTTTCAAGTATTTCAACACGCCTTCCGGCATGGGCATGTCGATCACCGCACCACCGCGCAACACCATTTGGCCCGACTCAGTCGCGATGTCGCCGATGAATTCTTGCTTCAACATATGCAGGTCATTCAAGGGGAACGATGCCCGTCCTTGCTGCCAAACTTCGCAGCCTCCTCGAGACATTTGGGTGAGGTTCCCTGGCAAGGAGCGATTTTTGTGTTTCTCCTCCGAACAGACCACGTAGCGGTCGTTTCGCTTGTCGTAGCGCAACAAACCACGTGGCACGAAGAACGACACATCAGAACGCACAGGCTTTTTTGAGAAGAACGTTGGATACATGGATTTGATGCCCCCACTGTTGTACGTCCATCCCACCCCCAAATGAGCCTTGCCCATTTCGGTCACCAGAGAATCGACAGGAATGGCGACGTCCGCGGGATTGATCACGCCCTTGAATTCCACCCACTCATTTCCGTAGTCTTCACAATCGAATTGCATTTGAGCACCACCTTCGAACTCCAAATCCTTTCGACCCGCTTCAAGGTGAACGCGCCCCCTGAAGGCGAATTCCGGACTCAAAAACAACTCTTCGCCGGCGCGCACGAGCCCATGACCCACCGTGCGGTAGGCTGTGTCCACCGAGATGTCGTTCAATCGGATGGGCCATTCTTTGCCTATGGCATCGATGTACGTCTTGCTCGCAGCACCTTCATAATCGAGTCGGCCATTGATTTGGACGTTCGCCTCATACAAGCGATGGTAACGCGTCACATCGTTGGCGAAAATCTCGGCATTGACCAAGGGATCCATGACGGCATCGCGTCGCAAGACGAGGAGGCCTTCGTTGGGCTTGATTTCTGCGTCTGCTACGGCCACAGATTTGACCTCTCGGCACTCGACCATGCCTTCTTCCACCTTGTACATGGCATTGGGGCTCAAGAAGTGCAAACTGTCTTGATCTGCATGCAGCGAGAAAAAGTTGCTTTGGTCGCGATTGGCCAACTCTTGGAACGTCATGGCCGAAGGGTCGATCAAGGTGTTGAGCAAGTCCAATCGCGCTTCATCCATGAACCAAGAGAACTCATCCATGAGGCATTGGTAACGAATGGCAGGCAAGTCGATCAACGTCGCACCTTCCTTGGCCTTAAAATCCCCTCGGCGAGCATCAAAATCCACATGGGCAAAAACATCATCCGTCCCAAAGGCAACTTCATTCAGATCACCCCCTTGCAACTCGAATGCCGCATTTTGGGAATCAATGGTGCGCTCCTTTATCAAAAAATCACGCGCAGACAGTTTGGCCTTTTCAAAGTCAAACGTGCCTTGACCAGTCATTCTAGAGGCATCCAATTCCAACTCGCCATTGAGGTACACCTCCTCCTCGAAGAATTTCAAAGCGCTGCTTGGCCTTGACCGCACAAACAGACGCTTCCCCTTCGACTGCAGACCAAAATCCGTTTCTGTCGCTGTCACAAACGGAAAGTTCCCCGCCACGGCCACGTTGTCGTACATCGTGGTCCGCCCATACGCGGAGTCCGGAACCAAAGTGTTGTCGTCACCTTCAAGATGCGATGTCAAGAAATCAATCGTACCCGGACCATGCAAACCATCCCAGTTGAGGGTCAAGTCACCCGTGACCGTGCCCAAGCCCTCGTACAGGGGATAGCCCTGAGGCGGAATGCTCCGAGTGAAGCCCAGACTGTAGTCTGCCATCAATCTCAAAGGTTCTCGTAAATCCGGAACGATGCCACCAGAGAGCAGCTCTCCTTCAAAGACAAGATCTTCTTTTTTGAAGTTGTCCAAGCTGTCGATGACAAAGGGGTCCACTGCGTAGTTGAAATCGTCGCGATGATATGCACCCCGACAAATGCCCGGCGCATCGTAATACACGTTCGAAATTTCTCGACTCGTCAACACCGGAAATTGAGGGTAATCATCGCTCTTCCACCCAGACTTGTTCCCAGGGTTGTCGATTTCCAACGTTCCTGTCAATTCCTCGATCACACTTTTCACCCATCGCAGCTTGGGGTTTCCGCGTTGGTCAAATTCTCCGTCAATCTCAGCTTGGATGCGAAGCGATTCAGCACGTGTGACTTCAAGTTTGAATGCGTCGTATTCAAACTCAAAATCTGTGCCCTCCAATTCAAACTTGCCCGCTTGGATGATCCCGTCAAATTCAAAATTTCGATTGCGTCCAATGGACAGCAAACCTTTGTCTGGAATGATGTTGACGTCCTGTGCCTCACTGAGCTTGAAGCGACCAATGCCTCGAAGCAACAGCCTTCGATTGCCCAGACTCATCGTGGCGTTGGTCACTGAATTCACAGGATTTGAGTTGAATGCGAGAACATCGTAATCAATCTTGCCCGCCCGGGCATCCATGTGCCGTTGCAATCGCGGCTTGACCTGACAATCTCTGGAAGCCGTATTGAAATCGACGTAGCCTGAATTGGTCAATCGAATGAGCATCAAGCGGGCTTGTTCCTCTGGAAGCCCCAAATGGTCGGCGAATTCGTCAGAGTGAAAAAATCCAACTCCAGAAGACTTCACGTAACCTGAAAGTCGGGACAGTGGATGGATGTTGTCCACGCCACGCATGGCATCGTAGTTCCCTTGAACAAAACTGTCCAAACTGCGAAACGGTGCAGGCTCTTGACGGCCACTTGTGAGCTTTCTGAATTCAACGATGGAGCCTTGAACAGGCCACTCCACCACCTCTACCTCAAATTCCAATGCATGGTACGAGTCCAGAAAGGGCTGCATGCCCACACCGTCTTCTTGACGCGTTGCTCGGAACACTTTTTGTTTGTCCAAGTAATTGACCTTGATGTCAGGATGACTGATGCTGTCCTCCCCCAAAACCAAACTGAAGGCGGCATGGTTTGCACTGACACCATCACTCGAAAACAGCACTTCGTTCGAGAGGCATCGGACCACCAAGGTGTCGTCCTGGAAGATGGACAATTGAGCCGGTCGGCCATCTGACCCCATTCCTGCGAGTTGTGAACCCCTCACTTGGAGTCCTCCATCGTAATGGACGTTCTCAAAGATGTCATTCAACTGAATGCGACCGGAGTTGGATTCAAAACGGGGATACGTTCGCTTGCGCTCGTTGCGTTCCTTTTGGACTTTCACAGTCGCCATCCCTTCGAGCGGTTGGTCAAACAACGTGCTTTTCAACTGAGCCGAGTCCGCTCTGAACGAACTTCCTTTCATCCTGATTTCAAACGCACCAAGTTCAACGTCAAATGTCTCTGCATTGGTGGTTCTCTCCCAATTCAACGATCCACTGCGGCCATAAAATCGGTTGGTCAGAGGGTTGTAAGTCCCTGACACGTTCATCACCCTTGTGCTGTCACCTTTGGACAAACACACGAGCATCCCGTTGCTGCACACGATGAGGGGCTGGCCTTCTTCATCCACTGACAAATCCAAGCTCCCGGTGCGCATGTGCCAAGTGGCAGCAGGCGACATCCTCAACATGCCAGAAGAGAACAACGCCTCAGCATGGGTGAGGTACGCTTCAGCGTCCTTGCTTGATTTGGGGTTCGATTTGAAATGCTCAAGTTGACGATGCCAATCGTTCCAACGCTTCCCATCTGCATTTGCCACCAACCAATGAGCCCCCTTCAAATAGCCCAAAATGGCCGTGCTGAAACGGACGCGCATTTCCTCGAAATCACGAACAGTTGCAATGAGTTCCTGTTGACGGTCGTCACCTTCTCCGCCAATCGACGGGGCGAATGTCTTGCGAACCCATTTGGCCTCAGAAGAACTGACCTCTCCTGCTTTGCGCTCCATTTCCTTCAAAAAGGTTGGAACATCCTCTCGTTCTGCAACTTCTTCTTGGGCCCAAGCCGTTGCAGACAAACACATCCACAGCAAGGCACATGCGCGCAGTTTGATCTTCATGAAAGCAAGTTAGAATGTGTGCGCAATCGTGAAGGAATCAGGCCTGCACAGGTTTCCCACAATGCATGCACGCCCAACCATCTTTGGCGGTGACGGCCAAACATTGGAGGCCATGGCCTTCGGCAACGCTTTGCATGTCTCGGACATCGCCTTCAAAAAAACCACTGAGCAACAGCGATCCTCCTGGCGCCAGGGTCCGAGCATATCTCGCCATGTCCCCCGACAACACGTTCTTTTGGATGTTGGCACAAATCACATCCCAGACATCTGTGTCCATGGCGTCACAAACACTTCCATCTCCCTGTTGAAAGGTCAGCACTTGGTCATCCAAGCTCGGATTCAAAACCACATTGTCACCTGCATTGAGCACGGCATTTTGCTCAATGTCAATGCCCAACACCTGAGTTGCACCCAAATATGCCGACACCAAAGCCAAAACGCCGGTGCCACAGCCCATGTCCAACACACGCAACCCCACCAAGGACATGTTCAGAAGACATGCCGACATGAGGTGTGTCGTGGCATGGTGACCCGTCCCAAAACTCATTTGCGGAGCAACGACCACATCCATCCCCGAAGCCGGCGGGCTGTGGAACGGAGCCCGAATGGTGCAGCGAGGCACTCCGTCTTCGTCATGGATGACCACCTCAGGATATTCAGATTCCCATTGGGCGTTCCAATTTTCTTGCTCCACCACCTTGCGGGTGCACGCGACTTGTGCAAAGGACGCCACCTCGTCCAAACAGTTTTGGGCCAACACCACATCCACTTCAGCCAATTCACCATGCGCCACAACGCCTTTGTCGTTGGGCTCAAACATGGAAAACCCTGCTTCATTCAAGTAAGCGACCACAACCTCCCTTCCGGGCAAGACCGGCGTCACTTCAATGTCCCAACGATGGAATTGCTTTTCCAATGCTGCGATTTCAAATCAATGGTTCAAAGCTGGATGGCCCTCAATGACCCCTTGGAAATCGGCAGGCGACAGGGAAGCACCTCCGATCAACCCCCCATTGATGTCGTCCTGAGAAAACAATTCAGCGGCGTTCCCTGGTTTGCAAGATCCCCCGTAAAGCAGGGGAATGCCCCCCGCGACCTCCTCGCCGAAAGCTTCAGTCAGCCAACCTCGAATGCTCCGGTGCATTTCCTGAGCTTGGTCTGCTGAGGCCGTGACGCCGGTGCCAATGGCCCAAACCGGCTCATAAGCGACGATGACACGTCTCACCTGATCGACGGGCAAACGCAACACAGCAGCTTGCAATTGTTGGAGCACCACGTCCTCTGCCCGACCTGCTTCGCGCTCTTGCAACGTCTCACCACAACAAAACACGGCCAATAAATCTGCCTGAATCAACGCATCCACCTTTGCGGCGACCACGGCGTCCTTATCGCCAAATCGCGCCCGGCGCTCACTGTGACCCACAATGGCACCATCCACGTTGCACGACTTCAACATTTCAGCCGTGTATTCTCCTGTATGAGCCCCAAAACCCTCGGTGCTGACGTTTTGGGCCAAGACATGCAAGCCATTTGGTTTCCGCTCTGTGCACCATGCCAAATAAGGCGCCGGAACCGCCACCATCACATCCACACCGCTGTTGCCTTTCAACCACGATGCCATGCCATCCATCCACTCTGAGGCCTCATCCCTCAATTTGTTGCTTTTCCAGTTTCCAGCTACGACGTTCCTCATCACTTTTGCGTTTCACATTGAAAGGCCAAAAATCGGCAACCCATCTGTCTTCTCCGCATGTGCGACCAAGAAACTTCCCAAAGCTTGCCTGAGCCACTGCGTCAGCTGCTTCGCACGCACTGGGGTTTCGAGGGATTGCGGCCTCATCAAACAGGACCCACTCTGGGGTTGTTGCACGGGCATCATACGTTGGCACTCATGCCAACTGGAGGCGGGAAAAGTTTATGCTTTCAATTGCCAGCCCTGGCCCGAGGAGGGCTATGTCTCGTGGTCACGCCCCTGATTGCCTTGATGGAAGACCAATGCGAGGGGCTACGAGCCAAGGGCATCAAGGCTGAAGCCTGGGTTGGAAACAATGGCGATCGGGTGCTTGACAATGTCCGATTTGGCAAGACCCAATTTCTGTATCTGAGTCCGGAGCGATTGAATCACCCCATGTTTCTTGCACGACGCGAACATTGGGACGTGCAAACCATCGTCATTGATGAGGCACACTGCATCAGCCAGTGGGGCCATGACTTCCGCCCCGCCTTTCAAACCATTGGTACCTTACAGCAAGCCTTTCCCAATGCTGTTTGGGGCGCATTCACGGCCACGGCGACGTCTGAAGTGCTTGCCGACGTGGCAAGGCAAATGCCAGACGACACTCAAGTGCATCGGTCTCCCCTTCGCAGGGCCAATCTGAGATTCGAGGTCAACACATGGGGCGACAGGGATGCTGTCCTCCTCCGCGACGCCACGACACAACAAGGGCAGGGACTGATCTACGTGCAGTCAAGGCACGAAAGCGAACGTTGGAGCCAACGGCTGCAACAAGCTGGAATGGCGGCGGCCTCATTTCATGCGGGATTGACTCTTAGAGAAAAACAAAAACGTCAAGAAGCGTGGAGAACCCAAAAGCTCCAAGTGTTGACATGCACAAGCGCCTTTGGCATGGGGATTGACGCTCCCCATGTCCGATGGGTGTTTCATGCAGGACCACCACCCAACCCCGAATCGTACATCCAAGAGGCAGGGCGAGCGGGTCGAGACGGTGAAGCTGCGTCATGCATCCTTTACGCGGAAGACCGTGACTTTGACGTCCTCGCAAAACGCATTGAGCGTCAATTTCCTCCGCTTGCCAAAGTCCATGAGGCCTATCAATGGGCGGCCAATCAGTCAAGCGCCACATTTGGAGAGCAACCAGAACAGCCATTGGTCTTCGAGGAACGGACCCATTTGCTAGCATTGAAACTTTTGGCCCAAGCGGGGCACTTTGACATTCGAGATGCTTCTGACCAGCGGCGTCTGAAAGGCACCGTTCGGTGGTCCGGCTCCTCGTTGATTGAATCTGAGAACAAGCGACTGTCCACGTTGGCGCAATGGGTTCGCCGAAACGCAAGCAATCAGATCCTTGAACTTGACACGTCATCATTGGCTGAGAGGCTCAACGCCTATGAACATGGGGCGTCGTGGAGCGCTGAAGAATGTCAATCTGCATTGGAAGTGTTGGATGCACGAGGTTGGCTGGACTGGCGACCCAAGGGGACACTGATGCAGCTCCGATGGCTCAAACCCAGACAACAAACCCAAACCGTGACTGTGAATGTCGAGCGAAAGAACTTGGCGCTTCAAAAATTAAAGTTGCTTCAGACGTATGTCATGCAAGGCGATGATGCATGTCGAGCCAAGACACTCGAGGCGGCATTCGACGACTTGAACGGAACACCTTGCGGAGGGTGTGATGTCTGCACCGCGGACAAACAATCCTGGCGCATGGAACTTCGAAAAGCCCTCGACGAAGGCCCCATCGACCCCGCCATGTTTTTGCAATCATGCAGACCTGGTCACCGCGCGGGCGTTCGCAAATTGATGGCAACCTGGTACAAGTCGGGAGCCATTGAAAGCAGTCAATCTCACATCCGGTGGACATCGTCCAAGCAGGGTTAATTTCGAGGCATGCAAGAACAGGCGCCAAAAGACCTTTCAACCGTCACGTTGAAAGCCAAAAGAGACCAGAGCATTCGCAGAAAACATCCTTGGATTTTCAGTGGCGGCATCAAACACATTCAAGGCCAACCCCAAGCTGGAGATTGGGTGCGTGTTTGTGCCAACAAGGGAGCCATTCTTGGCTGGGGCCACTATGCCCCTAACGCGAGCATCGCCGTCAGGATGATGTCCTTTGATGCAACATGCCCAAACGAGGCATGGTGGCTTGACAAAATCGCCCAAGCTGTGGCCGTCAGACGAGACCTCGGCCTGTTTCAATCTGAAGATCAAAATGCTTGCCGGCTGGTGCATGCAGAAGGAGACGGACTTCCAGGCCTCATCGCAGATTTGTACAACGGCGTCCTTGTTCTCCAATGTCATACACCAGGCATGCATCGTGCCATTCCAGTGTTGTCCTCAGCTTTTCAAGAGGCCTTGGGAAAAGACCTGGTGGGCATCTACGACAAGAGCTCAAAAACCCTGGTCAAGAACGGCGGAGAAGCTTCGGAAGACGGATGGGTGTTTGGCAAGGCCCCTGATGGCCATTTTGCAACAGAGCACGGACACCGCTTCGATATCGATTGGGAACGCGGTCAAAAAACAGGCTTCTTCATCGATCAGCGAGAAAACAGAGCACTACTTGGAGCGTTGTCTGATGGCAAAAAGGTCCTCAATGTGTTCAGTTACACAGGAGGCTTCAGCATCTATGCCTTGAAGTCTGGTGCCCAAGAAGTGCACAGTTTGGACAGCTCACAACGTGCCCTCGACGTTTGTGAGGACAATGTCAGATTGAATGGATTGAATCCCGACCATCACCGTTCCATCCAAGCAGATGCGTTGGAATTTCTCAAAACCGATGCGCTAGGTGACTATGACATTGTGGTGTTGGATCCACCAGCCTTTGCCAAACGTGCTTCGGCTAGACACGCTGCAGTTCAAGGCTACAAAAGGATCAATTTGCGGGCCATGGAAGGCATGAAAGCGGGCAGCCTGCTCTTCACGTTTTCATGCAGCCAAGCCGTGGACGACGCTTTGTTCACCAACACCATTGTGGCCGCGGCCATCCAGGCAGGTCGTACGGTGCGCATTCTCCACCGCTTGCACCAGCCAGCAGACCATCCTGTGAATGCCTTCCATCCAGAGGGGTCCTACTTGAAAGGGCTCGTGGTGCGAATCGACGACTGAGCTTAGGGCTGGAGGCGACGCACCGCCCAGGCCCCTTCCCCATCCCTTCGACAGACCAACCGATCGTGCATCCGTGAGGCACGACCTTGCCAAAACTCGATGACCTGAGGCTTCATTGCGAAGCCACCCCAATGGTGAGGTCTTGCGACTTCCTTCCCGTCGAACAGATCGTTTTGTTCTGCGTATTGACGCTCCAACCCTTCTCGCGAGGCGATGGCGCTGCTTTGGATTGACGCCCATGCTCCGAGCTGGCTCGCACGTGGACGAGAGGCAAAATAGGCATCAGACTCTTCTGCCGGAACCTGAGTCACATGCCCCCTTACCCGAATTTGTCGCTCTGCGTGGGGCCAAAAAAAGGTGGCCCCGGCACGCCCTTCACGGGCCAAATCACGCCCCTTCTCACTGAGGTAATTGGTGTAAAATACCAATTCTTCACTCCGAGTGTCGCGAAGCAGCACAATTCGGCCATGCGGGAACCCCTCCTCATCCAGGGTGGTCAATGTGAATGCCGTTGGGTCCGAAACGCCTGCCTCCACGGCCTCCTTCAACCATTGCTCCAACAAAGGCCAAGGGCCATCGCCAAGACTCGTCTCATCAAGCGTCCCTTTGTTGTAATCTGTGCGGCTGTGCAAGCTCATCGTTCGAGCGTTTGAGTCCAAAGGGTTTTGCCAAAAGTGTCTTTCACTTCAATCAGACAAGACCTTTGTTTGCGAGGTCCTTCAAAAGTCAGTTTGGCATAGTTCCTCTGTTCAACATAGGTTCCTTCTACGCGCAATGA
This sequence comes from Flavobacteriales bacterium, assembly GCA_042088625.1. GTDB lineage: Bacteria > Bacteroidota > Bacteroidia > Flavobacteriales_D > Sanyastnellaceae > UBA11663. The sequence goes on from JBELLK010000005.1 coordinate 48,638, forward strand.
ATTCCCTTCCTCACTGGCGTGACCGGGACCTGAAGTGAGAGGGCTGACCGTGAGGTCATACACTTTGCGACCATTGGACATCGTCCATTCTGACAACTCTGTGGTGTGACGGTCGCCTGAAAGAAACACCACTCCGCGAATGTCCTCGGCTTCAATGCGGGACAAGATTTGCTCCCGTTCACTCGGGAATTGTGAGACGTTTTCATAGACCGCAGCGTCGTTCAGCACTTGGCCACCCACACAAACAAATTTGAACGGCGCTCGGCTTTTCTGAAGCGCTTGGATGAGCCAATCGATTTGAGCTTGACCAAGCACAGTAGGCTCACTCGTCTTGTTGTGGTGATTCACACGGTACGTCCTGTTGTCGAGCAAGAAGAACTCCATGTCAACAAAACGAAAGGCAGTCGAAATGCACCGTGGCGCCTCCGGCAAGCCGTAGCTCGGATTGCTCCAAAATGCCTGGAACGATTCCCGCGACCAATCGGCGTGAATCCAACTTCCGTCGCTGTCGTTGGGCCCAAAATCATGGTCATCCCAAATGGCATAATTGGGACATGTTTTGAGCAAATTCGCCATTTCAGGAGTTTGGCGAGTGTGGGTGTAGCGATGGAGAAATCCACTGTACGATTGAAAATCCACTTCGCGGAGATAAATGTTGTCCCCCAGCCAAAGCATCATGTCCGGATCGTCGGCAGCCATGCTCTCGAAGATCTCATATCCCCCACCGTACGGTCTGCCGGGGCGATCATATTTGGCCTCATTGATGAAAGCGCAACTGCCCGTCACAAAAGAAAATGCTGGAGGATCCATTCGATAATCCCACAATACTTGGGTGGTCAAGTTGAACGGCTCCCCTGCAGGTTCTCCGTTGACCAAACATTGAACATCATACGTCGTTCCTGGCTCCAATGATTCCAAAGCAATGTGTGCGGTGAAAGCACTTTGTTGATCAGTGACAACATTCGATGACAGCGTCCAGCTTGCCGCATCCGTGGCTTTGTATTGCGCCACAACTTCAGCCTTGGTTTGTGTTTGGACCCACAACTGAGCCGATCGCATGCTGACATGCCCAATCATGGGGCCGCTCTGAATGGCTGATGAAGTTTGACCCGAAAGAGGCCCAGATGTGCAAAAGACCATTGCCAATGCCATCAAGCTCCAAGTCCATGAAAACGTCTTGTTCATGATTCAAAGATATCCGTTCACCATCCTGAACGCCTTTTGAGGGCACAAAAAAAGGGAAGCCCTAAAGCTTCCCTTTTCAAATCGAAATGAGCGTCTCTTAGCGAGTGACCACGAAAGTCTGAGCTGAAGAGAAGTCCACGTGCTTGGCAGCCAGATTGTACGTACCAGCAGCGAGGTTGTGCTTCACCAAGATGCGGTTGCCTCCAACGACATCGCCTTGAGTGTATTCTTGAGTGAACACCACCTTTCCGCTGAGGTCAGAAGCCTCAACCAAGATGTTTTCTTCACCGAGAACAATGTCCTTGTCAAACTTGACGCTAAAGGTGCTTTCGAACACAGGGTTCGGGAAGATGCTCCACTGCGTGTCGGCAGCAATGCCAGACAAACCTTTAGAAGCTTCGCCTTCACAAGTGCCATCGTTGTATGAAGCGTCAGCATTGTAGTTGGCAGCAGAAGCATCCGTGCAACCAAAGACTTGAGCGTTCTCAGTGTTGAACGTCAGATCGTGCGTGCGCCATGTTCCACCTTCGCCATCGCGGCCTTGCAAGTTCAACACACCAGTGGCGGTACCATCAGTGGTCAATTGCATCAAAAGGACTTTGTTGCCAGTAGCAGCGGCAGCCTGGACGTCGGTGGGAACCACAAACCATGCTCCATCAGTTACAGTCAACTCTTGGCCAGCCAAGAATTCGTTGTAATCGATGCCAATGGTCCAGAGGTTATTGTCGTCGCTGTTCTTCGCACCAACAGTCACCCAGCTGTCGTAAGCCAAGCCTGGCTCGAGGGAAACAATGCTTTCGTTGATGTCCAAAGAAGAGTAACTTCCGTATTGGTGCTGGAAAAAAGTACCTGTGGTGGCCACGTTCAACACGTGATCCTCAGCCGCAAACACAGCGTGAAGTGAGTGCTGAGCAGTTGGCAACACAGCGTAAACGCGGTAAGTGTTTCCAGGAACAGTGCCGTTGTTGTCAACAGCTTCCACAACCAGCTCAACGTTGCTGGCAGTAGCACCAAAGCCCATCAACAGGGCTGCGGTCATGGTGAAAAGGTTCTTCATAGGTATAGGTTTGTTTGCTTTCGAATCAGATGTTTCAGCTGGCTTCAACTGAGTCATGCCCTAAAGATAGACAATCGGTTTTCAATTTCCCAAGCAATTTGCAAGGAAAAAAACCAAATTCATCGAACAAGAAGTTAATTTCATCGAAAGGTAACAGTCAAGCCACATTCCCCACATCTCGGCATTTGCGTCGTCAAACCCAACGGCCGACTCCTCGTTTCTGGGCCTTCGGGTGCACAGCCGCTAACTTCGCATCAAAGCAATTGCGACGATGAACAAACTCGGAAACCTCATCCAAGACCGTTGGATCACCGGCAGCGGTGAAGGAACCCCACTCCTGCATGCCATCAACGGAACATTGATTGGTCACGCAGACACCGAAGGCATTGACCTCGAAAGTGCTTACGTCCATGCGCGGGAAGTCGGAGGGCCTGCATTGCGTAAAATGACGTTCCAAGAGCGGGGACGGATGTTGAAGCGTTTGGCGTTGCACCTCCACGCCATGAAAGAGGAATTTTATCAGGTCAGTTGGGCCACCGGGGCCACTCGTGCAGACTCTTGGATCGACATCGAGGGGGGAATTGGCAATCTGTTCGCCAACGCAAGTCTTCGTCGCAAGCTGCCGGACACTCCGTTCGCTGTGGATGGGGAATTCGTTCCCTTGGGACGAGAAGGCACCTTTGGAGGGCATCACCTTTTGGTGCCCAAACAAGGCGTGGCCGTGCACATCAATGCATTCAACTTCCCTGTTTGGGGCATGCTCGAAAAGGTCGCCGTGAACTGGATGGCTGGTGTGCCTGCCATTGTCAAACCCGCCACAGTCACTTCTTTTCTGACTGAACACGTGGTGCGGGCCATTCACGACAGTGGCATCTTGCCCCCCGGCGCGCTTCAGCTCATTTGTGGTTCTGCAAGGACCATCCTCGACTATGTGGACGAGCGCGATGTGGTGACGTTCACCGGTTCAGCGGCCACAGGACGAAAGTTGAAGGCCCATCCGCGCATCCATGCACATGCGGTGCCTTTCAACATGGAAGCCGACTCCTTGAACTCAGCCATTTTAGGTCAGGACGCTGAACCTGGCACGCCAGAATTTGATCTCTTCATCAAGGAAGTACGTAAAGAAATGACCGTGAAATGCGGCCAAAAGTGCACTGCCGTCCGACGCATCTTTGTCCCTGACCACCTCATTGATCCAGTTCAAGAAGCGCTCACAGCACAACTTGCCAAAACCACAGTGGGCGACCCTCAAGTGGAAGGCGTTCGCATGGGTGCATTGGTGGGCAACGCTCAGTGTCAAGATGTCTTGCAGCAAGTTGCGGCCATCGAAGCCGAGGCGGAATGTGTGTTTGGTCATCAGAAATCCGTCTCTCCCGTGGGCGACGATGTGTCCAATGGTGCCTTCCTCCCTCCCATGCTGATGAGACACGACCGTCCACATGAGGGAAACGCCGTGCACGATGTTGAGGCGTTTGGCCCTGTCAGCACATTGATGCCATACAGGGAGTTAGAAGAGGCTGTGGCGTTGGCCGCCCTCGGAAAGGGTTCGCTTTGTTGCAGCATCACCACCTTCGATCGGGCATCGGCAGCGACCTTCGTTCGGGAAGCGGCTCCCATGCACGGCCGCATTCTGGTTTTGGACAGGGAGTGTGCCAAAGAAAGCACGGGGCATGGCTCTCCAATGCCCCTTCTCGTGCACGGCGGACCAGGCCGAGCAGGCGGCGGCGAGGAAATGGGAGGATTGCGTGGCATCAAGCACTACATGCAACGCACCGCCATTCAAGGCCATCCAACAACGTTGACAGCCATCACCCAACAACACCAGCCCGGTTCAGCCCGTCCTGAGAGCGAGGTTCACCTGTTTAGAAAGCATTTCGAATCACTCAATGTAGGCGACACGGTCACCACAGCAAGACACACTGTGACCGAAGCCGACATTGTCAACTTCGCGAACGTCTCCGGGGATCATTTCTACGCCCACGTGGACGAGACGAGCCTAGAAGGCACCATGTTCGAGGGACGTGTGGCCCATGGCTATTACATCCTCAGCAAGGCCGCAGGGTTGTTTGTGGAACCAAGAAAGGGACCAGTCTTGTTGAATTACGGCATCGACGAATGTCGCTTCACCAAGCCCGTCTATCCCGGAACCACCATTGGCGTCAAGCTGACGGTGGTCGAAAAGATTGCACAAGAACGTAGGGATCCAGAGGACGTCGCCAAAGGCATCGTGCGCTATCGCGTCGAGGTGGACGATCATGAAGGCGACATTGTTGCAGTGGCGACCATCTTGACCATGGTCAAAAAACATGACCAAGGTCCCGATGGCCTTTGACATCGGTGGTTTCTGCCATCGAAGGAGGCGGCTTTGGGCTTGCCTCTTCGCATTGTCGTGCCTCGGCAGTTCAAGTGTTGCCCAGACTGACCTCGACTCGCTGGATTCGTGGGTGCGGCAGATGCAGCCAGACCCATTTGTTCGCTGTGGTGAAAGGGCTTGGATTGACGCGCTTGATGACACAAGGGAACGTTGGTTGGGAAAGTCCTACCTGGAGAAAGTGGTCCTCACCAATCGATTGCTTCAGGTACTCCAGGACAGCCACACCGCAGTGTCTGCCTACGATTGGATTTGGGATGTGGAACATGCGTTTGGAACGCTGCCCATGAGGTGGTACATCGAGGGAGGTGCGCTTTGGACCCTCGATTCCGGGCTGCCAGGGCTGCCAGAGGGCGTGCGGGTGTTGACATTGAACGGCATTGATTCAGAGTCTGTCGTTCGCGCCGCAATGGACTTGGCGCCCATGGAAGGGGTGAGTTCGACAGCCACATCCCGTGTGGGTGCCCACAATGTCACACCCTATGTGCTGGGCATCACAGAAAAGGACACACTGACCCTGACTTGGGTGGACCCTTTTACGAGCCTGCCCGTCCAGAAATCATGGCCCACCCTTCAAAAGAAGGAGGCCAGACAAGCTTGGAAAGGCATCTCCCGGAGGCAGCCAGTGGTGCTTTGGACGTATCCTGACGGCAGCCACCTGTTCAAACGAGATGCAAAGCGCTTGACCAAATCACCCAAAGCAATGGCCGCCATTGAAGGCGTGACCACATTGCACATTTCCTCTTTTTCTCGTGGGTCCTGGAGAAATTTTGAGCGCAGACTTCGTTTGGGATTTGAACATCTCAGAACACAAGGAGGGCCTTTGGTGATCAACCTCAGAGGCAATCCAGGTGGCCAATCCTACAGAATGGAATTGCTTTGGAACCACTTTTCCAATGCTTCCACGCACCTTCCCTACGCCCTTGTTGCCAAACAAAGCGCATTCACCGCCCGAATCAACGGCCGCCATTACAAGCGACTTCGGAAACGATGGGTGGACAAGCACCTTGACACGTCAGCCGAAGCGCGTTACATCCACACCATGGCCACGATGCCTGTTGGGGAAACAGACACGTTGTTTTTCCCAAAGAAATTTCCCAATGCCAAGCGATTCAAAGGGCCTGTGGCTGTGGTCATCGACGGGGAGTCTGCATCGGCAAGCGTTTCGTTTGCAGGCGCGTTTCAAGACCAAAAACGAGGCCCCGTCCTTGGGGAGTCGTGCATGGGGCCTGCCAATGGAACGATGGGCAATCCTTACTTGAGACGTTTGCCCCATTCCGGGATTTTCGTAAGCTTGTCCACCGCCATTTACATGGCCAAACCTGTTGAGAATTGGGCTGAAGGCACTTCCATTCAACCGGACTTGCTGATTCCCGACATGTGGCGAAATGATGCTGCCCTTCAAAGGGAAGTTGACCAATGGCTTCAAACCCTCCCCCCACTTCGATGATCGCCTTGAGACAAGCATCCTTGCTGTTCGTAGGCTTTGGGGCGTCGGTCACGATGCACGGGCAAGTCCTGAATTTTGACATGACAGAATCGATGCGCGTGGCACAACAGGTGACCACACAATTGGAATTGGATGAGGAAGCCGCGGCCAAATTGCTCGAGGTCGCCTTGCCTTGGGATGCGTGTCTGGCCCACTGGAATGCCTATCGCGACAGCGTGGAATCGGCCAACATCGAAGAAGCCGAGCTCCTCGAAGCCATGGTGATGGTAAGATCGAATCTGGGCGATTGTCGGACCGAACGAAGCCTCGCCATTCGCGCGAGTCTGGACAGCTTGCAACGCATTGAATTTGACAAACTCAGCTTGCCGGAAAAGCCTCGCGTGTTGCATTTCGGCCTTCACAACCGCATGGATTGCGTGGTTTGCAAACCTGAAAACAACACCCCATGAACGCTCAACGTGCATTGCTAACCACGGCCACCGTCGCCTGGGCCCTCCTGCCGCTTGGATGCAGCACCTCACACGAAGCCCTTCACAAGGAAGTCAATCCTTGGATTGGAACTGGGGGGCATGGACACACCTACCCAGGTGCGACCTCTCCGTTTGGCATGGTTCAACTCAGTCCTGACACCAGACTCGAGGGATGGGACGGCTGCGGGGGATATCACGACACGGACAGTGTCATTTACGGATTCAGCCACACCCACCTGCAGGGCACCGGTGTGAGTGACTACGGTGACATCTTGCTCATGCCGTGCACGCAGTTTGGCCCGGGCGCAGTCTGGAGAGACAAATACAAAAGCACATTCGACAAAGCGTCTGAATCTGGGCACGCTGGGTACTATAAAGTGACCCTTGAAGATCATGGCATCGACGTGGAGTTGACCGCAACCACCAGGGTCGGGGTGCATCGCTACTCCTTGGCGCAACCGGACACCGTGACGCTTATTGTCGACCTGGACCATCGAGATGAACTTGTTCACTACAGCATTGAACCGCGCGGGAACGACATGCTCGTCGGGCACAGGGTGAGCGACAATTGGGCAAAAGAGCAGCACGTGTACTTCGCCATGAAATTCGACCGTCCGTTTGACTGGGGCGACCAACTGGGAGAAATCACCCGGATTGACACACTGAAAGATGGCTCTACCGTGCAAGAAATGTCGATGGTGCCCGTGTTTGTTGCCGATTTTGGGGTCATCTCAGAGTTGAACGTACACGTCGGGTTGAGCTTCTGTGACATCGAAGGGGCCATCCAAAACCTCAATGAAGAGGCTCCCCTCTTCGACTTTGACACCCACCGAGCTGCGTGCGAGCGGAGCTGGGATGAACAACTTGGGCGCATCCAAATCGAAGGAGGAACCGCTGACGAACGAACCACTTTCTACACGGCATTGTACCACGCGACCACAGTGCCCAATGTGGCGAGTGATGTCGACGGTCGTTACCGAGGAACTGATCTGAATGTGCATGTCTTGACCGAACCCGATGACGAGCACTACACCGTGTTCAGCCTCTGGGACACGTATCGGGCGCTCCACCCCCTGCTTGCATGGCTTGAACCCAACCGCACGCGAAACATGGTCAACTCCATGCTGCGCATGCACCAAGATGGAGGGCAATTGCCTGTTTGGGAGCTTGCCTCCAACTACACCGGATGCATGATTGGCTACCACAGCGTGCCTGTCATTGTGGATGCCAAAGCATGGGGCATCGAAGGATGGGACGAGAATGTGGCCCTAGAGGCGATGATCCAGGCTGCAGACTCCATGCATCTTGGACTCGATGCGTTTGACGCCCTTGGCTACATCCCATCAGATCACGAACATGAAAGCGTGTCCAAGACCTTGGAATACGCTTTTGACGACGCCTGCATCGCGAGGCATGCGAAGTCGTTGGGCCAGCACGACGTTGCCATGCGATTCGCCAGACGCGCAGAAGGATGGAAAAACCTGGTGAACCCAGAGACTGGATTCATTCAGCCAAAAAGGCAAGGCGCTTGGGTACAAGGGTTTGACCCGAGAGAAGTGAATTTTAACTTCACAGAGGCGAATGGATGGCAATACCTGTTTGCCCCAGTCCATGATGTGAATGGCCAACGGGACATTTTGGGAGGTGACCAAGGGTACTTGGCACGCCTTCAGGCCTTGTTTGCAGCTCCAGTCCAAACCACCGGCCGCGTTCAACCAGACATCACTGGTTTGATTGGGCAGTATGCCCATGGCAATGAGCCCAGTCACCATGTGGCGTACCTGGCGTCATACGCAGGTGATGCGGGCGCCACCGCGGACCGCGTCGCCCAGTTGTGCGACGACATGTACAGCAACGCTCCAGACGGGCTTTGCGGCAACGAGGACTGCGGTCAGATGAGTGCCTGGTACGTCTGGTCCGCACTTGGCATGTACCCTGTTGTTCCTGCATCGGGCCAAGTCGTGTTGGGCTCGCCCATGTTCAAACGTGCAGTCGTGTCTCCAGATGGCGGTGCGAATCCAACTGAAATTCGGGCGCGCGGGCTTCATGGGCAAGCCAAATACATCACAGGACTTCGCTGGCACGACGCTGCCGGCCACTCCTCTCCTGTCTTGAAGCGTTCGTTCGTTCCTGTTGCGGATTTGGTCCAGGGAGGCACCATGGAACTGCTGATGGCCTCACGTGCTGACGCAAGCTTTGGTTCAGCTGAGGAAGACCGGCCCCATTCAGCATGGCAATCCACCGGATTTGTGGCCGTCCCAAGCATCACAGCTCCTCGAACCTTCCAAGGTGACTCTGCATTGGTGAAGTGGGGACATCTGGACGACGGTGCAGAGATTCAGTGGAGTTCCGACAGAGGCCAAACATGGCAGCGTGCGGACACGACATTGATCGTCAAGGAGACCACAGATCTTTTGGCACGTGCCATCCTGAATGAAGACACCTCCGTGGTCGTGTCCCACCGTTTACTGAACGTCGACCACCATTGGCAGTTGGCGCTGGAGACACCTCCAGACAACCAGTACACCGCTGGTGGCCAACAAGCCCTGATTGACGGGCTGACAGGCGGCAACGACTTCCGAACCGGCGAGTGGCAGGGATTTTGGGGAGAGCCATGTGTGGCCACGGTGGATTTGGGTCAAGTCGAACAAATCAAATCCATTGAATTGAATGCCCTCCAAGACATCAAACCCTGGATTTGGAGCCCCAAGAGCGTTGTGTTCTCCATTTCGAGCGATGGCAAAGCGTTCAAGGTGCTTGAACGGGTGGAGTCGCAATTGAGCGAGAAAGACGAAGAGGTGCAAGTGGAAACCTTTTCGTGCGATGAAGAAGTCGATGCGCGCTTCGTTCGGGTCGAGACCACGTCTCGCGGCTTGATTCTGGAGTGGCATTTGGGACGAGGCAACCCGCGTTGGACATTCCTGGACGAGATCGTCGTGGAGATTGCCGACTGACACGACCTTTGCGAGATGCCGTACGCAGACAATCCATTCCTGAGTCAAGGCTTGGCCTCCACGACCCTGCACCCGTTGGGTTTGGAGGTGTCCCATGCGCGCGGCCCTTGGATCCAGTTGAAGGATGGCACCTCCCTGTTCGATGCGATCAGTGGCATTGGGGTGTCGAATTTTGGCCATGGCCACCCGGACATTCACCGGGCGTTGAAAACCCAAATGGACAAGCACCTCCACACCATGGTGTACGGGGAGTTCCTCCAGGACGTCCAAATCCAAGCCAGCCGTGCCCTTTGCGCGACCCTGCCTTCAACGCTGGACGCCGTGTATTTCCTCAATTCTGGGGCAGAAGCCATTGACGCTGCGCTCAAACTGGCCAAACGAGTCACAGGACGTTCCAAGCTTTTTGCCGTGGCAGGTGGCTATCACGGCAACACGCACGGATCTCTTTCCGTTTCCTCCAACGAATCGCGAAAGGCGCCGTTTCGCCCCCTCCTGCCTGAAGTTGAATTCCTGAATTGGAACGACATGGACGACCTCAGTCGGATCGACCCCTCGGTGGCGTGCGTCTTGGTCGAAACGGTGCAGGGCGACGCGGGCATTCGCATTCCGTCGGCTGAATGGCTTCAGGCGATCCAAACCAAATGCAGGGCATCTGGAACGCTCTTCATCCTCGATGAGATTCAATGCGGCATGGGACGAACGGGGACCACATGGGCCTTCGAGCAATTTGGGGTGGTGCCTGACGTGCTCTGCATGGGCAAAGCCCTTGGCGGCGGCATGCCCATTGGAGCTGTGGCTTGTTCCAAATCTCTGCTCGGACAGTTTGCCCACGACCCTTCGCTTGGGCACATCACCACGTTTGGCGGGCACCCGATGGCGTGTGCAGGCGTCGTGGGCGCCTTCGATGCCTTGGCTCAAGTCGACCGAGCTGGATTGGAACATCGATTGGCCGAATGGGAAACGGCACTTGTCGAACACCATGCGGTTCAATGCGTCCGCCGCCTTGGGGCGTTCATCGCCGTTGAACTCGTAGACGCCGACGCCGTCCAAAAAGCCGTGAACGCTGGCCTGACCCGCGAACAAGGCCAAGGGGTGTTGCTTTTTTGGTTCTTAAGTGTTCCCAACGCATTCCGATTGGCTCCTCCCCTGACGTGCACTGAAGAAGAAATGTCGGTGGGGTTGTCCTTGATTCTGGACGCCCTCGATCAAACCCTTTGAAGGCCCAATCGGCTTCTGATCCACGCGCCAAGCGCCACAGTCGACCGCTTCGCTTCCGGCAAGAAATCTGGCAAGAGCTGCCATCCATGCACCGCCTGAGGTTCCGTGCGTTTTTCCAACTCAATGCCGGCTTCGGCCAGCTTTTGAGAGAGCCTCTCGATGTCTGGCGCCAAAAACTCATCCAATGCCCATTCCAAATACACCGATGGCAAGCCATCAAAGTTGGACGACAACAAGGGGCTCACACGTTCGTCTGAGGCATCTTGACCTGACAAATACATGCGACTGTACTCTATAGAGTCTTCATGGTTGAACGGGCTGTGGGCAACAAGGTTGGCTTCGATTGAGGCCGCCTCTTCTCGCAAATCACACCACGGGCTGAGCAACGCCAACCCCGCAACGGCTTCCTTGGCATGCATGGAATGCTTGCCGCGCAAGCATGCTGACAACGCCAAATTCCCTCCAGCGCTGTCTCCCAGCACCACAACTCGTTCGTGCTCCTGGACACAAGCGGCCACTGCCCTTTCAATATCATCGTGCGCCGTGGGATGAACATGGTTGGGGGCCAATCGATATTGGGGCAGAATCACCCGACATCGTGTCTCCCGAGCCAGGTGCACTGCAGCAGCGCGATACACTCGAGGACTGCCAAAGGCAAATGCTCCGCCATGAATCCAAAGCACCGTACCCTCGGCGTGCTCTTTCCATGTCACTTCCGCTCCCCTCCAATCCTTCAACGCGAACGGCCGGAATTCTCCACCCCATGGTCCGGGATTCAGGCGCGATGCCACCTCAATGGCCTGCCGAATTTGTTGCGGCGTCGCTTGAGCCACATCTCGACGAAACACCCGCGCCGCGTGGTGGGCACTTTCGAGCCACGCCGATTTCGATCCCCAATCTTGGGGGAGCCATGCGTTTGAGGGTGTGTTTGACGTTGGCATGATTGGAGGCGATCAATCTACTTGACCCAAAGTTCGAAACACCGGATACCGGTTGGCCGTTCCTTCATGATGCGGACTCCGTTCGTAAATCCATTGCAATGCTTGTCGCGGGAATTCACCCCACTCAGGATGGCGCAATTGCGCCGCTTCAAAAGCCACCCGAAGGCCCTCGTCATTGGCCAACAAATCCGCAGCCAAATCCTCGAACACATAACTGGAGAAGTACTCCTTTTGCTGCAACGCGGCATCAAAAAAGTTCCAATGAAGGAAGGCGTCGTGCCCCAAAGGAGAAAGCACTTCAGTCAGATAGCGTTTGGCCGGCTGATTGGAAGGCACGATCCAATCGCCTCGATGCAATTGAACAGGCTGCACCTCTGTTCGCACCGAATCCACTGAAATCGGATGATGCCCCTCGTAAGGCCTTGAAGATGAGCTGAACGTTTCAACCCAGGTGACGTCCAACAACATGATCGTATCCCGTTCAAGGAGCTCCATCTTGACTTCATTCGCTCGAAGGCGACTCACAACCCGTCGCCAAGCTTGCGGAATCACCCAAGCCGGAGGCACAGGCTCCATCACACTCACGTCGTAGTGGTTCGCGTAAGGGATGGACTTCCGCCAAGCCTTGGTTCGATCGTAGCGCAGACGTGTGCCTTGCGTGACCGAGCTCCATTCCCTCCGTGCTGTGTAACCCTCAAATTCCAGGCTGTCGCGTTGAGACGAAAGGGTCCAGCGCACGGGCAATTCCGTTGCCGAAGCGATGCGCGCCCGTTCTTTCTTACCCAAGTCTGTCAGTTCTTCGGGATGTCCCTGAATCCATTCAGCCAAAACCTCCAGAAACGCCAGTGTGGCCTGAACGCGATCGCTGAATGGTTTCAACATGTGGGCTTCGGTGGTGAATCCAATGGTTCCAAACAACGTTGCGTACCCCGTGCTGTACCGAGGAGTTTCGAGAAATCCCTTGATGCCGTCATCTGGGGTTGAGCCTAGGGAATACACATAGGGAGTCATGGGCCATCCTCGTTCCTCCATGCCATGAAACAAGGCAGGCTCGAGCTCATTCCTCAAAAAAGGTCCCACCACAGGCCCAGCTTTGTCCGGCTGTGTGGTGATCAGCGTCATCGTGTAGGGATAATCCGCGCCGTTTGACGTGTGGGTGTCAACAAACACGTCAGGTTCGACCGCTTGAAACAATGCAACAAACGCCTCTGCATTCCTACTGTCCATTTTGATGAAATCACGGTTCAAATCAAGGTTGGCCGCATTGCCCCTGAAGCCGTAAGAAGCAGGGCCGTTTTGGTTGGCCCTTGAGCAACAATTTCGACGCGAGGCCCCTCCCACATTGTACTGAGGAACAAACACCCACGAACTCGTCAACAAGGGATGATTTGCGGTCGTGGGCGTCTCAAGCCATTGGGCTGCGAGTGCAAACGAAGCATTGACCCCGCAAGGTTCCCCAGGATGGATGGCGTTGTTGACCAACACAACCGCATGCCCTTCATCAAGACCCTCGGACCAGGCTTGGAGCGCCTCAACCCCACCTTCTGCACCTACCCTTGTGCTCAATGCAGCATTTCCAGATTCGGTGAGGACAAAGGCATGGATCGGACGACCAATGTCGCTCCACCCAACCTGAAGAAAGTGCGCCCGCTCGTCGGCCAACGCAAGGGCCTCAGCCATCTCAATGGCATCTTCCCAAGTCGGAGTGTGGTTGCTGTTCAACAAGCTGTCTACAGACCATTTTGACTGTTCCTTCGTCCTTTGATCGTGCGACGCGTTTGGTCCACAACCAATGAAGGCCATCGACAACACTGCCATCCAAGAGGGTTTCAAGCCGTTCATGGTTGCAAATGACGGAACTTTGACGCGAGGCTTCGATTTTTCGCAGAACAGAACGAACTTCGTGTTGTCCATGATCCGATTCACACCCAGCAATCAAGCCCTCCCCAAAGCGGGAGACATTTTGCTCAGCGAGCCCTTCCTGGACGACCCTTACTTCGGGAGAAAAGTCGTTTTGCTTTGCGAGCATAACGAAGAAGGCAGCTTTGGTTTTGTGTTGAACAATTTCGTGGACATCGATGTGGACGAGGTGATGGATGAATTACCCAAACTGAACACCCGCATCAGCGTTGGAGGCCCCGTCAAGAACGGGAACCTCTACTATTTGCACACCCGACAAGACATCGCTGACAGCATCCCCGTCGTCGATGGCGTTCACATGGGTGGCGACTTTGAACAGATCCAAAACATGCTCAAAGAGGGCGGCCTCAAGTCCCATGAAATCCGATTTTTCATCGGATACAGTGGATGGTCGCCAGCGCAACTTCAAGAGGAGATCCGGAGCCGATCCTGGTTCGTTGCTGACGCCTCGCAAATGGACATCATGAGGACGGACGAAGAAAACGAAGCGTTTTGGAAGCGGTTGATCTCTGACATGGGAGACGGGTTCACACACATTGCCAACGCACCCAACGACCCGTCGCTCAACTGACCTCCAAGGTGATGCGGTAGCCCGTGTGCGCGCGCACATTCCAAACGCGGCCATCCCCAAAGATCCAATACTGTCCTTTGATGCCCACAAGCCTTCCCTCGATGGACGGGTTCTTGTCAAGCTTGACGCTCGTTACTTTGGGGGGATACACCTTCACTGGAAAGTGCAACGCCGTCACGGCATCTGAGTCTTCGAAAAAGGATTCGTAATCGAGGCCCAAGGCGTCGAGGGCTTCTTCCTTGGCGTCGACAAGTGCATCTTGATCGAGGGTTGCCGAGGCCAACATGTTGCGCCAATGGGTGCGGTCAGAGAAGTTGGCTTTGAGCGCCACTTCCATCTCCCCTGCCAATTGCCTGTATGGGGCATTGGCCACGACGATGGCGCCGCATGCGCCTTGATCGACCCATCGGGACGGCACATTGGTCGCACGGGTCACTCCCACTTTGAGGTGCGACGTTTGGCTGATGTACACCACATGCGGCTGAAGGTGGTTGGCACGCTCCCATTCCTCATCCCGCAGGGCAACACCCTCGTGGATCCTGCTCAATTCAGGCCGAATGATGCTGGGGCATGCGAGCGGGGACTTCAAAAAGGCATCGTAGGACATGCCTTCGCCATAGGTTTTTTTGATCCGCTTTCCTGAAACGACGCAATGTATGACACCCTCAAACTGAATGCGGACGTGTTGCCCAATCCAAGTGTTGACGGTCAACTCCGGCATGGCATCGGTCACATCGGCACCATTGAACGCGTATTTAACCTGTCCGTTTGGCTTGACAGACGACTTCATTTTGCGCACATTTCCCTCCCAAATCATGGCACAATGTTCGGGTTTCCTCACTCAAGCGTTGTACATTTTCCGCACAATTGCTATCTTATTCCGTAAGAACCCATTCAATGAAACACATTTTACTCTCTGGTCTGGCCTTTGCAACCCTCACTCTGGCGTACAGCCAAGACCCATTGTATTCAGAAAATTTTGATGGCTTTGCAAGTGGAGATGCCATCACCGAGGTTTCGCAAGCCTTTGACCTTTGGCCTGCAGCAGGTGCCACGGATGCTTATGTCACCAATGAGGCTCAACTCTCAGGCACCAATTCTTTGAAAATTGAAGGCCAAATGACCGGTGGCCCCATGGATGTGGTCTTGACAGCGGGGCTTGAGGGCATCCAAGATGTGACATTCAATGTGCTCGTACCCCCTGGGTCATCGGGATACTACAATGTGCAAGAAAACATCGTTCCGGGCACGGAGTGGGCCTTTGAGTGTTACTTGGGGTCGGATGGCACCATCACTTTCGCAGTGGATCCCGCCGCCGATGGTTCAGGCGGTCCTGAATTCACGACGACCTACAACTACGGTGCTTGGATTGAAATCAAGCACGAAATCGACACTGACGCCGATTTGATGAACATCTTGATTGATGGAGAATGCGTCGGAGAACTTCCCTACGACGGCGAGCAAATCGGAGGTGTGAACTTCTACGCCGCTGGTGACGGGGCGACCTTGCCTTTGTATTATATCGACGACATCTCAGTGACCACATTGGAAACCCTTCCCCAGCGTGAATGTGGCGAAGACACCGACAATGTTCCAGAGATGCACATGGAGATGGTGTTTGGCCCCAACCCAGCCAAGGACAACCTTCGCATTCAGGCCAATTTCGATCAGGCCACGGTACGCATTTTGGCCTTGAACGGTCAAGTGGTGTTCGAAGACGTTCGTTCTGACCTGCGCGGCGGGAGCCAAATCGAGTTGAATCTCGACAATGGCATTTACCTCCTCGAGGTGAGCCACGGCATTGAGCGCTCAACCCAACGGTTGGTCATTCAGAAGTGATTGCGCCCTACATTAAAAAGCCGACTCCTTGGGGTCGGCTTTTTTGTTGCACATTTACAGAAGGTGCGTTTCAAAGGCAAGATTTCAGCCAAGCGTGGTGGCGACGCCAAGCCTCTTCGAGATGCTTAGGCCAAATCCTTGCGTCGGGCCATGGGTGACGCATTCCAAAGACGTGGTCTGCATCGGCAATCGGTTCAAAAGATCCGCACTGTGTCCATTCGCTTATTTGCTTTCCTTCTGACTGATGCACCGCTGGGTCCAACGTTCCATGGATGACCAAGACCGGACATGACGTTGCCTTTGCAGCCCGCTCGAGGTTGAGCTCTTCAGCGCGTTGCATGGTATCTAAGTAAAAAGCGAAAGGATGAACAAGGGTTTGGCCAGTCCTTCCGTTCAGTGCTTCCAGCCGATTGGAGGATTTCCACCCTTCAAGCGCGGCACCTTCCGGCAACTTCGAAACAAGGTCCGACACAGGAGCCCAAAGCGAAATGCCATCCAATCTTCCGCCTTGCCCGACATGTTGCTCTGCGCCCAACACGGCCATTGCCCCACCTCGGCTGTGCCCCATTACTACAACTGGAAGGTCGCCCTGGTCGATTTGGGCCAACGCATGGGCCACTTCGTCGCGCTCGATGTGATAACGGTTTGCACTCCAAGCCTGCTCGTCAAGGCAAGTATCCAAAAACGGCGGCACGTGGCCATTGTGAGAAAAGTCCATCCGATTCACCTCCCAACCCTCTTTGGCCCAGCGTTCAGCAACTCCTTTCCAATTGCCCCATTCACGAAAACCCTTGTATCCATGGACCATCAGTGCCCTGCCTTTCAAGGGGCCAGCAATGGGCCGGTGCTGGGTCCAGTGCAGCAAGCCATGAGGTCCCTCCCACTTGCCGTGGCGAGTGATGCCAGGTTGATGGAGGACCCAAGCTTTGGGATCTGGCTCTCGAAATGTGAATCCCAAATCTTCGAGACGTTGAGACGACACGGTGCGCCGAACGCCTCCGGCCTGCATAGCCGGACGTTCTTCTTCGGTGAGGCCCGCGGACAACAGGTCTTTTCGCGATGCGACTGCTGGAGCCACCACGTTGAGGGCTTGGGGACAGGGGCCTTGATGCAGGGCAACATGCACGCATGCCGCTGCGGCATCCTCTTCATGAACCCATTGAACGGTGCCATCGACGTCCATTACAGGATTGCGCTTGAGCAGGGCCGAAATGGGATGACGCGACGGCCCAAAAAGGCCTCCAAACCGCAAGGCCACAAAAGGCGTGTTGCCTTGACGATGGATTTGCTCAATCGCAAGCATGTCCACGCCCGTGTGCCGAGAGGCGATGTGAATGGCATCGTCCTCCACCAAGACACCCTCAAACGTCGGGTCGTAAAGCGCGGTTGATGAAGTCCAAATCAGTCGTTTGACCCCAGCGGCTTCGGCAGCTGAACTCAGCGATTCGTGAAAGGACATGGCTCCCTCCGACCCCATCCGTGGGGGCACAGTGACGCACCAAACGTCGGCCTCAGCGCGCAACCACAGTTCCCAGGATGTCTTGGGCGTCCAATGCCAATCCAGGACTTGAATCCCCAGCAACGTCAGAGCCCGAGTTGTGCTCACAGAGCGCGTCGACGCCGTGACTTGGCAACCGCGTTCAGCCAGGGATTTGGCCACCCAGGCCCCTACACCTCCAGCACCAATGACAGCAACCTTGGTTTTGTGTTTGTCCTTCACTCGTGAATTCTTAAGACGCGTTGGCACAAAGATTGCCACAGCGTTCTACGCCCGCAGTACATTTGGGCGTCTATTCTTGATTCGATGAACATTCAACCTCCTCCTCCCTCGATTCGTTCAACGTGCCAAGCACTGGTTTTGATCGCCTTTGCGGCCAGTTTCACCCAGGTTTCGGCCCAAACTCAAGACGCAGGAGCAACAGCCCCCCACGACCTCGTTGTGCACATTGACGGGTTGTCCAACGACACCATTTACCTCGCCAATTACTACGGGGCGAAGTTGTTTTACAACGACACGGCGGTGACCGATGCCAATGGCACGGTGACCTTTCCGGGCAAACCTTTCGAAGAAGGCGGCAAATATGCGGTGGTGCTGCCTGGTCCCAAGTTCTTCGAATTCCTCATGGTGAACGAACCCATGGAATTCAGGACCACCTCGAAGGACCCTGCAGGCGACTTGGAAGTCATTCAAAGCAAAGAAAACGACGTGTTTTATGGCTACCTCAGCTTTTTGAAAAAGAAGCGACAGGAACGAGAACCATTCGATTCCGTCTTGCGAGACAGCACAGCCACCAAGGAAGAGGTTGCTTCTGCCAGAGCTGGTCTGCAAAAGCTCACAGATGAAGTCACCGAGTACCAGTATTATTTGACCAACGATCCGCGTGAGTTCTTGTTTGGCAAGTACCTCAGCATGATGAACGAACCAGAAGTGCCAGACGCGCCGGAATCGGTCGAGGATGCTGCCTTGTGGCAATACTTGTGGTACAGAAATCACTATTGGGACAGGGTCGACTTTTCTGACCCTAGACTCGTCCGTGATGGCGGATTTGACCAGCTCATCAACCGTTACTGGTCGAAAGTGCTTCCACAGATTCCAGACACCATGCTTGCCGAGGCGAACGGTTTGTTGCAACGGGCTCTGGAAAACGACAACAAGGACATGTTCAAGTACATGCTCCACCACATGACTTACGCCAGTGAATCTTCGAAGATCATGTGCATGGATAAGGTGTTTGTCAACCTGGTCAATGCGTATTACCGAACCGGCATGGTGGACTGGCTTGCCGAAGACAAGCTTGACAAGATCTTGGAGCGTGCTGACGATTTGAAATTCACGCTGTGCGGCAATCGCCCACCCAACATCACCCTACCCGACCTCGACCAACAGGAGTTTCAAAGCCTGTATGACATTGATGCCAAATACACGTTGATCTGCATCTGGGAAAGCACTTGTGGGCACTGCAAAAAGGAAATGCCCAAACTTGAACGCATCTACAAAGAATGGCAGCCACGAGGCCTGGAAATCTTTGCCATTGGCAACGACTTTGAACCCGAGCCATGGCAAGAATACGTGCGCGAGAAAGAACTGACCGATTGGGTTCATGTCAGCGACAACCCGTTGATCAATGCCCAAGACAGTGCCACAGCACTGATTTATGGAGGCATCACCAACATCGAAAGCCTGAACTTCAGGACCACGTTTGACGTGTATGCCACACCAAAAATGTTCCTTTTGGACGAGGACAAGAACATCCTCGCCAAGCAAGTGGGGGCTGTGCAACTTGCCGAAATCTTGTCCCAAATCGAAGGGCTCGAAGAGACTGTGCCCTACTTCGCACCCGACGAGAAAAAGGAAAGCGCAGAGAACGACCACTGACCTCTTGCGCATTCAAGAAAGGAAATGTCACCTCGCTTTGTCTGACTTGGCCTTGAAGGACCTACCTTCGTGGCTCATTATTTAACTCAGTGACGTGAATATTTTTGTAGGAAACCTTGCATGGGGCGTGGATGACATGGCCTTGCGTGAAGCATTCGAGGCCTTTGGTGCCGTGGACAGTGCACGAGTCATCCATGACCGCGAAACAGGACGCTCTCGCGGTTTTGGCTTTGTTGAAATGACCAACCAGGAGGAAGCCCAAGCGGCCCTCGACGGCATGGAAGGAAAAGACCTCATGGGTCGTCCCATTCGTTGCAACGAAAGTCAACCCAGGGAGCGCCGCTGATTGCGATCAAAAGAATTTCAGCTAGAAGCCTGGACCCTTGGTCCGGGCTTTTTTTTGCCTTCACCGGCCGTCACTCTTCGTCCAAGGAGACGACGCATGACGTGCCATAAACCCCCAGAAAACCCAACAAGTCACCGATGTCCACAACCCCACTGCTGTTGATGTCAAAGTAGCATGCCGCTGAAATGACCTCTGGCACACATCGTTCGAGCTGATCGTCCCATACTGTGAATGGTCCGCAAAACTCCCAAGGATCCACACAAGTGGACAACGGCAGACACACTCCAGCGTTCGGCTCAAAGTACGTTCCCTCTCCACAGAATTCGTTGGCGTAGGTGCACACTCCACTGTCACAGGTTGCCTCCACCTCGTAATTGGTCGCCGTTGAATCCGTGCATCCTGAAATCACGGGGTAGACGATGGCGTCGCATTCCTCATGAAGAACCACAGTGTAATTTGTGTCCAAGACGTTTCCACAATCGTCAGCAACATCCAAGGAGACCACAAACGAAAACACCCCCTCACACAAACTCAACGTGTCCGAAGTGCTGACTCCTCCTGACAGACTTGCGTCACAATTGTCCTGGAGGTTGGAAAGCCAATCTAAAGTTCCGGCGCAGAAATGACCTGTGTAGGTGTCATCAAACACCACCACCGGTGAAACAGCATCCCTCAACCGAATGCGCTGCACATGCATCAAGGTATCTCCGCAGCCTAGGGCCAGCCAATGACGGTCAACCCAAGTTTCCTGCGCACATGGCGGGGCCAACAGTTCATCCTCATAGGTCATCTCAACTTCGACGCAGCCGTTCTCGACAGCCAA
The DNA here is from genome assembly GCA_042088625.1 of Flavobacteriales bacterium. Classification (GTDB taxonomy): domain Bacteria; phylum Bacteroidota; class Bacteroidia; order Flavobacteriales_D; family Sanyastnellaceae; genus UBA11663. The sequence continues at coordinate 69,159 of JBELLK010000005.1, forward strand.
TTCAGGTTGGCCTGCAACTGCATCAATGGATTGGTCACACGGGGCGTTCAAGACATCCCCTGGCCAATTGACATCCAAGGACTGGGCCAGGGTGTTGTCAGAAATGGCCGTCGATAATACAGTGACGGCTGCGAACAACCACGCATTCAACATTTGCCGGGAAGGGCTTTCGAACAAGAAAAACATGGGTGTAAAACTCGTTGGGTTTGTCCTCACAAATGCGTTTGACGCGTCGTTGTTCTGAACAACTTCAACCTTGGACATTCACAACCACGTATCAGGACCTTCCTCAGCGATCCACGGTGACCCTCCTGGTCAAGCGATGATCGCCGGAGATAAGCTCCAAGATGTACATGCCTGCGCTCACTGGCAGCAACACCTCCTCCCCATCCGCAAAATTCTGCACGGGCATGTGGTGCACAATGCGGCCTTCCATGGAGCGACACACAATTTGACCTGACCCCATGTTCGCTGTCACCCAAACCCTTCCTTTCGTGGGGTTGGGACGCACCTGAACGCGCAAGTCATCGTCTGCGACGCCGTCAAAGGCCTCAACACATTCGCACTCATCATTAAGCAACCCAAAGTCGAACACGCCCAGATCATCCTCGCATTCATCTCCAGGAAACACGCACGACCCATCCTCGATGGCCGCTTCTCCGAGATAATTGCAAGCTTCAGATTGGGTACAACCTTCTGTGCAAGGGTATTCCAAGATGTGCCATTCTGCTGAGGAGGTTTGACCGCATGTGTCCACAAGGGTCACGAGCCCCGTCCAATCGAATCCGCCCGTTGTGACACCCACGACCACCCAGTTGTTTCCTGTCCAATTTGCATCGATGGAAAGGGTGTCCGTCAGGATGTCCGAAGTCAACAGCGATTGCCCTCCCACAAAAAGATCTGAGATGGGCACTTCAGGGTTGAAGGCTGGGAACATCACCGTCGTGTCCACGCAGAATTGAGTGTCGTAAAGTTCAGGCTGCGCAATCTCAACAGAAAAAATTGTGACTTGACCGCATTGATCCATCAACGCCAATTCAAAGGCCCGCTCGTTCGAGGCCTCTCCAGTGGGGTCCTCTGGAATGACCTCTGAAAAGTTCAACTCAGGCAAATCCACCCAAGGAGCGTCTGAGGCCAATGGCGCCTCTCCCCATTGGTACATGAATGGCCCAAACCCTTGAATGTTGTTGAATTGCGCCATTTGCATGCCCATGCCGTTGTCGCATGTGACCACACCTGGGTCCGATGTCGTGGCCAAGGGATCAAGGATGACCATTCTGGATTCGTTTGAGACGTTGCCCCCACACTCATCAACATACTCGTATTCCACAACCACATCCTCGACGCCTTCGGCTTCATCATCGACCTCAATCACCAATGGAATGACAACCTCAACTTCGCCAGGTGAGAGCACAACGGTTTGGACCGCAGTAGAGAAATCCAAACCCAACGTCGCTTCACCGTCCCATTGCAGGGTCACCACGTCCGTACCACCGGCTTCAGCGGGGTCCCGAAACACACGCACAAACCCATCGGAGCATCCCTCAAAGGCGACGGCATCCACTGGACCGCCTTCCCAGGAGAACAACCCCGTCCCCTGCAGGTCAATCCAAGATTGCAAAGGGAACGAAGTCCCATTGGCATAAGTCACAACCTCTGGCAATCCTGGCGCATTCAGGAATTGGGTGGGACTCGACTCCAAGCGGACATCGATGTAGTCCAAAACGTCATTGGGGTCAGAGATGACCTGGGGCACATCAATCGTGAAGAGTTCGGTGTAAGTGCAACCCATGGCGTTCGACACGACAATGTCGTAGTCGCCGGGTGTCAACCCTTCAAAGACCACCGCATCGCCTGTCCACTCCAACGTTTCCAAGGAGGTTTCGTCACCTGCTGCAAACAATGAGATTTCAAATGGCAACTCCGGAGCCTCGGGGTTGCCCAAAATGTCCACAATCGCCTCCCCATCGTCTCCCGCACAAGACGTTTGTTCAATCTCAAGGAGGTACTCGAATCCTGGGCCAACCACCATGGTGTCTGATGTGGCACAAACGTCCAATGCCCCGCTCGTCATGGTGAGCACGAACGTCATTGGATTGCCGTCAAAAGAGTTCAACGTAGGCTGCAACAATGTGGGGTCATCCAGGGCATCTGCCGGCTCCCAAAGGAAATTGTAATCGCACTCTCCTGGCACATCAGCACAATGTGTGCACCATTGCAACGGCGACAAATCGCACCCGTCATCTGAAGCGCAATCGCAGTTGCTGTCTGAAGTCAGCTTCATGAACAAACAACCCGATGGATTGGACGCAATGAACAACTGGCCCGTCACGTCACCCGTGAGCGTGGCCATGATTGGCGATGCATCGTCGGGACCGTCGAAGACCGTCAAGAAGTCCACACCCAATTCCAGCGAGCCATGTGTCAGGCTTAGCGACATCATCGTTCCATCACCCGGCACGTCTGGACAAAATTCGAAGCCGGTGTTCTCATTGGGGCCCCAACAGTATTGCTCGATTCCAGAAGCCGATGCACAATTGGCACTGGGCTCTGGCTCAAACGACCCTGACAGTTGAATCGGGCCATCGCAATAGCCCAAGTCCGGACCTGCCGACAGCGTTTCATTGGAAGACTCGATGACCTCAACTGCCACTGTGGTGTCTGCAGAACAACCGAATTCGTTCACTGCGTAGAAGCCAAACTCATACGTCCCCGGCATCTCGAACAGAACATCGACAATGTTGCCGTCAGCACTGACTGATTCGACGCCATCCATCGCATCGGTGAGCGGGCTGTTCACATCTCCCGCCAGATGCCAAAAAGAGCTGTCCGCCCCTTGACCTATGCTTGGCTCAAACGTGGTAATGTCTGGCGCAATGTCAGGATTGAACGCCATGCTCCAACCAAACAACGTCCCGTCATCCAGCGGCCATTGATCCAAGACATTGAACGTCCACGTTCCATTCAAAGGACAACCTAAGAAGTCACAGAAGTTGCCACATGGCAGGTACGTTTCTGGCAGAATCAGTCCGGACTGGATGGTCGTCCCATCGGGCAGGGTGACTGGAGGATTGTCGTCGGTGAAGGGGTTGTCAATGCCGTCGATGACATACGAGGCATCCATGTTCCAAGAGTAGTCGTAGCCTTCAAATTGTGAAGCGCCCAAGCCGTAATAATTCAAATCCTCTTCCGTCCCACTCGTGTTCAAGTTGCAACCGTTGGGATCTGCCGTGATGCTGCCAGAAGTCAATGCATTCTCGAGCAACACCACAGAAGTGCCATTGGGACACGTTACATACATGGTCAAATCTCCAATGAAGCTGTGTTCGATGTTGGCGGTGATGAGCTCTAAGTGGTTGCAATCGTCCAGGGTTTGGCCTGGTTCAAATGCATCGATGACCAATTCAGAATTGAAAGTGACACCTGTCGCATCAGGCAAAGATGCGTTTTCGGAAATCCCAAAAGTGGGCTGGAACGTCCACGGAACACTCGACACAGGCGTTCCATCAAGAACTCCAGGAACATCCACACACAACGGCGAGGTCACTTCAGAATTAAACACAGGCGCGGTGGAAGCCACCACGTCCACCTGTGCAAGGTTGGTGCTGCTGCAATTGGCTGCATCCTGGACCACCAAGGAAACGCTGTAGGTCCCTGGTTGAGCGTAGGCATGAGATTGCACAAATCCGTCGAGCACAGACAACGCCTCCGTTGTCCCATCGCCCCAATTCCAAACCAAAGAATCAAGCGCGATGCCAGCACTGCCAGGAAGCGAACCGCTTCCATCCAATGTCAAGGCTTCGTCGATGCAGAGACCTACAGCACCGGGGTCGCCAGGCAGTGAGGCAGGACTTGTGATGGCGATTGCCGCATCTGGATACGCACATGGAGTTTCGCACGTCACTTGCGCCACCCAGCCTTGGTTGCCTGCAAAGGCTCCGTTGTTGACCACAAATTCAATGGTGATGCAGCCCGTTGGGTTGACATCCGAGGCTGTGATGGTCACATTGTCCAGCGAAGTATCCTCGCCTGAACCAATCAAGGGTGCCGATGTGTTGTCTCCGTCGTAAATGAACAAAACATCGTTGTCTGCTGCCGAGACGCCTGTTTCCAAGCTGAAAACCAAAAACTCCAGCGCCAGGGCCTCCCCCGGTGCGTCAGGACAAAGCGTGATGCTGTGGTTTTGGTTGGAATAGGGTTCCTGAAAGCTCGGGCTCCCCGAGTTGTCATCCGTGAAATAAATGGGGTCGATGTCCCCGCAATTCACCGTCACCATGCCTCCATCTGAAATCGGAATGAAGGTAAATGGAAATGGCATTGCCGACTGCGCGCGCAACACCGTTGCGGGCAAAAGTCCTGCAACACACACCAAGATGAGGCAAGGGAAAATTCGGTTCATGTCAACATTTTGGGACGCTTAAAAATACGGCGCAAACGCTGAACATGGAATTCATCGTTGCACCACCACCCTACGCGCTTCATGGAACCCCTCAGAAATCAACTCCATGAGATAAATCCCATTGCTCAAGTTGAGATTCACGCGAACACCGTTTTGCAACGCCTGAAGTTGAGACGCATGCACCAAGCGTCCATCTGCGGACAAGACCCGAAGAAGTCCCTCATTCACGTTGGATGCAATGATGAACTCCCCTTCATTGGGATTTGGGAACAAATTGAATGTCAAATCTTGATCAATCACCCTGTCCGCCATCGGGACACAATCGCAAGCTTCGTTCAACACCCATGCTTCCGAAGCTTCGCCGTCCCCTTCACATCCGTCCCCAATGAAGGTGCAAGACCCATCGTCAATGCCCGCATCCACATCAAAGTTGCATGCCAACTCGTCGGTGCATCCTTCCGTGCAGATGTACTCCAAAATGTACACTTGAGCACTTGAGGACCAGCCACAAGTGTCAATCAATGTCACGACCCCAGTCCAATCAAATTCACCGGTCGAAATGGAATCAAGCATCCAGAAGCCATCTGTCGAATCAGCCTCAATCAACAACGTGTCTTGCAACATGAGGTTGTCGAAATACGACACCCCATCGATCAACACATCCAGCACAGGCAAGTGTGCATTTGCCGCGGGGAAAACGAAGGCGCTGTCCACACACAATTGAGCGGCCTGCATCACAATGTGTTCGATGTCGACATGGAACAGAGACTCATGACCGCATTGGTCTGACAGTGAGAGTGTTACCGCGACGTCCGGCATCAACTGACCTGATGAGTCCAACATTGGCACGTCGTAGGACGTTGCCACCCCACTCAATTCCATCCAACCTGACGCATCGCCGCTCGGCGACACTTCCCACATTTGTGTGAATGGGCCAAAGCCTTCAATCCCCTCAAATTCCACGGTTTGCACCCCAGGGTCCTCGATGCAATCCAAGGGCAAGGATCTTGCGTGCATGGGTATGGGGTCCAAAATGAGCAGACGCAATGAATCCAGCAAAGAATCACCGCACACGTCAAACCCAGCACCCAAGATCAAGACATCTTCGATGCCCTCCGAGAGTCCGTCGTTGGCCACTTGCAACGGCACGTTCAACACCATTGTGCCTGGCTCCATGATGAACACCGAGCTTGACTCCAAGTGATCCACGCCCGGAGTGGCCGAACCGTCCCATTCGACAAACAACGAATCCGTGGTTTGGGCCTCGGAGCGCTCGAGCACCAAAACGGCATCCTCACAACCCTCAATGACAAGGGCATCCACAGGTGCACCGTCCCAATGGAAG
>JBELLK010000086.1:0-2852 GCA_042088625.1 Flavobacteriales bacterium
CAAATCAATTATCAAGTGTTCCCACTCGGCATTGGCATGGACGAGGTGCGTGTCACGATTGCATTCGACGGCGCCGGGACGTTTGGGGTCGGGGGCGAGCAAGGCAATGCTTGCGGTTGCACCGATGACGAAGCGGTCAACTTTGATCCCGACGCGGAGTACGACGACGGATCGTGTGACTACGATGTCTTTGGCTGCACGGACATGGAAGCATGCAATTACAACCCTGAGGCCACAGTGGACAACGAAACGTGCCAGTTTTTGGACGAGTGTGGCGTCTGTGGCGGTAACGGCATTCCTTCAGGGGCATGCGACTGTGACGGCAACGTCGTGGATGAATGCGGCGTGTGTGGTGGACCAGGTGCCGTTTATGATTGCGGTTGCGAGGACATTCCTGAAGGGGAATGCGATTGCGAAGGCAACGTGCTGAACGAGTGTGGAGAATGTGTCGAAGAGGGGCAGGGCGGAGATTGTTATGGCTGCACCGACGCGATGGCTTGCAACTACGATTTGGATGCCTTGCTGGACGACGGCACTTGCGATTACTGCAGCTGTTCTGGCGAAGATGAAGAGGCTCTGCCATTCCCATTGCATGTGGAGGCGTCGCCTTCTGTGTTGCCAGGAATGACAGTGTACCGCTTCTACGTGATGATGCAAGATTCCACGGACCGCGTCAGTGCGGTGTACGGCACAAATGAAGATGCGTTGATCATTCAATGTCCTTCAGGAGCGTACAACAACGAGCTGAATCCCGGTTGGAGCGCGGCAGGAATCGTTCCCGCGTTTGTGGGGGTGTACCCTGAATTGGCGGACGACTCATTCGGAACCATCGGTTTGGACGGACCTGCCTCGCTCGCTGGACCATCCGCCGAGGATCCGACGCTCGTTGAAGATTCAAGCGAGTCCATCCAAGCGCTCTTCACCCAAAATGGCGACCAAGGATTTGTCTTGAACACGGTGATTGGCGGCTCGTGGTTCACGGTGGCTAGTGCATCAAATGGCTTGCCCAACGGCGACCTCAAGGTGCTCGTCATGCAGTTGACCACATCCGGAAGCCTGTCGGGACAATTGAATTACCAAGTGTTCCCGCTGGGACTTGGTGCCAACGAAGAGCGACTTTCTGTGACGTTTGACGGTCCGGGCACATACGGTTTGGGCAGCGCCGGTGGCAACGCATGCGGTTGCACGAACGAAGACGCACTCAATTACGATCCCGACGCTGTGTACGACGACGGTTCTTGCATTGACGACATCTTGGGCTGCACAGACGACGAAGCTTGCAACTACAACGACGAAGCGACGCTGGACGATGGCTCGTGTCAGTACGTGGATGTCTGTGGGGTTTGTGGTGGTGACGGCATTCCTGATGGCTACTGCGATTGCGACGGCAACGTTGTGGACGAATGTGGCCTGTGTGGAGGCGACGGTTCGTGCCAAGGATGCACCAATCCAAATGCTTGCAACTACGAGCCTGGAGCTTTGGTGGATGATGGTTCTTGCATCACAGAAGGATGCAACGACGAAGCGGCATGCAACTTCAATCCGGCCGATTCATGTGCAGTGACCTGTGTCTATCCCGACTTTGGTTTCGACTGCGAAGGAGAGGTCACGTTGTGCGGCGAAGGCACGGCATGGAATGAGGCCACGCAGCAATGCGAAGTCATCATGCCCGGTGACTTCGATTTCGACACGTGCGTCACGTTGACAGATTTGCTGGGCTTCCTTGGCAATTACAACGTTTGCACCGACTTGGAAGACCTTCCGGGTGTCGTGCTCGACGACGATGGAGGCTTGGTGCCGTACGACGCATGTGGGGAAGGAACCTACTGGAATGCCGATTCGGAAAGCTGCGACATCATCATGCCAGGCGACTTCGACATGGATTACTGCATTGACCTGATTGACCTTTTGGATTTGCTGGTCAAATACAACACCTGTTTGGACGAGTGAGCCTCAGGCCAAAGGTGAATCCAGCAACACCTTCACCATGGCTTGCACGGCTCGTCCTCGGTGACTGATCGCATTTTTGTCCTTGGGGGTCATGTCTGCAAAACTGCACTCGTGACCCTCTGGGATGAAGATGGGGTCATACCCAAACCCCTCAGCACCTGAGCGCTCCATGGCAATGATGCCGCGACACGTTCCCTCAATCAAGTGCTCGCGTCCATTTTGCACGAGGCAAATCACGGTGCGGAACTGCGCTTTCCTGGCTTCTGGTTTTCGAGCCCCGGCTTGATCCAGCTCATGGAGAAGCTTGCTCATGTTGGCCTCTGCATTGCCGTGCGTTCCCGCATATCGGGCACTCCAGACACCGGGAGCTCCACCCAAAGCGTCAACTTCCAGTCCAGTGTCGTCGGCAAAGCAATCGAGTCCGTAATGTTCAACGACGTGCTGGGCCTTGATTTGGGCATTGCCTTCCAGCGTGGACGCGTCTTCGACAATCTCTTCGTGGCAACCGATGTCGGTCAAGCTCTGAATGCGATAGCGGTGCCCCAGCATTTCTTGGAGCTCTTTCACCTTGTTGGGGTTGTGTGTGGCGAAGACCAGCACAGGGCGGCTGTCTTGAGAGGCGGCGTGGTTGGGGGTGTCCATGTTGCAAAAATGCAACACGCTCACTTGAGTGCTTGGCGGTTGAGTTTGCCGCGCTCCGTTCGAGGGATGGTCCCCCACTCGAGAACGCGAGGTGTTTTGGCGGGGCCCAACAGGGATTTGAGCTGGGTTCTCCAATCGTTCAGGATGGCTTCTTTGTCCACATTGGTGGGAGGGGTGCCTTCAATCCTCAGAATCATGGCTTCGCCGAGGGCTTGGTCTTTGCGGCCAAACGCCGCCCAGTCCGAAACCCAATTGGGCAG
>JBELLK010000042.1:0-17438 GCA_042088625.1 Flavobacteriales bacterium
GGACGCCAAGTCCACTTGTACTGGTAGTCATTGTAGATGGGCAAAAACGGCAATCCAATGACTTCGAACAGCAACTGCAAGTAGCTGCGTCGGAAACTGGCAATCAGGCTGCTGTTCTCTCCGGTCGGCCCTTCCACAGTAACTCCGAGGTCACTCGTGCCCAAGACGGCGTTGGCGGTCCATTGGTCAGACCGTGGGTCCTTGAACCTGAATTCCATGACACTGCTCAGCGCATTGCCCCGCGCAGCAGGAAAGGCCCCTGCATAAAAATCCACACCTTCCACGAGGTCGACGTTGATCATCCCCACGGGCCCACCGCTGGCGCCTTGTGTCGCAAAGTGGTTGATGTTGGGAATTTCAATGCCGTCGAGGTAGAACCGGTTCTCGTTGGGTGCCCCACCCCGGATCACGATGTCGTTCCGAAAGCTTGGAATGGCCGCCACACCCGGCAGCGACCGCAAGGCCCGACTGATGTCACGCCCCCCTCCTGGATTGCGTTTGATTTCGTTTGTCCCGATGCTGCGAACGCTGAGGGGTGCTTCCTCCACTGTCGCCCGTGACTCAGCCACAACTTCCGCTGCGTCGACTGCGATCGCCGCCTCCGTAAGGGCAACGTTGACCACGGCAGGCCGGGCAGGCGTGGTCTCAATTTCGTACACCGTCTCGCTTGTGTACCCCAAAAACGACACCACCACGTTGTGGACCCCCGCGGTCACGCCTTCGAGACGGTAGGCGCCCTCGAAATCGGTTGCGGTGCCAGAAGTTTGGCCTTGAAGCACGACTGAAGCGAATGGCAATGGCGAATTGGTTGTGGCGTCAACCACTTTCCCAAGGATGACACATCGTCCTTCAGCCGTTTGTCCAAATGCAGCTGGAATGGCAATCAAACACGTACAGAAAAGCAAAAAGAGGGTACAAGTCGGCTGTTTCAAGACACAAGCGTTCGGTGATTCTCCCAAACAACCCCGCAACCCCTGCGAATGTTCGACCCGCGCCCTTCAACCCAAATCCAAATCCAACGCCTTCCTCAATTTGTCCAAGGCAGGGTTTTTTTCGACCATCATGTCGTACCTGTCCTTGTCTGACAAAAACGCCTTCTTCTCTTCCATGGCTTGCTCTTTCATCTCCAGATGCAATTCGAGCGAAGCACTCTTCAAGGTGGTTTTCAAATGCACCAACACCTCCGTCCTCAACCCATCCATTTGCTCTCGTTGCAACGGGTTGTTCACGGCATAGATCACTTTCAAACCTCTCAATTCAGGCTCACCGAGGGACATGGTCGCAGTCAAGGCGATTCGGTCTTCCTTTCTCAGTTTCTCCACAAACGCCGACCATGCCTTTGTCAGAGCCTCGGATGTCACGGGCTCATTCCAAGTCGGATCAATCAAGGCCTCTGGAGTGGCTTTGGAGTCCTCCTTCTGTTGTTTGACCTTGATGTTGCCTGTGGGGGCGACGACTTGTTGCTTGGCTTTGCGGAGCCCAGCAGCTTTAGGGGCAGCAGCATTGGGCGCTGCAGGGACAGACTTGCTTGGCTGCACATCGGCCGGAGGTTGAGTCGACACAGCTTGGACCGCATCCATCCGCGTTGGAGTCGGCTCCGGGACAGACACAGGAATCTCCTCTGCATTTGACGCTTCCGGCGCTTGGGACGAGGCAACGCGCGGAGGCGCTTTGACTTGAGCCGGCACTGGAGCATCCAAGGCCGCGGGATGGTCCGCGACTTTGGGTGCCATTAACCCTTGGTCAGGGCTTTTTTTTTTCAGCGCCTCATGGGAGCAAATCTGCATGAGGGACAATTCCACAAGCAGGCGTTGGTGCTGGGAACCACGGTATTGAACGTCAGCCTTGTTCAGGACATCCAACCCTCCTACAAGGAAGAACAAGTCGGCACGAGACGCCTGGTCCTGGAATTTGGCCTTCACGTCTTCGGTGGCTTCCACCAACTTGAGGGTTTGCGGGTCCCTGCACACCATCAAATTACGCAAGTGGTTGGCCCACCCCGTGATGAAATGATGCGCGTCGAATCCACGGGCCATGACGTCGTTGAAGAGCAGCATGGCCCCCGGGATGTCGCTGGCAAGTGCCTGATCCGTGAGGGTGAAATACGTGTCGTGGTCGAGCACGTGCAGTTGCTCTGTCACCGCCTGGTAGGTGAGATCCTTTCCCGCGAACGCCACGAGCTGATCAAACATGGACAGCGCGTCACGCAGGGCGCCATCGGCCTTCTGTGCAATGACGTGCAGCGCTTCCTCCTCGGCCTTCACACCTTCTTGGTCGGCGATGTGCTTCAAATGCGCCACCGCGTCGGGCACGGTGATGCGGTGGAAGTCGAAGATTTGGCATCGAGACAAAATCGTGGGCAGGATCTTGTGCTTCTCTGTGGTGGCCAAAATGAACACCGCGTGCGCGGGGGGTTCTTCCAGCGTCTTCAAAAACGCGTTGAATGCCGCCTGGCTGAGCATGTGCACCTCGTCGATGATGTACACCTTGTACTTGCCTTGCTGGGGTGGGATGCGAACCTGGTCGACGATGCTGCGGATGTCCTCCACCTTGTTGTTCGAGGCCGCGTCGAGTTCGAAGACGTTGAAAGACATGGCCTCGTCCTGCACATCAAACCCATTGATGGCCCGGGCGAAAATCCGAGCTGAGGTGGTCTTACCAACCCCACGAGGCCCGCAGAACAAATACGCTTGGGCAATCTGCCCAGAAGCAATGCTCTGTTGGAGGGTCTGCGTGATGCCAGACTGCCCCACCACCGCGTCCCACGCTTGGGGACGATATTTGCGTGCACTGACGAGGTAGGGCTGTTCGCTCATTAGAATGCGAATATCGCGCGCCTTGCGGCTGAAGGCCAAATGCGGTTATTCACAACGCGTCCCCATGTTTAGTTGCGCATGTGTTGGTTTTCAGCAGTTCCCTGCGTACTTTTGCGCCCCATTAATTAACAACGTTCACATGAACCGTTACGAAACTGTTTTCATTATGACTCCCGTGCTGTCTGCAGAGCAGGTGGCGGAAACAGTGTCGAAGTTCCGTGCATTCGTGACCGACAAGGGCGGCAAGATCGTCCACGAGGATGCATGGGGATTGCGGAAGTTGGCCTACCCCATCCAGAAGAAGTCGACTGGCTTCTACCACTTGATGGAGTTCGAAGCTGACCCCTCCGTGATTCTGCCTTTCGAGACTGAGTTCCGACGGGACGAGCGAATCATTCGCTTTTTGTCCACCAAAATGGACAAGCACCACATTGCGTACGCCGAAGGCCGCCGCAACAAGTCCAACCGCCAAGAAGCAGCCCCTGCAGAAGCAGAAGGCACCGCTGAGGCTTAATCTCTCCCGTTATGGCAGACAAGAAAGTTCGCTACCTGAACCCCATCGACATCGAGACGAAAGCTGAGCGTTACTGCCGCTTTCGCAAGAAGGGCATCAAGTACATTGATTACAAGGATGCTGACTTCCTGTTGATGTTGTGCAACCCTCAGGGCAAGATTTTGCCCCGTCGTTTGACCGGCACCAGCTTGAAGTACCAGCGCAAAGCTGCACAGGCCATCAAGAAGGCTCGTCACTTGGCGTTGATGCCTTACGTTGCTGACAACCTCCGTTAATCCTCATTGCCATGAACATCATTCTGAAGCAAGACGTGGACATGTTGGGAAGCAAGTTTGACGTGGTCACCGTGAAGGACGGCTACGCACGCAACTTCCTCATCCCACAAGGATTGGCTGTGGCCGCAACCACATCCAACATGAAGGTGAACGACGAAGTCATTCGTCAGCAATCCCACAAGGCCGCGAAAGCCAAGGAGGCCGCGACAGCCATTGCAGACAAGCTCGAAGGCTTGAGCCTGAAGCTCGGTGCCAAGGCTGGTGAAAGCGGAAAGATCTTTGGTTCCGTCAACTCGATTCAGTTGGCGGACGCCATCCAGGCGGCTGGCTACGACGTAGAGCGCAAGCAGATCTCTCTTGCAGACGACACCATCAAAGAACTTGGTGCGTACGAATGCACTGTGAAGCTTCACAAAGACGTCGTTGTCACCGTGAAGTTTGAAGTGGTGGCTGAATAAACACCCTTCATTGTCGACTTTTGAAAAGCCCCGCATACCAGCGGGGCTTTTTCGTGCACTGCGGCCTGCGACGCATTTGTCCATCGCCAGTTCACTCGCCGCTAAATTTGTCCCATGAGCGAGTTCAAACTGTCCAGCCCCTTTTCTCCGACAGGTGACCAGCCTGGAGCGATTCGGCAATTGGTCGAAGGGGTGAACGACGGCTCCGCCCATCAAGTTCTCCTCGGCGTGACCGGTTCGGGAAAGACGTTCACGATGGCCAACGTCATCGCTGAAACCCAGCGTCCCACTCTGGTTCTGAGCCACAACAAAACCCTCGCTGCACAGCTGTACAGTGAGTTCAAAGGGTTCTTCCCCGACAACCTGGTGGAGTATTTTGTCAGTTACTACGACTATTACCAGCCAGAGGCTTTCATTCCTTCTTCGAACACGTACATCGAGAAGGACCTCCAGATCAACGACGAAATCGAAAAGCTTCGACTGTCCGCCACGTCCGCCCTGCTGAGTGGACGTCGAGACGTGATTGTCGTGGCAAGCATCTCGTGCATCTACGGCATTGGCAACCCTGTGGAGTTTCACAAAAACGTCGTCGAATTGAAGGTGGGGCAACGCATCACCCGAAACGACTTGCTCCACCGCTTGGTGACAAGCCTGTACAGCAGGGCAGTCACCGATTTCAAACGGGGCAACTTCCGGGTGAAAGGAGACACGGTGGACATTCATTTGGCCTACGCCGACCACGCTGTTCGGGTGGAGTTTTGGGACGATGAAATCGAGCGGTTGTCCACCATCGATCCGGAGAGCGGGCAGCATTTGCACGGGTTTGACCAATTCACGATTTACCCTGCAAACCTGTTTGTCAGCAGCAAGGAGACCACCAACACCGCCGTTTGGGAAATCCAACAGGACTTGGAGAAGCAAAAGGCGTTTTTCAACGGGCAATCTCGCTTTCTCGAATCCAAGCGTCTCGATGAGCGAACCCTCTACGATCTGGAAATGATCAAGGAAATCGGGTTTTGCTCTGGGATTGAGAATTATTCCCGGTATTTCGACCGACGACAGCCAGGAGAACGGCCGTTTTGCCTGCTCGACTACTTCGCCAAGGATTTCTTGGTGGTCATTGACGAGAGCCACGTGACGGTGCCACAGATTGGAGCCATGTTTGGTGGCGACCGGTCGCGGAAGGTCACCTTGGTTGACCACGGTTTCAGACTCCCGTCTGCTTTGGACAACCGTCCGCTCACCCATGACGAATTCGACAGCATCGTCAACCAAACCATCTACGTCAGCGCCACCCCTGCCGATTTTGAGCTCGAGCGTGCCGAAGGAGTTGTGGTCGAGCAAGTCATTCGGCCTACAGGACTCCTCGACCCCCCCATTGAAGTCAGGCCTTGCGACCATCAAGTGGACGACCTCGTCGTGGAAATTCGGAAAACCCTGGCTGAAGACGAACGGGTCCTGGTCACGACGCTGACCAAACGCATGGCTGAGGAACTCACGAAATACCTGGATCGATTGAGCATCAAGTGCCGTTACATCCATTCCGATGTCAAAACCCTCGACCGCGTAGAAATCTTGCGGGAATTGCGGGATGGTGCGATTGACGTGTTGGTCGGTGTGAACTTGCTTCGGGAAGGGTTGGACTTGCCCGAGGTGAGCTTGGTGGCCATCATGGACGCCGACAAAGAAGGGTTTTTGCGCAGCAACCGAAGCTTGACCCAAACCGCAGGCCGTGCAGCGCGGAACGTCAATGGTCGGGTCATCATGTATGCCGACAAGGTCACAGACAGCATGGCCCAAACGATTGAGGAAACCGCCCGCCGCCGGACCAAACAAATCGCATACAACGACGAGCACGGTTTGGCACCACAGCAAATCAAAAAAGAGAAGCGCACGTTGTTCGAGCAAAGTGAAGTGGTCACCAATCGTCCAAAAAACTACGCTGCAGAACCCTCACAAGCACCCCTTGCAGCCACTGACCCCATCGTCCAATCCATGTCTGCGGAAGACCTTGAAAAACTCATGGCCAAAACCAAGCGCGACATGGAGCGTGCTGCGAAGGCCATGGAATTCATGGAAGCTGCGCGATTGAGGGACGAACTCCTTGCCCTCGAGGCGCGTCTGAAGAACATTGGCAAGTAATTTGCGCTTGTACCGCCAACACCGCATGATGTCTCGTACCCTTTCCTCCCCTCTCTTCGCGTGCACCATGACCCTGGTGCTGTGCATGTCAGCCTGCAAGAGCAACCAAGAATTGACCACAAACGCTGAGGCAGCCGAGGTCTTGACAGACAAGGAATCGTGGGGTGAAGCGCCTTTTGCAGTGAAGGCCGCATGGATTGAGGAAGACCTCCTGTGGACCGTTGTGCAGTACGGTGGCGGGTGCGCAGAACACGCGTTTGGACTCGAGGCTGTTGGCCCTTTGATGAAAAGCTTGCCACCGAAGCAACCCCTGCGTTGGGTGCATCGTTCTCCGGGAGACCCATGCCGCGCCATGATCACCGACACATTGAAGGCCGACTTGACCCAATTCAGGGGAACCCCCCATGGCACCACCGTGTTGTTGTTGAGCGGACATGAAGACAACCTGCTGTACACCTACCACTGACAATGACAAGACCGACCCTTTTCCTCCTCTTGAGTTTGGCGCTGAGCCTTCCTGCTCAAGCTCAAATCTCGTACGGCGGATCTCCGTGGCTTCAAAGTCCGAGACCTGAACCCATTGCGCTTCCAGAATTGAATTTGGAACGGTTGCGCGCAGAGGATGCTGTCACCGATCAGCACAAAGACATTCCGTGGCGTTACGGCGTTGAACACGAAGTCTACTGGAACGCAGAAGAACAGGGCGTTTGGACCGTCGAGCAAGGCCAAATGGTGTGGCGAATGGCGATTGATGGCGCTGCGTCGATCTGTTTGGCCATCCGATTCAGCACGTTCTCAGTTCCCAAAGGAGGAATGTTGTTCATCTATTCCTCTGATGGAAATCAGGTGATTGGCGCACTCGACCACCGCAACATGAAGCCTTGGGGAGGACTCAGCACCGATTTGATCATGGGCGATGGGCTGGTCGTCGAATACCGTCAGCCCCTGACCTTGAGTGCAGCTCCTGCCCTTGTCATCGATCAAGTGGTTCAAGGTTATCGGGCCCTTGGAGGTTGGCTCGAAGCACGCGGGCCTGGAGACAGCGGGGATTGCAACATCAACGTCAACTGTCCAGAAGGTGCGACCTGGCAAACGGAAAAGCGCAGCGTGGCATTGATCCTGGCTGGTGGCGGCATCTGCACTGGAGCATTGATCAACAACACCGCCAACGACGGCACCCCATATTTCTTGACGGCCAACCACTGTTTGGGCAATCCTCAGAACTGGGTGTACCGATTCAACTTCGAGTCTGCGAATTGCACCGGGAGCAATGGTCCAACCAACCAAAGCGTGAGCGGGGGCACCTTGTTGGTGTCAAGCGGACAATCTGACTTTGCTTTGCTCGAATTGAGCCAAACCCCACCAGAATCCTTTGACGTTCAATACGCAGGATGGGATGCGTCTGGCATCACGCCAATCAATACCGTGGGCATCCACCACCCTTCCGGGGACGTGAAAAAGATTTGCTTTGACGACGACAGTCCGACCCAGCAAAATCAGGGCGGCGCAGCCGTCTGGTACATCAACGAATGGGAACAGGGCGTGACGGAAGGAGGATCCTCTGGGTCTCCTTTGTTTGACCAAAACCACCGCATCATCGGCCAACTCTACGGTGGGTTCGCCGCCTGTTCAGGCGCAGTCAACAACGGCGGCGCAGACTGGTATGGGCGCCTCGAAACCAGTTGGGGCCTGGGATTGCAATCCTACCTCGACCCGTTGAACCTGGGCCTGGAAATTTGGGATGGTTTCCCCGACGGCGCCGCGGTGTACAACAACGACGCCGGGGTGAACATCACTGGCGCTCCAGAAGGGGTGGTGTGTGGTGTGCAGCAGGTGGAAATTGAGGTGACCTTGACCAACACGGGGCAAAACACCTTGACGAGTTGCATGCTCGAATACAGCATCAACAACGGTCCAACCTTGCAACAATCTTGGGCGGGTTCTTTGGCACAATTCCAATCCGAGGTCGTCACCTTGCCAGCCTTCTCTCCAACAAGTGGGGCAAACAGTGTTCAAGTCAACGTCATCACACCCAATGGGGTCAACGACGAGAACGGACTCAACAACACAACCGTTGTGACGTTCACGGCCTCTGAAGGGCCCACATACACCTACTCGTTGGAACTCGTGCTCGACGATTACGGGAGCGAAACCACTTGGTCATTGAGACGCTTTGGCGAGGTGTTGTACGAAGGTGGTCCTTACGCAGACGGCACCGATGGTGAACTGATTTCCGCCGAATTCTGTTTGGAGGAAGGGTGTTACCAGTTCCGCATTGAAGACGACTACGAAGACGGCATCTGCTGCGACTATGGGGAAGGCAGTTGGACCATCTCGGATCCAAACGGCATGGTCGTGGGCTCTGGCGGACAATTCACCGTTGCTGACAACCTGCAATTCTGTGCCGACGAATCGTTGGGTTTGACTGCGCTTGACAACAAGACCATGACGGCTTACCCTGTTCCTGCGAGCGACCTCTTGACTGTTGTTTGGCCTGCCAATGAGGGACAGGTTAAGGTGGTGGACTGTGTGGGACGCACTGTGATGAACACTTCCATCAACGCTGAGCAAAGCACATGGAACACCTCGACTTGGTCCGAGGGCGCGTACTTGATCGAGTGGAAAGGTCCTGAGGGCACACGGCAGTTGACGAGAATTTCTGTGATTCACTGACCCATGGTGTTGTCGCTCCTTGGTGCTGGCATTCAGTGCTTTTGGGCGTGGAAAAGGGACGCGTGGGCCACGAGCGTGCGCGACTGCGCAGGACAGACATTTGGAGCAACATCATGCACCGTGGTTGTGTGTTGCCACAACGAGTCCCGTCACATCGAACGCTTGCATGTCGGGGTTTCGAAGGCCGTGTCACGCGCCGAGGAAAATGGACATCAGGTGGATGTTCTGGCCGTGAACCACGGCAGCACCGACGACACCTTGTCAAAACTTCAGCGCGTGTCGAAGTGCGACCCTGCCTGGAGTGTGGTTGACCTCGAACGCACCTTGCCAAGCAAGAAAGAAGCCCTGGAATTTGGGGTGAACAAGGCCAAAGGCGACGTCCTCCTTTTGACCGATGCCGATTGCATTCCCTTGTCCCAAGATTGGGTGTTGGACATGATTCATGGTGCGGCTGAATGTTGGGACGTGCAGGCGGGCCTTAGCTTGCCCATTCCGACGCCTTCTGGGGAGCCGACAACTTGGCTGAAACGTTTCCAGCGGTTAGAAGCTCGCAGGATTGCCCAGCGCACCGTGGGCGCCATCGATGCGGGGTCACCCTACATGGCGTTCGGACGGAATCTGGCCTTCACCCGTGAGATTTGGGAGCGGGTTGGAGGATTTGAAAAGCACCAAAACGTGCCTTCAGGAGACGATGACTTGTGGCTGCAAGAGGCCTTTGCCTCGGGAGCAAGGGTACGAGCGTGCCCACACAGAGAATCCCAAACCTCCTCCACCTGGCCCGACAGTTGGCAGGCCTGGCGCCGACAAAAAACCCGGCATTTCACTGCAAGCGCGGAGTACCCCTTGTCCGTGCGCATCAAGTTGCTCACGCCGGGATTGGGTTGGCTCTTACTGATCGCAGGGGTTGTTCACAATCCCTCGGTGACATCGACGACCTGCCTCTCGTTGTCATTGATGGTGCGCTCGCTTACCTTCGGGATGTTCTTGCGCCGCATCGACCAGCCGGCCAAAGACGCTTGGGAACTCCTGTTGGAACCCGTGACGAGTGTCTTCCGTGTTTGGTCTTGGGGGCGAGGCCAAATCTCTGATTCGACGCCATGGAAGTGAACCCCAACCTCTCCGAAAAAGCCCAATACGACTACGCACTCGTGTTGCGCGCCACAAAGGAGAAGGACCAAAAGGCGTACGCTGAATTGATGCAGCGTTACGAAGGGGCCATCTTTCACTTGATCAACCGCATGGTGTTCAGCGAGGACGACGCTGAGGATTTGACCATTGAAACCTTCACCAAGGCCTTCAAGCGCTTGAATCAATACACCCCTGCGTTCGCTTTTTCAACGTGGCTTTTCAAGATTGCTTCGAACCACACCATCGACTTCATTCGGAAAAAGCGCATCAAGGCACTTTCTCTGGATCGTGGCTTCACCAACAGCGAAGGTGACCAAATGGAAATCAGCGTCAAAGACGACGGACTGGACCCTATGGAAGCGCTGCAAAAACAGGAACGCATTGAGCGGATGCGCGAAGTGGTGGCTCAACTGAAGGACCGCTACCGTCGCCTGGTGGAGCTCAGGTATTTCGAGGAAAAGAGCTACGATGAGATTTCAGAAGAGCTCAACCTCCCTCTTGGAACGGTCAAAGCCCAACTCTTCAGGGCGCGAGACATGATGGCCAAAGTTCTCGAGTCGTCGAGAGAAACCATTTGACTTCAATGTCATGACGGCCCAAGACGTCGTTCTTCCTCATTTCCCAGAATTGTCGTCAAAACAACTCGACCAGTTGGACGCCATCGCGAGTGCGGTTTGGGATTGGAACCAACGCATCAACGTCATCTCCCGAAAAGACCCCTTGGTCATGGAACGGCATGTGCTGCACAGCCTGGGCATTGCAAAAGTGCTCCGGTTCCAGCCGGGCAGCCGCATCCTGGACGTGGGAACTGGAGGCGGATTTCCAGGCCTTCCCCTTGCTGTGCTTCACCCCGATTGTGAATTCGTTTTGTGTGACAGCATCGGAAAGAAAATCAAGGTGGTGCGCGCGGTGGCTGAAGCCGCTGGCATCACCAACGTGACTGGCATTCATGGCCGAGCCGATGACATGTCCGGGACTTATGACTTTGTCGTGAGCCGTGCCGTGACGCGCATGGCCGGATTTTTGCCTTGGATTGAAGGAAAAATCCGTCCCGACCATCGCCACAACCTGGCCAATGGCGTGCTGTACCTCAAAGGCGGCGACCTCCAAGAAGAGTTGGCAGAAGTGAGCGTCCCATGCCACGTCACGCCCCTGAAAACGTGGTTCAAAGACCTTTTTTTTGACACCAAACAGGTTGTCCACGTCGACCTGAGCGCGGCCAATTTTTGAGCCAAAAAGAAGAGGGCCCAAGGGCCCCCTCCGTAACCTGCAAGAAAATTGAAACCGACATGGCTTGCGACCATGTCACTTGTCAGACGGACACGATGTTGTGAGGTTGCCTCTTCGTCAAGGAGAAAAGTCACACTCCACACTCAATAACCTCCAACTCCCTGTCAATCAGCATCTTCAAGACTCGTATTTGTAACCCACTCCACGAATGGAATGAAAGTGCACCGGCGCTTTGGGGTCCTTTTCGAAGGTCTTTCTAAATGCCAGGATGAAATTGTCGATGGTGCGGGTGGAGGGCAAAATATCATAACCCCAGACCTGCTGAAGGATGTCCTCCCTGCTGACCACCTGACCTTCTCGGCCGATCAACAATTTGAGCAACATGGTTTCTCGCTTGGACAATTTGCGCGTTTGGCCGTCGTGGCCCGTGGCCAAGAATGCATCGAAATCAATGCTGCCCGTGCCCACAGTCGCGTGTTTCATCGTGGTCCAGGCGTCTGATGGGGTTTGGTCCATCAAGCGCTCCAACCTAAGCAACAGCTCTTCGACCAGAAATGGCTTTCCCAAATAATCGTTCGCCCCAAGACGCAGACCCTCCACCCGGTCCTGACCCTCGTTTCGCGCCGTAAGGAACAGGATGGGCGTTTCAATGCCTTCGAGTCTGGCTGTGCGGCAGACGGCAAACCCATCCATTTGAGGCATCATCACATCGAGGATGGCGGCAGAAAACCTTTGAGAACGCAAGGCCTCCAAGGCATCGACGCCGTTGTCAACCTCCACGACAACGTGCCCCTCACCCTTCAAGTTTAGAGTCAACATTTGCCTGAGTGAAGCTGTGTCCTCGGCGAGAAGGAGTCGTGTGGGGCTTGCGTTTGGTTGTATTTTTGACATGATGGACGACGCAAAGATGAAGCGCTTGGGCGAAATCGGAAAGAACACCATTGCGGAGGCCTTGGGACTTGAAATCACAGAGGTCCAAGAGGGCGTCGTTCGCGGCAAACTCCCCGTTGACTCCCGAACACACCAACCCTACGGTTTGTTGCACGGCGGCGCGAATGTGGTGCTTGCTGAAACCCTTGGATCCGTGGGGTCCCACATGTTGGTTGAAGGGTCGGGCAAAGGCGCCGTGGGCATTGAAGTCAACGCGAACCACGTCAAAGGCGTTCGAGAGGGGTGGGTTTATGGAGAGGCAAGGTTGACCCACAAAGGGGGAAAGCTGCATGTTTGGAGCATCGACATTCGCGACGACCAAGGTGACCTGGTTTGCACGTCTCGTTTGACCGTGATGATTGTGCCGCGCCGTGCCTGAATCCCCAAACGACCTGCATGCAACCGACGAACATCGGATCGCATCAACCATGGGACCTCAGCTGTGGTGGCGCCCCCCGGGACATGCCGACACCTTCACGCTGATTCCCCACCCCCAAGGGACCAGTGCGTTTCATTTCGTGCCTTTTGATTCGGCCCAAGGCGCTCCTGACATGATGTGGAAGGGGCATGCCATTCATGCAGACCCTCCCGAGCCGGGTACCTTGCCTGAGGTCAACACAGAGGGCCCTTTGGAAACGCCACGCCGTGCCCATGAGGAGAATGTGGCCGAGGCGTTGAACTGCATCGCAAAAGGACAAATGGACAAGGTGGTCGTGTCGCGCACGAAGATTTTGCCCAAAACCGCAGCGCCTGAAGTGGTCTTCAGAAGACTGTGCGACATGCATCCACGGGCATTGGTCTATCTCATGCACCACCCCGTTGAGGGAACGTGGTGTGGCGCCACCCCGGAACTGCTGCTGCGCGCGCAACAGCGAGATGTGGACACCGTTTCGCTTGCGGGCACACGGCGCAACGGATCGCAGGCCGCTTGGACGCCCAAAGAACAGCAGGAACAGCAAGTCGTCACAGACCACATTGTGGATGTACTCAAGGCACAAAACGCCCGAGACATCAACCTGAGCGGACCGCATGACACGCAATACGGCGATTTGGTTCATCTCGAAACCAAAATTTCAGCCCGGGTGGATGGGAGCCTTCATCGTTTGGCCAAAGCCCTTCATCCCACCCCCGCGGTATGCGGTCGCCCCGTGGACAAGGCCAAGGCCTTCATTCGAAACCAAGAACAACACAACCGGACCTATTACGCGGGCTTCTTGGGATGGTCGTCCCCCATGGGGTGCGCGTACTATGTCAATTTGCGTTGTGCACATTGGGCCAACAACGGGGTCGTGTTGTTCGCTGGAGGAGGCATTGTCGACGGCTCTGTGCCTGAAGACGAGTGGCTAGAGACCGAAGCGAAGCTTCAAAGCTTCGCGCCCGCCTTTCTCGATTGAGCGCCGCGTACCTTCGCAACATGGCCCTGAGCAGTTCTCATCCAGCAGCGGCCGCCGTTGCTACCGTGCTCGCCCAACATGGCGTGAAGCACGCAGTGGTGAGTCCAGGATCGCGAAACGCGCCGCTCGTGCTCGCCCTTCATCGCCACCCGGACATCCAGGTTCGCGTCAGCATCGACGAACGGGCTGCGGCCCACCACGCGCTCGGAATGGCGTTGGCCACGTGGACGCCTGTCCCCGTCATTTGCACCTCGGGCACGGCCGCGCTCAACCATGGTCCTGCACTTGCTGAAGCCTTCCACGCGCGCATCCCGCTCATCAGCATCACTGCGGATCGACCGGCATCGGTGGTGGGGAAAGGCCACGGCCAAACGATTCACCAGGCCCACGTGCACGGTGAACACACGTTGGCCCAAGACGTTTTGGACGAATCGACCATGACGGTGGAGGAACTGAAGTCGCGGATGACCAAGGCCATCCAAACCGCCCTTCATGGAGGACCTGGACAATCGGCCGGGCCCGTTCACCTGAACCTCCCTTTTGACGAGCCGCTTTACGATTTGGCCCCTTTGCCAGAAGCGTTGACAATGCCAGCGGAGCAGCCCTCCCTCCCGTCCCCGACAAACGCCCTGAGCCCAAGTGAACCGTTGATGGAAGCCCTTCGCCGCGGTCGCGTCCTGGTCATAGCAGGTCCACGACCCACCGCATCGACCCTGCCTCAGCGACACCCGCTGGAGATCAGCATGCCGTGCATTGCTGAACGTGGCTCCCATGTGGTGGGGCCATGCGTCACGTATGGAGCTGAAAGGATGTTGGTCGGCGGATTGCTCCCTACCAAACTCATTCCCGACGCCATCCTCACGCTGGGACTGCCCCCCATGTCCAAAGCCCTCCGAAAGGCACTCTCTGGGGTTCCCCATTGGCACATCGGCGAAGATTTGATGGGGGAAGGCACGGGCTGGGACGTTTGGGATGAGCTGCAAGGGTCCGCTCCCGCCAGCGTCCTGACCACCTCTGCTGAGGACGCGTTCTTCAATGCTTGGGCTGACGCCAAGCTTGACGTCGAAGCACTCAGCGCCCACTTCAAGGCTCAATGGAGCGATTTGAGCGCATGGCATGTCTTGACCCGCGCTTGGTCCTCTTGGCCCGAGGAACGTCGGCCCAAGGCTCTGCATTTGGCCAACAGCGCGTCGGCTCGATACGCACAATGGGTTGACCTCCACGAAGCCTTGCACCCCAAGGCCGCCATCCACGCCAACCGTGGCGTTGCCGGAATCGACGGATGCACCTCAACCGCCCTTGGGTGGCATGCCATCGCCCACCACATGGAAGCAACCCATCAAACGTGGCTGATCACAGGGGACGTTGCCTTCCACTATGACTCGAATGCCTTTCTCACCGACCCCTTGCCAACTGGATTGCGCATCGTCGTCATGAACAACGGTGGAGGTGGCATCTTCCGATGGCTCCCAGGCACAAAGCATGAGGACATGTTCGAACGGCATTTTGAAACCCCTCCCAACAGGCATGTCGAGGACATGGCTCATGCCATGAAAGCAACTTACTTTCGGGCAACACACAGCGAGCAACTGGAAGCTGCAATCCAAACTGCGGAACAAACCCAGGGCAATGCGGTTGTGGAAGTGGTGACTTCGCCTGAAGCAAGTGCTTCCGAACAAATGCGCTACATAAATCTCTTCAAAACAAACCTAACAAAGGGTCGAGGTAATCAATTGTAAAAACCTTTCATACTGTTGTTTATGAACACCAAGTCCTGGTTGAAAGCAGCGCGTATTCGCACCTTGCCTCTGGCCGCAACCTGTGTCCTTTTGGGCGGTGCTTTGGCCAAAGCCGAGGGGCTCGATGCGGCTGGAGAAGGGCGCTTCACCCCTGTGGTTCTCGGGGCGCTGCTGACCGTGAGCTTGCTTCAAATTTTGGCCAACTTCGCCAACGACTACGGCGATTTCTCGAAGGGAACAGATGTCGCTGCGGGACGGCAAGATCGAGCATTGGCTTCAGGAGACATTTCCCCATCGTCCATGAAGAAGGCCATGGTGTGGACCGCGTTGCTCGCGTTGACTGCTGGCCTGTCCACATTGACCATTGCCTTCGTCCCAGGCCTTTTTCCAGGGAGCTTAAACACCAACTTCAAGGCCCTCGAAATGGGGATGCTTGGGGCGCTTGGGGTGGCGGGGATTGCCGCAGCCATTCGATACACAGTCGGAAAACAAGCGTATGGTTACCAAGGACTTGGGGATGTTTACGTGATGTTGTTTTTTGGGTTTGTGGGCGTCCTGGGCGTGGGGCTTCTTGTCAGGCACGACGTCTCAGCCACTTGGTTGCTGCCTGCCTTGTTCTCGGGATGCATGAGTGTCGCAGTCCTGAACCTCAACAACCTCCGCGACCATGAATCCGACGCAGTCGCGGGCAAAAAAACCACGGTGGTTCGTTTGGGTTTTCAGGGTGGGAAAATCTATCACCTCATCTTGCTTGCGGCGGGCTGGTCTGCGCTGGGCTTGTTTTTCATGGGCCCGTGGAACAATGGCGCTTGGCACGGCACCATGTGGTACGCCCTGCTCGCGCTTCTTCATGCGCGCCACGCAGTCGACGTATGGCGTTGTAAGAATCCCGCAGCGTTGGATCCCGAACTCAAACGCATTGCCCTGAGCACGTTTTTGGTGGCCTTGTTCATGTTCATGGATCAAACCATTGGCGCATGAGTACATCTGAGATTTGGCCCCCAGCCCCCGTTTTGAGAGGATTGCGCATGGCCGTCGTAAGCCACCCCCTGGCGTTTCGAACGCCTGCCCAAACCTCGCGCGACACCCTCACGGGAAAACCCACTTGGTTCCTCGTGGCAGAGGACGACAAAGGCAACATTGGCGTTGGGGAATGCAGCCTGATTCTAGGCCTTTCCATGGAATCTGAATCTGCGGCCTTGGAGGCGCTGAATCGCGTGGCCAAAACCGGATGCCTTGACGCCATGTCGGTCCCCGCACATTGTCCGGCCGTTCGATTCGCAGTTGAAACAGCGGCCTGGGATTTGTACAACGGCGGTCACGGACTCATCGCAGACTCTCCTTTCTCAAGGGGCGAGCGCGCCATTGACATCAACGGACTCGTGTGGATGGGACCCATCGACCGCATGTTGTCCCAATTCGACGACCTCGTTGAACGGGGATTCACCACACTCAAATGCAAAGTCGGCGCCCACAATTGGCAACTCGAACTGGACATGTTGCGACGGGTGCGCGAACGCTGCCCAAAGGACAGATTCACACTGAGGGTGGATGCCAATGGAGCCTTGAGCAAGGTCAGTTTGGACGATGCAAGGGCACGTCTCGAAGCCTTAGCCTCCTTGGACATTCACAGCATCGAACAGCCCTTGCACCCCGACGACCTCGATGGCCTTGCTGCGTTGTGTGCTGAAAGCATTCTGCCCATCGCGCTTGACGAAAGCCTCATTGGGGTGCACGCGCTCACGGAACGCATGCGTCTTTTGGACCATGTGAAGCCCCAGCACGTGATCCTCAAGCCCTCGCTGATTGGCGGCTTGGACAGCGCCACAGTTTGGTCGAGATTGGCCGAACAACGAGGCATGTCCTGGTGGGTCACTTCGGCGCTCGAATCCAATGTCGGCCTCTCTGCAATTGCCCAATGGGCCGCTGTGCAACCAGCAATAAATCACCCCTCGCCCCTGCCCCAGGGATTGGGCACAGGGGGCTTGTTTGTGAACAACATTCCGAGCAACATGTCTGTCGGTGCTGGCACCCTGGCCGTCACGTCAAAAGACAAACGTGATGAAACAAAGTGGCGGAATGCCCTTCACGACGCCATTCGGCACAACCCTGGCTGCGGTTGCGGCGCCAATCACAGCA
>JBELLK010000087.1:0-2784 GCA_042088625.1 Flavobacteriales bacterium
ATTTAGTAAAGGCAGTAGGAGGCTGCTAGTAGGATATGAAAGACTATGTATTACGTATGCAACTTTGCAGCAAAAGTGGCCTCGAAAAAAATGATGCGTGAGATGCCAGGTGTGTCCCGGGGTGACAGGCAGTTGTTCGACGCCGAGTGGAGTGCTCGGGCCGAGCGCATTTTGGCTAGCGAAGGCCAGACAAGAGAAGCGTGCCCCACGGACCTGTGGTCGAACATTCTGTGCAGGGCGACAATTGGGGCAGCTGAACACATGCACTGGTCCCCGTATCCCATCCCAGTAAGCGATGACCACCCGGCATGCCCTGGCGAGCACGGTTTGCAATGCGCTGACCAGGCGCGCTGCGAGGTCAACGCTGAGCACCAGCATTGGGGCGGACGAGGGAATGCTGCGCGGCCATATGCCCAGCTGTGCACTGCGTGCGTGGCACACAACGACCGCCTTTGCGCTGCGAGGCGGCTCCGCCGTGTGCGTTGACCGCGAACGCGGCTAGGAGCAAACAAACTTGCCGCAGCAAGTTACACCTCAGCAGTTTGAGGTGTTTGTTTTTTGGATCGCTTACGTTGTGCAACCACACCAGCAACAACTAGGGCGACACCGGCTACAGCACATCCAATTATAGCTCCGTTCGTCAGCTGCGACGAATGTGTTTCGTGCTGAATCAGCTCGTTTCCACTGGTCTTGGCTGCAGCTTTGTTCACTGGGTATTTTCGTGGCACTTCGTTGCTCGTGAGGTGCAGTGTTCCGTCCTCGATTCGCATGTCCAGCCCAAACACGAATGGGGACTGCGGTGCTTGAGCGTACGCACTGACTGACAGTCTCCTGCGGCTAGTTGTCGGTTTGCAGTAGTGCCGTGTGTAAATGTCAGTAAACTTGTACATGTTCATGTAACTGATTGGCCGCGAATCGCAGAAGATGCATTGTATGCAGTAACCGTTTCCGTCCGTCTGTGCAGCGTACGCGTTTGGATTGTTTTCGTCCCACGTGTGCCCAACATGTGAAACTGCGTCGATGCATTCGTCGCGATCCGTGACAATCTCAGTTCCCGTCGGGCACTGCTGCCCTGCTTGGGCAAGTTGGTAATTCACGTCCGCACCAATAGAATGAAAAGTCGTGTTGTGCTCGAGTCCATCCGCATCAGTGACGGTGCAAGTTACGGTCCCGGCATGCCCGCCGCTGATCATTTCCATGGTAAAGTCGTACACTGTGTCCGATCCAGTTGAAACATCGTGACTTGCCTGGCTGTTAATCACTCCGGTGCCAGGTGAAGAAATTGACCAGGCAGCTGTCATGTAGTGTGAGTCTGCGTCAGTTGCTCGAACTGTGTACATAACCGTGTCACCAGAAGAAGGCTTTCGAGAAGTTGAGTAAGCGAAAACCGTGTGCGGAGCCATGTTACTTTGCTCGGTGCCAACAAAAATCGGAACAGTCAGATGGTAATCGAGGCCCGCCGTCGTACCATCCCTGACGTGCAGCTTGATTGTGCACGATGACTCATCAAACGTTTGCGCGGTGAATGTTGTCTTCATATCGACCTGTGTCGAGAAGCTACCGGTAACGTCGCCCCCAAGTCGATCTCCGGTGCACTCCGTTCCGTTCCCCGTCACTTCCCACTCCCATTGCGCTGTTCCGTCGTCGAAGGCCGATACGTTCATGGACAGAGTTGGGTTTTCGGACGTGAGGAAGGACGATGGGCCAACTTCAATAGCCGATACGCCTGGCCTGTTGTTGAAGATTACGTCGATGTCGACCCCGCCGTACGCCCGTATGTTGAATGCACCGACAATGGAGTCCTGAAACTCACCATCTGTAACGCCAATCTCGAAATTCTTCATGCCATTTGTGTCGCTTTCGGACGATCTGTACTGAGTTGTACAATATGAATATGCTCCCCCGTTGTCGCACGGCACAATGGAACCGTAAAGTGTGTCGATGGGGTTGAATGTGTAGTTGAGCGATGTCCCGTCAAGGTCGCGAGCCCGCGTGCGTATGTTGAGAGATTCGTTGTGTGCAATGTTGCTTGGCTCCACCTGAATTGACGTGAAGAATGGAGCCAGGTTGCTAACAGTGGCATAGTCAATGTCTGGAAGAAGGTCAACCATGTAAAGCGCCACTTGTGTCGGCTTACCGTCAGATCGGACACTTCCTTCCCAGTCTCCATTGTACATCTCGGTGCCGTCTGCGTTGTAACCACTCAACGTAATGTTAGTTTTACCGGCGTCCAAGTTCTGAACCTCGGCGCTGAAACGGCTGTCATCATTCAGCGATAGATCAAAGGACATTGACCCGGACGGGCCGTCAATATCGAGCCTCAGCCGATCTAAGTCGGCAACGTTGTAGGCCAACGCGGAACAGGCCAGGAGTGCGAATAGGATGGACATCAGGGTCATTTTATGTATGCTGAGCATTACTGGGCAACATAATACCAGATGGCTATGTTGCACGTCATAATACCAGATGGAGCACAACTTTGTCGCCAAGGTCCACTCAGTTGTGCACGAACACGACATCCACCAGCCGTGGATATTCAAGAGTACCTCATCCGTCGTCACCGGAACCGTTTTCTTCGTGCGCGGCAGGGACGTGGGTCTACCAAGGGTAGAAAAGGTGGGCATCACCAATGCGCACGTTGTCGAAAGCAACAGGTCTCACCAGTGCCGCGTTATTCAGAACGGAGTAGTCCTCGGAACGTTTCGAGTGGTGCGCATATGCCCGACAGAGATGCTCGATTTTGCCGTGCTGGTACCGGTGACGAACGAGTGCAGCCTCACAACA
>JBELLK010000006.1:0-72675 GCA_042088625.1 Flavobacteriales bacterium
ACGCAGAGCAACATGAACGTCAACGAAGTGGTGGCCAACCGCGCCCATGTCTTGGCAGGAGGCACCCTCGGCCAAGGCGATCGTCCAGTGCATCCCAACGACGACGTGAACAAGAGCCAGAGCTCCAACGACACGTACCCCACGGCGATGCACATCGCGGCCTATGCGGCCATCGTCGAAACCACCCTTCCCGGCGTGGAGCGCCTTCGCGACGCCCTCGCTGAGAAGGCCAAGGCCTTTGACGACATCGTCAAGATTGGCCGCACCCACCTCATGGATGCGACGCCACTGACCTTGGGCCAAGAGTTTGGGGGGTATGTGGCGCAACTAGAGTTTGGGCTGAAGGCCTTGCGGAACACCTTGCCCCACCTTCAGCAGCTCGCCTTGGGCGGCACGGCGGTGGGCACGGGCATCAACACCCCCGAGGGCTACGACGTCCTGGTGGCCAAGCACATCGCCGCGTCGACGGGCCACCCCTTCGTCACGGCCGACAACAAGTTTGAAGCCCTCGCGGCCCACGACGCAATTGTCGAAAGCCACGGTGCACTCAAGCAGCTCGCAGTGTCCCTCAACAAGATTGCGAACGACATCCGCATGATGGGCTCTGGCCCACGCTCCGGCATCGGCGAGCTCTTGCTCCCAGCCAACGAGCCCGGGTCGAGCATCATGCCCGGCAAGGTCAACCCAACCCAATGTGAAGCCATGACCATGGTGTGCGCCCAAGTGATGGGCAACGACGTGGCGGTCACAGTGGGCGGCACGCAGGGCCACTACGAGCTCAACGTCTTCAAACCCATGATGGCACGCAACATCCTCGAGTCGGCGCGCTTGCTCGGCGATGCGTGCGTGTCCTTTGCGGAACACTGCGTCGACGGCATCGAAGCCAACACCAACCGCATCACGGAGCTGGTCAACAACAGCCTGATGTTGGTGACCGCGCTCAACACCAAAATTGGGTATTACAAGGCCGCTGAGATCGCAGGGAAGGCCCACGCAGAGGGGACCACGCTCAAGGCCGCAGCTTTGGCCACGGGCTACTTGACCGAGGAGGAGTACGACGCTTGGGTTGTGCCCGGAGACATGGTGGGCCGCCGTTAAACCAGCGGTTCGCCTTCGTCGCGTTTGAGGTCGCCAACGAGCTCTTTGATCCACTGCTCGTCACTCGCAGGACAAATCAACAGGGCATGCGGCGTGTCCACCACAATGCAGTCCTTGAGGCCTTTGATGGCCACGAGTTTTTGATGTTCAGCATTGGGCGTGCCAACCACGAGGTTGTTTGACGCGTCCACCGCGCGAATACGCGCATGTGCCGTTGCGTTGCCATGCTCGTCCTTGTCGAGTTTGTCTTTCAAACTGCCCCAGGTGCCCAAATCGCTCCATCCGATGTCGCACAACACGACTTGCACCTGAGACGCTTTCTCCATGATGCCGTAGTCGATGCTGATGTTGTCGCAATTCCCGTAGACGGCATTCAATTCGGTGGGGTTGTCCAAATCGGCATCCGCAAATTCAGCCAACATGTCCGGCAAGTGCTGCTCAAAGGCGGCGTGAATGTTGCTCAGGGACCAAACAAAAATCCCGCTGTTCCAGCAAAATTCGCCCGACGCCAAAAACGTCTCCGCGGTTGCCAAATCCGGTTTTTCCGTGAAGGTTTTCACGGGCCGCACCTCCGACTTGGCTTCGTCATGAGGGTCTTCATACTGGATGTAGCCGTAACCCGTGTCAGGACGGGTGGGCTGGATGCCCAAGGTCACCAAACTCGTGGTGTTGCGTGTTGTTTCCAAAGCCGTGCGACAGACCTCCAAAAACCCAGACTCGTCCAAAATCAAGTGGTCTGAAGGTGCGACCACCACCGAGGCATGAGGATCGCGAGAAGCGATGACCGCATTTGCGTAGGCAATGCACGGGGCCGTGTTGCGCATGAACGGCTCGCAGAGGATGTTCTCAACAGGCATGGACGGAAGGTGCGCAGCGACTTGGTCTTTGTATCGGGCGTTTGTGACCACCAAGATGTGGTCTGCTGGGACGAGCTTTTCCAAGCGGTCGAACGTCATGCGGATCAGCGACCTTCCCGTGCCGAGGATGTCCAGAAACTGTTTGGGTTCAGCGCTGCGTGACATGGGCCAAAACCGCGAACCGATTCCGCCCGCCATGACGACGGCATACGTGTGTGTTTCCTTGGCCATGGTTTCAGCGTTGGGGTGAGGCAGGAACCGACCACTCGGGGCAAGTCGGACATTTGCCTTTGGTGCCTTTGCTCGTGGAACATCCCGCGAGGGCGCCCAGAGCTGCGCACACGAACAGAAGTTGGAGAATTCCTTTCAGGTTCATGACCGCGAAGTTAGCTTGTACCTTCGTCCCATGGGTTTGTTCTTCCACATTGGCCGCTACGCACGCTTCTTGCAGAGCGTTTTGCGTCGCCCGGAACGCGCCGCGGTGTTCCGTCGGCTCTTGGTGGAGGAAATGAACGCCATCGGATTGCAAAGTTTGGGGATCGTGGCCCTGCTCAGTGTCTTCATGGGCGCAGTGATTTGCATCCAAACGTCTCATCAAATCGGCGGGTGGATTCCTGTGTACACCATTGGCTTCACCGTGCGCCAAACGATGATTCTGGAATTCAGTCCTACATTGATTCCAGTGATTCTGGCGGGCAAGGTGGGGTCGAACATTGCCTCTCAATTGGGCACGATGCGCGTGACGGAACAAATCGACGCGCTCGAAATCATGGGGGTGAACAGTGCGGGCCATTTGGTCTTGCCTAAAATGATTGCAGCCCTCACATGCATCCCCTTTCTGGTCATTTTGAGCATGGTGCTTGGCATCGGTGCCGGCCTTTGGGTCGGTGTGACCACTGGGGTAAGCTCAATTGCAGATTTCGAATACGGCATGCGCATTGATTTCAATGCCTTCGACGTCACCTACGCCTTGATCAAAACTTGCGTGTTTGCGTTGATCCTAAGTTCAGTCAGCGCCTATCACGGCTACTACACGTCAGGCGGTGCCCTTGAGGTGGGTCGGAGCAGCACCAAGGCGGTGGTGTATGCAGTGGTCATTGTGATGATCGCCAATTTGGTGTTGACCCAAATCTTGCTCGGCTAACCCGCGGACACCCATGATTGAAATCCACAAGGTGTCGAAGTCGTTTGGGGAACAACACGTTCTGAAGGGGGTCTCGGCCACCTTTCATCCCGGCAAGGTGAATTTCATCATAGGACGCAGCGGCTCAGGCAAAAGTGTGTTGACCAAATGCACGGTCGGATTGCTGGAACCCGATGAAGGGCACGTCACCTACGACGGCCGAAATTTCACAGCCATGGATCGGCAGCAGCGCAAAGCGGTTCGACAAGAAATCGGAATGCTCTTCCAGGGCAGCGCGTTGTTTGACAGCATGACGGTGGAAGAGAATGTCATGTTCCCCCTTCGCATGTTCAGCGAAGCGACGGAAGAACAGATGCGCGAGCGCGTTTCTGTGTGTTTGGAGCGCGTGGAATTGCCGTCTGCGGGCGGCAAATACCCATCCGAACTCAGTGGAGGCATGCAGAAGCGCGTGGGAATCGCAAGGGCCATTGCCATGAACCCCAAATACCTCTTCTGCGACGAACCCAACTCCGGTCTTGACCCTCAAACGGCGATTGTCATTGACAACCTCATTGGCGATTTGACACGCGAATTCAACATGACCACGGTGGTCGTCTCGCACGACATGAACAGTGTGATGGAGGCTTCCGATTTCATTCATTTCGTGCACCAAGGCCAAATCGCGTGGCACGGTCCCACCGCCGACCTTTTGAACACCAACCACGAGACGTTGAACGAATTCATGTTCGCCTCGAAAATCATGCGCGAATTGCGCAGGAACCGAGGATGACAGACGCTCAAAACGCTCCGGGCTCTCAAGATTCCCAAGAGGGATTCATTCCCTATTCGTTGCCCCGGCTGACGCCCGAAGAAATGGTCGCCCAAAGTCGCGCGTTTTACGAGGAGATGAATGGCCGACGAAGTGCTCGTGTGTTCTCTAAGGACCCCATCCCGCTTGAGGCCGTGAGAAACTGCATCGACACCGCATGCACAGCCCCTTCCGGTGCGCACAAGCAGCCATGGACGTTTTGTTTGGTGACCAACCCCTCCTTGCGTGCAGACATCCGCAAGGCGGCTGAAGAAGAGGAATTCCGAAACTACCACGGCCGGATGAGCTCAGAGTGGTTGGAGGACCTCGAACCTTTTGGCACCGATCACATCAAGCCATTCATTGAAGAGGCGCCGGCGTTGATCGTGGTGTTCAAACAAGTGCACGACACCAAAGAAAACGGCGGAAAAAAGGCCAATTACTACGTCAACGAAAGCGTGGGCATCGCCGTGGGCATGCTCCTGACGGCATTGCATCGCATTGGGCTTGTGGCGCTGACCCACACCCCTTCCCCGATGGGATTTCTCGCTGAAGCCTTGGGCCGACCGGCCAATGAGCGCGCCTATCTGAACATTCCCATTGGCTTTCCGGCGGAGGGCTTGACGGTCCCGGACTTGACCCGGAAATCCCGCAACGAGGTGTTGGTGGAGCACCACTGAGGACCGTTTTCCCTGTGAAAACGTTCAAAAGTTTCGAACAAAGGCACTAGGACCTTAAAGCGTGCCGTTAATTTGCGGCCGAATTCACACCGAACACAATCAACAGATCATGTCTGATATCCAAGAAAAAGTAACCGCGATCATCGTGGACAAGTTGGGCGTTGACGCCAAGGAGGTGACCACAGAAGCCTCGTTCACGAACGATTTGGGCGCGGACTCACTGGACACTGTGGAACTCATCATGGAATTTGAAAAGGAATTCAACATCGCCATCCCAGACGACCAAGCTGAAAAAATCAGTACCGTGGGTCAGGCTGTGGACTACATTTCTCAGAACGCCTAAGGCGATCTGGGCATTTTGAATTCGAAGAACTGACCTTTTGGAACTCCGTCGAGTTGCTGTGACCGGCCTCGGGGCTTTGACCCCTTTGGGCAACGATGTGCCAACGTTTTGGGCCAATTTGGTTCAAGGCCAAAGCGGTGCTGCCCCAATCACGCGCTTTGACGCAACGAATTTCAAGACGCAGTTTGCCTGCGAAGTCAAAGACTTCGACCCCTCCGAGTGGATCCACCGCAAGGATTCCAGGAAGATGGACCTGTTTACGCAATATGCGGTGGTCACGGCTGAAATGGCCCTGAAAGACGCAGGTTTGTCCGTGGAGGAAGGCAATTTGGATCCCGACCGTGCAGGAGTCATTTGGGGATCGGGCATTGGAGGATTCCAAACCTTCATGAACGAAGCCAAAAATTACTACACGGGTGACGGCACGCCTCGTTTCTCGCCGTTCTTCATACCGATGATGATTACGGACATCGCTCCGGGTCACATCAGCATCCGCAACAACCTCCGAGGCCCCAACTATGCCACGGTTTCGGCTTGCGCAAGTTCCACGCATGCGCTCATCGACGCGTTCAATACCATCCGTTTGGGCAAAGCTGACGTGATTGTGACGGGTGGTTCAGAGGCGGCTGTAACGGAAGGGGGAATCGGCGGCTTCAATGCGTTGAAGGCGCTCTCGACGAGAAACGACGATCCTGCAAAGGCGTCCCGACCCTTTGACGCCACGCGCGACGGATTCGTGCTCGGCGAAGGCGGTGGAGGCATTGTCCTCGAAGACCTCGAGCACGCCCAAGCACGGGGCGCCAAGATTTATTGCGAAATGGTCGGCGGCGGCATGACCGCGGATGCCCACCACATTACGGCGCCTCATCCTGAGGGATTTGGAGCGCGCAACGTGATGAAAAACGCGCTTGAGGACGCAGGCCTTGCCCCGGAAGACATTGATTACGTCAACGTTCACGGCACGTCAACGCCTTTGGGCGACGTTGCGGAGGTCAAGGCCATTCAACAAGTGTTTGGGGACGCTGCCTACAAATTGAACATCAGCTCGACCAAGAGCATGACGGGCCACTTGCTTGGAGCGGCAGGAGCCGTGGAAGCCATGGCTTGCATCATGGCCATTGTGGACCAAGTGGTGCCTCCGACCATCAACCACACCCACGAGGACGAGCAGCTTGACAACAAGTTGAACTTCACCTTGAATCAAGCCCAAAAGCGCGAAGTGCGCGCGGCGTTGAGCAACACCTTTGGGTTTGGTGGCCACAACGCATCTGTGGTCTTTAAAGCCCTTTCATGATTCGGTTGCTGCAGCGGTTGTCTCGGGCCACACAACAAGGCCCTGATGCAGACATCCGCAACTTGGTGAAAAGAGAGTTTGGACTGAGGGTCAGACAGCGTTCGGTGTACGAAGAGGCCTTGACCCACTCGTCGATGCTCGATGGCGACAAGTCGGGACTGAAAAGCAACGAACGATTGGAATTTTTGGGGGATGTGGTGCTCGACATGACCATGGCCAACTACCTCTACAAATCGTTTCCTGAAGCGCAGGAAGGGGAACTGACCAAGCGCAAGAGCAGGATTGTCAACCGGAAGAATTTGAACCTTTTGGGCAAGAACATGGGCTTGCACCACCTCATTCACGCGAAGATGCGCCGCGAGGACATCCACGATTCGATGGTGGGGAACGCCCTGGAGGCGTTGATTGGGGCCCTCCATTTGGACCATGGTTTCATGAAGACCCAGCGTGCGGTGTTGGTGATGCTCAAGCATTACGGATTGGACGAGCAGGTGAACGAAACGCATGATTTCAAAAGCAAGCTGCACCAGTGGGCCACCAAAAGGAAGAAGAAACTGTCGTTTGACGTGCTGAGGGACGACGACACCGCTGGGGAAGAACGTTATGAAATCGCCGCGAAGGTCAATGGTGAGATTTACGGCATAGGCATTGGTCGTTCCAAAAAGCTCGCGGAACAAGAAGCGGCAAGGCGCGCTTGGAAAAAGGTGTATGACCGTCGCAAGGCGGGCGGGTTAGAAGAAGCGTCGTCCGATGCAAAAAAGGGAGATTCGTCGCGCAAGCCTTCCAACCGGAGAAGACCTTCTTCCCGACGTGCTGGCGGGAACAAGGTGGCAAACCGTTCCAAGCCCAAATCAGAAGGGTGATTCATGTTGCACACGCTGGAATGGGAATACGTCCCGGACTATGAATTGCTGGGAATCAGTTCGTCCGTGGGGTGCCATCGCCTCGCTTGGGCGTTGAACCGCGCTTTTGACTGGCACCTGAAGGCGGATGTCGACGTGCTTGTGGATCAAGGCCGAGGCAACACGTCCGTGCATCCTTCAATGCGACATGTGGATGAGGAAGTGGGTGTGGCCATCACACTGGTTTTGAATCGTGTCCCTGAGGGCACTTTGGCCAAAGGTGCGTCGTCCCTGGATTTTTTGGTCATGGCCAACCATCATGAATTGGCGGCACATGAGATCATTGCAACGCTGCGGCGATTGGATGAAGTGTCTTTTGTCATCGCCTTGGACCCCGAAGAAAGTGGCGCCATGGAGCCCTTGACTTGCTTCGATTGAGATTTTCTGGGGATTTCATGCCCAGAATCCTTGCAGAATGTGCATCTCCACCCATTTTTGCAGCCGGAAGGAAACGCCCTTCCAGACACCTACGCGCACCTTATGACGCAACAACAACCTGTCACCAAAAGCACCAAAATTGTGGCCACACTGGGCCCTGCCTCGTCTTCGGAGGAAGTGCTGACACAATTGATCTTGGAAGGCCTCAACGTGGCCCGCATCAACTTTTCCCATGGCGCGCACGATGTGCACGGCACGACCATTGACACCGTTCGTCGCATCGATGGGGAATTGGGAACCTACACTGCCGTGTTGGCGGATTTGCAGGGCCCCAAGCTTCGTGTGGGTGAGATTGCAGGCGGTGAAATGGCCCTAAGCGAGGGGGAAACCCTCACCATTCGCGTGGGTGAAGGCGAAGGAAAAGATGGCGTGGTGTACACGGATTACTCGGAGTTTGCAAAAGACGTCAAGCCAGGTGAGCGGGTGTTGTTGGACGATGGGAAATTGGCACTTTGTGTCAGGGAGACCAACGGCAAAGACGAAGTGTTGTGCGACGTCATTCACGGCGGGCCTTTGCGTCCCAGGAAAGGGCTGAATTTGCCAGAGACGGAGGTTTCACTCCCTTGCATCACACCGAAGGATGCGAAGGATTTGGTCTTCGCCCTGGAAAAGGACGTGGATTGGATCGGTTTGTCTTTCGTGCGGAAGGCATCGGACATTCTCGAGCTCCAGGAAGAAATCAAGAAGGCTGGGAAGCACGCCCGTGTGGTGGCCAAAATTGAAAAGCCCGAGGCCATCGAAGATCTCGACGCCATTTTGGAGGCGACCGACGCCGTGATGGTGGCACGTGGCGATTTGGGGGTTGAAATTCCCATGCAGGAAGTTCCTTTGCTCCAGAAGGAAATCGTCCGCAAGTGCATGGCGATGAGCAAGCCCGTGATTGTGGCCACGCAAATGCTGGAGAGCATGATTGAGTCGGCAACACCCACGCGCGCCGAGGTGAATGACGTGGCGAATGCCGTGCTCGACGGCGCCGACGCGGTCATGTTGAGTGGGGAAACGAGTGTGGGAAAGTACCCCATCAACGCGGTTCGGGCCATGCGTCAAGTCATCGAGAACATTGAGGCGAAGGGGGACGTGAATTATCCGGAACGCCCGCCGCTTTCGCCGGACGACGACCGATTCATTTCGGACAGTGTTTGTTACAACGCCTGTCGTTTGGCCCGGCGCACAAACGCAGCGGCCATCGTCACCATGACGTTCTCGGGGTACACCGCCATTCAGGTCAGCAGCCAGCGGCCGAGCGCCAAGATTTACATGTTCACGGCCAACCGCCGTGTCTTGAGCCAAATGAGCCTGGTTTGGGGGGTGTACGCCATGCCTTACACCAAAATGGTCAGCACGGACCATACGATTGCGGACATCAAGTACATCCTGTACAAGGCGGGGCGGGTGCGCGAAGGCGATTTCGTCATTCACTTGGCGTCGATGCCCATTGCCGATGCGGGGATGACCAACATGCTCAAGCTCAGCAGGGTCTAAACCCGGGGTGCGTCAGGGCAGGGGCCCTTGGGGTTATCTTCGCGGGCGCAGCCCGCGCCGAACGAGTGCGGGTGACCAGCTTTCGTTGAAAATGACATTCCTCACGCACCCATGGCGTTGAAATTCCCGGAACGCGGCCCGTTGAACCTCCCAGCCCTCGCCGAAGAGTGGCTCGAGGTTTGGGAACGCGAAAACACCTTCCAGCAGAGTGTGGACCAAAGGCCCGCCGACAAGCCTTACGTCTTTTTTGAGGGACCGCCCTCAGCCAATGGAAAGCCTGGGATTCACCACGTCATGGCGCGTGCAATCAAAGACATTTTTTGCCGATTCCAAACGCTCAAGGGACATCGCGTCGAACGAAAAGCTGGATGGGACACCCATGGGCTTCCCGTGGAATTGGGCGTCGAGAAAGAACTCGGCATCACCAAGGAGGACATTGGATCCAAAATCACAGTTGAGGCCTACAACGATGCTTGCCGCAAGACGGTCATGCGCTACACGTCAGAGTGGAACGAGTTGACCCGTCAAATGGGCTATTGGGTGGACATGGACGCACCGTATGTGACCTACCACACCAAGTACATGGAATCGGTGTGGTGGTTGTTGGCGCAGCTGCACAAGAAGGGCATGCTCTACAAGGGCTACACCATCCAACCCTACAGCCCCATGGCCGGGACGGGGTTGAGTTCCCATGAATTGAACCAACCCGGCACTTACCGGGACGTCAAAGACACGACCATTGTTGCTCAGTTCCGTGCGACCGACGCATCAAAAGCCGAGTTGCTCAACAAAGCAGGGGTTGCGGACGAGGGCTTGCCCGTGGATTTTTTGGCTTGGACGACCACCCCGTGGACGCTGCCTTCGAACACCGCCTTGACTGTGGGTCCCAACATCACCTACGCCCTTGTCAAAACCAGCAATCGATACACCGAGGCCCCAGGCTACGTCGTCCTCGCCGAAGCGCTGGTGGCCAAGCAGTTTGGGGACAAGAAAGCGCCTGAGCACCAAGTCGTGGCCACGATGAACGGGAAAGATCTTGTGGGTTTGCGCTATGAGGCGTTGCTGGATTGGGCAGTGCCCATGGAAGCCCCCCAAGCGGCCTTCCAGGTCATCCCTGGGGATTTTGTCACGACAGAAGACGGCACCGGAATCGTGCACACGGCGCCGACGTTTGGTGCCGACGACGCCCGTGTGGCCAAAGATGCCGGCGTCCCTGCCATGCTCATCGACGACGGCACGGGTCACGGAGTGCCTTTGGTGGACTTCCAGGGCCGGTTTCGGGTGGGTCCATTCGCTGGCAAGCACGTGAAAGCCGAATACGGCACTGCCGCTGCTGAAGATGAAAAGCCGGTCGACGTGGAGATCGCGATTTTGCTCAAAGAACGTGGCCAGGCGTTCAAAGTCGAGAAGTACGAGCACAGCTATCCACACTGCTGGAGGACCGACAAGCCCATCCTGTACTACCCTCTTGATTCTTGGTTCATTCGCGCCACGGCGGCGAAGGAACGCATGATTGAATTGAACAACACGATCACGTGGAAGCCGGAGAGCACAGGCACCGGTCGCTTTGGGAAGTGGCTCGAAAACGTGAACGATTGGAATTTGAGTCGTTCCCGCTTTTGGGGCATTCCATTGCCGATTTGGCGCACCGATGACGGCGGAGAGGAGCGGTGCATCGGGTCGATTGAGGAGCTCAAGTCGGCCTGCGACGATGCCGTGAAGGCCGGAGTCATGAACGCGAATCCCTTTGCGGACTTTGCCGTAGGAGACATGTCGGACGCCAACTACGAGGCAATCGACCTGCACAAGCACATCGTGGATGCAGTCACGTTGGTGTCGAGCGACGGTCGTCCGATGCACAGGGAGACGGACTTGATTGACGTTTGGTTTGACAGCGGCAGCATGCCCTACGCCCAGTGGCACTACCCCTTTGAGAACAAAGACAAGGTGGAAGCGGGCTCGGCCTATCCTGCGGATTTCATTGCGGAAGGCGTCGACCAAACCCGTGGCTGGTTTTACACGCTCCACGCGATTTCGACCATGGTGTTTGATCAGGTGGCCTACAAACGCGTGGTGTCCAACGGTTTGGTGTTGGACAAGAATGGCCAAAAAATGTCCAAGCGCCTTGGCAACGCCGTTGACCCGTTTGAGACCCTCGCCACCTATGGCCCGGATGCAACGCGCTGGTACATGATCACCAACGCACAACCATGGGACAACCTCAAGTTTGACGTGGCGGGCATCGGGGAAGTGCAACGCAAGTTCTTTGGCACCCTGCACAACACCTACAATTTCCTCGCCCTGTATGCCGGCGCGGATGGTTACCAGGGCGGCGAAGCGGAAGTTCCCTACTCAGACAGGCCAGA
This sequence comes from Flavobacteriales bacterium, assembly GCA_042088625.1. Taxonomy (GTDB): domain Bacteria; phylum Bacteroidota; class Bacteroidia; order Flavobacteriales_D; family Sanyastnellaceae; genus UBA11663. The sequence goes on from JBELLK010000006.1 coordinate 11,392, forward strand.
AATCGACCGGTGGATTTTGAGCCGCTTGCAGGGCTTGATTGAGGAAGTCGACCAGGCATTCAGTGACTTGGAACCGACGCGTGCGGGACGTGCCATTCAGGACTTTGTCGTGGACGAGCTCAGCAACTGGCACGTGCGTTTGAGCCGCCGCCGCTTCTGGAAGGGCGACATGAATGCGGACAAGCAGAGTGCCTACCAGACCTTGAGCACGTGCCTCCGCACTGTTGCCATCCTCGGTTCGCCCATTGCGCCGTTTTACATGGACCGTTTGCACCGCGATGTGACCGGGGACGTCGACTCAGTCCATTTGGCGCTGTTCCCTGAAAGTGACCAAGCCCAAAGGGACGAGGCCCTCGAAGCCAGAATGTCCCTGGCACGCCAATTGTCCTCGCAGGTGCTGAGTCTGCGCAAACGTGAAAAGATCCGCGTCCGTCAACCGTTGCGTCGCATCATGGTGCCTGCGCTCGACGACGCCACTGCCGCCCACCTCGCCGCCATTGCAGCCCTCGTGCGAAGTGAGGTCAACGTCAAGGAGGTCGAGGTTTTGCGTGACGACAGCGCATTCGTGAAGAAGGCCAAGGCCGACTTCAAGGCGCTTGGCCGGACGATGGGACCGCGCATGAAAGCTGTTGCAGCCGCCATCGGCGCACTCTCCTCGGCAGATGTGTCTCAGCTTGAACGCGAGGGCAAGCTCACCCTCGACCCAGGGGATGGCCAAGGCACTGTGGATCTGACCACCGCCCACGTCACCATCCAAACGGAAGACATTCCAGGGTGGTTGGTGTCAAGCGAATCCAGCGTGACCGTGGCCCTTGACGTGAATCTCGACGACGCTTTGCGTGCCGAAGGACTGGCGCGCGAGCTTGTGAATCGCGTCCAAAACTTGCGGAAAGAAGCAGATTTGGAGATCACGGATCGCATTCATTTGACCGTCCATGCCGACGATGAAATTCGTCGTGCACTCGAGGCCAATTTGGACTATATTCGAACGGAAACGCTGGCGGACGAGGTGCGATGGACAGAGGACGAAGCCGGCGAACCCCTGCAGCTCGAAGACGGTGCTTCGGTTTGGGCTCAGGTGAACAAATGCTGAATTGAAGCACACTTGACGATCAGACATGGCTGAATTGCGCTACTCCGACAAGGACCTCAAGGAATTCGAGGACTTGATCCACGAAAAACTCGCCAGTGCGAAAGAAGATTTGGACCAACTCCAGCGTTCGTTGTCTCACCGCGACGACAACACCACGGAGGACACGGCTCCGACATTCAAAATGATGGAAGATGGCTCTGAGACGATGAGCCGAGAGGAGACGGCCCAATTGGCTGCCCGCCAACAGAAATTCATCCAGAGTCTTGAAAATGCGTTGCTGCGAATCAAGAACAAGACGTACGGGGTCTGCCGTGTGACCAACAAGCTCATCCCGAAGGAGCGTCTCCGTTTGGTGCCGCACGCCACGCTCTCCATCGAAGCGAAACAGCGTCAGTGATTCCGACGTTGTCTCAACTTGTTTGGCGGGTTCTCCTGCCCGTTTTGGCCATCGATCAAGCGATCAAAATGTGGGTCAAGACATCGTTTACTGTGGGCGAACGTCTGGACTTTGTCCCTGGCCTATTGGAACTTCAGTTCATTGAGAACGAAGGCATGGCATTTGGTTGGGCGTTGCCGGGCGTGACGGGCAAGTTGTTTCTGACGGGGTTTCGCCTGATTGCTGCCGTGGCCATTGGCGTGTACATCTCCCGTCGTGTCAAGGAAGAGGCACCGCGTGGACTGTTGTACAGCTTGACCTTTGTTTGGGCTGGGGCGCTGGGCAACATCATTGACAGTGCGGTCTACGGTCGCTTATTTAGCCGCTCTGGGTGGGGAACCCTCGCCCAATGGATGCCGGAACAAGGCGGATACGCGCCTTGGTTTCAAGGCAACGTGGTCGACATGTTTCATTTTGTGGTGACTTGGCCAGCGTGGTTCCCTGTGGATTCCCTCGCTGGGCGCGAAGTGTTTCCACCGATTTGGAACCTTGCTGATGCGGCCATCTCAGTCAGCGTGATTTGGATGCTGCTGAACCAGAAGAAGTACTTCCCTTCTGTGAATTGATGGCAGCGGGTCAACCCGCGAGATCTGCCTCAGGGGCTTCCACCCAGTCACCATGTTCACGAATGAGTTCGATGAGGGCATGGACCGCTTCGTCTTCAGGCACATTTCTGCGCACCACCTCTTTCTCTTTGTACAACGTGATTTTGCCGGGTCCTGTGCCGACGTATCCGTAGTCAGCATCGGCCATTTCGCCGGGGCCGTTGACAATGCAACCCATGATGCCAATCTTGACGCCTTTCAAATGATACGTGACCGCGCGGATTTTGGCTGTGGTTTCTTGCAAGTCGAACAACGTCCTTCCGCAACTGGGACAACTGATGTATTCCGTTTTGCTGATGCGGGTTCGGGCAGCTTGAAGGATGCCAAACGCCATGGTGTTGCGCTTGGCCAAGGCCGCATCGGGAGCATCGATCCAAATGCCATCCCCGAGTCCATCGATCATGGGTCCGCCCAAATCGGTGGCTGCCTGCAACGCCAAACGCTCATCGTCCAGGCCTTTCCAAGTCCGACGAAGCACCACCGGCGCTGGACAACTCAAGGCGTCAAGCGCGAGCACGGTGGTGCGCAAATCGACCATGGCATGGACATTGTCTGTTTCGACGACCCAAATCACGTCTCGCCGCATTTGTCCTTGCACATCTGAGACCCGAGACTTCAGGGCGGATTCAACCTGGGCTCGCTTGACTCTGACCCAGTGAACCACGCCGGACACGGGCTCAGGCAGGGATGCCCAATCGTCGGCCGCATTCCACAGGGGCTGATGTCGGGCAGGAAAGGTGTCCAACCCCATCCAAGCCGCGGCGTCCATCAAAACGGTCAAGGTGCCTGGCAACTCAAAATGGAGTGGTCGGCTTTGGGCATAAACCACATCGCATGCCGCATCCGTGAGGTTCCATTTGTCCAAGGGCACGCTGTAGCGATACCCGGCACCGAACAAACTTGAAGGTTCTACGTCTTCAGGACGCAAGGTGTGAACGACGACAGGCACGAGCTTGCCGCCCACGTTGTCCACTTCGTGACACGCCCTGCGGGTGTACTCAAAGGGGTTGAGCGACGCGTCCACAGGTTCGATGGGGTCGTGGTTTGCGCGGTTCTGGTAGCGATCGACCAACATGCGTCCGACGGGCATTTCGGCTTCCGGTTCTTCGGTCAAGCTGACGCGCACGGTGTCGCCCAGGCCGTCTTCGAGCAGGGTTCCAATTCCGAGCGCCGACTTGATTCGTCCATCTTCTCCGTCCCCGGCTTCTGTGACGCCGAGGTGCAGGGGGAAATTCATGTCCTCGCCGTTCATTCGAGCCACCAAGAGTCGGTACGCTTGAACCATCACCTGCGGATTGGATGATTTCATGGACACCACGACATCCCGGTAATCCTCGTCCACGCAGATGCGCAGAAACTCCAGCGCGCTTTCGACCATGCCCATGGGCGTGTCTCCGTAGCGACTCATGATCCGGTCAGACAGCGATCCGTGGTTGGTTCCAATCCGCATGGCTCGGCCGAGTTCCTTGCACTTCCGGACCAGCGGGGTGAATTTCTCTCGGATGCGCACAAGTTCTTCAGCGTAGCTCTCGTCGGTGTATTCGAGGTTTTCGAATCGCTTCTTGTCCGCGTAATTGCCAGGATTGACCCGAATTTTCTCCACGTGGTCGGCGGCGATTTCTGCCGCGTTGGGGGTAAAGTGAATGTCTGCCACCAACGGTGTGTCGTGACCCGCAGACCTCAGTTCAGCCGCAATGAGTCCCAGGCTCTCCGCGTCGCGCTTGCTTGGGGCAGTGATGCGTACCAACTCGCACCCTGCTTCAATCATCCGGACGCTTTGGGCCACAGTGCCAGGCACATCCATGGTGTCGGTTGTGGTCATGGATTGAACCCGGATGGGGTGGTCTCCGCCCAAACCAAGGGCGCCGACCTTAACCTCACGGGTGACGCGACGTTGGTAATTGAAGGCGTCGGGGCAGTAATCTTTATGTGTCATCGTTAAGGTTGCGATGTGAAGATAACCGACGGCAAGGGTGGATGTTGTCCAAGTGCCCCATGTACTTTTGGAGACCATGCCAAAACCCATGCCTCAACCACAGACCCTTCCCCCGGCCATTGTGGTGGGTGGCGTGGCTTACGGCGATCGCAGCAGGATTGTGCGGCTTTTGACCGCAACGCATGGTGTGGTGCCGTTGTGGGTCCCAAACGCTTCAAAGTCCAAGGCCCTATGGCATCCAATGGCCATTGTGGAGGTGGTGGATTTGCGTCAACCGAAGGGAGGCGGGCTTTGGTCTGGCAGGGATTGGAAACGGGGAGCACCCCAGTTGGTGTATCGACGTGAACCGGCACGTTCTGCCGTCGGATTTTTCATTGCAGAGGTGCTTTCGACCAGCCTGGAGGAGGGCGCCCCCGCACCGGAGGTGTTCAACCTTGCGTGTCGAGCAGTGGACTGGTTGGAATCGGCTGCCGACATTCCCTGGATCCACGTCAAGTTCATGGCGGAATTTGTGGAGGCCCTCGGCTTGATGCCAGACGAGCCCCCAGTCAATGGGTCCAACAGGTCCTTGTTCGACATCGCGACCGGAGAATATTTGCCAGAGGAACTGGCGCCCAAAACGGCCATGGACGCCGCCACAGTCAAAGGCATGCGAGAGATTGTTGGCATGGAGTTTGGTGAGGTGCATCGCCTTGATTGGCCTCGCGATCGGCGAAAGGCACTCGTCCTGGGTGCGCATCGATTTGTGCAGGCGCAATTGGGAAAATCGAGAGAATTGAAGAGCTACGATGTTTTGGAAGCCCTGTTTGCCTGAGCGGTCGGTCACAGCAATGCTTGTGCTGACATGGTCGTGTTTGGCATGGGTGCATGTGGCCCACGCACAAAAGCCCACGAGCGAGTCGACAGCACCAGTCAAGCGCGCTCAGTCGTCCAATGAGCCAAGTTCCATTGCCCCTCAGTTGGTGATTCAAAGCAATGGTGCCCCAGTGCCCTTTGCGACGGTGCTCAACACCAACACAGGTCAAGCTGCTGTTGCCAATGCCTTGGGACAGGTGTCGCTTTCGATGTGGGGCGACAAAGACACGCTGCAAATCCAATCCATGGGTTATGAAAGGCTTGCAGTTGTTCCTGGCACGCAATCGGTGATCAACGTGGAATTGGTGCCCACCACCTTTGAGATCGAAGAGGTTGTGGTTCAGTCCAATGCTGAAGTCTCGGGAGCATTGACGATGGCCAGCCTTTCGCATTTGGACCGCATGTCAGTGAAATCACCTGTCGTCACGGTCGAAACCACGGGAGACCTTCTTCAAAACTCTGGGCAGGTTCATTTGCAGATGAGCCAACAGGGTGGAATCAGCCCGGTTCTTCGAGGTTTTGAGGCCAACCGGGTGTTGCTGGTGGTCGATGGCGTGCGAATGAACAACGCCATTTATCGGTCTGGACACCTCCAAAATGCCGGGACCTTGGATCCTTTTGCCATTGCACAAACGCAGGTCATCATGGGACCAAGCAGTGTGATGTATGGCAGTGACGCCCTTGGAGGAGTGGTTCATTTTTTGACCCGACGCCCGGAGTTCAGTCGGGGAGGATTTGAAGTGGATGGTCAAGTTGTGGGACAGATGTCCACAGTCAACGGAGGCTGGGCAGGACACGCCCATGTCCAAATGAAGCAGTCCCGATGGACCTCCCTGACAAGCGTGTCGCGCAGGTCGTTTGGCGATTTGCGCATGGGGTCCAACCGGTTGCATGGGGACAGCACGTGGGGCTTGGTGCCGTTTGTGGTTGAGCGTGTGGAGGGGCGTGACACGTTGATCGCCAATTCAGACCCAGAAGTTCAGGTGCCGACGGGTTACGATCAATGGGACCTTCAACAACGGGTGCGAGTCGGCCTTTCTTCAGGGCATGTGGACTTGAATGTGCAGCACAGCACCACCTCCAATGTGCCTCGTTTTGACACCTACAACGACGAGGTGAATGGACAACCCAAATGGGCGGAATGGTTTTACGGTCCTCAGGAACGGACCCTTGTGGCGGCGACGACCGTGTTTCACTTGCCAAGAGGTCCCATCTGGACGACCACGGCCAGCGTCCAAAAAATCCAGGAATCGCGCATCAAACGTCGATTTGGTAAGGATTGGCGTGTCACCCAGTTGGAGAAACTGGATGTGTGGGGACTGAATTCCGTGCTGAGGAGTCGTCGTGGCGAATGGCATTGGGAGTCCGGTTTGGATGCCCAATGGAACGATGTGAATTCCACGGCCTCAGGCACAGACATCGAAACGGGACGAATGGCACCTGAATGGACCCGATATGCAGACGGAGGGTCGACCATGGGAACTTGGGGCGCGTTTGGGGCCGCGCGTCGGAGTTGGGGCCAGCGGACGTTGCGCACTGGATTGCGGTACAGCCATGCCGTTGTCCGCGCGACCTTTGAAGACTCCACTTGGATCCGCCTTCCCACCCAGCAATTCAATCAATCGGGTGGCGCGGTGACCGGAAACGTGTCTTGGTCCACGCGATGGTCTCCGCACTGGGCCAGCCTCAGTTCGGTGGCCACGGGGTTCCGTCATCCCAACGTCGATGATTTGGGGAAGGTCCGAGAGAAGAACGGGTTCGTGCTGGTGCCCAATGTGGACTTGGCGCCTGAATACCTGACCACCGCAGAGCAAGGCCTCACGTGGTCGCTGAAACCCAATTCGGACGTGCTCCGCGTCCAAGCGGCTGCCTTTGGAAGTTTGTGGAATGACGCCATTGTGCAAGTGAATGCAGCGCTGAACGGGGACACGACGTTGGTCATCGATGGAGACACTGCACGCATTCAAATGAACCAAAATGTGGATCGAGCCTGGGTCCGAGGCGCCAGGGTGGAAGTCACAGGCAAACTCTGGCCCAAGACTTCGGTTCGGAGCGTGATCAATTGGACGAAGGGCAACAGCCTTGACTCAGAGACCCCTTTGTCCCACATCCCTCCGACATTTGGGGTGGTGGAGGTGCATCGCAAGGGGGCTTCGACGCGTTGGTCAGCGTCCATGCAGTACGCCTTGGCCAAACGTGCTGAAGCGTTCGGTCCCGGCGCCACGGACAACCTGCAGGAGGCGTTGCCCGAAGGAACACCGAGGTGGGTCACGTTCAATGTGGAAGGCTCTGTCCGCGTGACCGATGCCGTTGAATTTCGGCTGTCCGCGTTGAATCTTTTGGACGTGCATTACCGCACCTTTGGGTCGGGCATGTCTGCCCCGGGCCGAAACCTGCGTGTGACGCTCTCGACGCGATTCTGACTACCTTCGAATCATGCGTTACGCGGATGTGATTGGTCATGAGGCCTTGGGGTCCAAACTTCGTGAATCGGTCCGCTCAGGACGGGTGGCTCACGCCCAGTTGTTTGAAGGCAGGGAAGGGGCTGGCGCATTGGCGTTGGCGCGTGCCCACGCCCAATACCTCACCTGCGAGCAACCTTCATCAGAAGACAGTTGTGGTCAATGCTCGTCCTGCAAAGCGCACGCCAAAGTGCAGCACCCAGACGTGCATTGGTGTTTCCCGTTTTTCAAGGCGGACGGTCAGGAAAAAGCCACCTCTGAGCCACATCAGGGCACGTGGCGAGAGGCCATGATTGAAGGCGCCTATTTGGGCGTGGAAGATTGGCTCGACCGCCTCGGGGCCGACCGAAAACAACTCTTTATTTCCGTGGACGAGGCGCTGGAAGTCAACCGCAAACTCGGCCTGAAAGCGTTTTACGGCGGCTGGAAAATCTGGATTTGTTGGCTTCCAGAGATGATGCGGGTGGACACTGCGAACAAGTTCCTCAAATTGATGGAGGAGCCCACCGACCAAACCGTCATGCTGTTTGTCACCGAACATCCCGACCGTTTGTTGACAACCATTCGCTCGCGCGTGCAACGCATTCACGTGCCTTCCTTGAGCACGGAGGAAGCGGTCCATGGATTGACAGCTCAATGGGGAATGGAACCTGCGTTGGCGCAGAGTTTGGCCCATGTCACGGACGGGAATGTGGCCCAAGCTTTGCGCATGGCACGTGCAGGTAAAAGCCAGCCAGACCTCGACCGTTTTTCCGCTTGGATGCGCGCGTGTTGGTCTCGAGATGGCCGCGCCATGGTGGAAGGTTCAGAAGCCTTTGCCACATTGGGTAGGGAAGGTCAGAAGCGGTTTCTCCACTACGCCCTGCACCTCGTGAGACAGAGCATTGTTGGTCATTTTGGGGCTGAATCATTGGTGCGTTTGACCCAGCCAGAGCAATCGTTTTTGGCCAAATTCAGCAAGTTCATCCACCACGACAACGTCCTCGAATTGAGGCAGGCTTTGGAGGATGCGCACGGAGACGTCGCAGGCAACGTCAATGGCAAATTGGTGTTTGTCGATTTGAGTTTGCGCGTGCACCGATTGTTGCGCGCCCCGGCAAGTGTCGATTGACATTCCGGCATTACCTTCGGACCATGGGATGTGCAACGTGCAGCAAAGGGGCAGATGGATTGCCGAGAGGATGCAAGAACAATGGCCGTTGTGGCTCATGTGGATGCGGTTCAATGACCGTGTTTGACTGGCTTGAAGGCATTCCGCTTCCAGATGGAAGTTCCCCTTACGACGTGGTGGAATTGCGATTCAAGAACAACCGCAAACTCTACGTTCGTTGTCCTGGAGCAGTTTCTGTGCACGTGGGCGACGTGGTGGTCGTGGATTTGCAGCCGGGTCACGACGTCGGTGTGGTGAGCTTGAAAGGAGAATTGGTGAAAAGCCAAATGAAACTCCGCAAGGTCAAAGACGACCATGAACTCAAGCGCATCGCCCGAAAGGCCACCACCGAAGACATCGCGCTTTGGCACACCGCCCGTCAGCGCGAGGAAGACACCTTGAGGGAATCGCGCCAGATCATTCAACGCCTCGGCATCTCGATGAAACTGACGGACGTGGAATTCCAGGGCGACAATGCGCGCGCCACGTTCTACTACACGGCCGAACAAAGGGTTGATTTCCGTGACCTCGTTCGTGAGCTTGCGAGCACCTTTGACATCCGTGTGGACATGCGCCAAATCGGCGCCCGTCAAGAGGCTGCACGAGTCGGAGGCATTGGCGTTTGCGGCCGAGAATTGTGCTGTACGTCCTGGCTCAAGGACTTCAGGTCGGTCAGCACAGGAGCTGCTCGTTACCAGCAACTCTCACTCAACCCTGGCAAGCTGGCTGGACAATGCGGGAAACTGAAGTGCTGCCTCAATTTCGAGCTGGACCAGTACGTGGAAGCGGTGAAGGAATTCCCGTCTCCCAACGCCAAAATTCGCACGCCCAAAGGCAAAGCCGTGGTGTTCAAAATGGACATTTTCAAACGGCTCGTGTACTTCTTGCAGTTGGGTGAACCCGGGGCTTCCCCGATTGCCATGAACGTGGAGGATGCCAACGATTTGATTGCGGCTTCTGCCAAAGGGGACGTGGTGAGCTCTCTGGCCGCGTATGAGCTCGAGGAGGAACCCGAGGAGGTCGACTCGACGTTTGGCAATGTCGTGGGGCAAGAGAGTTTGACGCGGTTTGATGAAGCCAAACGCAAACGGCGCCGAGGCAAACGTCGAGGCAAGCCTTCGAATGCCTCGAAGCAAGACGGCAAAAAGGGCTCCAAGGATGCGCCCAATGGGTCGACGTCTGAAAATAAAAAACCGAGCCGTGGGCGTAGCCGGAACCGAAGAAGGGGCGGCAAAGGCCAGGGCGGAGGCAACAAACCCACGGCCTCTTGAAGCCCTGGAGCTGGACACTTTTGGTGGCCACCTTGCTCGCAAGTTGCGGGGAGCCCCCATTGATGGCCGAGTCGAAAGAAGTGTCAATGGACGGTTGGTCCAGCGAGGAACGTTTGCTCTTTCATTGGGACGTGCAGGACACGCTGCAGCGCCAAGATGTGCTCCTCGACATTCGCCACAACCAAACGTACCCGTATTCCAACTTGTACATGTTCCTCACGTACCGCTATCCGAACGGGAAATCCCGTGTGGACACCGTGGAGTGCACCTTGGCCAATGAAAGAGGGGAGTGGCGAGGAAGTGGGTTTGGCGACCTGGTCGATCACCGATTCCTGCTTCAATCGGGCATTCAATTTCCCCTTCGCGGTCGGTATGGACTGGAAGTCCGTCACGGAATGAGGCACGACCCCATTCCGGCAGTGGCGAATGTTGGCTTGCGATTGGAGGCACATCAAGACGGCTTGCGTCCGTAACCACGCAACCTGTAGGGTGTTTGGCCTGTTCCTCTTTTGCTAGTTCTATCTTCAAGGCCCTGCAATCCTGTTCAACTGAACGTTTGATGAAACCAATCCTCTCTCTCTCGGCCATTGTGGCGTTTTTTTTTGTGCTCACCTCGGTCTCGGTCTTTGGCCAACATGCGGACCATGACTCTACGAATCCGTGTGGTCTCCATGACGCGGGCCGTGCGCTCTTTTTGAGGCATCCCGAACTGCGTGAGTTGTCCTCGGCCGCAGAAGCCCAATTGGAGGCAGAGACACAGAACGCATCTCGCGTGGCTTCAAGGGCAGAGGTGTTGATCATCCCTGTCGTGTTTCACATCATCCATTTCAACGGCCCTGAGAACATCAGCAATGCCCAAATCCACGATGCTGTCGACGTGCTCAACACCAACATGCGGGCGCTGAACGACAACATTGGGGACGTCATTCCTGAATTCGAAAATCTCGTGGCCGACATCGAGATTGAGTTCAGGTTGGCACAACGAGATCCACAAGGCAATTGCCACCCAGGCATCAACCGTGTGGTGAGCGAATTGACGTACGCGGGGGACTCTGAGATGAAGCAACTCATCCAGTGGCCGCGAAACAAATACCTCAACGTTTGGGTGTGCGAAGACGCAGCAGGTGCAGCAGGGTACACCCAATATCCTCAATGGGTTCAGGGGTCACCTGAGGAGGATGGCATTGTCATTCAGCACAGCTACACGGGGTCCATAGGCACCTCCAATGCCTATCGCTCAAGAACGTTGACGCACGAAGTGGGTCACTGGCTGAATTTGCGCCACCCTTGGGGCAACAGCAACAACCCAGGCCTTGCTGAGAACTGCGAAGAAGACGATTTGGTGGACGACACGCCCAACACCATGGGCTGGACATCCTGCGACTTGGAGGGCGCCACGTGTGGCTCATTGGACAACGTCCAGAACTACATGGATTACAGCTATTGTGGACGCATGTTTACGTTGGGCCAAAAGGACCGCATGCGCGCCGCAGCACTCTCTTCAGTCGCCCAACGAAATCAACTCTCGTTGGCCTCAAACCTTGAGGCGACTGGCGTGGCAGGAGCAGACATCTTGTGCGAAGCTTCCTTTGACGTGGATCGAAAGACCGTTTGCCTTGGCGACAGCGTTCGCTTCACAGATGCGAGCTTTCACAGCCCAACTTCGTGGTCCTGGGAGTTTGGTGACGGAACTTCCTTTTCAGGCCAATCAGACGACGGCGCCGATCAGGTGTATCACGTGTACAACGAGCCTGGCGTATATGACGTGACCTTGACTGTGGGCAACGGCATTGACGAGGTGTCCTCGACCCTGAATCAAGCGGTGTACGTGATGGACGCAGGTGAGCTCGACTTGCCGCTGGAGCAGGGATTTGAATCAGCACAGTATCCCACTGAAGGATGGAGCACGTTTGACGTCCTGGGCGATGGAACTTGGGAAGTCACGGACGCTGCTTCGGCTTCAGGGGAGCGCTGCTTGTTCTTGGGCAACTGGTCCAACTCCGTGGAGGGCAACACGGACTTTTTGCGCTCGTCCACCATTGACGTGTCGGATGCGGATGAGGTGTACGTGAGCTATGCCTGGTCGTATGTGCACAAAGGAAGTGGGGACGATGCAGAAACAGATGACCGCCTGCGAGTCAGTGTCACAGGCGATTGCGGTGGCGATTGGGATTTGCGCAAGATGCACCGTGGATTCACGAGCTTGCCCACATCGACTCCGACGCCTTTTCCTTGGACACCTTCAGAACCTGAGGATTGGGCGTCGTCAGCCGTCGTGCTGGACCAAGAAGTGTACTTGACAGAGTTTTTCAGGGTGCAATTTGAGTTTGAGGGACGCTTGGGCAACAACGTGTACCTCGACAACATCAACATTTATTCGGTTGGCACCACGGAATTGTCCGAGTTGAATCACGACCTCGTGGAGGCATGGCGACTGATGCCCAACCCTGCCACGGAGCGCTCCTTGTTGGCGTTCTCGACACTCACCGACGGTGACGCTCAAGTGACCGTTCGTGATGCGTCGGGACGGCTGGTTGAGGAGCGAGGACACTGGCTCGGACGTGGTGAGCATGACTGGTCGCTCTCAGCACCGAACGCACCAGGAGTGTATTTCATTCAATTGAAGACTGCGGGCCAAGCGCATCGCACTTGGCGATGGGTGATTCATTGAGCTCGAGCGTCGCCTGAATGGCCCATGAAAAAAGCCCGCGAAAGCGGGCTTTTCTTTTTGCAGGTGGTTAGGAGGGAAGGGTCAATCTTTGCTTCCGACAAGGATGGAGACGCAGCCTTCATGCAAGATGGCGGCTTCAGTCTCGGGGACCTTGACGCGGAAACGAAGTCGTTGTGCATTTTCCATGCGAAAGTCCAAATGATCGGCGCCTTCTGAATTGCTCCAGAGGCGGATGTTGTTTTGGTCGAGCACGTCGAATTCAACGGCACCGAGCACGGGATGTGAACAGACCGCCACACGGTAATCGGTGTCTCCCAAAAAGGTCAATTCGAGCTCCGCTTCATCCCCGGGGATGAGCACAGCGGAGTTGTAATTGTCGTTCTGGACGTAGCCATCAAGCGCGGGCAAGCAATTCTTCTTCGTGAAATTCCGGCATTGGGCTTGCGATTGAATGGCAAACATGGTCGCCAAGGCCAACAGGAGGGTTGTGTGCTTCATGTGGATGGACTTTACGCTCATTTCACGAGTTGGTTACGTGCAGTGGTGACTGCGTCGGTGATTTGGGCCAAAACTTCTTCACTTGCCGTGTAGCGAGGGCCGCCACCGATGACGATGGCACCGCCGCTTTTGCTGATTTCGTTTTTGGCTTCTTCCTTAGTCACGGCATCAAACGCAGCAACCACGGGCTGGAGGACATCGACCACGCCCTGCAATTCGGGAGATTGCTGGTAGCTCGTCACCAAGTCCATGACGTCTTCCATCACGAGCTTTTGTTCAGCAATGCGCTGGCGGAGGGCTTCATTGGCCTTGTCCGTATGACGAGTGGCGAGGTATAGGCTTTCCACCCAGCCTGCAGCCACGAGCATGCCACTCAAGTCTTCTTGTCCGTTGGACTTCAGCTTTTCATTGAGGTTGAAGAAAGCCTCAGAAACGATGGCGACGAGAGAGTCTTGACGTGCGCGATTGGCTTCGGCTCGTGCGAGCATGTCGTCGCCGATGACGTCACCCACACCCAGTTCGCGGGCGAGGCTTTTCACGACCTCGAGGTACGTCAGGGAAACGGCGTTTTCTTCGAAAATGGTGGCGTAACTCAAGTCCGCTCCGTACACCCCAAGGTTGATGGCTTGTCGATCCGAAGTGACGTAATTCGAAGCCGCCATGGCGGAGTGGAGGTGGTCTGTGGAAAAGGTGGCACCTGTCTTTTGCACCAAACGAGCAGTCTCCATTGGCGTCGGAGCGGCGCGGAAAATTTTCTTCAAGCGCTTGGTGCGTTGAGACACGGAGGCGCCTTCGGTAAGGGCGTCTCCAGAGGTGGTTGGGCCTGTGGGGCCTCCACAGCTGGCCAAGACAAGTGCGCTTGCGGCCAAACTGAGAAACAGGGAATTGCGGAGCTTTTTCATGCGATTTGGGGTTGATACGAAATTGTGGTTGCTTCGGGAGCATACGGGACTTCGGGCGGAAAAGTTCTGCACGTCGACTTGTGTAACAAGCAAGGGCGGAGTTCAGTGAGCCTCGAGCCAGTTTTGACCGTGGGAGACGTCAACTTCAAGGGGCACCTCGAGGTTGACCGCACGCTCCATGCATCGCACAAGTAGGGCTTTCACCTCGTCGAGTTCGCTCATTGCGGCATCCACCACCAGTTCGTCGTGGACCTGCATGATCAGACGGCTTTTCATTCCCTGCATTTCTTTCGCCACGTCAATCATGGCCAACTTGATGATGTCGGCAGCAGATCCCTGAATGGGGGTGTTGACAGCATTGCGCTCTGCAAAGGCCCGAACGACTGCATTGTTGCTGTGGATGTCGGCGAGAGGCCTTCTTCTGCCCAACAGGGTTTTGGCCATGCCTGATTCTCTGGCTTTCGCTACGCAGGTTTGGGTGAACGCTTCAAGGCCGGAGAATTGCCTGTGGTATGCGTCGATGATGCTTTTCGCCTCTTTTCGAGAAATACCGAGAGTTTCGGCAAGACCAAAGGCACCCTGCCCGTAGAGGATTCCAAAATTGACTGCTTTTGCCTGGCTCCGCTGTTCACGTGTGACGTCTTCAAGCGCCACGCCAAACACCTTGGCTGCCGTGGCGGCGTGGATGTCTTCTCCTTTCTGGAAGGCCTCGATGAGTCCTTGTTCTTTGCTCATGGCAGCGGCGATGCGCAATTCCACCTGGCTGTAATCGGCCGCGACAAGCACGTGGTCGCTGTCACGAGGCACAAAGGCTTTCCGGATTTCGCGGCCTTGCTCCGTGCGAATGGGGATGTTTTGAAGGTTGGGGTCCTTGCTGCTCAGCCGACCCGTTGCGGCGACGACTTGCATGTATGTGGTGTGCACTCGCCCTGTTTCTTCGAGGATCAGTGCGGGCAAGGGCTCGACGTAGGTGGACCTCAGTTTTTTCAACTTGCGGTACTCCAACACTTCGGCAACGACGGGGTGCTTGTCCTTGAGTTTGCTCAGGACCGCTTCGCTTGTCGGGTATTGGCCCGTCTTGGTTTTCTTCACCTTGGCCGGGATGTCCAAATGCTCAAAAAGCACCTCCCCAAGTTGTTTGGGGGAGTCCACATTGAATGGAATGCCGGCATGTCCTTGGATGGACTTCTGAAGGGCGTCAAGTTGATCGGCAAGCGTTGCGCTGAATTGCGACAGGTGGTTGGTGTCGAGGGCGACGCCTTCCATTTCCATGTGCATCAAGACCGAAAGCAAGGGCATTTCAATGTCGCGAAACAACCCGTCGAGGCCTTCTTCTGCAAGTTTGGGCAGGAGCACATCCGCCAAACGCAAGGTCACATCCGCGTCTTCGCAAGCGTAGTCAACGACGTCTTCTGGCGGCAGGTCGGCCATGGATTTTTGGTTCTTCCCTTTTTTCCCAATCAACGCGGTGATGGGGATGCATTGGTAGCCCAAAAATGCCTGCGCCAGCGCATCCATGCCGTGGGGCTGGTCGGGCTCAAGGAGGTAGTGCGCCACCATGGTGTCTTCGAGGTTCGCTTGGGTCAAATCCACCCCATAACGCGCCATGATTTTGCCATCAAACTTGAGGTTCTGTCCCACGATGGTCACCTTGGGATCTTCCAACACGGGTTTGAACACGCTGCGGATGGCTTCCCATGAACGCCCATGAACTGGCACATAACTTCCCGTACCCGGTTCAGTGCTGAACGACATTCCCACCAGGGAGGCTTCCATGGCATTCAGGCCAGTGGTTTCTGTGTCAAAGGCAAACCGTCCCGCCTTTCGTAGGGCAATGACCAATTCGTTCATGGCCGCTTCATCGTCCACGAGAACGTAGTTGGATTTTTCTGTGTCCAACGCGTTCAACGTTGACGCCGAAGGTGCGACGTCCATGGCGTCGTCGAACATGCTCAGCTGACCTTCGTCACCGGAATCGGAGGCCGCCGCCGAAGCCCCCCGCGTCGAGGTGGGTTGTGTTGGTTGTGTCGGGACAGAGGTGAAGGCCTCTCCGAGCAACCGTTTGGCCAAGGTTCGAAATTCCAGTTCTTCCAACACTGGCGCGAGCACGCTCGCATCGCCTGGCTCCATGGCCATGGCGGCGAAATCTTCGTCAAAATCGATGTCCACCACAATCGTGGCCAATTCCCTGCTTAAAAAGGCGAGTTCTCTGCTTGACTCTACCTTTTCTTTCATTTTGCCTTTCAGCTCGTCCACGTGGTCGTAAAGGCCTTCCATGGATCCATAGGCCTGCAAAAACTTGATGGCGGTTTTTTCTCCCACCCCGGGAATCCCGGGAATGTTGTCCGCAGAGTCGCCCATCAGGCCGAGCAAGTCAATGACTTGTTCTGGGCGCTCAAGGCCGTAGCGTTCTTTCACCTCTTCAGGACCCCAAACGCTTGCGGGGTTTCCGCTCCGCCCTGGGCGAAACATGCGGATTTTGTCGCTCACCAATTGGGCGAAATCCTTGTCAGGCGTCATCATGAAGACATCAAACCCCTCTTTTTCTGCACGTTTGGCCAAACATCCGATCAAATCGTCGGCTTCATATCCAGGCGCCTGAAGCACGGGGATTCGCATGCCTTCAAGGATGCGCACAATCCAAGGCACACTCAACTTGATGTCCTCCGGCGTTTCATCACGGTTGGCTTTGTACGCCTCGAATTGCTCCGTTCTCAAGGTGGGACCAGGGGGGTCAAACACCACGGCCAAGTGCGTAGGCTTCTCCGACCGAATGACTTCCATGAGCGCATTGGTGAAGCCAAACACCGCGGATGTGTTCATGCCTTTGGTGTTGATGCGCGGATTCTTGATGAATGCGTAATACGCCCGAAAAATCAGGGCGTATGCGTCGACCAAAAACAGTTTCTTGTCAGAGGGAGGGGTGATCATTGCTTGGGATTCTTGACCAGGGGGACGGCGCTGCACGCCTCGCCAAACATGAGGCTGCGCACCACGGCCCCAATGCGTTGGGTGAAGGCGACGAGTGTGGCAGGCCCGCCTGCAGTGGCACACCCTTTCACAATGACCCTTTGGTCGCGGTAGGTGTCGAGTTCGATGGATTGAACGGCAAGTCTCCAGGCGTGGGCTTGGGCTTCGTCAAGTGAACCCACCAGCGAGGTCGCCTGAAAGGACTGCAGTTTGGCTGCCACAAGCATCCAAGCCCAATCCGGAAGAATGGCATCGGAGCTGCAATGCATGGCCACAACGTGACCTTCAAGCTGGGAAGCGTCCCACTCGGAAACCCGCTGACGAAAGGCTTTTTCTCGAAGCACAATGCCCTGGTCGAGCCACTTGGCCAGATCTACGGCTGCCGTTGGTCGTGGCGCCAGAAGTTTCCCCAAATCGACTTGAATCAGGCCACTCTCTTCGACACGATTGACAATGGGTTCTTCCATCTCCCGAAACTACGTCACGGGAACCTCGCGAGAAAGGACTGAATCAGGCAATTCGCATGCCGGAATCGGAGGACTTGGCCGCGCGTGCTTCGCACATTTCAACGGCCTTTTCGGCAATGGCTTCCGCGTCGTAACCGCATTCTTTGTAGAGCTGGGCCTGCGTGCCGTGTTCGATGTAGCGGTCGGGCACTCCGAGTCGCGCAACACGCGAGGCATAACCTTGTTCCATGGCCCACTCGGCCACGGCACTGCCCATGCCTCCTTGCACGCATCCATCTTCGATGGTGATGACATCTTTGAAACGACTGAATACTTCGTGCAGCATGGTTTCGTCCAACGGTTTGACGAAGCGCATGTCGTAATGGGCGGGATTGATGCCCCGCTTGGCAAGTGCTTCGGCCGCCTTGGACACTTCTGTGCCGATTGCGCCGATGCTGAGAAGGGCGATGTCTTCTCCGTTGCGCAAGCGTCGACCTCGACCGATTTCAACGGCTTCAAATGGCGTTTGCCATTCGACCATGGACCCGGTTCCACGTGGGTAACGAATCACAAAGGGTCCGTCGTGCTTTTGCGAAGCCGTGTACATGAGGTTCCGCAATTCTTGCTCGTCCATCGGAGCGCTCACTGCGAGGTTGGGAATGCAACGCATGTAGGCCATGTCGTAAGCGCCGTGGTGCGTTGGTCCGTCGGCACCCACCAAACCACCGCGATCGAGACAGAACACGACGTGCAAGTTTTGGATGGCCACGTCATGGATGACTTGGTCGTAGGCCCGTTGCATGAAACTCGAGTAGATGTTGCAAAAGGGGACGAGACCTCGGGTGGCCATGCCCGCGCTGAACGTCACAGCGTGCTGCTCGGCAATGCCCACGTCGAACGCGCGGTCGGGCATCTCTTGCATCATGTACTTCAAACTGCACCCTGAAGGCATGGCCGGAGTTACGCCGACAATGCGGCGGTCGGCCTTGGCCAATTCAATGATGCTGTGCCCAAACACATCTTGAAACTTGGGGGGCTTGGGGGTGTTGTCCGCGCCCTTCAGGATCTCTCCAGTTTCTTTATTGAACAGCCCAGGCGCGTGCCAAGTGGTGGCGCTTCCTGACTCGGATGGCGCGTACCCAGCACCTTTGCGCGTCACCACGTGAAGCAGCTTGGGCCCAGGGATGTCTTTCAAATCTTCGAGCACTTTGGACAGGTATTCGACGTCGTGCCCGTCCACAGGACCGAAATACCGAAAATTCAGCGATTCAAAGAGGTTGCTTTGCTTGAGCACCGCGCTCTTGACGGCGTTTTCCACTTTTTGGGCGATGGCTTGCGCGTTGGGCCCAAACTTGCTGATTCGGCCCAAAAGTTCCCAAACCTCATCCTTCACTTTGTTGTAGGTGTGCGAGGTTGTGATGTCTGTCAGGTACTCCTTCAACGCCCCGACGTTGGGGTCGATGGACATGCAATTGTCGTTGAGGATGACCAACATGTTGGTGTCCTCCACGCCGCCGTGGTTCAGGCCCTCAAAGGCCAACCCCGCGGTCATGGCGCCGTCGCCAATCACGGCCACGTGCTGAACGTCGCGTTGTCCATTGTGCCGGCTGCCGACGGCCATGCCCAAGGCGGCACTGACACTGGTGCTGCTGTGCCCGACTCCAAACGTGTCGTACTCACTTTCGCTGCGCTTCGGGAACCCGCTCAGCCCTTGGTATTGACGGTTGGTGTGGAATTGATCTCGGCGTCCCGTGAGGATTTTGTGGCCATAAGCTTGGTGCCCCACGTCCCAAACGATTTGGTCTTCCGGAGTGTTGAAGGCATAGTGCAGGGCCACGGTGAGCTCCACAACCCCCAAACTTGCCCCGAAGTGACCGCCTTTTTCGGAGACGACGTCCACGATGAACTGGCGCAACTCGTCGGAAACTTGTTGCAAGTCCTCAGGCTTGAATTTGGCCCGGAGATCCGCAGGATGTTGAATCTGCGAGAGGAAAGGGCCGGCGGCGTAAGCGTCCATGGTTTGGCGATCAAGGGGTTGAGGGGAAGTAACAAATCTAACCCCTCGAGGTTTCCTTTCACCCCAAAAGACGCCAACACTGCACCAATGGCCTGTCTACAAGGCCCTCGATCAGGCGAGCACTTGCTCGGCCAACCCTTGAAGAATTGCCCGGCCATCCGCATTGGCGAGGTCCTCGCTGCATGCACGTTCCGGATGAGGCATCATGCCAAAGACGTTCTTCCCTTCATTGCACACACCCGCGATGTTCAGCAGGGCGCCGTTGGGATTGCTCATGGCGTTGACTTTGCCTTGCTCGTCGCAGTATTGGAACAAGATTTGGTCGTTGCCCTGAAGGCCTTTCAAGCCATCTTCGTCAATGAAGTAATTGCCCTCTCCGTGAGCAATGGGAATCACGAGCGGTGTTTCAGTGTTGCATCCTGCAGAAACGGCTGCGGTGCGGGACACGGGCTTGAGGTTCACGTTCCGGCAAATGAATTTGCGGCTTTCGTTGTGACGGAGGGTCCCGGGCAACAACCCAGCCTCACAAAGGATTTGGAATCCATTGCACACGCCCAACACGCGGCCGCCTCCATGAGCGAATGACACAACCTCTTCCATGATGGGGGAGAAGCGGGCGATTGCGCCGCTGCGGAGGTAATCTCCGTAGCTGAAACCGCCAGGAAGCACAACGGCTTCAACGCCTTGCAGGTCTCTGTCTTTATGCCAGAGTTGCACCACGTTGAAGCCGAGGTCTTGGCTCAGCGCATGAACCATGTCCATGTCGCAGTTGGAGCCGGGGAAGGTGACAACACCAATCTTCATGTTGCGAAGTTCGGCATTCTCACCTTCCTGTGCACGTCCTTATCGAACCATTTTCCAAGTGCGCATGGTGTTCGTTGGTTCGTGAACCAAACGCAACAACACGACGCTGGGCCATTGGTTGTTTTCGATGTAGATCTGTCCGCCGCCGTTGGTTGCGATGGCGCTGCACAACTGACGTCCAGTCAAGTCGTAAGCCACCATGGTCATGCCTTCACCTTCAACGCCCAAATCGATCATCCAGCCTTCTGAAGTCATCACAGGATTGTTCGTGTTGTAGATGATCTCTTCATCCACACCAGAGGTCACATCTTCCACCGTTTCCTCGTTGCTTCCAGTGGCGTTGCCTTCAACCACCACACGCTTGCGGATGATGTCCACACACTGGTCGTTGCGCACTTCCAACATCACATCGTAAGCACCAGCCTCTTCGAAGGTGTACGTTGTGTGGAAGTTTTGGCTTTCCTCACCAGTGTGCATGAACGTCCACGTTTGTTCAGACACGTTTCCTTCAGAGGTGTTGGTGAACATCACGGTGAAACCGTCGTTGCCAGCATCTGCAGTCAACCCCGTGATGGGAGCTGTGAAGTTTGCCTGCACGGTTGGGCTCTCGTTCAAAGACACTTCGACTTCTTGAGTGCAACCGTTGTCGTCGGTCACCACAGCACGGTAGTCGCCGCCCGCCAACTCGGTCAAAGTCATGCCTTCAGCGCCGTGATCCCATGCAACTTGTGCGTCACCGTAAGCGCCCATGATGTTCAATTCAATGGCGCCTGCATCCACATCACCACATGTCATTTGAGTGGCGTTGGCAGTCACATCCAAATTCGAGGCTGGCGTCACGACTGCTTCGTGCATTTGGATGCCACAACCCAATCCGTTCAATGGCATCACTTCCACGTTGTATGTTCCAGCGGCAGCCACGTTGAATGACAATGGCGCAGTCACGTTCAAGGCCGTTCCTTGGGCATTGCCCAACGCGTCAGTCAACTTGATGTTCCACATGGCCGTGTCGTTGTTGGCGTTGATGTCGATTCGCATTTCAGTGCTTCCGTCACACAATCCCGCGGTCGAAGCAACGTGAACTTGAGGCGCGCGCACCACCATGACTTGGGCAGTGTCTGCACAACCCGCTGCATCCTGTGCAATCACGGTGTACTTGCCACCTGCCAATTGGGTCAATTCAGATCCCGTTTGTCCATTGTTCCAGGTGTAAGTCACCTCCGACGTGGTGTTGGCTACATTGGCTTGAACAGAACCGCCTTGTCCGCAATCGTTTTGAATGGTGGTTTCCAGTTCCAAATCGGTTGGGCGCACCACAGTGTGTTGTCCGGTTTGTGCACCGCATGAGAAGTTGCCGTTGTTCAACACGGCATAGGTGTAGGTCCCAGAAGCCAAATCGTCAAACTTGATGCCGGATCCCTGCGCAGTGCCTGCAACTGGGTTGCCCATGGCGTCGCTCAAAGCGATGTCCCAAGGACCGTCGCCTGAAGGCAACACAGTAATGAACGTCTCACCTTCGCCGTCACAGCCAGGAGAAGACACTTCAGCGCGGGTTGCAGGCAGCAAAGTGATGGTGCCAACAGTGCGGGTGTTGTTGCTGTTGCCATCCAATTCAATGGTGGTCAAAAAACCTTCTTCCAAAGGCATGGCCACAGAGTCACCTTCCATAGTGATGAAGGCACAACCTTCGTTCCAAGTCATTTCTTCAACGGCGATCGTGTACGTGCCGTCGATGGGACGGTTGGCGGCCAAGACCACGTCCAGCTGAGTTTGGGTTTCGTCCGCAAAATCCAACTGAGAGATGGCGCTTCGGTTGCCAGCGGCATCGCGGAAAGACAAGTCGCAAGCGCTGTACAAAGAAGAGGAGTTCAACGCATCCTCAGTGTTCAAGAACTGCGTTGCTGTGCCTTCTCGAAAGGCCACGACACTTTCGTCTTTAAACCCAGTGGCGTTGGCTGCAGACAGCACAATGCTACCAGCCACATTGGTTGACGACGCAGTCTGGGCGCCTTTGGGCATCCCTTCGTTCAAGGCCATTGTCAACTCTGAGACACCAGAAGGCGCAAATTCACATGTCGTGTTGGGTTGCAAGGTGGCATTCAACTCGTTTGTGCTCAAGCCACCGATGAACTGGTCAAATTGCAAGGTGCGGGTGTTCCAGCAACGAAAGCTGGTGTTGTTGTCTCCGAATTGAGCGTCGATGTCGTTCAAGCTGGCATTGGCATTGGTGGCGTTGCCAACCAACACGTTGAATGCATTTTGGGGAATGTCCATTGTGACGTCGCTGGCAGGCAAGGTTCCAGAAAACGTCAAGGTGTACGATTCCGTGGCATCCAAGGCCAAGTAGATCCCTTCAAAAACGGGCAACGTGTCGTTGATGTCTCCCACTGCGGCGTAATTCCAGGTGGCGGAAGCGCTCCAGTAGCCGATGCTGGAGAAACCTGAAGGATCGTCTGCACCGTCAAAACCCCATGTTGGGATGTCACCTACAAATTCACCAACGGTCACTCCCTCCAATCCAGTCGTGATGCGTTGCTCCACCAAAGACATGTCGCGATTGGGTGCAGCCGCCAAGTAGATTTCGCGGGTCAACTTGCCGATGACGTTGCCGCCATTCTTGCGCAAGATTGTTGCTCGACCCAATTCGTCTTCGCCCAACGTCAACGTCGCATTGGCGTCGATGGCCAAGGTGGCGTCGTTGACTTCAACGTGCCCAAACGCCTCGACGCTGCCGTACACTTCCAGAGATGTGCGGTTCGTGGCGGTCAAGTTTGAGATGGACATGTTGGCATCCAACATTTGTGCTGCGCCCGCATTGTCAGCAACCAAGCTGATGTTGTTTGAGCCAGGCTGGACTTCGACACTGGTCAAGTTGCCCTTGAAGGTCAAGGTTGCAGGATCGTTGGCCAACAATCGACCGCCGTTGTCCAACAACAACGAACCAACGGCAGCGTCGGCGGACAAGGTCACTTCGTGGCGCACGGTGACATTGTGCCCAGCAGTGGGGATGCAAGCGCAATCCCAAGTTGTTGTTTCGTTCCACAGGCCACGGTCGATGGACTCGATTCGGTCCAAGGTTTCGTCGGCAAACGCAAATTCGGCAGCCATGGCTGAGCCCTCACTGACCTGGTTGGTGGCAGCGGTCAACGTTGCGTTCTTTTCCTTCCACTTGGCAACAGCCTTGTCCACGATGTGACGAGGCGTTTCGTTCAATTCACCGTTCGGGTTTTGTCCGAAGGTGATCAAGGTCAAGCTGACAAACAGGGTGGTGACAAATGCTTTCATAACGATGTGAATTGGGTTTCGACACCACCTTACGGGACGGTTTCGAAAAAGGTTTCACTTCAATCAAAAGGCCTTGCGTATTTTTGCCTCGCAAGACCTCAAGACATGAACACCCAAGACATCATCACGCCCCTCGCTCAATTCGTCGAATGGACCTTCACCACGGTGTTGTTGCCCATCAGCAATGGGTTCAATTGGGCCGTCATCGCGCTGGGATTGGGGGGGCTGCTCTTTTGGTTGAGGCTTCAGAAGAAGTTCAACAACCGCGCAGAGCAGGAGGGCACGATCATGTGATTGCCCCTCCTCAGGAGCACATCTGACGTCTGGATGGCGTTCGCTAAGGCAGCGCGCATGCAATCACAGTCTGTTTGTCGTCCCGTTAAAGCAGGTCTTGGCCGATGTCGCTTCGGAGCGTTTTCCCATCGAAGGAAACCTTGTCTGCCAACGCGTAACTCTTGGCCAACGCTTTCTCTGGGGTGTTGCCAATGGCCGTGCAAGCCAAAACACGTCCTCCCGCTGTGACAACTTGACCACGAGACGTTCCTGTGCCTGCGTGGAAAAGAAGAGAGCCTTCTTCTGGGCGCTCAGGCAACGTGATGGCTTTGCCCTTGTCGTAGCTTCCAGGATACCCTTCGGACACCAGCATCACCGTGCTGCACGTCCGTGGATCAATTTGCAAGTCGTATTCGCTGAGCAAGCCAGCGCCCATGTTTTCAAAAAGGTGAAGAAGGTCACTTTGAATGCGCGGCATGATGACCTCCGTCTCAGGGTCACCGAGCCTGCAATTGTATTCCACCACATAAGGATCTCCCCCTACTTTCATCAGACCAAAGAAGAGGAACCCGTTGTATGGGATGCCGTCAGCGGCCAATCCTTTGACGGTGGGAATGATGATTTGGTTGATGGCCTTTTCATGAAATTCAGCGTCCATGAAAGGCACGGGACTCACGGCACCCATGCCGCCTGTGTTGGGTCCGGTGTCTCTTTCGCCAATTCGCTTGTAGTCCTTGGCTGAAGGCAAGAGGTGGTAGGCTTTGCCATCGGTCACAGCAAACATGCTGCACTCGATGCCGTCCATGAATTCTTCGATGACCACGCGCTGACCGGCGGAGCCAAAGGAGGCCCCAGAAAGCATGTCGGCGACCACTTTTTCAGCTTCTTCGAGGTCTTCCGTGATGATGACGCCTTTCCCTGCTGCCAACCCGTCCGCTTTCAGGACGTAAGGTGGCTTGGCGCCTCTGAGGTGAGCGAGGGCGGCGTCCAGTTCTTCTCCATTGAAGGCACCGTATCCCGCGGTGGGAATGTTGTGTCGCTTCATGAATGCCTTGGCAAAGGCTTTGCTGCCTTCCAACTGTGCTCCCTCACTTCTGGGGCCGATGACGACCAATTCAGGGTGCTTTCCACAGTCGAGCAAATGATCCACAAGCCCATCTACAAGCGGGGCTTCGGGCCCCACCACCACCATCTGGATGTCGTGTTTCTTGATGGAACGAGAAACCGCATCGTGCTTGCTTACGTCCAACTTGAGGTTGGTGGCGACGTCCGCCGTTCCAGCATTGCCGGGAGCAACGAAAAGCTGGGTAAGGAAGGAGCTTTGGGCCAATTTCCAGGCCATGGCATGCTCTCGTCCTCCAGAGCCAATAAGCAACACGTTCATACGGCCAAAAGTAAGTCAGTCCGCAGGTGGCAACAAGGCGCTTTATCCACAACGGAGCGGCACTTTCCCCGGTGGGAACCGCTGAACAAGACCTAACTTGGAGGCCGTGCTCAGCGTTGTTGTCATTGCCAAAAATGAAGCGCTCAACCTGCCTCGATGCCTTGCGTCTGTGGCACGGGTTGCAGAAGAGGTCGTGGTCGTTGATTCTGGTTCGACAGACGCGACCAAATCCATTGCAGAGGCCCAGGGTGCTCGAGTGTTCGACCGACCCTTCACGACCTATGCGGATCAAAAAAATTGGGCCGCAAGCCAAGCCCGACAGCCATTCGTGCTCAGTTTGGATGCGGACGAAGCCTTGAGTGAAGAGCTCGTCGATGAAGTGCTGCTATGGAAGGCGTCCACGCCAATCACCCAGAAGGGGGCTTGGTCCGTGCCTCGCCTGACCAACTATTGCGGCACTTGGATCCGGCATGGAGGGTGGTATCCTGACCGCAAGATTCGTCTGTGGTCTAAAGGTTCCGGCACGTGGGCCACACCTCGTGAGGGAGGCATGCTTCATGAAAAGTGGTTGCCCAAAGAAGGGGTCGAAGTCCAAGAGTTGCGATGCGACCTGTGGCATTTCAGCTACCACAGCACGTCAGACCATTTGCGGCAATGGGCCAAATTTGCGCGGCTGGGAGCGGCCGATGCCCTCAGGGCAAATCGGAAGAGCTGGGCTTTCAAGCCGGCGGCCAGGGCGGTGTTTCAGTGGACCAAACAGGCTCTCATTCAAGGGGGGTGGCGTGATGGAAAGGCAGGCATGCAAGTGGCCAAGTGGAGCGCCTTCGCTGCGTATTGGAAGTGGAAGATGGTTCGCAGTGAGGCTCCTTTTCGGCATTGCCGACGCATCGGTGTGGTTCGGACGGATGCGCTGGGCGACAACGTGTTGTCCTTGCCGATTGCAGGTGCGCTGAAGGCCATGATGCCCGCGGCGGAAGTGGTTTGGATTTGTCGTCCATATGCGGCGCCCATTGTCACTCAATCCGAGGTGGTCGATGGCGTTCGTGTTTGGGATGGGGAAGGCGCTTCAGACGATGCCACAATCGCTTTGTTTGAGGGGTTGGATGCGGTCGTTTTTGCGTTTCCGGAGGCCACGTTGTTGCGCGCTGCTGCTCAGGCCAAAGTGCCGTGGCGAGTGGCCACAGGTCGGCGTCTTGCTGGACTTGTTTGGGCCAATACACGGTCGTGGCGCAGTCGCCGCAATCGCCCCACACACGAATCACTTCAGGGCTTGAGGTTGTTGCATCGCCTTGCATTGCCTGCGGCATGGCAATTTCCCCAACCAGCAGATTGGATGGGGTTGACAGGGTTGTCCAGTGAAGGTCTGGATGGAGTCGATGACTTGGGAACGTTCCCTTGGTCGACGGCAGTGGTGTTGCACCCAGGCAACCACGGTTCGGCCAACAGCTGGTCAAAATCGAGGTTCATGTCCCTTGCTGAACAACTTCTGGCCGAGGGAAGGCACGTCATTTTTTCAGGAACCAAAACCGAACGAACCGACTTTGCTGAATGGCTCGATGCCCGGCAGAACGAGCCTTTGCTCAAAGACGGCATGGGGACTTGGTCGCTTGAAGACCTGATGATTGTGCTGGGTCAGGTCGGTGTTGTGGTCGCGTCAAGCACAGGGCCGCTGCACATTGCCTCCGCATTGGACACCCCTGTGGTGGGGCTGTATCGGGGGGACGCTCCGTTTTGGCCTGAGCGTTGGGCTCCGTTGGGGCCATCGAAACTCCTCTCCACCACACGGACGTTGCCAGATGGTGGGTTGGACCTGTCGGTGGAGGAGGTGCATGCCGCTGTGCGCGCCCTCTTCGAATCGAGTTGAGGCCAAATTCAGCGTCGAGGTCGGAGACAGGCAAACAATGCCAGGAAGGACAGGATCACCCCTGCTTGGGTCTCTAGGGTGTCTTCGAAGACGCAACTCAGAGCGAGCACGACACCTCCCCAAAGTGCATGTTTGTTGTCGGGCATACAGCTGCGCAGCCACACCGCCCAAAGACCAATCCAGAGAATCAAGCCGATGAATCCAGTTGAAATGCCCCACGTCAAGTGCTGATTGTGCGACCTGTGTCGGTGTCCTTCTGCCAACTTCGACCCCACATCTTCGTAGGCACGTTCCATGGCGACAGGCACGTCTCCCACACCATGGCCAAACCATGGTGCGGCAAGCCAAGCGCGCCGTCCCGCAGTCCAATGCTCCACTCGCTGGAAGAGGGCGTGTCCAGTTGGATTGCCTCCTGCTTGCCAAACCTCCCACTCCCGTTTGAATTCCCTCAACCTGAGCAGCAAACCAGTGCGTGGTATGTGGTGTGTGGCGCCAGACTCAATGGCTGCGACATCGCGGTCTGAAAGTTGCAAGATGTGCTCGCCATCTTTAGGCCACCCTAAGGAAGCCAGGTAACGAGGCAACCTGTCGCGATTGGTGAACCCTTGGCTGTCCCTTTGGTCAAGGGGCATCTCGCTGACTTGATTCCAAGCGGTTGCCCACTCCTGTTCGCACCAAAACAAATGCACGCGATGATCCCCTTCGGACAAGGTGCTTTCCGGACGATGCACGTAAGGGTTTCCCCATGAAGTGTGGGTAGGGAGCTCGTTGATGGGGGAGGGTAAAGGGGCCACTTGGAGCCACTGGGACGTAAGAAAAATCACTCCGAATGTTCCAGCGACGAAGGCCGATGCCAAACGCCTCCGAAGAGCGCCATGAGTTGCATTCCAAAGCTTCCATACCAGGGCCAAAGGGATCAACAAAGCGGAGGTGAATGACCCTGTAACCGCAGTGAAAGCCACCCAAAGTCCGAGGTATGCAAGCCGCCAACTTTTGGGTTGATGGTCACCCCAAACCATGCCCAGCGCAATCAGCATCGACAACCGAATGTGGGACGTCCACGGGGTCCAGTCTCGTCCTTGCAAAAGGGTGCCGTCAAGGGTGCGCCAAGCTCCCCAAGCGAGCACACCAATCATGGCCAATGCGGCACTTTGGAAGACCCAGGTTTGGAGGTGTTCCTTGCGTTTGAGGGGAACGATGAGCCAAGCCAAAGCGAGCACAAGGAGCGAGGACTGAATCGAAAGTTGATGAAGGCCCCAATCCACATGGTCTGACCAAGCCAAAGACCCCGTTTCCCAGCCCAACAACATGATCAACCACAACCAAGGAGAGGTGCCGATTGGGCGGGAAAGGTTGAGTGCGAGGCCGGCCTGCCACCAAGCCATGAGCGCACAAACGCCAACCCATGCTGTTCCCAAGCTCATGGCGGCGTGCGACCAAGGCAACCCAAAGATCACAAGGGCCCATCCCAACTGGGCTTGCAGCTTGGGATGGATTGCACCCATCATTCAGTCACTCCCGGCCCTTGAAGGATGGAGACGTAAGCCTCGGATTCTAGCAAATCGACTGCACGGTTGGCCACGGGGTCATGTTTGAGACCATGGCGGTATTCACCCGTGGTGTTGTACAAATGAGCCACCAGTTCTTGGCTCAGTGCCCGCTCGATCTCCTCCCTGTGCTGCGCGAGATCCCTGGCAACATCAGCCTCGAGTCCTTGTTGAAGTTGGGTCAAAGCAGCCGCGTTTGACCGGTCGAGAAGTTCTTCCTCTGCCTGTTCTTGGAGGGCTTCAAAAGCCTGGTAAGTGCGTGACGCGTAAGGCACATCCTCGAATTGGGAGACGTACGCCACGAATTGATCCCAGGTGTCAGGGGAAAGCGAGAATTGTCCGGCATCTTCTGGTGCGGACAGTTTGTCTCGGTGTGTGACCACAAAGTCGAACAACACCCCTTCTTCGAGCAAGCCCTCAAGGACGTAACTCATCAACTCCGCTGGAACGTCGACATCTGGAAGGACGCCTCGCCCTTCAATGACCTCACGTCCACTGGTGGTGTAAAAGGTGTTCAGCGTGGAATCAGCCTGGGCATGGACTTTCCCTGCGTCGTCGCGGTGACTGTAATCGAGGCGCTGCACACATCGGCCGCTTGGAGTGTAGTACTTCGCCACGGTCACTTTCATCCGAGTCCCGTACGCGAGTTTCTTGGTTTGTTGCACGAGTCCTTTCCCAAACGACTCTTCTCCCACCACAATGCCACGGTCCAAATCCTGAATCGTGCCTGCAACGATTTCGCTGGCGGATGCCGATTTTCCATCCACCAAAATCGCCAAGGGCAAGTTGGGCTTCAACGCTGCCATGCGTGTTTTGTAGGACTTGTTCCAGTCAGGGGTCTTGCCTTTGGTGCTGACCACCTCTTGCCCTTTGCCGACAAACAGATTCACCATGGCGATGGCTTCTCGGAGAAGTCCACCACCGTTGCCACGCAGATCAATGACCACGTTTTCTGCCCCAAGGGAATCGGTGAGGTGAATCAGAGCTTTTCGCACTTCAGAGCTCGCGGTTTTTGTGAAGGAGTTCAAGGCGAGGTAGCCCGTTTTGTCCGACAACATTCCCTTGTAGGGAACGTCAGGCACTTTGACCTTGCGACGCTCCAAGTCAAACGTCAACGATGACGCTGAACCAGGTCGCTGGACTTCAAGTTGGACAGGCGTGCCTGCGGCCCCTTGGAGCAAGTCACCAATTTGGTCTTGGGTCAGCCCTTCGATGATCCTTCCATCTACGCCAATGACCACGTCGCCCAGCTGGACCCCCGCGATTTCTGCAGGCTCACCCTCCAACACATCGACCACGATGGTTTTGCCTTTGCGTGATTCGATGCTCGCACCGATTCCGCCATACTCTCCCGTCTGCATGAAGCGGACGTCCTCCATTTTGGACTCTGGGAAGTAGCGGGTGTAAGGGTCGAGTTGAGCCAGCATGGCTTTGATGCCCGTTTCCATCAACTCGCCTGGAGCCAACTCGTCGACGTAAAACAAATTCAATTCTCGGAATGCAGATTGCATGATTTCGAGCTGCTTCGACATTTCGAAGTAGTCGTCTTTGAGGTTGGCAGCCAGGGTCAGGCAGAGGGCCGTGGGGATCCCAAGAATGAACAACAATCGGCGCATGAAGGGCAACGTTATGGGTTGGTTTGGCGATTGCCGGCGTCTCTTCGTGCCTTGTCGAGGCGCTCAATGGCACGTGCCATCAAACCTTGGCATTCAGAGAACGTGGGAATCTCCGTTCCCACAAAGATGAACACCACAGCCCATTGGGGGGTGCCCGGTTCCCAATTTTTGGCCAAACGGCTTTTTTCCAAGCGCCAGGCCTCCCTCAACAGCCTTTTGATTCGGTTGCGATCCACGGCCCGTCGAAATCGCTTTTTCCCGACGGAGAAGGCCGCTTGAAAAGGCACGTCGTGGGGCAAATCGGTTTGAATTGCCCGACCCATCAAGGGGTATTGTTTCATCCTGACCCCTTTTGCAAACGCCAGATCCATCAATGCGGTCGATTTCAACCGCTCGCGTTTGGACAGGGTGTGCACTCAGCCTGTGATGTACTGCTCCAAGGCCATGGTCATGGACGGAGCCTTGGCGGTGGGTGCGTTGATGTCGATGCGTAATCCTGCTGCTTCTGCGGCCTTCGCCGTGGTGGGACCAAACACCGCAATGCGCGTTGGTCCCTGCTCGAAGTCAGGGAAATTCTTGAACAAAGACTCGATGCC
Source organism: Flavobacteriales bacterium (assembly GCA_042088625.1). Classification (GTDB taxonomy): domain Bacteria; phylum Bacteroidota; class Bacteroidia; order Flavobacteriales_D; family Sanyastnellaceae; genus UBA11663. Next base: position 42,073 of record JBELLK010000006.1, read on the forward strand.
ACTTGGGCTGAAGAAAACCAGGACGTCGTACTTCACGTCACTCAGATCGCTCAAATCTGAGCAGACTGTGCGGTACATGATGGCGCGCGAATAATTGAAGCCCGCCGTATCAAGCGCGTTGGGAATGCTGCTCTTGAGCAAGTCAGAGGAAGGCAACAAGAACGTTTCGTTTTTGTGCTTTTTCATCAGCGCGACCACCTCGTCAAACTTGATCGTCCCATGGAAAATTTTGCGCTTCCTGTATTGAACGTACTTCTGCAGGTAGTAAGCTGTGCTTTCAGAAATGCAGAAATACTTCATGGAGTCCGGGACGTCAAAGCGCATCTCCTTCGCAAGGCGGAAGTAATGGTCCACCGCGAGTCGGCTGGTCAAAATCACAGCAGTATGCTCTGCCAAGTCGATTTTTTGTTGGCGGAACTCTTGGGCATCCATGCCTTCCACATGAATGAATGGACGGAAGTCAATGGTGAGTTTTTGCCTGTCGGCCAAGTCGAAATAGGGCGACTTCTCTGTGGACGGCTTGGGCTGGGAGATCAGGACGGTTTTGATCTTTTGGGCCATGGGTGTTGCGATTCAATGTCCTCAAAGGAGAAGGCCAACGCTCCAGGAGACCCAAAACACGGTCCACCCCCATTCGAGGGTGCAAAGATACAAGATTCCAACAAGCCTTTGTGAGTTGGAGGACCTCACCAGTTGAGTTGCCCGCAGGGCCCCGTGAATCATGGCACATCCGAAGATCACCACCAGCCCCAAAATCCCCCACTGCTGTGCTTGCAAATGCGGGCTGAACACCACCACACCGGTGCACACCGCGATGGACAATCCAACCCATGTGTTGTTGTGCCTACCCAACTCCACCAAAGCGCTGGACAGGTCTCCAGGACCAAACGCGACGCGCCCAAAAATCACCCGCAACATCAGACCCCCCAGAACCCAAACAGGCACGCCCCACCAAGCAACAGGGACAGCAGCTTGGTCTTCCATCAGCCAAACGCCAGTCATCAACCCCGTCATTGACATCGCCACATTCAAGGCAACCCCCATGGTGCGCGGAGTTTCAGAAGCATTGCGCAACGCCAAATTTCTTGGACGCGACCAAGCCCACGTCAGGCGCTGAACTTCCCTCGGAAAGCCGGCCAAAAGCACCCAAACGCCGATCAGGGTGACAACGACCAACCACAGCAACGGGGCATTCAAGGCTCGCGAGAGGTTCAATGGGGCGCCTTCCAGCATGTCGCCAAGGTCGCACATGTTCACCAATTCATTGTCCCGGAGCGACAGCAACCATGCATCGATCCACTCCACGACGGCCAGTCGAATGTTCAACCCACTCAACCACGGCGAGATATGGACCAGGGTTCACGAGAAGGTTGTGCTCATCCGTTCCTTTCCAGTCCCATTGCAAGGGTGCAGAGGACCACATCGCCTCGAACGACTGCAACGGCACACTTCGCATTGGATCCACCACTCCGTAATTCAGTTCGTAGAGGTCATTTCCCCCTGGTGGAGACCACGTCATTGTGGCCACATCCCACAAATCATCTCCTCCAGGCCGGATGGATTGCGAGCACAACAATCGAGTGTTGGTGCCGTCTTTCGTTGGCGTGATGTGGGCTGGACCATTTTGCTTCCCCGGGGTGGCCCAAATTGGTGGAGGGGTGGAAGTCCAAATGTCCGTCCCGGGAATGCGCGCCATGGAACGCCCCTCCTCCTCCAAAACCCAAGCGCTAGACTCCACTGCAGAAAGGTCGATGCTTGCAGAGTGGTCTTGAGACTGCATCGTCAACACACGATCACCGTAGAGTGAGGGAACGTTGGCGCTCAGACAAGAAAGACCATGCTCGTCCACCCAATTGGGACATGACGCAAAGCAAGGGTAAGAGTGGGGCTCCAGCAGCCAATCAATGTCGCTGACTGAGACAAAGTCTTGTGGGTCTGGATTGGGCTGGGAACTCCAATGCCACTGACCCGACCAAAGCGTGACATCGGAAGTCTGCCATTCCAAAAACGAGACGTTCCCACCCATGGGCTCCAAGAGAACCTCGTTCCATTGCGGCGGAGCCTCGGAAGACGCATGGTCTTGCCAAGACAATTGAGGAAAAGACAGTTCGGAATCATGCATGTTGACGGGCCCCATAGCGCTGATCGCGGGTCCATGATCGGCCTTCATCATGAGAACTCCATTGTGCCAAAAGGGCGCCCATTCCGTCGCAGGTTCCCACCGCTCTTTCGCCCAACACTCTGCCTGAGCATGACCAGGGACGGTCATGACCCAGGCACCTTCGAAAACACCCCATGAAGCCTGATTCGCGCTCAAGGCATCCTCGCCCAAAGCTTCCCAGACTCCCGCCTGGCCAGGAGACATGCCTCGATCATCAGGAGCCGTTCGCCAAGCAGGTTGCCTGGAGCTCGGCTCGGAAAATGCGGAATTGAATCTGAAAGGCAAACACTCCATGGAGCGACCTTCACTTGCCCCGTTGGCGGACGAGTGCCCACATTGGCTGTAATCAACTGAGGCCAAGAGGTTGCCCCACTCGTCTTCCAAGGTCACTTTACCGTTGTCATTGGTGAGGGAGAGGTTGGGAAGAACCTCCCAAATCATGTCTTGGTTGGTCTCGAACCAGGAAGGTCCCATCCACGTCTGAACATGGGCCTGGGTGTGCGTGGCTTGAATCAAACACGCACCAGGCACCCAGGGGGAACCCTTCCAACCCAGTGTGTCGCCACTCGCATTGAACCATTCAACAAATTCGCTTTGCAGGATGGGGTGCGCTGAAGAGAGGATTTCCGTGAGCAAAATGTCTTCTGGCTGAGGTGGACGGTGGCCATCCCAAAGGGTGTCTATGTCGGCCAGCGCCTGGCCACTCTGACACGAAGGTGGCGAGTGGATGGTCAGGTTGAATGGGCCGTCGACACCTTCAGAAAGGGGGCACTTCCAGGTGCTGAAACCTTCATCATCCCACCCGTGTGCCAGAGGCGAGGACATGGTTCCTGTGGCCGAAGTCAAGTGCAAGACCACTTCATGTCGAGGATCCCAGGGGACATTCGATTGTACAGTGAGGATGTCATCTGGAGTCCTTCGAAGTGACAATTCAGATTGGTTTGCAGCGAAAAGCAAACCAAGGTTCGCTTGTCGTCCAGGAGATGCGCCGAGGGGGTCAGGTTGCCAATTCGCAGGATCGTCGCAACTGAGGGGGCTGGCGCATGACAGGCTTTGCCCGTCCTGAGGGACGTCCCTCCACCAAGCATCAAGAAAGCTCAGGTCCTCAATCACGTTGAGGTCAGGTCCCAGCAACTCCAATGCTTCCCCAGCATCCCTCAGCCCAGACCAGCCCACAGCGCGGACCACTGCACCTCCGAACCAGTCGGCCCAAGGCCCCGCAGCATCGGCGATGATGAAGTGACCATCTGGGACCACCAAGTCGCCCGCGCCGGTCTCCACCCACTCAAGATTCAAGGTATCTCCGCTGTCGACCAAACGAAGGGCAGTGGGGTCAATCGCCAAGGATGAGGCGTTGAACACTTCAAGGTAAGTGGACTCCGGGGCGTAAAGCGCCGGTGTGGGATCGGCCATGATTTCCGTGAACGCCAAATCCCCGCTCGTCAAGTGTGCAGAACCATCACGCCACAGGGTGTCTAGCAATTCGTCCCATCCAATCGCCACGGATTGCTCGGCAGACAGGCTGCATGGCAGTTGCCACAGCCAAGCGTTGTCGCAAAGTGTAGAATCTGGCAACAGGGCGAACAACACTTCTCCATCGCCATCGCACGAAAGGGTCACGTCCATTTCGAGGTTGGCCTCGGTGGACTCGTGTTGAAGCACCCCTTCCAGGAAATCTGGAGCAATCAATTCGACGGTTGTGGCGGCCAGATCGGTTGGGCTGAGGGTGTCCAAAGAAGGGTCGGAGGGCACCCACCCAAAGGCCCACCGATCTCCATTGCTTGAGGTGTGTTTCACTTCAATGCCCAGGCAGGGCAATCGATGGATGTCGAGGGTTGTCAATGTGTCCACCCACGTTTGGATTCGGCCAGTATCGTCCCAGCTTCTGACCTTCCAAAGGCCGTCGTCGTGCCAAGTCCAATAGCCTGTAAACGCAAAGGGTTCAGACCATTCGTGACAGCCTTCTGCGACCTCCCATTCGGCCATCATCGGAGCATGTGTTGTCAAAGGGTCAGTGCTGCCATTGGTGCCTGCTGCGAACCCTCCCGTTTCGTCAAGCCATCCTGCCTGATGTGACAAGGCGAGGATTTCAACTGACGCGGTCGCAGAGGAGTCAGGCGGGGCAGCCCACAACACGGCACTTTGGTTTGCGTTGGAGCCATTCAGGTCCTGTTCCCAGAACGTCCAGGCCCTCCACGACATGTCTCCTTCTGCAGGGGGGGAGGTTGGACAGCCCCAAAGGATTTGGGTCCCTTCGGTCGAGGCATTCAACCGATGAATGGGCAGGGCAGCGGACGTGGAATCGACGCTCCAAACTTCGGGGTCCCCAAACCACACCACCCCCGACAACTCCCACGCCTCCCATGCTGACAGCTGACCGAAAGCGACGCCTTGCTGAACCCCGGCGTACGCCATCAAAATCCCCCCCGCGACCCACGATTTCTTCATGTGGACAAACCTCGTATTTTCGCGTGGCACCCGCCAAATCGCTCACAAAACGAGCGCCTACGTTCATACATTCAATCGATCCATCCATGTCACGGAATCAAGCCCCCCTTCACGTAGCCATAGTCGGAGCCACCGGCATGGTTGGTCGAACCATGTTGAAGGTGATGGAAGAGCGCGATTTTCCCGTGTCCAGGTTGTTGCCCGTGGCCTCAGCCCGGTCGGTGGGGAGCAAAGTGACGTTCAATGGGAAGGAAGTCACGGTGGTGTCGATCGAGGACGCACTTGCCGCTCGGCCCCAGGTGGCTTTGTTTTCGGCGGGTGGTGGCTTGAGTTTGGAATGGGCCCCGCGATTTGCCGAAGCAGGGATCACAGTGGTGGACAACAGCAGCGCATGGCGCATGTCTGACGAACACAAATTGGTGGTGCCTGAAGTCAACGGAGACGTGTTGGGTCCTGATGATTTGGTCATTGCCAACCCCAACTGCACCACCATGCAACTGGTGATGTGCCTGAAGCCCTTGCACGACCGTTGGCGCATTCGTCGGGGGGTTGTGAACACGTACCAAAGTGTGACGGGCACGGGCCAAGCCGCTGTGGCCCAGCTCGAGGCGGAGCGCCGGGGAGACATGGGAACCGGTGTTTACCCGCACCCGATCGACCAAAACTGCTTACCCCATTGCGACACGTTTCAAGAAAACGGGTACACGCGAGAGGAGATGAAAGTCCACCACGAAACGAAGAAAATCATGGGGGACAGTGCGATTGAGTTGTCTTGCACAGCTGTTCGCGTGCCGGTCGTTGGCGGTCACAGCGAGGCAGTTTACGTCGAGTTTGAGTGCGACTTCGACCTGCAAGAAGTGCGTGATGCCCTGTCCGCTTTCCCGGGAGTGGTCTTGCAGGACGACCCCGAGCGCTTGCTGTACCCCATGCCGAGGAATGCAGCTGGCCAAGACGATGTGTTTGTGGGTCGATTGCGCCGTGATTTGGGCAATCCCAAAGGGCTTCACATGTGGATTGTTGCGGACAATTTGCGGAAGGGGGCGGCGACGAACACGGTCCAAATCGCCGAGCACCTCCACGAAAAGGGTCGCTGGAGTGCATCGGAGTGAAACCAAATCGAAAACGCATCCGTACCTTTGCGGGCGCATTTAACGCAAGCCGATATAGCTCAGCTGGTAGAGCAACGCATTCGTAATGCGTAGGTCCGCGGTTCAAGTCCGCGTATCGGCTCACAAGCCCTGTCTCAACGGACAGGGCTTTTTTGTGTCAGGCATTGCAACCTGTGTTGTTCTTGCAACGAACGGGTACCCCTGGACGTTATCTTTCCATCCCCAACCCACTGAACATGCGTTTTTTTTCAATCCTCTCCATCTTCTTTTTTGTTCTCACGCCAGAGTCGGCCTCGGCACAAGACGATCCGTGGTTGGGTCTCGTCCCTGAAGTCGTTCACAGTGAGGGCGAGTTGGCAGGCATGACCACGTACAGGCTTTATCTGTACACGCCCAACGAGACGGACTTCTTGGTGAGTTGCTCAGGAGACGACGACAATCCTCTTGTGCTCGCGAGCTCAACGGAACCCTCTTGGTTCCAACACGAAGCGGCCACAACCGCGTTTGCAACCGACGTCAACCCCATTTTTTTCGCAGCGTTCCCAGAATTCGCATTCGACAGCTGGCTGACCATTGGTGCAGAGGACAACACCGCTGCAGTGGACATCATCAACCTGGATGACCCGACTTTCGCGGCTTTCACCGCCTTTGAGGCAGGCCAAAGCATTGAGGTCACAGGCAGCATCGGGAGCGCTTGGTTTGTCCTGCCCATTCCCACCAACGTGGAGGCGATTGCAGGTAGTGATTTGAGAATCTTGGTGGCGCAGCTCACCACGGCTGGAGACATTTCTGGTCAGATTCAATGTCAGATATTCCTCGAAGGCAGCAACGAAAATGAATTCCGTGCTGTGTTGCCCATTGGATTTGCGTGCAACGACCCTGATAATGCGAATTACAATCCCGACGCCCTCAACGCTGACGGCTGTGAGTACCCTGACGGCTTGAACGAAGTGAGGGAGTCTCTCCCCATTGCAATGCATCCCAACCCTGCGACTGACATAGTCACGGTGACCTTTCCTGAAAGCCTCAATCCCAATGGGGTTGGTGCCGAGTTGCAAGCTTGGACACTGCAAGGTCAACTCGCAGGCACTTGGGGCATTCAAAGCAACGTTGAACGAATCGACGTGAGCGGAATGGCCGCAGGGCATTATCTCATGTCCGTGTCAGGAACAGAGGGGCAGAAGTTTTCCGGCAGCTTGGTGGTTTCGAAGTGACCTTGTGAATCGGCCTTGAGCCGTCATCGCAACGTGTCTCCAACTCGGAACGCAATGTCTTTAAGGGACTTGCGTTCTTTGGTGGCGGGCGCTTTTTGGCCTTGAGGCAAACGACCCACCGCCAGCAGGGAAACGGCAACCATGTGGTTTGGAAGCTCGACGGCAGCAGCGAATGCCTCCCGGTCAAACCCGCCAGCTTGCATGCTCACGAGGCCGTTCTCGACAAAAGCCAACTCCATGGCGCCAACGGCCATGCCCACGCCCAGCAGCGCCGCATGGTCTTTCTCTCCGGTTTTTTCAAGCACGGTGCTTGCGATGACCCCCACAATTGCGCCGGCGTCTTTCATCCAATTGCGGTTCACCTCAACCGCAGTGTTCAGCAGCACCTCAAAGCCTTCTTCACCCCTCAAGGCGACCACAAATCGCCAGGGTTGATTGTTGTAAGAGGAGCTGCTCAAACGCGCGGATTCAAATCCCTCCGCGAGGTCTTCCCAAGTCAAGGTGCTGCCGTCGAATGCGCGAGGGCTGTGTCGTTTTTGAGATAGTTCAAGAAGGCTCATGGCCCAAAGAACAAGGAAGATTGCATGATGTTCGCACCAGATTGCAGCGCCCTGTCAGCTGATGACATTGCCTGGCGCAACGCCCTCCTCAGGGGTGACGAACCGCAAACCACCGTCATCTGTGCTGGCCATCAGGACCATGCCTTGGCTCTCGATGCCGCGCAATTTGCGTGGGGCGAGGTTGATCAGGAGTGTGACTTGGCGTCCCACGACGTCGTCGGGAGCGAAGTGCTCGGCGATGCCGCTGACGACCGTGCGGGTGTCGAGGCCCGTGTCGACAGTGAGCTTCAAAAGCTTGTCGGCCTTGGGGACCTTTTCGCATTCGAGGACGGTGCCAACGCGGAAGTCCAATTTGGTGAAGTCGTCGAACGTGATTTCGTCTTTGGCGGGCATGAGTTCGCGGGTTGAGTTGTCAGGGTCGTTGCCTTTCTGGCCGAGTTTGGCGACTTGGGCGGCGACCGTTTCGTCGTCGATTTTGGTGAACAGGATGGGCAGGTCGCCGAGGACTGTGCCGGCGGAAACGAGGTCGGTGCGGGCGTCGCTCCATCGTGCCTCTGACACGCCAAACGCAGCAGCGATCTTGGCGGCCGTTTGGGGCAGGAAGGGCTCGAGGAGCACAGCGCAGTTGCCCACGACCTGGCACGTCAGGTGCATGATCGTGGCGGTGCGGGCGGGGTCGGTTTTTTGGAGTTTCCAAGGCTCCTGCTCAGTCAGGTACTTGTTGCCGAGGCGGGCCACGTTCATGGCTTCGAGCTGCGCCTCCTTGTAGCGGTGGCGGGCAATGAGGTCGCCGACCTTGGCAGGGGCCGCCGTGAGCGTCTCGAGCAGAGCGCGGTCGGTGGCGTCGAGGGCATCGTCGCTCGGGGCTGCCGGCACGGCGCCGTCGTAGTATTTGCGGGTCAACACCAGCACGCGGTTCACGAAGTTGCCCAGGACGTCGGCCAACTCGTTGTTGACCTTGTCGCGGAAGTCGCTCCACGTGAACTCGCTGTCCTTTTGTTCCGGCATGATGGCGGTCAAGACGTAGCGCATCGCGTCGCTGCCTTCGGGGAAGTCCTCGAGGTATTCTGTCACCCAAACCGCCCAATTCCGCGACGTGCTGATCTTGTCGCCCTCGAGGTTCATGAACTCGTTGGCTGGCACGTTGGTCGGGAGGTTGTAGCCCCCGTGTTCCTTGAGCAAGATGGGGAAGATGATGCAGTGGAAGACGATGTTGTCCTTGCCGATGAAGTGGATGAGGTCGGCTTCTGGGTCTTGCCACCAGTCGCGCCAGTCTTGGCCATTCTGTTCGCACCATTCCATGGTGGCCGTGATGTAGCCAATGGGGGCGTCAAGCCAAACGTACAAGACCTTCCCCTCCGCGCCCTCCACCGGCACGGGCACGCCCCAGTCGAGGTCCCGGGTCATGGCGCGGCTTTCGAGTCCTCCGTCGATCCACGAGCGGCACTGCCCCAGCACATGAGCTTTCCATTCCTTGGCGTTGTGGTGCAGTTGGCCGTCCAACGTGCCGTTGACAATGTACTCGCGGAGCCAGTTTTCGTGCCGCCCCATCGGGAGGTACCACAACGTGGTGGGCTTGAGGACAGGTGTCGACCCACTGAGGGTGGAGCGCGGGTTGACCAGCTCGGTCGGGCTCAGGGTCTTCCCGCATTTCTCGCACTGGTCGCCGTACGCGCCGTCCGACGAGCACGACGGGCAAGTGCCTTGGATGTACCGATCGGCCAGGAATTGCTTCGCTTCTTCGTCGTAGAACTGTTCCTCGGTTTTCACTTCAAACCCGCCCTTGTCGAGCAAGGTCAAGAAGAAATCCTGAGCCACTTCGTGGTGCTTGGGCGACGAAGTTCGGCTGTAGTGATCGAAACTGATGTCGAGGCCCTCGAAGGCTTTTTGCATCTCCAAGTGGTACGTGTCGACGATTTCTCGGGGGGTGGTGCCCTCCTTTTTTGCACGAAGCGTGATTGCCGCACCGTGTTCATCACTCCCACAAATCCAAAGCACGTCTTCCCCCATGCTCCTCAGGTGCCGAACATGGATGTCTGCGGGCAAGTATGCGCCTGCAATGTGACCGAGGTGAATCGGCCCGTTGGCGTAGGGAAGTGCGGAAGTGATCATCTTCCGCTTGGGGGCGTTTTGCGACATGGGGACAAAAGTAATTCGGGCGGTTGGGAGATGGATGCTTGTGCGTTGGTTTGGGCTGAAAAAGACCCAAAACGTGTTCTGCAGACACGCACCAATTCGACTTCATTCACACCTTCGTCCAATGCCCATTGTGGAAATCTGATGATTCCGCGAATGCAAAGACATGCATCAGGGACCTTTCTTTGACCACATCAGGCACAAACCTGACACCTGAACAATCCTGGCATGGGCGCAACAAAGAACAAGGCGAAGAAGACAGCCAAGAACCCTCCGGTTCAGAAGGCGGCTGAGAAGCGAGCGATTTTGGAAGGGTACTTTCAAAAGAAGATTTTGGGCAAGCAGGAGCACGAATTCACGCCCGGCGTGAAGACCGCTGCTGAAGCGGCACTTCGGCCCAAGAAAGGCCAAGTCCTCTGATCCGTTTTCCAGTGGAATTGCGCCTGCCCCCGCCTTTGACGCCGGGGTCTCGCGTGGCCCTTGTGGCTCCTGCACGTTTTGCAGCATCGGAACTTCTCGATTCAGCTTCGTTCACCCTCGCAGATTGGGGGTATGAGCCCGTGATCGCCGACGAGACCCGAGCTCGAGCGGGGCAGTTTGGCGGCACAGATGCGCAACGGGCATCGGCACTCAATGCAGCCTTCAACGACCCCGAAATAGGCGCAGTCTGGGCCCTTAGGGGTGGGTATGGTTGCACCCGAATCTTGCCTTTGCTTGATGGCGAGGCCTTTCAAGCCCATCCCACTTGGATCACGGGTTTTTCAGACATCACCGCACTTCATGGCTGGGCTTCAGGCCTCGGTGTGGCCTCGCTGCACGCTCCTGTGGCCTCGACGTTGGCTTCCACCGATGCTGCAGATGTCGCGGCTTACAGGGAAGTTTGGCGAACGGGTCAACCTTCACCAACCCAAGGCGCGCGACGCGTCGTTGGTGGCAACCTGTCGGTGCTGTATGCCTTGCTTGGGACGCCGTACATGCCGCCATTGAAGGGGCGGTGGCTCCTGCTCGAAGACCTTGACGAATACCTGTACCATCTCGATCGCATGTTCGTGGCCCTGGCCCAGGCGGGCGTTTTTGAGGCCGTGGAAGGTGTGATGGTCGGCACCTTCACCGATTTGAGGGACAACACCAAAGCGTTTGGTCAGGCCGTGGACAATCCGTTTGGCCGAACCGCCCGCGACATCATCGAAGAGCACGTCATTGGACGCGGATGCCTCGTGGAATGGGATGTGCCCGTGGGGCACGGCACGCGCAACGCACCTGTGGTGCTTGGTTGATCTTGGAGGAGTGACAGGGGAGGGGTTGAGTGTACCTTTCGCGCATGTTTGGAAGCATCAAAGACCAATTGACCCAAGAGCTCGCTGACATCGAAGCGGCGGGTCTCTACAAGCGCGAGCGTGTCATCACCTCAGCCCAAGACGCAGAAATCACCTTGGACGACGGCAGCCGAGTCCTGAATTTTTGCGCGAACAATTACCTGGGGCTGAGTTCACATCCGCGGGTGGTTGAAGCGGCCAAAAAAGCCATTGACACCCACGGATTTGGCATGTCCAGCGTTCGCTTCATCTGTGGCACGCAAGACATCCACAAGGAACTGGAACAACGCATTGCTGACTTTCATCACACCGAAGACACCATCCTGTACGCCGCGGCTTTTGACGCGAACGGCGGAGTGTTCGAGCCCCTTTTGACAAAGGAAGATGCCATCGTCAGCGACAGCCTCAATCACGCTTCCATCATCGATGGCGTCCGCTTGTGCAAGGCGGCGCGATACCGCTACGCCAACAACGACATGGCTGAGCTTGAAGCGCGCCTCAAGGAAGCCCGAGCGAACGGTGCGCGGAACATCATCGTCGTCACGGACGGCGTGTTCTCCATGGACGGTTACGTGGCCCAAATCGACAACATCTGCGACCTCGCCGACACGTACGAGGCCATGGTCATGGTGGACGAGTGTCACGCCACGGGATTCATCGGAAAGACCGGACGCGGCTCCATTGAATTGCGGAACGCGCTCGGCCGCGTGGACATCATCACCGGCACGTTGGGCAAGGCCATGGGGGGCGCCATGGGTGGATTCACAACAGGCAAGCGAGAGATCATTGACATGCTTCGCCAGCGCAGCCGCCCTTACCTCTTCTCGAATTCACTCGCTCCGAGCATCGTGGGTGCGTCCATTGAGGTCTTCAAGATGTTGGACGAAACCACGGAACTCCGCGACACACTCGAGGCCAACACGGCCTACTTCAAGGCGGGCTTGCGCAAGGCTGGCCTTCCTTTCAAGGACGGAGAATCGGCCATCGTGCCTGTCATGCTCGGCGATGCCAAGCTTTCCCAGGTCATGGCCAATGCACTGCTTGATGAAGGCATTTACGTCATTGGGTTCTTTTATCCCGTGGTGCCCAAAGGAGAGGCCCGAATCCGGGTCCAACTCAGCGCAGCCCACACCAAGGAGCATCTCGATCGAGCCTTGGCGGCATTTGAAAAAGTCGGCCGAGACCTCGGTGTGATTTCCTGAACCGCACCGTCGTCCGCACTGTCCATGAGTCCTTCTGCCAGCCAACGCATTGTCGTCGTCGGACGTGGTTTGGCCGGCGCCCTGGTGGCATGGAAGTTTCACGAACGAGGCTGTGAGGTCGAATGGTGGGGCGATGGGTCGCCCAGCGCTTCACAAGTGGCTGCAGGCATGTTCAATCCGGTGTCGTTCAGAAGGATTGTCGAGGTATGGAACGCCGCGGAGCATCTCGAGATCATGCACGAAACCATGGCCTCGATTGAAGGTGCGCTTGGCTTGAAAGGTCAGCTTGTGCACAACGTGCCTGTGGCGAAGGTGTTTGCCAACGAGGCGTACCGGACGGATTGGGATGCGCGCTGGGACGAAGAGCATGGGGTATGTCAATGGGCATCGCGGGGTGAAGACCTCGAGGACGCGGGACTGACCAGTCTCGAAGGGCCGGCAGGCCTGGGCAGGGTGCATGCTTCCGGATGGGTGAACGTGCCGCGCTTGTTGGCCGGCTTGGAAACGTGGTTTTCGACCAGAGGCACGTTGGTCGACCGGCCGTGGTCTGTGGCAGACGGCTTGCCTGAGGGTGCGGCGGCCGTGGTGGATTGTCGAGGTGTGGGTGCCGCAGCTGAACTGTCGAGCGTGGGCATCACCATCAATCCCAATCATGGAGATGTGCTGACGCTGAGCACCCCTCTCGAGGGTGAGGGCGCATTGGACACGTCCAATCACACGGTCAACAATGGCAAGTGGTTGCTTCCAACCTGCGTCAAGCATGATCGGCAAGAGTGGAGGTTGGGTGCCACGTATGCTTGGCATCGCAGGAGTCCCAAGCCATCCGCTGAGGCCGCTGCGGATCTGCGTGTGCACATGGCCAAGGCGTTTGATGTTGACGGTGCCCGAGCGATTACGAATGCCACGCTGGAAGGGCATCAAGCGGGCCTGCGCCCTGCCTCGCCTGACCGTCGACCCACCGTTGGCCCTTGGCCAGGTCAGCCTCGGGGTGTGTTGATGCTGAACGGCCTAGGCACACGAGGTGTGTTGGTGGGTCCAGCCATGGCCAATCACCTCGTTCATTGGTGGTTGGACGGCATTTCGTTGCCGCCAGAAGTGCGTGCGGAACGCTTCAAAACCGTGCGCGCGGCGGGTCACGGTTTCCAAGAGTGACGTGTTCCTAAAGTCTGCCCAACCGAACCAAGTGGCGTGTTCAATTGGGGTACTTTGGATACATGATGCACGACACCATTTCTAAGGCTCTGAACGAGCAAATCGGACTTGAAGGCCAAAGCTCACACACCTACCTCACCATGGCGGTTTGGGCTGAAACACAGGGGTTCGATGGGGTGGCTGAATTCCTCTATGCCCACTCCGAAGAAGAACGCCAGCACATGCTCAAGCTGATGCGGTTTGTGAACGAACGCGGCGCCGTGGCCCAAGTTCCTTCCGTTCACGCTGGAGCCACGGAGTACACGGGGCTCAAGGAAGTGTTTGAAAGCATCCTCGCCCATGAGACCAAGGTGACGGAGTGCATCAACAACGTGGTGGACCTGTGTTTGCAAGCCAAGGATTACACCACCCACAACTTCATGCAGTGGTACGTGAGTGAGCAAATCGAAGAAGAAGCATTGGCGCGAAAGATCTTGGACAAACTCGCGCTGGCTGGTGACGATCACGGCGCGCTCTATTTGTTCGACCGAGACATTGTGACCTTCGGGGCTTCTGAAGGAGAGTGACCATGACTGGGGTTCGTTCACATAAAGTTGCGCCAAGCATTTGGCCAAACTTGACGGGTGCCTCGTGGACCCGGTGGGCGAAAGTCTTGCCGTTGCTTTTGGTGGCGTCGACGTTGATTTGGGCGGTCCAAGGTGGCCCTCAAGATGCCAAGCTCGACACCACCGACACGCAGCTTGTGCTTAAGGGCCAGTATTTGTTCCAATTCGCCAAGGGCAACGACTGGCCTCAGGCTTCCAAATCGGGACCCTTCGTGTTGGCGGTGCACAACAAACCCGCACTGGCCGAGGAGTTGGCGACCAAATACAGCAACAACCCTATCGGTGCTCAGCCGTTGACCGTTCAATCCATCAACGGTCCCAACGAATTGGACGCCCCTCACGTGCTGTACACCGAGGCTGAGGGCGATGCCCTCAAAGCTGTGCTCGATGCGGTCAAGGGCAAGCCGACTTTGGTGGTGACAGCCCTGCAGCCCTCGCTGTTGAGTGGGGTCTGTTTCAATTTGATCAAACAGGGGGACAACCTTCGTTACGAAATCAACGCCAAGGACGCGGAAAAGCGCGGCATCCTTGTCGGCAACCGACTTGTGTCATGGGCAATCCAGCGTTGAAGTTCCATCAACTCTTCCTCCTGAGATTGGTGGCTGGGGGAATGTTCCTGGCCTTTGGATTCGTGGCGTTTGGCCAGTCCTCAGAGGACATCACCGTCGAACGGGCCATCGCCTTGGGCAAGTCAGGCCAAATTGAATCGGCCTTGGCATTGCTCACGCCACTCCTTGCGCCGCCTGCGACCTATGCCAAGGCGTGTTACGTTGCGGGATTCTTGCACAAGGAGCGCTTCAAAGAAGATGCGTACACCTCTCGTGGCAGCTTGATGGGCGACCGTGCAGAGGCCGTCAAGTGGTTGGGACGGTCGCTTGAGTTGACCGCTCAAATGAGTGCCGACCCCAATTGGCGAACCTCGGCGGAACGGGCCATGGATTACTTGGGCGGTTCCTACTTCGACGACGTGGTGCAAGCTGTGCGCACCTTCGAGCCTGGCGACGAAACCCACATCATGGACCTGTTCGAAGCTCATGTTGCAGTCGCAAAGGTTCTGACGCCCAACCTCGACGCCACCCGTGAGCGCACGGAGGTCCACAAAAACATCGCCCGGGCCTATCGGCAGTGGTACGAATCGACAGGGGATGTGGACCACTTCAACGGCACGGTCACCCAGTACGAATTGGCGTTGGCCCTTTCCCCTGAGGACGTCACGGCTTGTTACAACCTCGCCGTCAACGTGTACAACCGCGGGGTGGCCATGATCAAGTCGATGGACGAAAACACGTCGTTGGGCGAGATTTTCACCATCCAAGAACGCAGCGCCGCGCAATTCAGACAGGCTTTGCCATGGTTTGAAAAGTCCAATGAGCTTCAGCCCAACCGCCCTGAAACCCTGAGGGGGTTGATGATTGTACATCACGCCTTGTTTGACGATGACGAGGCGAGTCGGTACCGTACCGCCCTTGAATCCGCATTGAAGCCATGATGCGGTGGAACATTGCATGGCGCATGGGCCTTGGGTTTGGGATTTTCATCCTGGCTGTGGCCGTGCTGTTCGTGTTCACCCGCGCCACCCTCACCCAAAGCAGCGAACTCGCGGAGGAAGTGGATGAGGCATTGGTGCCCAGTTTGGAGGCGCTTGAAGACATGGACCAAACTTTGGCGGAGTCTCGCGTGTACATCAGCCATTGGTTGACGCGTCAAAGCCGGGCCGATGACGAAGAAAAGCGCGCGTTGCGTCGGCTTGTGAAAGAGTCGTTCCCGCAGCACGTCGAGGCTTTGCAATCTCTTGAGGGGGCGTGGTCACCTGCGGCGCGAGCGCATTTGGACACGTTGCGGTTGGAAACGGACGCACTTGGGTTGCTCTATGGCGAAATCATGCGCTTGCTCCCGGATTTCAGGAGTTACGACAACCCCATTGCCTACATGCAGGCACAGGATTATGCGATGGAAGGGGCTGAATTGCAGACGTACACCGCCAGGGTGAAAACGCGTTTGGCGCGGTTGACGGCAACCCAAAACGCAGCGCTTCGCGCCAGAACGGCGCGCATGGAGGAACTCGGCGCACAACTGACCATGTATGCAGGTCGTGTGGCGTGGGTTGTGGTGGTTTTGGGCATCGCCTTGGGGGTGATTGTGACAAGGAGCATCGTCCAACCCATGAAGGAGTTGAAACGCGCGCTGCTTCACATGGGGCGAGGGGTGCTTCCTGACCGGAAAGTCAGGGTCAGCCCGGATGAGATCGGGGACATGGCCCTCGCCGTCAACCGCCTGGCGGAGGGCTTGGCCCGAACCCAACGTTTTTCCCAAGAAGTGGGGGGCGGGGATTTTGACACGCCTTACGAGCCTTTGAGTGACGACGATGCCCTCGGCAAAGCGCTCCTGCAGATGCGCAGTTCGCTGGCAGCCAACGAACGAGAATTGGAGGGGAAGGTGGAGGAACGCACAGAGGAACTCGCCCAGCAAAAGGCACGTGCAGAGGAAATCCTCTCGGACCTGCAGGACAGCATTTCGTACGCCCTTCGCATCCAGCAGGCCATCCTCCCTTCTGAGCAAGAGCGCAAAGAGGTCATCTACGACTCAGCAGTGTTTTACCAGCCCAGGGATGTGGTCTCGGGCGATTTTTACTGGTTCAAATCCGTGGGCAGTCGTCGGATGTTTGCGGCCATCGACTGCACGGGTCATGGGGTGCCTGGTGCCTTTCTGAGTTTGGTCGGCCACAACGCGTTGGATCGTGTGACCAAGGTGTACACAGAGCCACACAAAGTGCTCGACAAACTCAATGAACACGTCTTGATGCTGTTGCGTCAAGACATCCGAACAGAAGCGAGCATCCCTGCGGAGTTGCTGCGCGATTTGGCGTTGCCCGTAGAGCAAATGCCTTCCACGTACATGGGTGGTCAAGACGGGATGGATTTGGCCATGGTGGCCATCAATTGGGAGCACATGACCGTCGAATTCGCGGGTGCAAACAACCCGCTTTTCTTGGTGCGCGATGGAGAGCTTCAAGAGTACAAGTCGGACAAATTTGCCATTTGCTCTTTCGAGCCTGGGGCCAAAAACTACGAGGTTCAGAAATTGGACGTACTGACCGGGGACACTTTGTTTTTGGCGACGGATGGCTTCGTGGATCAGTTTGGAGGGCCAAGGGGAAAGAAATTCATGCGTCGAAGGTTCCGGGAGTTGCTGGTCGAGACGGCCTCTTTGCCCGTCTCTGAGCACGAAGCTCACCTGAGGGCCAAATTCGAGGATTGGCGTGGAGAAGAGGAACAAGTTGATGACGTGCTCGTGGTGAGCATGAGGGTGCCATGAGTGCAGGGACAATGAGCAGAGAGGCCGCACGCGCGGCGTGGACATGGATGCGGTCGGACAAAGGCCTGTTGCTTTGGGCGGTGCTTGTCGGCATTGCTTCGGGACTCTTGGCAGTGATCATGAAGCAGAGTGTGGGTGGACTGAGGGTGGTCATGTTCACGATTCAAAATTGGGTTGGCGGGTCGTGGATTTTGGCTTTGGGTCCGATTTTGGGGCTGGCAGCCACAGCGTACGTGGTGCAGCGTGTCTTGGGCGGCGACCATCCAGGTCCGGGGATTCCATCCACGCTCCATGCCATCTCGACCCGTCGCGGGCGCATGAAGCGCACGTGGATGTTTGCCCCCGTGCTGACCAGTGTGTTGTCGGTGGGTTTCGGAGGATCTGGGGGATTGGAGGCGCCTGCCATGCAGGCCGGTGCAGCCCTGGGTTCCGAGGTGGCCTCTCAAACCCGTCGTCACTTCAGAAGAAGGTTGTTGCTCATTGGATGCGCAGCCGCGGGCTCGCTGGCAGCCATGTTCAAGGCGCCTGTGGCGGCCATCGTCTTTGCGGTGGAGGTCATCATGATCGACTTGACGGCGTCGAGCCTGGTGCCCATCCTCATGGCTTCGTTGGCCTCCTTGTTGACCGCGTTTGTGTTCTTCGAAGGGGAGGACATTTTGACTGTGCCCACTTTGGCCGCCTTTCAGGCCACTCGGCTTCCCTGGTACATCCTGATGGGTGTGGTGACGGGGGTGGGGTCGGTGGTGTTTTCGAGGCTGTATTTGTTGAGCCAATCTGCGATCGGACGATTCACCAACCCGCGAACCCGAATGGCCTTGGCAGGGGCACTCATCGGCGCTGCTGTGGCCATGTTTCCACCGCTTTTTGGGGAGGGCTATGAAGTGATCAACCAGTTGTTTTTGGGGTACTCAGACGTTCTGATTGAGGACGTTTGGATGTTGGAGGGTTCCTTGGCTTTGCCGAGTTTGATTGGATGGCTGGTGTTGGCTTCTTGTTTGAAGCCCATGCTGACGGGATTCACCACGGGGGCCGGAGGCGTGGCGGGCATTTTTGCCCCGGCACTGTTCAGCGGAGCCATCCTCGGGTTTGCCTTTGCCTTGGGCCTCAATGGGTTTCTTGACCCCACAACCATGCCCATTGGCAACGCTGTGCTCGCAGGACTTTGTGGGATGATGGCGGGGGTGTTGCACGCCCCGCTGACGGCCATTTTTTTGGCCACCGAGCTGAGTGGCGGTTACGGCTTGTTTGTGCCTTTGATGTTGACGTCGGCCATCTCGTTCACCACCTCTCGTGCGTTGAAACGGCACAGCATCTACACGCGCGAACTCGCGGAGCGAGGCGAATTGTTGACGCACGACAAGGACAAATCGGTGTTGACGTTGATGAATGTGAAGGAGGAGCTGGAGCAGGATTTCCTGCCTGTTCAAGCCCATTGGAACCTCGGACAGTTGGTGGAGGTGGTGGCCCAAAGCCAGAGGAACTTGCATCCCGTCGTTGACAAGGAGGGACATTTGCTCGGCATCGTTGATTTGCAAGACATCCGCCAAGTCATGTTCGATCGTGACCAATACTTGACCCTGAGGGTGGTCGACTTGATGACCCTGCCATTGGCCGAAGTGCAGTGGGAGGACAAGATGGACGACGTCATGGCCAAATTTGAGCTCTGCGGAGCTTGGAACTTGCCCGTGGTTGAAGATGGCCGGTACGTGGGGTTTGTGTCGCGGTCCCGATTGTTCACGGCCTACCGCAAGTGGTTGAAAGAGACCAGCCTTGACTGACGTCAGGGGGTGTGTTCGACCGCTCCGTCCAGGATGTAGTTCATCTGGTACACGTCGTCGGCATTGAGTCTCAGTGTGCCTTTGAAGGTGAGCCTGTCGTCTGTTTTGTACGCCCTGATGGCTTTGTTGGGGAAGCGCAAGTCGATCACGGATTCAGGTCCTGCGCCGCCACAGAAAAAGCAATTGGCAAAGGGGTACCGACTGAGCACGTAGAAGTCTTCATCGACATCCACGGGAATCATGTAGCCCGTGATGTAACATTCCTTGCCTTCGGCGGCAATGACCTTGGGCCCAAAGTTGGGCATCCAGTAGTAAGCGTCCAGTTCTTCGAGGTAGACGTCCTTGAATTCGACGTCGCTCAAGGTTTGCCAGGTCAATTCTGTCAGAGCGACGTCCTCCGCGGGTGCAACATGCGCCAACGGGGTGGGGTCGAGGCTGGCAAGTTTGGCTTCTCCGACGTGCCGCAACTGGTCCTGGGTGGCCTGCGCTTCCTCGGAAGGGTGGCACATGCTGCTCCAATCCATCATGGACACCGCCACAAGTGCAATCGAAGAGAACATCAAGGTGAGAAAGGACCGGGATTTCATCGTCAGCAAAAGTAAAGGTGGATTCGGTTCAAGCTTCACTGAGGGTTTGGCTGATGTCCAACCGGAGGCTTCGGCGAGCTGGGATGGCGGAAGCGATGAGACCCACAGCCACGGCAGCAGCAGCGAGCATGCCCTCATTTGGCAACAAGGCCATGGCATCCAAATCGTAGTGGAATTGACTCTCCACCACCTGTCCAAGCACCCCCATTCCGACCCTGCTCAACAGGAGGCCAAGGGCTGTTCCAGCGAGGCTCAGCAACCCTCCTTCGAGCAGCAACAGGCGGTACAAAGTGGCGGGCGTGCCTCCAAGGGTCCGCATCAAGGCCAATTCATGACGGCGGGCCCGGATGTTGTCCAAGACCGAGATGAAAATGCTGGCAAAGCTCAACGCCATGATGAGCATGGCAATGGCCCTCAGTGCCGACGTGCCCAGCCCAAACTGTTGGGTCATGCGATTCACCTCGATGGCCGGGAGCGCCACCTGCATGTTGGTTTCTCGCAGGGCATTGGGAATGGTGAGCACGGCCAACGGATTGCGCTTTTTGAGGAGCATCGCGGTGATTTCTCGCTCTGCCGGGTCGACCGTTTCGCCTTCGTCTGTGTGGACGTTCCAAATGCTTTCCATGGGCGTCAGCAACAATTGGTCGACCACGCTTCCACTGGGTTCGAGGATCCCGACCACCGTGAAGGTTTTGTTGGTGTGGATGTCGGTTTGGTCTTTCAGGCCGTGGGCGCTGTAAAACGTGTCGCCCACCTTGAGTCCCAAGTTTTGGGCCACCCGCGATCCTGCCGTGACTTCAAACGGGGCCTCCCAGAGGCTGCCCTTTTCAAGCGTTGCTCCGTAGTGTTCGACGTAGCTGTGTTCAGTCCCCACAATGCGATAGCCCTCGTGGTTGTCTCCGTAGGCCAGAGGAATGCCCGAGGCGATGTAGGGGTGCTTCAGGACCTTTTCAGCTTCCCGTTGATTGATGTTGCCAGTGGGGGCGTCGATGTGGTACACGTTGGCCAAAATCAGCTGCAGTGGACTGCCCTTCGCACCGAGCACCAAGTCAATGTCTTTGATGTTCCGTTCGAAGGCCTCGTTGACCTGTCGTTCGGTAAGCAACATCAGGCTGACCATGCCCACGCCAAACGCCAGCAGCGCCAAACTCAATGCCGTTTGGAGCGGTTTGGCCTGCAAATTGCGCCACGCTTGGTACAGAAGTCCCAGTTTCATGAGGCGCCGCGTTGCAGGGTGACACATCGCGGGTGACGATCCTTCAAGCGTTGGTCGTGCGTGACCACAACCAAGGTGGCCTCGGCCGCTTCCCGTTCAAGGATGTCCATGACGACTTGGGCGTTCCGATCGTCCAGTGCGGAGGTGGGCTCGTCAGCAAAGACCACCTTGGGTTGGTGCAGCAACGCACGCGCAATGGATGCTCGCTGTTGCTCTCCGACGCTCAGCTCCCGAGGTTTGGCATGCTTGCGATGGACGATGTCCAAACGCGTCAACATGGCTTCCATCCGTTCCAAAACGTGGGCCGGTATCTCGCCGTGGGTGAGTTGATGAGGAAGCGCGAGGTTTTCCTCCACCGTCAAACTTTGGACGAAGTGAGGCCGCTGGAACACGATGCCCAAATCTGAGCCACGCCACACGTCGAGCTCCCGATCCGTGGCCTCACCCAAGGTGCGATTGGCGACTTGAATGGTGCCTGCATTGGCTCGAAGCAATCCGCAAAGCAGGTGAAGCAGGGTGGTTTTGCCTGTGCCAGAATCGCCAAGCAACAGCAAACGCTCCCCTTGGTTGCAAGAGAAGTCCGGGAAATGCATTGGCGTTCCGTCGCCATACTGGAATTGCACGCCCTCAATGCTGACCATGACCCGAAGGTACACCGACCAAACGTGCCGTTGAACGTAGCTTCGCAGAACAAGCCCCGACGTTCATGAATTTTTGGCAACGACTCTCTCGATTTGGCATTGGCATCGTCCTAGGCATTGCTCTGTCCCTGTACTTTTTTGGCAGCCGTGGATGCGGTTCTTGGTTGCCTTCTGCCCAAATCCGAACGACCATCGTCGAAGGGGGCGTGAAGCTCTCGGATGACGTGTCGGCTGCGCACCCCTCCGTGACCATTTCACAAGTCCTTGCGTTTGTGGTGGAAGCCGACGTCAATTTTGGCGACAGTGGCCCGCGTGATCAACCTCAATGGTACGTGCTGGAAGGGGAGGCCTCCGAGGCTGGTCAATTGGTGGAGGTGGAAGTATTGCTGCTCGACACGGCGAGTTTGGTCCGCCGCATTGAGGTGCTCAACTGAGTTCAGTGACTCGCCTTCACAAAGGGCAAGGCAAATCGCTGCTCTTGGACAGCACCCTCCAGGGTGTAGCTGCCAGCGCGAAGCGACATGACGTCAACCTCGGCGCCGGTTCCTGATTGCACCATGCGACCACCCGCGTCACGAATCACCCATGACAGGGATGAGGAGTAGTGTTGTAACGCATAGGGCACCGAGAGCTGAAGTTGATCCACTGCAGGATTGGGGTGACAACCCCAGCTGCCGTCTGCAGACACTGGTTCCGAAAGCGCATCCCACGACAACAAATTGGGGTCGCTCAGCACCCCAAACCCAAAGGGCTCGTTGGACCAATCGCCCAATGGCCCGAGAGAATCCAACCGGAGAATGCACGCGCTCCACGAGCCGTCGAGCACACCCCGCGTGCTGCCGGCCGCCCAAATTTTCCCGTCGGGCCCCACGGCAAGGCGCGACGGGTCGTCTTCAAACGACGTCCCGAAATGTCCTTGATCGATGTAATTCGATCCTGCAGAAACGTGGGCAATGAGGAACGACTCGTCGAGGTCGTCCACATTGTCGGACTTGAGGAGTTTGGCTACTCCTTGGGCGGTCCAAATCAAGTCTCTTCCTTCTTGACCGAGGCCGCCTGACCAATAGGCCCCAGCTTGCGCCCCCGCCACATTCAGTCCGAGAAAGTCGTGGGTCTTCTGTGGCATGCCTTCACCGTCGCTGAATCGGTACGTGCGCAGCACCCGGATGTTGTTGCCCCTCACATCGATGGCGTCCATCCGACTCTCAGTCCAATCGTCCTCGTTGTCCGCAATGATTTCAAAAGCGAGTTGTCCCAATGGATACACTCCCCAAATGGCGCCCTTGGACGTTTCGTTCTCCATGCGGCTGCCCACGGCGATGAGGATGTTGTCTTTGACCAGCACGTCGGCAATGAAATCTTCCTGACCAGGCATGCCGCCCCACTCCAACACATTGGAGGAGTTTGCGTCCGCCGCGACAAGGCGGTTTCCCGAGTGGCCTACGACCCACAGACCTCCTTGCCAATCGCAGAGTTTGGCTGGGATGAAATTGGTTGCCACCCCGTCCAGTGGATTCGTGGCCAGCAGCGTCCCATCACTCCCAATCACGTGAATGTTGGCGGCATAGGTGCCGTCGTAGGTGAGCCTTTGGGTCAGGATTTGAGCTTCATTCAATTCGTTCAACGTGGCGTCGATGATCCACTCCAGCGCATCGTTCGATGGAAGGACCATGCTCCACTCCACTGTCAAATTGTTGCCATAGTGAACGACGTAAGGCCGGAGCAGTTCAACCACTTCAGGTTGGGTCGAGCCAAGGAGGAATGCCCCGTTTTCGTGGGGAAGAACGACATGGCCGCGGTCGATACCCGGACCACCAATCGCCCTGAACTCCACTTGCCCGATGGATGCCATGCTCGTCATCAGAAGGCAGACACAGAAACCTAACCCAAGACAGGCTGAGGATGTTTTTGGGGCCAAGAGGTTCACTTGCTTCACATCAGCAAGTTAGAATCGAGAGTAAGTTTGGCGCATGATTCAGCGCAAAAATGTCCTGTTCGCGACCGCAATCCCCTTGGGGTGGGTGTTGCTGAATCTTCTGTTGAAAGGGTGGCATTGTGGCTCTCCGTCGGTGAATTTGGACGAGTCGTTCTCGCTGTTCCATGCCCAAATGCCGCCGGCACAAATTGTGGGCGAGTTGGTGCAGGGCAACAACCCTCCACTTTGGGAATTGCTGCTGCATGCGTGGATTGGGGTGTTTGGCGTGGGTGAATTCTCAGCGCGTTTTTTGCCCACCCTGTTCAGCAGTTTGGCTGTCTTTTTCATCCATCGCATCGGCATGGAGCATCAAGGCATTCGGCAAGCCACGCTGGCCTCGGCGCTGTTCACCCTGTCCAATTACCACATGGTGTTTGCACACGAAGCAAGGGTGTATCCGCTGCTTGTGCTGTTGACGTCCGCCTCGTTCTATGCGTTTCAGCGCAACATGCGCGAGCCTGCTCAGGTGCGGTGGTGGGTGGCTTGGGTTGCCTCAAACCTTGCGCTGTTGTACTGCCACTACTTTGGGTTGTTTGTCCTTGCATCGCAGGCCTTGCTTTGGCTTGTGAATGGGAAGCTTCGTCGAAACGCCATGCGGCAATGGCTGGTGTGTTTGGGCGTGCTTGTTGTTTCGTACCTGCCCTTGATGGTGGTGGTGGTGCGTCGGTTTTGGGCTTCTGCCAGTGAGGGCACCTGGATTGCTCCCGTCCGGCACCTGAATCCCCTGAAGATGGTGGTGACGACGCTGTCCAACGGCCATGCTTTAGGCTATGCCATCCTGGTGCTGGGTGTCGCCTGCATCGTCGTCACAATCGTTCGAAGCGCCATGCCCCGATTCGGCAAGGGGGTTGCCTTGTTGGCCACGGTGGGGTGGTTTGCCGTGTGCACCGCCATTGAATTTCATTTGCGATGGGCACCCGCGCTGACCCACAAACCTTGGGGCATCGCCTTGATGTTGACGCTGGCCATCCTTCTGTTGGCTCTGTTGCTCTGGAAAGGCCGCCTTCCCCTTGCCACCCAAACGTCAATGGTGTGGTTTGCCTTCCCGTTGCTTGTCATGTTTACGGCGTCCTTCTGGATCCCCATGTTCATCGATCGCTACTGGAGTTTCGTCACGCCCGCCTTCTTTTTGTTGGTGGCTTCTGGTTTAGGGATGCTTCCCCGCGGGCTGTCGTGGGTTGTGGGCGGAGCGATGGTGATCGCCATGGCACGACCGTTCGAAGTCAACCCGAGCAACGACCGACCGTTCAAGGAGCTCTATGGAGACGTGAGTCGGTTTTTGGAAGAGGAGCCCAACAGCGTGGTGGTGGTTTGTCCCGAGTACTTCGACCTGAACTATGCCTATCACCTCGCACCCGAGACGTTCACCCAAAGGCCCACGCAGGGGTCGTTGCGGTCAGCCCTTCGTGCCTCTGGGGTGCACCCCATTCGAAACGCGAGCGATTTGGCTGGCGTCGATTTGAGCGAAGCAAAGCAGGTGATTTACGTCAATGCGGCAAGCTCGTTTGTGTATCCCAACAACGGCATCCTTGCCCAACTGGATTCCACATGGCGTCAAACGGGCAAGTTTGAAGGCCACCGCGACTTCAAATGGCACCGGTTCTTGCCCAAGGGCGCTGCATCAGATTCCTTGACCTCGAACGAGGCGTCATTGCTGCTTCAGGATGGGCAGCGTTGAAGGCGCAAAGCCCTTGGCTTCCACCTGAAGCATGAACATCCCGTCGGAAAGTCCATCAAGTGTGATGTTGAACCACGGCGTCAGCGCACCGCTTCGGACCTCCTGACCTTGCATGTTGAAGAGCGTCCAATGCCCGGGTCGAGGCTCATGGGCGGTGACCCAAACCTCGTGCCGTGCAGGATTGGGATGGACAGAGATTCGAGAACTCTTAGCCGGGAGTTCTGACAACCCAGAAACCCAGTCGATGGCTGCTGCGACAGCTCGGGTTGCTGTGACCTTGCCGTGACCCCAAACGTGATCTCCCTCTGCAGGCAAGGCGCCTATTTCGTCATCCTCGCGTGCGGTCCACTCAAGGATGGTTCGGATGTCTCCCGGGGTCAACTCGGGATTGGCTTCCAACATCAAGGCCACCACACCCGCCGCGGCAGGGCTGCTCATGCTCGTTCCAGAAAGTCTCGCAAATTCGTACGTCTCCCCATCGAATTCCACAGTGCTTGTGACGGTGTAGGCGCCATCTCTGAACGAACTCAAGGAAGACTCGACATTCACCCCAGGCGCGGACACATTGGGCTTCAGGCGGCCGTCAAGCGTGGGGCCGTAGGAGGAGAAATTGGCCAAGTTGCCTCCGACTTCGTTGCCGCTGTTGTTCAAGTACTCCGAATTGTAGGCGCCAATGGCAATGACGGTCTCGCCACAGGCAGGTTGCTGAATCCCATAAAAGGGATCTCCAGCCAGCCAACCAGGTTGCCCCGCTGCCACAAAGTCCTGTCCCCAGTTGCCCACATCGTTGGACAAGTGGGTGTGGTTCCAAGCGTGAACCTGGCCACTGGTGGCGGTGGCTTGCAACACCACTGCGAGGTATGAGTTGCCTTTGTGGATGCGCATTTGCATGAATGGTCTGCCATTGGCAGGATGAGCCGCCTCAACGGCAACGTCGTAGACAATGGTGTCTTCGTTGACCACCAGAATCGTGTCCAACACAAACGGGCCGTCTGAGGTGTGGTACATCGGGCTTTCTCCTGCCAGGGTGCTCACGCCTTGGGTCAACAGGAACCCGGCACTGAACGATTCGCCGGGCTGTCCCCAAAGGGTGAGGTTTTGGCCCCAAGCTGAAGGGTGGTTTGACAGCGGGTAGAATTGAACGCGCGAACGCATCACGTCGTCTGGCCCCTCGAACGTGTGTTCGATGTGAAAATCGCTGTCGCCGTTGTTGCCGTTAGAGCTCACAAACACAACTCCTTCTGCAGACAAGTCGTCGATGAATTGGTTGCTCAAGGAGGTCCCATCTGGAGTGCCCCATTGAGGCAAGCCCCAGCTGTTGTTGATGACCAACCGCTTGCCGTCTTCCTGCGCCACGTTGTGCATCCATTCGAACGCATCGAGTGCAGCGGCCTCGTCGACCATCAGGGTGGCGAACAACAATTCGGCCGCGGGCGCCATGCCTGTCAAGCCGATGCCCGCGCCGCCACCTGCGGCGATGCCTGCCACGTGTGTGCCATGCGTGGAGTAGCTGTACACGTTGGACGTGTCGCTGCCCAAACCCTGGATGTCCCAAGGCGTGTCTGCTGCCACCCCGTAATCGAAGCCACTGGGAGGAGGGCCTTCTTGTCGGTATTGATCCCAAACCGCACGAATTCGGGAGGTGGTCAGGGTAGAGTCGTAAAACATGGGGTGGGTGTAATCAAACCCCCAATCGAGCACCCCAACAAGCACCCCCTCTCCATGAAAAGGTTGCGGCAGGTTGAAGCCGGCATGAACGCTGTCGACGCGTGTGCCGTACCGAGCTTTGTCCAAGTCAGGAACGGCCCGCGACGCCAACTCAATCAGGTCCATGGGAAGCTCAGAAAGCATCTCAAGATGGTGGGCACCGATCCGAAACGAGGCAACACCCGAGCGGCATGCACCGGCCTTGACCATGGGCTGAGTTTGAGCCCAGGCCCGCCAATCCGATTCGTCAACGGTCAATCGTCCAATGAAACCCACCGTGGCCTGGCCTTGGACCAAGGCGACAGGATGACCCCCTGCCACGTCCACCAATGCCTTGGGACTGGGGTGCTCTTCGGCCAAAGCAATGAGCTCTGCGAGGGCGAGTTGATCTGGGGCCGCAAGGGTTTGGGCTTGTGCGCTCAACGAAAACCCGAGGAGGCTCAAAGCAAGGAGGGTGCGTGGCATCATGCCACGAAAATACCGCGAATCAGAGCAGGTAATTCATGCTGGAGAACTCGGAATGTCCTCCGGCAACAATGCCTTCGACGAGATCTTTTTGTGAGGTGTTGCAAGCAACGAGTGTGCGGATGCTGAACGACCGAAGCGCAGCTTTGACACTCAACGTGCTCACAGCACTGTCTTTCCGACCCGTGAAAGGAAGGGTGTCAGGTCCGCGTTGGCAGGTGGCATTCAAATTGACGCGACACACTTGGTTCACCAATTGGTCAATCGCTTTGCCTGCGGTTTCGTGGTTGGCCGTGAATACGCTGACCTGTTGACCGTAGTCGCTCTCTGCGATGTCCTTCAATACGTCGTGGAAATCGTCGAATTCCAGCACAGGACACACGGGCCCAAATTGCTCCTCCCGGAAAATGGCCGTATCGCGGTCGACAGGGTGCAAAATGGCCGGGAACATCATGTTGCCTTCCACGGTGCCGCCTCGACCATTGATGACGGAGGCGCCTTTCTGCACGGCCTCGTCGATGTAGCCCTGCATGGTTTCGATTTTGCCGACTTCGGGCAGAGGCGTGATGTCAGCATCGACAAGGGGGCTGCCCATGACGAGCGCATCCGTGGCCTTGGCGAAGGCTTCGAGGAATTTCTCGCGAATGTCCTTGTGGACGTAGACGACTTTGAGGGCGGTGCACCGCTGGCCATTGAAGCTCCATGCGCCTTTGACGCACTCTTTGACGGCCAAATCAAGGTCCGCATCAGGGAAGACCACCGCGGGGTTTTTTGCCTCGAGACCGAGCACTTGTCGCACGCGATTGGGCTTGGGGTGTTGTGAAATCAGTGCATTGCTGCTTTTGCTGTTTCCAATGAGCGCAAGCACGTCCACGCGACCCGACTGCATGATGGGGCTTGCAAGGGTGCGACCCCTTCCAAACACGATGTTGACCACCCCAGGAGGGAAGCTCTCAGCAAAAGCCTCGAGCAAGGGCACCATCAACAGCACACCGTATTTGGCTGGCTTGAAAACGCAGGTGTTGCCCATGAGGATGGCGGGCAAGAGCACACAAAACGTTTCGTTCAACGGATAATTGAAGGGTCCGAGGCAAAGCACCACGCCCAACGGTCCACGCCTGATTTGAGCGAGCACTCCCGACACCTGATTGATGTGGCTTCCTTCACGGTGGAGGTTTTTGTATTCCTCGATGGTGTCCTTCAGGTACACCACGGTGCGGTCAAACTCTTTCTCGGCGTCGCTCCGCTTTTTTCCGATTTCCCACATCAAAAGCTCGGCGACTTGATCGCGTTTGGGCTCAATCAACGCAATGAATTTCTCCATCGCTGCGATGCGGTCGGATGCCGAGGAAGAGGGCCAAAGCCCACGGCCGTGGTCGTAGGCGTCGCACGCCGCTTCCAATGCGCGAATGCCTTCTTCAGCGGGCAAGTCCGGAACCGACCCGAGAAGGGTGCGTTCAGCGCCATGCGCATCCTCGGTGAGGATGGGGCTTCTCACTTCGCTTGAAGGCCCAGTCCAGGACTCGAGCTTGCCATTCACCAGAAAACGCGTTCCGTGAAGCACTTCTGGTACGTTGTAAGGAGCGGGTGGTTGATGCGTCATTCTTTGTCAACCAGAGATTTGTGTGCTTTGTTCGTGAGGCGTGAATGGGCAAGACGGAAGACGGGGATTCGTAAATTCGCCAACGTGAAACTCATGACTCATAAATGGCTTCTTGTGGTCGCATTCGTGCATTTTGCACATCTTGGAGCGTCGGCCCAAACAGATCAGGAATCCCAAGTTCCTTTTGGGCTTGAGTGTGACGTGGTGCACGTCGAGGGAGAGGAGCACGACCTTGTGTTCGACTTGGACTTGGGTCCAGGAGATTGGGTGGTGTCCTCGCATTCTACGGACAGCATGTTTGGCAAGTTCTCGTTGCGATTTCAGGAACCAATAGCCATCAAATTGATCGGCAGCATGGAAGAAGCTCCACCCTCCGCTTGGGAAGTGGAGCACTTCAGCCAATTGGACATCAAAGTGATTCGCACGGACACCCGATTGGTTCAGCACGTTGCAATCGACTCTGGGCGGCAAGGGGACCTCCATGGGGAAGTGTTCTTCGTCTTGGAGCCGTTGTGCATGCCTTTCAGGACATCCGTTTTGCTGCGGAAGTCAACAGAGGATGGGCTGTGGCGCGTTGCGGAAGACCATCACTGAGTGCGCGGCGTTTCAATGTGGAAGGGAGGAAGGTTCCTTGCCGTCGGGAACCAAAAAGTCCCCATCCCTCGCATTCAATCCACGTTCAAGAAGAAGCATGGCCACAGCCAAGCACACCGCGGTGGTTTCATAAGCTAAAGCGTGCCAAGGTTCAATGCCCAAAGCGCGTCGAAGCAAAATGGTGGCCACAACAAATCCAGAATTTCTGAGGACCATGCCGAAGTCATCGAGGTACCGAAACGACACCACCAAAAGCAGCACGTCGACAAGAATCAAGGCCGTGAAGAATTCATTGTAGAAGACGTCATTCAAGTCGGAATGCAGGTGGTCCGGCGTGGTGATGATTTCCAGAATCCAAGCGCCGAATGAATACACACTCAGACCCACCAAGATGACAGCCAACAGTCCAGCCAAAGACGTTTTGAAGTGCACGAACTGTTTCAGTTCAGATTCTTCAATCCTCGCTTTTCGCCGAGGCAGCAGGTGATAAAACAGCACCAGCATGCCTCCAAGTACCAGTGTACAGAGCATGTGAGGAAAAAACGCGGCATCCCATGGCCAAGATGAAGTGGTGTCGAGGTCCTTGAACACAGATCGAATCTCGATGAGCGCCACGATTTCGATTTGTTTTCCCAAAGACCTTGCAAAGGAAGTGGGGAGGTAGTATACCAAGAGATAGACCTCCGCAATGAGGATGACTGAAAACGGAGTGTACAAGGTTTGAAGGGGATGTGCAAAGAGCGAATCGGGCAATCCCAAGCCCCAAACCGCATGCAATCCATACAAAGCCAAGTGCAGGCCAAACAACACGAGCGCCGTGGTCACAAGATGCCCTTCGACGCGACGACGAACCTCCGCATTCAAGGTCTTTTGGGCCACTTGAAAAAGGAGGCTGCTGAGCATGCGTATATAACCCGCTGATGCTCAGATTGTTTCTTCAGGATTGCATGTTGCGCATCTTCTTTGTGGCTGCAAAGGAGGGAAGGATGACGGCGGCAACGTTTTCAAGCAGTTGGGATCACGGGGACACGCTTTCAGCTTTGATGCCTTGAATGCGCGTTGCAAGGGTGCGCATCATGCTCTCAGCGGTGTCGTCGGGTGGACCTCCTTGGGCTTGCTGGAAACCATAAGGCTGGTCGGG
>JBELLK010000088.1:0-2709 GCA_042088625.1 Flavobacteriales bacterium
TGTCGCCATCGTTGGTGAGGAAAATCAACCCCTCACTCATCTTGTCCAATCGGCCGATAGGATAAATCCGAGTCGGAAAATTGATGGCATCGATGATGTTGTCTTTTTCTCGTCGGGTGTCGGTGGTGCATACAATGCCCACGGGCTTGTGGTAGGCAATGACAATGCGCTCTTGGTCGCTGGTCGCCACCTCCACGCCATCCACGGCCACACGGTCCCCTGACTGCACGCGCGTGCCCAATTCTGGCACAATGCCGTTGATGGTGATTCGGCCTTGCTCCAACAAGGCATCCGCAGCTCGGCGCGAACAATGTCCAACCTCACTGAGGTATTTGTTGATCCGGGTTCCCTGGGGTGTGGCGTCGCTCATGAGTGCCAAAGGTCGTGAATGCCTCTCCTCACTGCAATCCACAACGTAACTTCCCACTGTGAATCTGTCTGGCGCCCAATCGTCCCCATTTCATCTCGATCCCATTTCTCCTTTTGCCGGGGTGAAAGGCCTTGAACTTCTGAAGAAAGAAGCGCGCGCCTTCCTAGATGTGATGGCGCAAGACTCCGTGGCAGGCGCATGGATCCCGGACGTCTCTCATCGCTGGAAAGAAATTGAATCAGAGATTGATTCGAAAGGCACTTACACTCACACAAAGAGAGAGTTGCAATTTGGAGCAAGGCTTTCATGGCGCAACTCGAACCGCTGCATTGGAAGGCACTTTTGGCGCACCCTTCAAGTCATTGACGCCAGGGATTGCACGAGTGAGACTGAGGCCATTGACCACCTGAAGGGGCACGTCGACACGGCGTTCAACGGAGGCAAAATCACCAACGTCATCACGGTATTCCCTTCGGCCCAAACCAGCCAAGATCCTCCTTGGCGAATGCTGAATCACCAGTTGGTGCGTTACGCGGGATTCAATCAAAATGATGGAGACGTGATGGGTGACCCCGACAGCGTGGAATTCACCGAGTACTGCCAACGCCAAGGTTGGAACGGCAATAAAAGTCCCTGGACGCCCTTGCCTTGGGTCCTGGTCAAGGACGGCAAAGCCCTTCCTCCAGTGGACCCCTTTCGCAACGGAGAACTGCTTCCGCACGAAGTGGTCATCTCTCATCCGGATTTTCCGGCGACCCAGGACTTGGGCTTGAGGTGGTACGCGGTGCCCATTTTGGCAGACATGGCGCTGAAGATTGGTGGTGTCGTCTACCCATTTGCCCCATTCAACGGGCATTATCTCGGGACTGAAATCGCAGCGAGAAATTTGACCGATCCTGACCGTTACAACGCTTTGAAACCTTGGGCTGAGGCATGCGGAATCTCCACAATGGCCAAGCGCGCCCTGTGGCAGGATGAAGCCTTGGTGCGACTCAACCAAGCCCTGCTCGCCAGCTTTGACGCCGCAGGCGTGACCGTGGGCGACCACCACGAGCTGGGTCGTGCGTTTGAACAGTGGTGTCAGGCTGAACAAAATCAGGGGCGTGACGTGCCCGGAGACTGGTCGTGGTTGACCCCTCCGATGTCAGGGAGCTTGACTCCCCAGTACCACCGACATTTCACCAACGGCGTCGTCACGCACACCAACTACTTCTATCAAGAACCGGTGAACGTCCGCGGTTTGACCTTCCAATCGAAAGCCAAGGAAACCCACCGGTTGCTCGCACATGACGCCTTCGAAAACGACTCAGACATCAAACGTTGTCCGTTTTCTTTGACCTCACTCAGCCAAAACCTTCGATCCCTATGGAAATGACAAGCCACGAAATCGACTACACCATTTACGGCGACGACTTGCAGGCCGTTGAAATTGAATTGGATCCACAAGAAACTGTGGTGGCCGAAGCGGGCGCCATGAATTGGATGGAGTCTGACATCGCGTTTGAAGCGCGCATGGGCGACGGCACGGCGGCGAGCTCAGGGATTTTGGGGGGGCTGATGAGCATGGGGAAACGCGTGCTGACCGGCGAATCCCTCTTCATGACCCATTTCACCAACCAAGGGGTCGCCAAACGCCGCGTGGCCTTCTCCTCTCCTTACCCGGGCAAAATCATGCCTGTCGATTTGGCCCAACGAGGGGGCACGCTCATGTGCCAAAAGGATGCTTTCCTGTGCGCCGCAAGAGGAACCAAAGTCTCCATTGCCTTCACCAAGCGCCTCGGCGCTGGGTTCTTTGGGGGCGAAGGCTTCATCCTTCAAAAACTGGAGGGCTACGGCATGGCCTTCTTGCACGCGGGCGGCACCGTGGTGGAGCGCCATTTGAACAACGAAACGCTGCGCGTTGACACAGGCTGCATTGTCGGGTTCACCCCTGGAGTGGACTACGCCATCGAGGCCGCTGGAGGTCTGAAATCCATGTTTTTTGGTGGTGAAGGGTTGTTCCTAGCCACGCTGCGCGGCACAGGCACCGTGTACCTGCAAACCCTGCCCTTCAGCCGATTGGCCGACCGGGTCATCCGACATGCGCCGAGCTTGAAAGGCTCCTCGAAAGGAGAAGGATCTGTGTTGGGGTCCCTCGGACGGATGGTCGACGGCGACGGATTCTGATCTTCTTCAGTCCGAAAACACCACGGTTTTGTTGCCGTGAATGAAGACCCGATCCTCCAAGTGAAGCCGCAATCCTCGGCTCAGGGCTTCCCGTTCGCACATCCTCCCTTTGCGACGAAGGTCTGTTGGTGTGTCGGTGTGTGAGACACGGATGACCTCCTGTTCGATGATGG
>JBELLK010000043.1:0-16688 GCA_042088625.1 Flavobacteriales bacterium
GGAGCGTGTGGGAGCGAATCCTGATGGCCGGTCCATGTCGGCGTTTGGTTGTCCTCACGTTGGTCGGGATCTGGGGTGCCAGATGGCTGCTTCAGCGCTGGAAGCGGCGTGGCAATGAGGATGTTCTCGTTCCGGAACCCTCAACGCCTGTCGAGCCTGCTCACATCACTGCCATGGAGGCACTTCAGCGGCTCAAAGAAGAAGAAGGCTGGACTCGAGGCCGCGCCAAAGAGGTGCAAGCCGAGGCATCCTTGGTGTTGCGTACCTATTTGGAAAGGCGATTTGGCCTGCCTGCGGCAGAGAGAACGACCGACGACATTGCTCAACTCTTGCCCTTGTCTGCTGTTCCCAAGTCATGGCACGGCCGACTGCTCGAAGGCTTGAACCAAGCGGACATTGTGAAGTTTGCCAAAGGCCAATTGTCGGACGCCACCCACGTCGCCACGTTGGAAGCGTACCTCGAATTCGTGTCGGACACAAAAGCGGATGACCATGAAGAAGAATGACCTGCTTTTGACGCTGGTCCGCATGGTCCCGCACGCTGTGATGCTCGCCATTGGTGTCGTGGCCTGGCTCGCTTTCCGAGGGGGCATCGAATGGGGTTCCTCATGGGGCCTGTTGGGTATGGCACTAACCGCTTGGCACCTGGTCGTCCGAGCCATGCATGTCGAAACCTATGCAGGCTCTTCCCTTCGATGGTCCGAATCCCTTCTGGACCGAGAGCGGGTGACGCCTTTCACTGAAAACGCCCTTGCAGCCTTCTTCATGGAATGGCCATCGGCACTTCGGACAGCGGCCCTTGTGGGATTGTCAGTGGCCCTCTTCAGACCCCAAACCGCATCGACCATCGAAAACATGACCCGTGAAGGCATCGATTTGGTGCTCACCATGGACCTCAGTGCCTCCATGTTGTCTCGGGACTTTCGCCCCAACCGTCTCGAAAGCGCCAAAGACGTGGCAATGGACTTTGTCGACAGCCGACCATTCGACAGAATTGGCGTTGTTGCTTATGAAGGAGAAGCCTTCACGCAAGTTCCAATCACCTCCGATCACATCGTGGTGAAAAATGGGTTGGCGTCCCTTGAGACTGGCCAACTGCAGGGCGGAACAGCCATTGGCACGGGCCTCGCCATTGCCGTCAACCGATTGCGGGAATCCGAGGCGGAGAGCAAGGTCATTGTGCTGTTGACCGATGGAGAAAACAACGCAGGCCAAATTGAGCCCATGGATGCCGCACAGCTTGCGACATTGAACGGCATACGCGTGTACACCATCGGCGTGGGAACCGTGGGCAAGGCCAAAAGCCCTGTCGCTATCAGACCCGACGGGAGTTACAAATACGACTGGGTGGATGTCCGCATTGACGAAGAGGTCTTGCAAGGCATCGCATCGCTCACAGGAGCGAGGTACTTCCGCGCCACAAACGCCGACAAACTCAAAGACATCTACCGTGAAATCGACGCACTGGAAAAGACCGAGTTCAACGTGCTCCGCTACCAGCGCAAATCCGAGGCTTCTGGAGGTTGGATTTTGATGGCTCTCGCGGGACTTTCCCTGGAATTCCTCCTTCGCTCATCCTTCCTCAAATCACTAGGCGGATGAAACAGTGGGCCTCTCTTCGGCCTGCCATGGGCCTGTTGGTGTTTTTGGAATTCCTGACATGGGCAGGCATGGTTGCGGGGTGGTTTGTCGCCAAGTCGCTGGTGCCGAGCTTGACGCTGCACCGCATGGAATTTGTGCCGCTGTTGTTGGTGCCGGCCTTGATGACCCTGGTCATGATTGGCCACTTGAAATGGCGACAAAAAGCGGTTCTAGCTTTGTCAGATGCGGGCCGCATCGATGGGGTTCTTCCCGGCTACCGCATTTTCTTGCCAACCTGGAAATACCTGCTTCTCAGACTCGCGCTGGGTGCCCTGCTTGTGGCTTGGCTTGACCCCAAAATGGGCAGCCGACTGCAGGAAGTGGAATCCGAGGGAATCGACATGATGGTGGCTTTGGACGTCAGCAACAGCATGATGACTGAAGACGTCGGAGTGCCGCGACTTGACCTCGCCAAACGGACCATCTCACGGTTGGCCTCCAGCGCCGCAGGAGACCGTCTGGGGTTGGTTGTGTTTGCAGGCGAGTCCTATGTCCAATGCCCACTGACCACCGACCTCAATGCGCTGAGTTTGTTCCTCGAGACTGTGGGGCCAGGCATGGTGCCGACGCAAGGAACCGCTGTTGGCCGCGCAGTTGAAGCTTGTTGGAATGGCTTTGACGAGCAAAGTGAGGCCTCGCGTGCGATTGTGGTCTTGACCGACGGCGAAAATCACGAAGATGACGTGGTCTCCGCATCGAGGGCTGTAGCCGCTGAAGGTGGAAGCGTTCATTTCATTGGTGTTGCCACCATTGAGGGCGCTCCCATTCCCGCGTTTGATTCTCGTGGACGTCCCTCCGGATTCCGCACCGACGGCAACGGACAACCCGTGGTGTCCCGTCTGGACGAATCCACCCTGATCGAAGCGGCGCAAGCCGGATCGGGGACCTACACCCGAGCTTCGTCTGGATTTGTCGAACTCTCCCCCCTCCTGCAATTCAAGGCTGACCTCGAACAATCCAGGATTTCTTCTGTGAGCTACGTTGATTACGAACACCAATTGATGCCGTGGCTCATTTTGGCAGCGCTCCTGCTGGTCCTTGAATCCATTGTCCCTGTTCGACCTTTCAGACGAAAATCCACCACCCTAGCTGTGTTGAGCTTGCTCTTCGCGGGCACCGTCCACCACGCGGAAGCCCAAACCGACACCCGGCGAAGCCTCGTGGAAGGCACCAACGCATTCAGAGACAACCGCTTCGAGGATGCAACCTTGTTTTTTGGAGAAGCTGCCAAAGACAAAGAGTCAGCTTCTCTCGCCCTCTACAATCAGGGCTGCGCGCTTCTCAGCAGCGGGGACCATGATGCGGCGTCAAGTGCCTTTTCCAGGGCCATTGAACAGAGCGAGGATCCTCAATTGAAAGCCAACGCGCACTACAACGCGTCGCTGAATGCACTGTTGACGGGCGATGCCAATGCGGCCATTGAACAAGCGAAAGCATCCCTCCGATTGGATCCTTCCAATGCTGACGCCAGACACAACCTTGCGCTTGCCAAACGAATGGCACAGCAGCAGGAACAACAGGAGCAACAAAACCAGGACGGCGAACAGAACCAGGACGGCGAACAGAACCAGGACGGAGAACAAAACCAGGACGGCGAACAGAACCAGGACGGAGAACAAAACCAGGACGGCGAGCAGAACCAGAACGGCGAACAGAACCAAGACGGAGAACAGAACCAGGAAGGAGAACAGAACCAGGAGCGCGAACAGAAGCAGGACCGCGAACAGAACCAGAACGGCGAACAACAGACGCCCTCAAAGGGTGCTGAACCTCAGGAGCTTCCGCAAGAAGGCCAGATCAGTAGAGCTGACATGGAACGGATTTTGGAAAGTTTGGAGCGGCAAGAAGCAGAAGTTCAAGCGAAATTGCGAGCAGCCCAAGCCCAGAAGCTCGGCAAAGGCAAATCGAAAACGATTGAGAAAGACTGGTAAGCCATGACGCTACATTCACGTGTGCCCTCTCCAACTTTCCGTGCGTGCTTGTGTGCGTGCGTGATGTGGGCGCTTTGTGCATTTGCTGCTGCACAAGAGCCGGCAGTGGAACTGACCGTGAGTTCGACTTCTGTGACCCAAGGCGA
This sequence comes from Flavobacteriales bacterium, assembly GCA_042088625.1. Taxonomy (GTDB): domain Bacteria; phylum Bacteroidota; class Bacteroidia; order Flavobacteriales_D; family Sanyastnellaceae; genus UBA11663. The sequence goes on from JBELLK010000043.1 coordinate 3,719, forward strand.
CATGCTGCGCCTCACCTTGACGTTTGTCAATTGCAAAGTGAAGAACATCGAGCCACCCCAAATCAAGGGACTCAACTGGCGGATGGGACCAAGCACATCGACGAGCACTCAATGGGTCAATGGCGTGACCACAAGCGAGCAGAGTTACACTTACGGCTACGCCGTCACAACTGGTGGGGAGGTGCAGATTCCGAGCTTCAATTGGCGCACCAACAAGGGTGTGCTGAAGAGCAATGCGGTCAGGGTGTTGGTGGAGGCAGGCCGTGATCCATCTGGAAAACAACGGCCTTCGGCCCAAAAATCGCGGGTGGTGCAACGGGATCTGGTCACAGCCATTGAAACCAGCAAACGCACCGTGTATTTGGGGGAACCCTTGGTGCTCACCTACCGGATTTACAACCGCTACAACAACTTGGACGTTCGGAATTACGACATTCCCGAACTGGAAGGGTTCTGGAAGGAAACCGTGGATGCGCCTGAAGCACGATGGGAGCCGCAATTGATCAACGGCAAGCGCTACAACGTGGCCACAGTACGTCAAGTGGTGGCCTTTCCCCAGCAAACGGGGACGTTTGTGCTGGAGGATTTCAACCTGAAAGGCTACCTGCGCATCAACTTCTTCGAAGGCCGTGACGTTCAAGCCACTTGTGACCCGGTAGAAATCACGGTGTTGCCCATTCCCGAGAACGCCCCAGCCAACTCGTTGGGCACGTTTGCCAACTTGGCCGTTCAACAAACGTTGTCCGGCGACAGCGTGTCGACGAATGAAGCGATCACCTTGGAAGTCACCTTTCGAGGCAACGGCAACTTGAAGTTTCTGCGCGAACCCAAACTGGCCTGGCCCGCTGAGTTCGAAGTGTTCGAAGCTGAGGTCAAGGACAACATTTCCGTAAGTGCCCGTGGTGAATCAGGGAAGCGTACGTTCAAATTTGTGGCCATTCCCCGGGCGCCAGGAGATTACACGCTCCCTCCTTTTGAGGCTGTTTCATTCGACCCATTGACCGCAAGTCATGTCACGAGCAGAGCGCCTGGACTCAAACTTCACGTGAGAAAGGGCCAAGGGGAGTCAGGCTCGCCCGGCATGACGTTCACACACCAGCAAGACGTGCAAGTGCTGAACCAAGATGTCCGCCACATTGCCACGACGCCCAGCCGATTTCAACCCCGTTCAAGGCCCTCATGGACGCCGTGGGCTTGGGGCATGGCGTTTGCTGTGAGTCCTTTGTCGTTCCTCGGTTTGGCCTTGGTTCGACGCAGACAGGCCCTAGAACATGCAGACGCTTCAGGCACGAGGAGAAAACGCGCCTTGCGCCAACTCCAACGGTCTCTGAAACAGACCGAAACACTGACCATCGAAACCATTGGTGAAGCCATGGAACAATACCTCATGGCCAAACTGGGATGGGAACGTTCCCAATTGACACGCGAAGCCACCAAACAACACCTCACCGCCAAGGACGAAGAATTGGCAGGGCAATGGGATGCGTTTTGGGAGGCCTGCGAGATGCAACGCTATGGTGCATCACAGGGAAACATCGATGCTTTGGCACAAACGCTGCTGACGTTAGGTGAAACCACAGAAACCAGATGGTCATGATGGTCAGCTTGCAAAGACTCTGTTTGCTGTTTGGGTGGCTGGCCCTCCCTTTGATTGGAGCGGGACAGCCCGAGGCGGATTTTCAACGCGCCAATGCGGCATATGAAACCGGTGCTTACGAAGATGCCCTGGTTCAATACGAAGCCATCCTGGCCGAGCACCTGCATTTCGAATCCGAATTCAATGCTGGAAACGCCGCCTTCAAACTCAACCGACTCGGGCTCGCACGATTGCACTACGAGCGGGCCAAGCTGCTGTCCCCTTCAGATGAACATCTCAAAGCCAATCTCGCTTTGCTGGAGTCCAACATTGTCGACCGCATCACGGCTGTGCCAAGTTTGGGATTGAAGTCTTGGCTGGCTTCGTGGGTGGGGCCAGGTCAATGGCTGACTTGGACCTTGTGGTCACTGTTTTGGTGGACCTTGACTTGGGTGATGTGGGGATTGCGATGGACCAAAAGCAACCACGACTCCAGGGCCACATTGGGATTCTTGGGCATGGCGTCTTTGGCGCTTGGATTGGTTGGATTCTGGGGAGTCAACGAATGCCACGATCGGATGGAGACCCCTGGACAGGTGGTGGTGATGTCGGCACGTGTCGACGTGATCAGTGCCCCCATTTCTTCAGGAACGGTGTTGTTTCAACTGCACGAAGGGACAAGGGCCTGCATCCTTGATCGCAACGACGGCTGGACAGAAATTGAATTGGATAACGGCAACGTCGGTTGGTTGCCCAACGACGCCATCGCCGACGTTTGAAGTCCGCAGTGCAACCATGCGGTTGCACCATTGCCCCGTTTCAGCGCAATACCTCAAGCTTGACCTGGGCTGCGCGCCCATCTCCAATCCAGCCCTTGGCCACATAGGTCGCCACGGGCCAACCCGACACGTCAATGCGGAGTCGTCCAAGGCCGTCGGTGCGCGCTCGGTGCACTGCCCTTCCTTGACAGTCCATGATTTGGACGGTGCTTGTCACCATCCAGCCCTCGAGCAGGACGGCCGAGCTTGCAGGATTGGGGGCAACTGCAATCTGGGGAAGAGCGGCTTCCGTCACGTTGTTTGGTGGGTCGACGGGCTCCACCGCATCTGCAGCGTCGTAAAGCACAATGTCGTCCACAGCCGCCTCGACCAAACTCCCCCCGTCCAAGTATTCACCCACCGTGGTGCTGTCTGATGCAATGAATCGAATCAAGAATTCATCCGTGGGCTCGATGACATCGGCGATGCGGAAGGCTTTTCTCCGCCATGAGATGTCCTGCTGCGACGTGTTTTCTAGGTATTGCCAAGTCGTTCCACCATCGTTGGAAATCTCCACTTGCCACCAATCCGAGGCGGGATTGGCCCCTGTGGCCGGTGCATTCGCATACCACCGCCAGTAAGCCAGCACAGGACTCTCGTAGGGCGTCAAATCAATCGTGGGTGACAACAGGGTGGTGTGTCCTCCGTCCACGTCGTTTTCCCCAACACCCGTGGTGGCGCTTGGAGTGGGATTCAGTCCCGTCACATAGGCAAACCCAAAAAAGCCATTGGTGTGATCTTGGGTGGGGGCCACCACAGTTGAAGGGTCACCAAATTCGGAATAGGACCCAATGGGTGTGCCTTCCTCCCATTGGCCCGTCGTGGCGTTGTCTTCCAACAGTCCGATGTCCCAATATCCAAAGTCAGAGTACACGTCCAAATCGTTGATCAAGACGGGCTCCACCCCCACCAGCACGTAATTGGGCAGGTTGCCGTTGACTTGGCGTTCTGAGGCAACCGGGGTGACGGCGCTTGTTTGGCCAAACGTGTCGGTCACATCCAAGAAATACTCCACCACACTGCCTTGAGGCAAGCCTGGGATGGAATGGGAAAAGACATCGCCATCCTGGGTCATCTCCACCACAGTGTACGCATCGTTGGGAGACGAGCGGTAGTGCAGGCGGGCTGCATCGAAGTAGGTCACATAGGGGAACGTCAACGCCGCCTCCGCTTCGATGACAATGTCCTCTTCCTCTGCAGAAAACTCCACGGCATCGTGCTCGAGATCGAGGTAGCTGAACAGCGTGATGCCGTGCATGTCAAATCCTTCCAGGATGAATGCCGCATTGGGCGTGCCGTTCGACAGGTCGTCGTCGTCGTCGTCAGCTTGGAGAACATCCAACAGAACGTCGGTGTAGGCCTGACCTTCCTGGCCGTTGGGCACTGTGGCTTGAAGTCCTGGGTACGCATCGACAAACAACGTCAAAGTTTGATCCCAATCGCCTCCCATCAACAAATGGGTGTCGTACCACGCACCACAAATGATCTCTCCGTCGGCATGCACCTCTCCAACTATGTCTTCAGGGAAAACTTTGGGATCCTCATCGTAACGCCGAATGCCATCGTTGTTGTCCACATAGAAGCCCTTTCCAATTTCTGCAATGTCTGCAAGCGACATGGCCCACAAATCCGCGTAGCCTTCGTTCATGGCGCCGTTCAAGAAAAACGAACCCAGGCTGTTGTAATACCAATCGTTGATCGCGTGGCCATATTCATGGTAGACGACGTCTGCGATGAGTGACGTCGGGTTGCATCCCGCAGCGAGGTCGTAAAAATTCACGCTGGCCCCATCGTAGAATGCGTTGCACTCGCCTTCAACGTCGATGTTCACAGGCATGCTGAAATCCAAATCCGTGAAGTCAGGAAGCCACTCACGCATGTGATCGTGGATCAAATTCACGCTTCGGTAGGCGCTTGCTTCCTTCGCGTTTCCGGGCGCAGACAAGCTGTTGTCACTGCCCACGGCCAAGTCGAAAGTCAACGTCGGGGTGGTGCCATCGGTGAAAACCGTGGCGTAACGCCCCGTCAGCTCCATGCTTTGGCCGATCAAATTGCCTGGGATGTCAAGCGTGAACGCACCCGCTTCATCGGTGTAGCCCACAGTGCCATTGGCATTCAGTTCAAGGTGAGGCATGCCCAATGACACGCCTGGTTCATAAGGGTAAGCCTCGTGGGCAACCGCCATGACAGTCCCACTTGAAGCAGGCGGCCTGACTGCACCCATCGTGCGCACCTCAGGGCCTTCGTGCACCACCTGGTTTGATCGCATCACGACCTCTCCTGTGACCAAATCCACCCAAGTCAGGTAACGTACCGGCAACACCCCACGTCTGCCTGTGACTTCCACTTGCCACGTGGGGTGGGCTTCCCAAATCGTTTGTCCTTCAACCTCGGTTTTCACAGGCAGCCACGCCATGCCCAGATCTTCAGCGTCAAAATCAGTCAAGTACGTGGTGCCTTGATTGCCATTGGATTCTCCCACAGACATGTCCTCTTCCAACAGGGTGAGCATCTCAACTGTGGTGTGGTCGGCTCCCACGGGTTCCAGGCCTGGCCACCAATCGCTTGCAACAAGCACGAGGCGATCGCCATGAAACTTCGCTTGAAACATGGAGCCCAAAACGGGCATGCCGTCGAGCACTTGCCTCGCAAAGGCTCGATTGTGCTTGCTTCCCTCAACCAAAGTCACATCTCCGGTCAAATCCGAACCCCACCCAAATGAATCCAGTGCCCACGACCACGCCGCCAACGCTTGCCCTTCTCCCTGTCCCTCAATGGTCACACCCGCGCCCCACATGCGCGATGGCTGTTGCGTTTCCTCTTGAGCGACGACTTGCCAGCCTTCATGATGGGGTGAGGACACACGCCACTCCGTGCCTTCTCGGAAAGTTCGTTGGGCCGAGGGTTCTGGCGACGTCCATCGTTTTGGGGTCTGGACCTCCCATGGATCGCTGACGTATTCGATGGATTGAGCTTGGTGCGCCAAGGGCCATGCCAAAGCGAGCAACACCAAGGTGGTATTCAAGGGATGCAAAATTGCCATGTTGCAATGTATGCAAGCCCATGAACACATTGCATACATCCTGGTCAAGACGCCATCTGGCGTCATGAAGACGTCAAGACGTCATTGTGGAAGCAAGGGCCACTTTTCTTTCACGCCCTTGGTCCAAATCGAATCGCCACAGGCAAGGGCAACCTCATTCGTGTCGCACACTTCTGTCCAATACGCCACGCGAAGGCTGTCTTGCAGGGCACGCAGCGCGGCTGGCTCGATGTTGGCTTGATTCTGATACGCCGCCAGGGTCTCACTGCCTGCCTTCTTTGTCGCAGCGCGCAATTCATGGTACACCTTGATTTGGCGTTCCTGAGGCACCACATTGTCCAAAGCATGAGGGTCCCCCTGTTGGCACGACGCGAAAACCATGACCATGGCGAACGGAAGAATTGGGAAAGTGGATGAATAGAAAAGGTTCATGACCGACGTCTTCAATTGCAAATGCTGCCAAAGTTCGCAAGCATTCCCAAAACATCACCCACACTGACACTTCCATCCCCGTCCACATCCCCTGAACAAGTCTCGAGCGGTGGAAAAATGCAAGAACCGTCGTCGACCAAAGCAAAGGGGTCAAAATTCAAGGCCAAGGCGTACGTGCAGCCTGCACCTTGTCCATAGTCACAATCGAAGGGTGGGAAGAGACACGAACCGTCGTCAACGTTGGCATTGGGGTCGTGGTTGCAGGCCATGGGATAAGTGCACCCTGGCACATCCCCGGTGGCACCTTCACACTCCCCTTCAGTCCAAGACGTCACACCACCGTAATACATCGCTTCGCAGGTGTTGCCGTACGTCACGCCGTCACAACCACACACCGGTTCGTACTGCGTGATGCAATCGACCATCGTACCGAGCTCGAGCAATTGTGGATCGACGCACATTTCTGAACACCCCAAAATGCAAGACTCCATGGAGTCAAACAATGCCCCAGCATAATTGACCCCTCCAGCGTAGGTGCCACAGCCGCTGATGTATTGACATGAGCCATTCACCTTCCCCACCCCGAGCGCCAATTCGCAAAGGCCGAGGTCCACTCCGGCGAGATCGGTGCATGGAGACACTCCTTCCAAGTTGGAGTAACAGGCCTGGACAAGCCCGCCGCATGGCTCGCTGACATACTGCGCGCATACACTCCAATTGGGATTGAAGTCAAATCCAGCCTGGAAAGTCGCACCACCAGTTTGGGCCAAGAAGTCATCGATGTACCATTCAATCAACGCGTCTTGGGGCGCATCGACAGCCGTGAAATCGTACCACATGCCGTCCTGTGAGCTCACGAGAAGTTGAAACTCACACTGGGGAGGCACTTCGTTGCACATCGTGCATGTCGGTTCGTCTTGGAAAAAAGCTGGACTGTAGTCCACCCCATTCACGGTCCAATCGCATCCGGAGATGGTGGTGCACACCCCATTGACCTGGGCAATGCCGAGCACAAAATCACATTCCCCAAAATCGATGCCAGCCAAATCCATGCATGGCATCGCCTCACATGGGCCTGCCGTCCATGCCGTGACCCCGCCCCAACTCTCCGCCTCACAGGCATTTGGGTAGGTCACGCCGTTGCAACCACAAACGGGATCCACAACGGCCAAGCAAATGGCCTCAGGATCGATCAGTGACTCGTCGACACATTGTTGGGCTGGCGACTCAACGGCGAGCAATGGCAAAAAGGCCAGAAAAAAAATGTGCTTGTTCATCTTAGGTTGTTGGATCCCAGTTTGTCGCCGTTGAAAATACGCAATCCAAGCGGGGATGTCCAATTCCTGTCAGGAGCGACGTCGCTTTTGCTGGGCATGCTCCAGTCCAAATCGCTCGATGACCGACCGCAAATGAGGCGGATTGAATGGCTTCACTACGACGTCGTTCATGCCTACGTTCAAAGCCAGGTCCCGCGTCTTCGATTCGGCGTCCGCCGTGAGGCCGACAATGGGAACCTCGGACCACGGATCCTCCGATTGCCTCCATGTTTTGGTGGCCTCAAACCCATCCACCTCAGGCATATGAATGTCCAACAGCACCAAAAACGGCTGAGCGCTGCGCAGATGGATTTCTGCCTGTTTGACTCCATTTGCGGAAACAACGGCATAGCCCCAATTCGACACCAATCGCTTCGCCACCAGCACATTCAATTCGTTGTCATCCACGATGAGCACAGGCGCTTCCGGAATCAAGGCGCGACGAGATTCGTCGAGCGAAGAAGGCGTGTTGACGGTGACCTCTCCCTCTTGAAGCGGCAGCGAAATGAGAAACGTTGACCCTTCACCCAACTGGCTCTTGACGTGCAACTTGCCCCCATGAAGTTCAACCAATTTTTGGGTGATGGCCAGCCCCAATCCCACACCCTGATTGGTGACGTTGACCGTGCTTTTGTCAGCCTGTTCAAACGGAGCGAGAATGCGCTCCAGATCTGATTCCGCGATGCCTCTTCCCGTGTCGCTGACTCGCATGGTCAAACGCCCCTCATTCCAATCGATGCCACACACGATGTCGCCGTCTGATGTAAACTTCAAGGCATTGGCAATCAAATTGTTGAGCATTTGAGTGATCCAACCCACATCGGCAACCAATGCGGTTGGAACAGCGTTGTCGACGGTCAGGGCAAGTCGATTTCCAGTGGCCTTGGCGCGCTTGTCAAAACTGTTGACGATGCGCTTGAAAAAGTCACGCGTGGCGAACGAACTCGGGTGTGGTTCAGCCTTTCCACTGCCCAAGCGCTCGAGGTCGAGAACATCCGTGAGCAACCCTTTCAAGTGGTTTCCCGCAAACTCCATGTATGAGAGGTGCGTGCGTCGTTCTTCCTCCGACTGATCACTTCGCATCATGAGCTCAATCAAGCCCAAAATCCCGTTCAAAGGCGTGCGAATTTCGTGACTCATCACTGACAAAAAATCGGACTTGTGACGCTCTGCTTGGGCGGCTCTAGACCTCGCCTCATGCACCTCTGACACATCGACCGCGTACAAGTGCGCAAAAGGCTTTCCTGGCACGCGAGCCAAGGCCACCTGGCACCAACGTCCATCAAGGTTCACAGTGGAATGGATGTCCTCTGCACCCTCGGCAAGCAATTCCACCAATTCCCAAAGCGTATGGCTCGGCAAAACGCGCCCAGCCTTTGTGCATGCTTTCCCAAACATCTCGACCGCAGCGTCGTTCATCAGCAAGATCTCACCATCGAGTGCAATCCTCGCAACCGGGTTGGGATTCAACTGGAAGAATTTGGCAAACTCTTGAATCCGTTGTTCGCCGAGGCTACGCCCAATTTTTTGGCCACAAATGTTGGCAATGCTTTGCATGACCCTCAAATGGTGGGGCTTGAAGAAACCTTTGAGCGAATGCTCGCTGTCAATCACTCCAATGACGTTGCCATCGCACAAAATCGGAACGGCCATCTCGCTGCCTCGATGTGCGTCGTCCACAACATAGTCTTTGTCGGTGGAGGTGTCCTCGACAATTTCCGCCACGCCGGAAGTTCCCACCCTGCCGACAATGCCCTCATCCAACTTCAACTCCATGGGTTCGTGAAGCGCCCGATAGTCAATGGATTTGGGTCCGTATGCCGCTTTTTGGACCCAAACTTTTTTCTCGTCGCTCTTCAAATAAATCACACAATCCTCGAGTCCCAATTTCTCAATGCACGAAGAAGCGATGTCCCACAAAATGTCTTCCGGGGTGTTCTGTCGGAAGATGCTTTGGCTGAAGTGCTCAATGATTTCGATTTGATCACGCCAATGCTCGTTGGAAGGTGCACGTTGAGCCAAAATGGTCCTGAAAAACCACACCGCCACTGCGATGAGCAAGGCCACCAAGCCCCACCAAATCACCGGTATGATCGTCGTCCATTCCATGAGTTGCACCTTTTCGAAATCTACGAACCAAAGAGAAGTTGCGAAGGAAATCGAACGCGACCTAACCTCACCTAAAAACCGTTGGTCGATTACATATTCATTCTTCTCGGACTTTTCCTGCTTTTTATCGAGCAAATCCACTAATTTGTCGACACATTTTTGTATCTTTTTCCGAATGCAGACGTAAGCGCGTGCCCACGTCTGTGAAAGATTTCGAAGCACATGAACCACATTCAACGTTCCTCGTCCTCCATTGTGAGCACACTTTGCCTTCTCCTTCTTGCGTTTTTCCAAGGTGGTGATGCGCTCGCTCAATGCAACGACTTCAACGCCAACGACATTTGTGACGTCGACGAGACTGGTTGCACCATTGAATTGGCCTGCAACTACGATCCCAGTGCTGTCTTTCCAGACCCGGAAGGTTGCGACTTCGTGAGTTGCTTGGCATTCGGATGCACTGACGAAAACGCCTGCAACTTTGACTCCAATGCGAATTATGACGATGGGTCATGTGCTTACGCAGCCTTCCCTTACGATTGTGGTGGAGAATGCATCAACGATTCAGACAACGACGGCGTTTGCGATGAATTTGAAACGCCCGGATGCACGGATGCTGAAGCCTGCAACTACAGCTCGGGCGCCACTCAGGACGATGGGAGTTGTGAGTTCGACTGCCTGGGCTGCACAAGTGCCAACGCTTGCAACTACGATGCCGATGCATTGATCGATGACGGAAGTTGCGAATTCGAAAGTTGCCTCGCCCTTGGCTGCACCGACAGCAGCGCATGCAACTTCGACGCCAGCGCTGATCTGAACGATGGCTCCTGTGACTTCAATTCTTGTTTGGGTTGTACGGACGCTTCCGCTTGCAATTACGACCCGTCTTCCACCCAGGATGACGGGTCTTGTGTGTTTGCAGATTTGGGTCTCGACTGCTCAGGAAACTGCTTGAACGATCAAGACGGTGATGGAATCTGTGACGAGCTCGAAGTTGCAGGATGCACAGACGCGAATGCTTGCAACTACGACATGTCGGCCACCGACGACGACGGCAGCTGTGATTTCTGCACTTGCGCCGACGCAAGTGGGTTGACCTCAAGTGCGAACGTGGATGGATACGGGGTCGAAGTTGAAACTGTGATTTCGCACACCGAGGGAGAATTGGCTGGCATGACCACCTACCGGGTTTATTTGACTACGGTGTCTGCCACGGATGGCGTGTCTGCAGTAGTCGGTGACGACGAGTTCCCGTTGTCATTGGCCACCACCACTGGCTTTTATCAAGAGACCATCTTTGGTGGGGTGACACCAGGGAACATCAGCGCCCCTGCGCTTGGGTTGCTGCCCAATTTGGCCTACGACAGCTGGGTCACCATTGGACTGGACGGTCCAGCAGCTTCTGCAGACGGAGAAATCAACGCTTCCCTCTTGGCCGGCTCTTGGGACGACGACTTTGAAACTGGCAACAGTTTTGTGGTGAATGACAATCAGGGCTCTGGTTGGTATTTGCTACCTCCCACCGCAAGCAACTCGCTCGCAGGGCCAAGCCTTCGAGTCTTGATTGCACAATTGACCACCGACGGAGACATCAGCGGATCGTTCCGAGCCCAAGTGTTCCCAGAGGGCGATCAAGAAAACGACCACCGTGTAGACGTGACCTTCTCTATGGGAGGCTCTGCTCCGGTTTGTGGATGCACCGACCAAGAAGCCGCCAACTACAATCCCGAAGCCACCAACAACGACGGGTCATGCACCTACGACGTTTTGGGTTGCACCATTGAATTGGCATGCAACTACAACGCTTCTGCAAACGTGGACGACGGCAGCTGCGACTTTGTGTCTTGTTTGGCTTTTGGCTGCACAGACGAAAATGCCTGCAACTTCAATGCCGACGCCACCTTCGAAGATGGCTCTTGCACCTACCCCGCCTTCCCCTACGATTGCGAGGGCAACTGCATCAACGACAACGACGGTGACGGCGTGTGTGATGCATTCGAAATCTTCGGTTGCACAGATGCTTCTGCATGCAACTTCAGCGAAGGTGCCACGGACGACGACGGTTCCTGCGAATACGGATGTTTGGGATGCACCAGCCCATCAGCATGCAACTACGACGCAGCTGCACTCATCGACGACGGATCGTGCGATTTCACCAGTTGCATCGTCCTAGGATGCAACGACCCCATGGCTTGCAACTACGATGAAAATGCCGAGTACGACGACGGTTCTTGCACCTACATTCCCGACGGGGCCTGCGATTGCGACGGAAACGTGGAAGACGTGCTTGGCGAATGTGGTGGCTCTTGTACGAGCGACGACAACAACAATGGCGTTTGTGACGACGCTGAAATTCCAGGATGCACCAGTGAATTTGCATGCAACTATGACGTCTCTGCGACCGTTGATGACGGGTCCTGCGATTTCATTTCTTGTTTGGCGTTTGGTTGCACCGACCCTACAGCATGCAACTACGACGCTACCGCACAATTTGACGATGGCTCTTGCACCTACCCTGCCTTTCCTTACGACTGTGACGGAAACTGCGTGAACGACTCCGATGCAGATGGCATCTGTGACGAGCTCGAAATTCCAGGGTGTCTGGATGCCACAGCCTGCAACTACAACGAAGAGGCCACTGACGACGCTGGAAACTGCGTCTACCCCGAGCAATACTTCGATTGCGATGGCAATTGTGTGAACGATCAGGATCAAGACGGCATCTGTGATGAACTCGAAACTCCAGGCTGTACTGACCCCATGGCCTGCAATTACAATGGCATGGCCACGGATGAGGATGACAGTTGTCTTTACCTGGACGCTTTGAACGTTTGCGGAGGCGACTGTGAGTCTGACGACAATGCCAACGGGGTGTGTGACGATGCGGAAATCCTCGGATGCACTGTGGCCTTGGCATGCAACTACAATGAAGAAGCAACACAGGACGACGGCTCATGCGACTTCACAAGTTGTTTGCCCTTCGGTTGCACAGACACCAATGCCTGCAACTACGATCCTGAAGCCCAATTCGAAGATGGATCATGTCAATACGCCAATTTCCCCTACGATTGCGACGGGAACTGCGTGAATGACTCGGACGAGGATGGCGTTTGTGATGAACTCGAAATCCTTGGGTGTTTGGATGCCACTGCATGCAACTACAATGAAGAAGCCACAGAAGACGCAGAGAACTGCGTGTACCCTGAGCAATACTTTGATTGCGACGGCAACTGCTTGAACGATGCAGATGGCAATGGCCTTTGTGACGAACTGGAAGTCTTTGGCTGCCGAGATTTTGATGCCTGCAACTTCGATCCTGCAGCCACCCAAAGCGATGACTCTTGCCTCTACCTCGATGCATGTGGCGTCTGCGGCGGTCCTGGTGCCATCTACGAATGCGGATGCGCTGACATCCCTGCTGGCGACTGCGACTGCGACGGAAACGTCCTCGATGAATGTGGCGTTTGTGGCGGCGATGGCATCCCAGAAGGTGCCTGCGACTGCGACGGCAACGTGCTCGATGAATGCGGAATCTGCGGAGGCGACGGCATCCCAGAAGGAGCCTGCGACTGCGACGGAAACGTCCTCGACGAATGCGGCATTTGTGGCGGTGACGGCATCGCTGAAGGCGCTTGCGACTGTGACGGAAACGTGCTTGACGAATGCGGCATCTGCGGCG
>JBELLK010000089.1:0-2679 GCA_042088625.1 Flavobacteriales bacterium
CCTTTGAGGAGTTGAAGCTCAGCTTGAACAGACCCAATTTTTTTGAGGTGTTGGGCCTTGCCAAGCGAGAAATCCGACACTCAAACTTTTTAGGCTGGTTGCTCAATCCTGAAGGAAATCACGGTCTGCGGACCATTTTTTTGGAACGATTCTTACGGGATGTTTTGGCCCAAAGCGGGCTGCCTGGCCTCGGTGTGTTGGAGGTGGAGAGCACCGACATGAACTCGGTGGACATTCGAAGAGAATGGAAGCACATCGACATCCTTGTCAAGACGAAGCGGTTTGTCATTGTTGTGGAGAACAAGATTGACACGCAAGACCATTCAGAGCAGCTGAGCAGGTACAAAAGGGTGGCGCAGGAGGAGTTTGGTGAAGTGCCCATTGTTTGCGTCTACTTGACTCCGGACGGAGGCCAGCCCAGAGAGGACGCGGGCTATCTGACATACTCCTATGGGGATGTCATGGAACACTTAAAGTCCATCCTTTCCATTCATTCATCGTCCTTGAGCAAACGTCAAGTTGTTTACCTCGAGGATTACATCACCGTATTGAGCAGGCATATCATGAAAGACGACAGGTTGAATGAGCTGGTTGAGCGGCTCTACCGGAGACATCAGACAGCAATCGATTTCATTGTCCAAAACTTACCTGATGCCAAAAAGGAGGTCAGAACGGTTCTTGAGGGGTTGATTTCAGATGCTGGATGGATTCAGTGCAGCACGAACAACTCTTACGTGCGGTTTCTCACACCAGCACTACACAAAAAGATTCGACGTTACGAGACTAAGAATGGATGGAAGCACGGAGAGTCCATGCTTCTTGAATTTGTCATCAACATCAACAACTCGGACACGTTGAATCTGGTCTGCAAGGCCGTCATCTCGCCCGGTGGGGCTGTTGACATGCCTTATCGAACTGGCTTGATAGAGGCGATGTCTCAAATTCCAGGAGCATCCAAGCCCAACGGGAACTTGTGGGTTGTGCACTTTTCGATCAAAAAGAGAGTCTCGAACATCACTGAGCTCTCCGCGGATGAGAAGAGGGCGAAGTTCGATGACTTTTTGCCTGAGGTCACTGCCCTTGTCCAACGAATAGAAGAGGGCTTAATGCCTTATTTGGATTCGGTGCAGGAGGAGGTGTGATCCAGCAGGCTTTGAAGAATCTATCGATGTAGATTCATTGCTCTCGGGGTTACGTCTCTTTTTCTGCCATGTGGCAATCAAAAGGACCACGCGGTTCAAAACGTTTGACGCCAACCTTCACCTGCTCCTCGACCGCAAAGCGCAACTCGCCAAGGAGGCCCTGGTGCCTTCACCAAGTGTGGATCTTAAAGATTTCGAGGGACTTAGCTGACCCACACCACCAATCCATTGTGAATAAGTTTGTGGATAAGGTCCAAAACGCGTGAGAACGACGGCGACGTTTGTGTCATGGACTTTTCTCATTCCATCAAGCCCACCTTGCTCGCCATCGCGGTGGTCGCAACCCTTTTGGTTGTGGCACTCCAAGCGGGGGTGTGAGGCGCGGTTTTCGCAACTGAAGGCCTTGTCCAATCGCCTTCGCTGACCCAGGTTCCGAAGCCTGGTCCTGTCCCGTATTTTCCTCATTGACAGCCGCTTGCCGAGCGGAGACATGATGGAGGGATTGCCTACTTTGGGCGCATGAAATTCAATCTTTTGTGGAAGAGAGCCTGCCAGTTAAGGTGGGCGATGGGGATGTGGTTGATTGCGTTTTCCATGGGGAGTTGGGCCCAAACCGCCACGGTGACGGGTACAGTGGTCGATGCCGAAGCGCGCTACCCGCTTTTGGGCGCGACCGTCCAAGTGTTGACTTCGCCTGAGTACGTGACAACCGCCGACCTCGACGGGCGGTTTGAATTGGTCGATGTGCCGCTGGGGCGACACGCCCTGAAGGTGTCGTTCATCGGATACGAGCCGCGCGTGCTCGACGGGATTGTCGTGACGAGCGGCCGTCCGGTGGTGTTGAGTGTGGAGCTGCAAGAGAGCGTGGTGGCCATGGAAGCGGCGGAGGTGACGGCCACACAGGAGGGCGAGGTGATGAATGAAATGGCCACGGTGAGTGCACGGGCGTTCACGGTGGAAGAGACCGACCGGTATGCCGGGTCGCGTGGGGATCCTGCCCGAATGGCGAGCAACTTCGCTGGCGTGCAGGGGGCGGACGATTCGCGAAACGACATTGTGGTGCGAGGCAACAGCCCCAATGGCGTCTTGTGGCGCGTGGAGGGCGTCGACCTGCCCAACCCCAACCACTTCTCCGTGCCAGGAACGGGCGGGGGACCGGTGGCGATCGTCAACAACAAGACCCTGGCGAACTCGGACTTCTTCACGGCAGCTTTCCCGGCCGAATTCGGGAACAGCACGGCTGCGGTGTTTGACCTGCGGCTGCGTAATGGCAACCAGGACCAATGGCACGGCAGCGCCCAGCTCGGGTTCCTCGGGACCGAAGTGCTCGCCGAGGGGCCGATGAACCGGGAAAAGCGCTCCAGCTTGCTCGTCAACTACCGGTATTCCACCGCGGTGATTTTCTCCGCGCTCGGCATTGACATCGGCACGAGTGCCGTGCCCAAATACCAAGACGGATCCTTCAAGCTTCACGTGCCCACCCGTGGCGGTGGGGCGTTCTCGTTGTGGGGTTTGGGTGGAAACAGCAGCGTGGACA
>JBELLK010000044.1:0-16382 GCA_042088625.1 Flavobacteriales bacterium
AACTCGCTCATGATTTTGAAAATCGACCAGCTGTCGTTGCTTTTGATTTCTGACCAAGAGAGGTTGGGGTGCTTTTTGATGTTGTACTTCATATGCTTAAGGTACACCATTGTCACCCGGTTGCATGCTTGATACCTTTGCTTGATGCCCATCTTGCTGAAGCCCAAACACACCCCGTTGCTGAATGCGGTCGATTTTTTGTCGCGCGGCTGGCTGCCGACAACCTCCAAAGGCCACTGGATCTTTGGTTTGCCCAAGTCGGGTACCACGGTGTTTGCAGCGGCTTTGTCGGAGGTCACATCTTCTTCTGCATTGTTGGACACCCCGCTGCTTTGGGGAACCGCAATTCGACCGCTCGGCCAAAAGGAGATGAAGGCGTTGGTGTCCTCTCATCCCTTGACGTTTTCACCCAAACTTTGGAAAGAGCCCAACGCCACCTTCTATCCTGAAGCTGCCATGGCGGCGAGTGAAGCAGAACGACACATTTTGTTGGTTCGCGCCCCATTCCAAAACATCCGTTCACACATGGACCGTCTGGGCCTCAAAGGTGACGCGATGTCTGTGGACTTGGAGACCTTGCATCCGCGGCATCGTCCGGCGTTTTTGGACCGCCCAAACCATCCGCCGGCGTTGACTTTGGCTGAGAGATGGGCAGCAACGCATTCGAAAGCGTGTTGGAAGGGACCAGAGGTTCAAGTGCATACTTATGAGGCTTTCATGGCCAACCCTTTGGAGGTGCTGAATGCGTCTGCGTCACACTTGGGCTTGCCTGTGTTGCATGAGCCTGTGCGTTCACTTGCCAAGCAGCAGCAACCTCGCGGAGCGAACCGCGATGTTCGTCCAGAAGCATTTTTTGGGGAGACGTTGTGTCAGGAGATCGAACGCCTGACCGCAGAGACGTTCAAACACATCACGGGCAACGACGCGTAAGCTGACCGGTTTTGAGGTCACTCACGAGAGCTTGAACGCTGTTCAGCTGTTGAGCCTTGCCAAACACTTTAGCCGCAACGCTTCGATTGTGCAACCGATCTTCTTCTTTCAAAGGGGTGTACATGGAGTTGTCCCATCCTTGAGCCGGGATCTGGTCAAACACAAATCCTTGTTGCTTTAGAAATGGGGCGATGTGGGCATCTGACCGAACCACAATCCTCAAACCATACCACAACGCCATGACCATCACCCCAGTGCCTTGCGTCCGGATGTTGTTCATGATCAGCACACTGTGAGTGCAAAGCCAGTCGGCGTAGGCTTGTCTAGGCAGGTGTGCAAATTGGGCGTTCCAATTGGGCAACAATGCACGGCCTAGAAGGTCGATGGCTCTGCCATACCGCGGGCTTCCATAGCTCAGCCCTGCACTGAATGAGGCGTGGTTTGGGGCCATTGCCTTTCGCAATTTGACAATCACATCGAGGTGATTGCTCGTGTTGGAGGCATTTGTGCCAATCAGCACGCGAGCCGGTGCCGTCGCGCACCACTGCAAATCCGACTCTGGTGGGGTGGGATTGTACAGGGAAGGGTAGGTTCTTGGGGAGGGCTTCGAGAAGATGCCAAAAAAGGGAGCGTCTTTCCCCATCAGTGTGGACACGGCGTCCACCCTTTGGCATGCAGAAACAAACCTCTTTTCCGCGCCTCCGAACACATTTCCAATGCGCTGAATGGTGATGCTCATTTTGCCAAGCAAGGCATTGAGTGCGGCAGTCCGTGGCAAGAAAAGCGATCGGTTGAGCGAGTTGATGACACGATAGTAGTCGTCTCCCCAAGACGCCCAAATCACCGGGAGATGCGGAGGGATTCGTCCAAGCCATTTCAAGTTTTCCCCTTTGAGACGATGGATGAAAACCGCGTCGGCGTCTTGAAATTTGTCCAGAACTCCCCCTGAAGACAGGGCGTTGTGCCATGCAAATGTGCTGTCCTTGGAGGTCTCATTTGGGTTCACCCACCACCAATGCTCCGATTGAGTTTCAGACTGAAGCAGGGCATTCAAAGCGCGCACCGATGCATGGTCAAATGCGAGGTGAACAATGCAAATGCGCCGATCAGTGCCAGACATGAAGCACGTTCTCGATGACCCTGTCTACATCGTCATCCGTCAACCCCAAATGCAGCGGAAGACGGAACAAGCAATCTGTGAATCGATCGGCATTCGGTGCATGCGCGGACCATCCCATTCGTTGGGCGTAGGCACTTTTGTGCAGGGACTGGTAATGGAAGTGGCACGCGATTCCTGACGCCTTCAATGCGGGTAGCATCTCGTTTCGATGCTCGAGTGAATTGGCGCAGAGATAGAAGAGATGTCCGTTGGTTTCTGACCGCCAGTCAGGGGGCAAATTTTCCGCGGTCAATGAGTTGGATAATCGCTCGAAATAGTGGTTCCAAATGTGCCGTCTCCGGTTCGTGATGGTCTCCAGGTGCTCCAATTGTCCGAGCAATTGCGCCATGGTGATTTCATTGGGCAGGAAACTGCTGCCGGCATCCACCCATCCATACTTGTCGACTTCCCCTCGGAAGAAGGCCTGCCTGTTGGTGCCTTTTTCCCAAATTACGCACGCCCGCGCCCAGAGAGTCTCTTCATTGACAACCAGACAACCTCCTTCGCCGGAGGTGACGTTTTTGGTTTCGTGGAAAGAAAACGTGGCGAGGTCTCCAAAACGGCCGAGGTGTTTTTGGTCCCCATCGTCTCCAAGCCAAGCCCCCATCGATTGTGCCGCGTCTTCGACGAGCATGATGCCCTCTTGCTTGCACCATTCCGCGATGGCAGGGAGGTCGTACGACACACCGGCATAATGCACCACCACGACCACCTTGACTCCAGGCCTGTGCACGGCTTGGATTTCCTCAAGTCCAATGTGCGGACGATCGGAAGCGGAGTCCGCAAAAATGGGCGTTGCCCCGCGCAAGACGAAGGCATTGGCAGAAGACACAAAAGTGTAACTGGGGACAATGAAGGCATCTCCAGGACCGATGTCAGACAGAATGGCTGCCATGTCCAAAGCAGAGGAACACGAGGTTGTCGGAAGCACACGCATGTCCAACTCGGACTGGAACCATCCCTGCACAGACTTGGTCATCGGACCATCTCCGCTCGTGTTGGTGCTTTGCAAGACCTGTTTCACCAACTCGGCTTCTCGTCCGACACAACGGGGTTGGTTGAAGTTGATGTGCGCCTGCATGCCTTTGTTTCTGTAAATTTACTGCCTTCTGTCCATTGAACCTTTCCCATTTTGAATTCGAATTCCATCATTCATCCAGGTGCCCAAATCGGGCAAAATGTGACCATTGGCAATTTCTGCCACATCCATGACGGTGTGGTCATTGGAGATCGCTGTGTCATTCGTGATTACGTCGAACTCCGTCCGGGGACCGTGGTGGGAAATGATTGTGTCATCGATTCACGCGTCAGTTGCTCAGGCAACGCTGTCATCGGCAACCACGTCACTTTGCGTTACGACACGATCATTGCCAGAGGGTGTAAAATCGGAGATCACACTTACATGAGTCCAAGGGTGATGACCAACAACCTCGATTCGGGTGGGGTGTCTATTGGTGGTGCCCACATCGGAGAGCATTGTTTCATTGGAACCAATGCCGTCATTCACCATGGCATTGTCATCGGCGATCGTGTCACTGTGGGGGCTTTGAGCTTCGTTAACAAGGATTGTGAATCTGGGAAAGTTTACGCTGGCATCCCCGCGAAAATTTTGAAATGAAGTTGACCCGCTCAGAAGCCTGGGAGGCTTCTTTTTTTGGGTTCTCCATTGAAGAGGTCAAAGTGGGCAAATGTGAACTGTCGGTCGATGAGGTGACCGTGCAGCTGGCTGAACTGATTGCGGGCGTCGCGGAGGACACCCTGCTGAAGGTGGCTGTGGATGCCAGTCAATTGCATGCCATTCCTTGGCTGGAGCGCCAAGGTTTTGAATTGTGGGAAACCCGCTTTTTGTGGCTCACCACCTGGTCAAGAAAACAACTGCGGGAAAAACATTCGCTCAATGCAAAGTCGCCGGGAGACCGCATGGTTTGGGCCAAGGAGTCCCATCACGATGCCATCTTGAACTTGACCCGTGAGCATGTGGCGAAATCCTCTGCGGTGGTCAATCGGTTTGATTCGCCTTTTTATCCCGAGGGCAGTGCGGAGAAGTGGTATGCCAACTGGATTTCTCATGTGTTGCAAAACCCCGAGGCACTGGTTGCCGTCGCGGAGCATGGAGAGCAAGGAGAGGTGGCCGGATATTTCATCTACTTGCCTGGCAAACCCCAAGACGGTGTCGCTTTGTACAAAGGCATTTTGTCTGTCATCGAGCCCCAGCACCGGGGACGAAATTTGCATGTGCACCTTCAGCAGTTCCTGTTTGAAGAAATGGCCAAGAGACATGATTGCGTCACGTTGGACAACACCACCCAGGTGTCCAATTATCCAGTCATTCGTAATCACGCGAAATCAGGGCGTCGACCTGAACAGGTTGAACTCATCATGTTTCGCGGGCCACGTCGGCGCTGACTTTCGCGGGTGAGATGGGCGTGTGAATCAGCTTGAACCTAACAACTTGGCGAGAAACTTGCCGGTGTGACTTTCGGTTGCTTGCGCGACCTGTCCAGGGGTGCCGGATGCCACCATGGTGCCTCCGTCTTTGCCGCCTTCCGGACCCACGTCAATAAGGTGGTCGCAGACCTTCAACACGTCGAGGTGGTGCTCGATGACCACCACGGTGTTGCCTTGATCCACGAGTTTGTGGAGGACGTCGATGAGCAATTGAACGTCTTGGAAGTGAAGACCAGTGGTGGGTTCGTCGAGGATGTAAAGGGTGCTGCCCGTGCCGACGCGTGCCAGTTCAGAGGCCAGTTTGACGCGCTGTGCTTCGCCGCCGCTGAGCGTGGTGCTTTGTTGGCCCAACGTGATGTAGCCCAGGCCCACGGCTTTGAGGGTGGAGGTGATGCGGTGAATCTTGGGGATGGCTTCGAAAAAGTCGTGGGCGTCGTCGACTGTCATGGCCAAAACATCGGCAATGCTTTTGCCTCGATACCGGACTTCGAGGGTTTCGCGGTTGAAGCGCTTGCCGTTGCAGGACTCGCAAGGCACGTGAACGTCGGGCAAGAAGTTCATTTCCACTGTGCGGACGCCTGCGCCTTTGCAGGTTTCGCAGCGCCCTCCGGCGACATTGAACGAGAACCGGCCCTTTTTGTAGCCTCGAATTTTGGCCTCGGGGAGGAGGGTGAATTGCGTGCGAATCAAATCCATCAGTCCCGTGTAGGTGGCCGGATTGGAGCGTGGCGTGCGGCCGATGGGACTTTGGTCGATGGCGATGCACTTGTCGATGTGCTGCAGGCCCGTGATGTTCTTGTGGGGCAGGGGGATGCGAATGTCGTCGTGGAGATGGTTCAGCAGCGCAGGCAACAGCGTTTGGTTGATGAGGGAGCTTTTACCGCTGCCGCTGACACCGCTGACGCCCACCAGGCATCCAAGCGGAATTTTCAGGTTGACCTGCTTGAGGTTGTGACCAGTGGCCCCTTTGAGGATGAGGTTTTTTCGGTGCCCCTTTCGCCGCTTGGTGGGCACGGCGATGGACTTTGCGCCGGTGAGGTATTGTGCCGTGATGGAGTCGGAGTCGAGGTGGCTTTGGGGCGGGCCCTGCGCGACAATTTGCCCGCCGTGCACGCCGGCGCCTGGGCCGATGTCGACGAGGTGGTCGGAGGCGAGCATCATGTCTTCGTCGTGCTCGACGACGATCACCGAATTTCCTGCGTCACGCAATGCGCAGAGGCTGTCGATCAATTTCCGGTTGTCGCGTTGGTGAAGGCCGATGCTCGGCTCGTCGAGGATGTAGAGGACTTCCGTCAGGCGGCTGCCGATTTGGGTGGCGAGGCGAATGCGCTGGGCCTCGCCGCCGCTGATGCTGCGCGTGGGGCGGTCCAAACTGAGGTAGCCGAGACCCACGTCAAGCAGGAACCCCAGGCGTGCCCGAACTTCTTTCAACGGTGCCCTGGCAATGGTCGCTTGGCGTTCGGTCAGTTGGGGTTCGAGCGCCTCAAGAAAGCGCGCAAGTTCGTGGAGGTCCATGCGCCCGAGTTCGCCGATGTCGCGGCCGCCAAGTCGGAATTGCAGGCTGGTCGCCTTCAAGCGCGCGCCATTGCATGTAGGGCAGGTCACCTTGTGCATGAACGACTGGGCCCAACGGCGAAGCGGAATGGACTTGGCCTTCTCCGCGGAACGGACAATGGCAGCCACAAGTCCCTCAAAAGGGACGGTCCCGCCGCGCACGCCACCTCGGTCTTGAATCTTGACGTCTCTGTCGGTTCCGTACAGGATTTGCCCCATCACTTCCTCTGGAATTTTGCCGACGGCGGTCGTCAAAGGCAAGTTGTGGGAGGCCAAAATCGCTTCCACGATGCGGGACGTCAGGTTGTCCTTCAGTTTCCCCAAGGGCGCAATGCCGCCTTTTTTGACGCTCACTGACGGGTCAGGCACCAAGGTCTCTGGGTCCACTTGTGCCACTTTGCCCAACCCGTTGCAGGTGGGGCACGCGCCGTACGGACTGTTGAAACTGAACAGGTTGGGTTCTGGTTCGGGGTAAGCCAGTCCCGTGGTGGGGCACATGAGGTTCCGCGAGAAGTGGACCGGCGTGTCGCCGTCAAGCGGCATCACGGCCATGGCGCCTTTGCCGAGGGAGAGGGCCGTTTTGACGGATTTGAGGATGCGGTCCGAGTCCTGTGGACGAACGACAATGCGGTCGACCACAGCCTCAATGTCGTGGACCTTGTAGCGATCGACCTTGAACCCGGATTCGAGTTCGACAAGCTCGCCGTCGACCCGAGCCCTCAGGTATCCCAGCCGCATGATTTGCTCAAACAACTCACGGTAGTGGCCTTTGCGGCCACGGACCATGGGGGAGAGGAGCAGGAGTTTTTGGCCTTCAAAACGTGCGAGGATGTTCTCGGCAATCTGATCGTCGGTGAAACGCACCATCGGTTCTCCGGTCTCCAACGAAAAGGCGTCTGCAGCGCGGGCGTAGAGCAGCCTCAAGAAGTCGTGAAGCTCCGTGACGGTGCCCACGGTCGACCGAGGGTTTTTCGACACGGTCTTCTGCTCGATGGCCACAACCGGACTGAGTCCGGTGATGGATTCGACATCGGGACGTTTCAACCCTCCAAGGAATTGCCGCGCATAGGCGCTCAACGTCTCCAAAAACCGGCGCTGGCCCTCGGCGTAAAGCGTGTCAAAGGCAAGGCTCGATTTGCCGCTGCCGCTGACTCCCGTGAAGACAACGAGTTTGTTGCGAGGCAACACGACATCGACGTTTCGGAGGTTGTGCTCAGAAGCGCCAGTGACGATCAGGTCGTCTTGGCGGTCATTGACATCGGGGTGGACTGGCGGGGTGGTCGTGGCCATGGGGGTTCAACAATTGCACCTCGGTCCGGTTCACCTCAAGCTGAGGTGTCCGACGCCGCCTTGGCTTTGCGAATGTTCCAGCCCAAACCCGCCACGAGCATGGTCATCAAGGGAGAGACCCAATTGAAGATGCAGTAGGGGGCATAGGCGAGTGTGGCCACACCAAGGATCCCGCTTTGGGCAACCCCGCAAGTGTTCCACGGAATGAGCACGGAAGTCACGGTCCCCGCATCTTCGAGCGTGCGACTGAGGTTTTCTGGTGCCAGGCCGCGTTCGGCATAGGCTTCGCCCATCATTTTGCCTGGCACCACAATGGCGATGTATTGGTCCGAAGCAAGCACATTGAACGCGACACAAGCCCCAACAGTCCGGCCAATCAACCCCACGGTGCTGTTGACGCCCACGACCAAAGCTTGGGTCATCCGTTGAAGCATGCCAGTTGCTTGAAGGACGGATCCAAAGGTCATGGCGCACACGATGAGCCACACGGTGTTCAGCATCCCGTTCATGCCGCTGCTCGAAAGGAGTTCATCCGCCAAATCGTGACCCGTGGAGATGGCCACATCCAGGGCCATGGCTTGCATGGATGCGACGTACGATGCCGCTGCAAAAGACAGCCCTTCGCCGGCCACTTGTCGAATGACTTCGGGTTGAAACACCACTGCAGTCAGGGCTCCGAGGAGGACGCCCACGAACAGCGCAGGTGCCGCTGGCACCTTGCGGGCGATCATCACCAGCACCGCGATGGGCGCGACAAACAAGCCTGGGTGAATGGAGAACGCCCCAGCCACGGCTTCGCCAAACCCCGGCGCGATTTCCGCATTGCCGGACGCAGCGCCTCCCCCAAAGCCCACAACCAGAAAGACCACCAACGCCACCAGAATGCTCGGTCCAGTGGTGTAGGTCATGTAGCGGATGTGTGTGATCAGGTCGGTTCCAGCGACAGCGGGGGCGAGGTTGGTGGTGTCGCTGAGGGGCGACATTTTGTCCCCAAAGTATGCGCCACTGATGATGGCGCCAGCAACCCAACCCTCGGAGAGACCCAGTGCTTGTCCAATGCCAACAAGGGCGATGCCTACGGTCCCGACGGTTCCCCAAGAGCTCCCGGTTGCCAAAGACAGCACAGCGCACACAATGCATGCCGCAAACAAGAAGATGCTGGGTTGCAGAATCATCATGCCATAATGAATGAAGGCAGGAATGATGCCAGCAAGCAGCCACGTTCCGGACAGGGCCCCAATCAAGAGCAGGATCAGGATGGCTTCCGTGGCGGTGCCAATGCTTTGGGCGATGGCGTCCTTCATCTCGGACCATTTTGTGCCACGGGTCATGCCGAGGACACCCGCAAACAGCGCTGCGAGGAGCAGGGCGATTTGGTTGGATCCGTACGAGCTGTCTTCCCCAAAGTACACGACGTCTGCCCCCAGCAGCGCCACGAGCAACGCCACAGGCGCGAGGGCCATCCACAACGGCATGGGGCGGGGAGAGGTCATGCTTTCGCCTCGAGCTCTTGGGTCTCGGACGTTCCTGAAGGGGACAGCGCCGCCTTGTCGACACGGGCTTTGCCCGATTCGAATTCGAGGACCACGGTTTTCTCGCTGACGGACACGATTTTGCCGTGCAGACCTCCAATGGTCACCACTTGGTCGCCTTTTTTGACGGCGTCGCGAAAGGCCTTGGCTTCTTTCTGACGCTTCATTTGGGGACGAAACATGAAGAGGTAGGCGATGGCGAACATGCCAACGAACATCACAATGGTGGGGATGCCACCACCGCCTGCGGCGGCTTGAAGGAGGAGGGAAGCAATCATGGGGTCGAAATTAACCCCATCACGCCGACTTCAATCCTGCCTTGTTGGAATCTTCAGGGGTTTGTCGGAGAAACCACTTCGCCCACCAAGTGCAGGCGAACAATCCCCGGATCTGTGTTGCCCACCACCGACACGACCTTGTCTTGCATGCCTGATTTGTCGTGGGTGTCGAAGGTGACGTCAATTTGGCCCCGTGTGCCCGGCGCGAGCGGGTCGCGAGGCCAGGTTTGGGCGACGGTGCATCCACAGGTGGTCGAGACGTCTGCCAGGAGTGCTTGTCCGGGGCCGTCATTCACAAACTCAAAGGTGTGCCGCACGACATGTCCTTCACTGACCGTTCCAAAATTCAGCAACGTGTCTTTGAAACTGAGAACAGGGCGAGTCGCCTCTTGCGTGAACTTGTCGCTTGCAGTGGCCGGCATGACAATCATGTCTGTGCCGACCGTCGTGTCGGATTCACATCCCAATGCAAGGCAGAGGAAGGCAAGGGTGGCGATTCTCCGCATGGGTCACTCAATCAGGCCGCGACCCACTTTTTTGATTTCTCCGCTTTCCTTGAGCTTGGCAAAAAGCTGGTCCAAAATGCCATTGATGAACCCGTGGCTCTTGGGTGTGCTGTAGTATTTGCTGAGCTCGATGTACTCATTCAGCGTCACCTTGAGTGGGATGGATTCGAACGTTTGTGCCTCCGCCAAGGCCATTTTCATCAAGATCTTGTCGGTGGTGGCAATGCGCTCCAGTTCCCAGTTTTGGGCTCCTTCCTTGATGAGGACTTCGCTCTCCGTGTCAAGCGCAAGGGTTTTGGTGAACAGGCCCTCCATGAAGGCCTTGTCGTCGTCGTCATCACGCCAAAGGGGGAGCAGCGTGACGTCGTCGTCGCCTTCCTTAATGGTTTTGATGGTTTTGATGGCCATGCTTGCGGCCAAATCAAGGTCGTCGATCCAGAAAATGCTCTCTTCTTCGAGCATGTCTTGGAACAACTCGAAGTTGACCATGTGCTTGCGGAACATGCGGACCAAACTCTCTCGGTCGAATTGGAATCCACGCTCCTCAGAGGCCATGTACTCCACATATTCCTCGTGTTCGAGCAACCCCTTGAAGATGGCTCTCAGCAACTCCTGCTTGTTGCCCCAGCCCACACCGTGCTTATCACATGCCTTTCGCAAGGCCTTGCTGTTGGCCAAGATCCGCAAGGGTTTGTTGGTGACAAACTTCGTGTTGGGGTTCAGATCCTCGGGAGAGGGAAGTTGCTTTTTGTAGCCGGCTTCAATGCGGTCGATGGCGAGCGCTTGCATGGAGCCAATCATGTCGAGCAGCATGAGATACAATTCCTGCATCTTCTGCGTGCTGTGGTCCAAAGACTGTCGCGCGCGCTTGGCGTCGCGTTCCTCGTCTTGAAAATGGCCAAAAAGAACGTGCAGGATTTTGATCCTGAGGTGGCGTCGGTTCAGCATGGTTGCGAATTGCCTCAAAAGTACGTCGAGGGAACAAGAGAACATCGACAATCCGTTTCGGTTTTTTCACCATGATGGCAGTGACAACATGTGAGGCGCGCGGTAATTTTGCACCCATGAAAAACCGAGCCAATCGCGCTTTTTGGGCTGTGGCAGCTTGTGCCATGGCAACGGGATGCACGACGCCTGTGGATGTGGATCTGCCGGATGCCCCTGTTCAAGGAGTCATGGAGGCGTCCATACGTTTGGGTGAGCCGCCATTGGTGTTTTTGACCACCACCCAAGGGTATTTCGACGCTGTGGACGCCAGTGCCCTCGCCACCCTGTATGTAGAGGATGCTGAGGTGGTCATGACTGTGGACGGGGAGGACGTTCCATTGCTCAAGGTGTGCTCTGCTGATTTGCCACCCGAAGCGTTGGCCGAAGCCGCCATGTTTCTTGGCGTTCCTGCCAGCACCTTGGAGGAAGTCAACTTGTGTGTTTACACCGGTTTGGGGCTGCCAGCCACCTATGGCGCAGTGGGATCTGAGTACAGTTTGGAGGCCAAGTGGGATGAAGATGGCGTGCCGATCGTCTTGCGCAGCGTCACTGAGATGCCAGCCATTCCGCAATTGGACAGCATTTGGTTTGAGATTCCTGAGACGTCGACAAACGACAGTTTGGGGCTCATTTGGACGGCCTTCACGGACCCCGAAGGGTTTGGTGATGCGTACCGTTGGTCCTCCAAGCGTGTGGGCAAAGACCCCGATTTTTTCTATCCGCTGGGCAGCGTCTACGACGACGCGTTTGTCGACGGCCAGTCCTTTCCCTTTGTGAGTTTTCGTTCCCCTCAACCTGGGGTGGAGGAAGTGCCAGGAGAGGAAGGGTTTTGGAAGACGGGAGACACGGTGGTTGTTCGTTTGGAGGGCATCGATTTTGAGGCATTTCAAGTGTTGAGAGACTTTGAGACGTCAGTCGCCAATCAGGGAAATCCCTTTGCCCTTCCCACTTCGGCCAGCACCAACGTGGAAGGCGGCTTGGGTTGGTTCGTCGCGTACGCGGGTCTGACAGACACGACGGTCTGCTTGCCTTGAGGCCGACGGACGCGTTGTACTTTCACCCACAAATCCCTTTGCCATGCGTTGCCGCATCTTTACGATTGAGGCGTTGTTCCTCGTCCTTCTGTGCTTCTTCTCACATGCCTCACTTGCTCAGTTAACGGGCGTGGACTGGACCCTTGATCGCGTGACTTGTCACGAGGTGGGGGCCGTATTGACATTCAACGCGATGCTGAACGGGACCACAAACGCACAGGCCATTCAATTGTCAGGCTTGCCCTCGGATGTGGATGTGGCCAACGCCCAAATCACGTTGCCCGAAGGCTTGCGGTTGATTTCGACCAAACGTTTTGCGGCCGATGCCGACATGGATGCGGCCATCAGTCGCCAAGAAAAGCAGGTCGAAGCTCGAAGGCTGGCCTTCGACTTGGAGATGGCCTTGCTGGCGGCACTGGATCAGGAGCAGGCCTTTTTGGAGGCCAACCGCGCCATCGCAGGCGGCGACATCTTGTTGGTTGATGACGTGGAGGAGATGCGAGTCTATGTGGCGGAGCGTCACGAAGCACTGGAGCTTGAACGGGTCGACCTGAAAAGCAACATCCGTGGTTTGGAACGGTTGTTGGCAGAGGAAGAGGCGGCCCTGTCGGCGCTACGCTCGAAAGCCCAATCTCCCTCTCACACCCTGGAATTGGTGGTTGCGGGCGAAGGTCGCGGTCGCGCGGAAGTCCGCGTGGCCACCCAACTTTCGGGGTGGGTGTCTTCGTACGACTTGGGCTGGAATGACGAGGAAGGCACGTTGGACGTGGGTCGGTTCGCGCAGGTCATCCAGACCACCGGAACCGATTGGGAGAACGTGCAGCTCGAATTGAGAACGGGACGCCCCCTTGGGATCGCCTCCCGTGCCCCAGAGCGCCCGCAACTGTATGCGAACGATGAAGCGGCCTTTGGGGGGTACTGTGCCAACGTGCAGTGGGTGAACAGTGGGCTTCGCGACGATGCGGCCCGGTCCTTGGTGTTGCAAGGTCAAGGTGCCCTGGCCTCCAACTGGTCCATGGCGCCTTCCGAGCGTGTGTCCATCTCTGGTTCAGGTGAGGTGGCTCGGGTGTGGTTGGACAATCAAGTCATGAACGCTGCCCCACATTGGAAGGCGCATCCAAGCACCTCAGAATCTGCGGTTCGGTCCTGCAGCACCTCCGATTGGATGGAGGTTAGGATGCTTTCCGGCGAAGGGCGCATGTTCGATGGTCGCGTGATGATGGGGGTTCTTCCCGTCAACATGCCTGCTTGGGGCGATTCCCTCAACATTGAGCTCGGATTCGACGATTTGGTTCGTGCCACCAGCCAATTGAAACAAGG
Organism: Flavobacteriales bacterium; assembly: GCA_042088625.1. Lineage (GTDB taxonomy): Bacteria > Bacteroidota > Bacteroidia > Flavobacteriales_D > Sanyastnellaceae > UBA11663. The sequence continues at coordinate 13,039 of JBELLK010000044.1, forward strand.
CGGGAGTGGGACCAAAAAGTCTTCCGGGAAACGCGTGTTGAATCAAGAGCGTGTTGTGAAGGTCTTCAACGACGGGCAAGAAGCGGCCACCGTCGAGGTGGTCGAAACCATTCCTACAGGAGAGGGGTGGAACATGGAGGTCACCCCCACCATGGGGGGCGTTTGGGATCTGGAAACCGGGGAAGTGCGTTGGACCAACGTCACGGTGCCTCCCCAAGGTTCTTGGGAGGCTGAGATTGCAGTGCGCATCGCCCTTCCCAAAGGCGCCAGCGTCATTGGGCTCTGACCAAAATGAACCTCAATTGTGAGGATGGAAGCAGCTGACGATGTGCTGCGCCACGCGCTTCGATGCTCCAGCGCCTCCGAGGAGGTCTCGGATTTCATTGAAGGCGCTTTGCTGGGTTGAATTGTCGTGGGTGGTTTGCTCCAACAATGACTTTGAATGGAGCGCATCTTGAATCAATTCAGGCACAACCTCCCGATTCAAAAGCAAATTGGGCAGGCCGATGAATTTGACCTTCACCAACTGCTTGGCCAAGAAATAAGTCAGGGCACTCGTGCGATACACGAGGACATGTGGCGTGCGGAGCAGGGCCGCCTCCAACGTGGCCGTGCCGCTGGCGACCCAAGCAAACCGCGCCCGACTCAAGAGATTGTGGGTTTGGCCAAACGTCACGCCGATGCCGGCTTCATGGGCCAGGGCGTAGTCTTCGTGGGTTCGCCCCGGGGCGCCTGCGATCGCCACCTCATCCAAAGACCAAAGCCCTTGAGCTGCGCCTTCCTGCACACTTCTGATCATGATGGGCAGGTGGTGATGGAGTTCCTGCTTTCTCGAACCGGGAAGCACAGCCAATGCAAGGTCTCGCTCGGACCCATCTGCGGAGGGCAAGAGGTCGAGTAGGGGATGGCCTTCATCCCAAATGCAGATACCAGCCTTGGTCAGGGTCTCGTGTTCAAACGGCAAGATTGGACACACCACGTCAAAATCTCTTGCGAGCTGTTTCACCCGTCCCGCTTTCCAGGCCCAAACTTGAGGCGCCACCCACTGCATTCGAAGTGCAGCATGCCCTGATTTCCGTAACGCCTTGGCAAGGCGCATGTTGAATCCCGGAAAGTCGATGGTGATGACCACATCTGGTTTTTCGCGAACCACTTCGCCTTTCGCCCTTCGGAGGTTGCCTAGAATGGTCGGGGCGTGTTTGAGGACCTCCCAAAACCCCATGAAGCTCACATCTCGAATGTGGGTCAACAGGCGCATGCCTTCTCCAGCCATGGCGTCGCCTCCCCAGCCCACGGTTTGCAGCGTGATGCCACGGAGTGTGCACTCGTGTTTCAGTTCGCGAATGAGCTGTGCACCATAGGCGTCGCCTGAGGCTTCTCCGGCCACCAAAAAGACGTTCAAATGACCCTCTCGGATCGGCGATCGGGACTTTACCATCCGGTTCCCGCACTCATTTGGAAGTACACAATCAACGGCACCGTGGGAAGGACCACGGCCAACAATCCTTGGCCCATTCGTTCCCAGCCCTTGCGGTTTGCGACCCAGCACAAGACGAGGTTGAACAAGGTTCCTGAAGTCAAGACGCTGTCGCGGTAGAAATTGCTGTCCAAGACGATTTCTTGGTAGAAGTATTCAAGCGACGTTCCATTGGCCGACACCCAAGTCAGTCCGAGAAGGGTGCAACCGCAGGCCATGCCAACCACACCGGCAAGCAGGCCGACCCAGAATGAATCCAAAACGTGGCGGTCAGTCATCCCATTCAAAATTCCATTGGTTCAACTCGGCCATGGCGTGGTGTGCTGTGAGGTCGTATTGCACGGGGACCACGCTGACGTACCCATTTCGCAAGGCCCACTCGTCGGTGTCTTCGCCTTTGTCCACGTCGGTGAAATTCCCCGTCATCCAATAGTACGTCCGTCCCCCGGGCGATTGCCGCTCTTCAAACGAATCGGCCCAATGGCCAGCGGCTTGGCGACAAACGCGCATGCCTTTCAGGTCTTCAGGTGGAGCGACCGGGATGTTGACATTCAGGCAAGTGCCCTTGGGGGTTCCGTGGGCGAGGACTTGTTTGGCCACCGTGCGCACCACCTCTCTTGAGCCCCTGAAATCGGCATCTTCCGCAAAATCGCACAGAGAGAATCCAACAGAAGGGATGCCCTCGAGGGCGCCTTCCACCGCGGCGGACATCGTGCCTGAGTAAATCACATTGATGGAGGCGTTGGAACCATGATTGATGCCGCTGAGCAGGAGGTCAGGCTTGCGCTTGAGGATCTTGTAAATCGCCAACTTCACGCAATCCACAGGCGTGCCACTCGTTTTGTAAGCGTCGACGCCGGCCATGCCGAAGTCATGGGGGGCCATGCGCAAAATGTTGCTGATGGTGATGGCGTGCCCCATGCCACTTTGGTGGCTGTCGGGAGCGACCACGACCACATCGCCGAGGTCCACCACGCTTTCAACAAGGTTGCGGATGCCCGGTGCGGTGATGCCGTCGTCGTTGGTGACGAGGATGAGGGGCCGTTGTGAATCTTCTCGCATGGGTCAAGCTTGAGGTGTGCGCTTGAGGACTTCGAGGAAGTACCCCCAAAACTTTTGCACCGAACTGATTTGGACGCATTCATCCGGACTGTGTGCGCCGCGGATGTTGGGACCAAAAGAAACCATGTCCATGTTGGGGTAGTTCGTTCCCAAAATGCCGCATTCAAGGCCTGCATGACAAGCAAGGACCCTTGGGGCCTCGTTGTACCGTTCTTCGTAAAGTTCACGACACATGGCGACGGCTTCGCTGGCGGGGTTGGGAGTCCAACCTGGGTAGGCCCCGCTCCGCTCGGTTTGAAGGCCAGCCAAAGCGAAGGCCGCTTCGATGCTGCGGGCGTGGTCATCCTTTTCAGAATCGACGCTGCTTCGGTTCAGACACTGAATCTCCACCTCGCCATTGGCCACAGCCACGCGTGCCAGGTTGTTGGAAGTCTGCACCAACCCTTCGATGTCCGGGCTCATGCGATGAATCCCGACGGGACAGGTTTGGATCGACAGCAGCAGGGCGTATTGATCATCTTCGCCCATGACGTGAGAGGGCAAGTCTGTTGCAGCCCACTCCAACACGAGATCGGGGTCTGTTGTGGCGTATTCTGCCTTCAACACATCGTTGGAGGCCTGCAGAGAGGCCTGCAGTGCTTCCAGGTCGGATTGCGAAAGCACCACCACGCTTTTGGATTCTCGCGGTATGGCGTTCCGCAGCCCGCCACCGTGGATTTCAGACACACGCAAATCAACGTGGTCCAGGGACTCCAACAGGACTCGGTTCATGAGTTTGTTCGCGTTGGCCAGGCCTTTGTGGATG
>JBELLK010000090.1:0-2644 GCA_042088625.1 Flavobacteriales bacterium
AAACACAAAATGATTGGCTGTAACATTTTCCCTTGGAGTGATGAAGTCATTCATTTCCTGGGATTTTTGCCCGTAGGCTGCGAGCTCCTTGTCATCCAGATTGCTCCAGAGCGTAAAGGTCGATTTGTTGCCAACCTTGTTTTTCCAGAAGATGGGGTTTCGACGGTTGGCGACGTTAACGAGCTCGCACTCTTCGGGTACATGCTCTAGGATTGTGCCCCAAAGCGTGGCTCGAACGCTCTTGCTGGACGAAACACGGCCTTTGGCGAGGACCAATTCGTGTTCCATCAATTCGGATATAGAGGCTTCTTTCAGCTCGTTCAATGCAACTGCCGAAACATCGGCCCACGTCATTTTGGAGGCGTATTCGTCTAACAGCTCCCCACGAGACAATTCACTGGCTTTGGACTGGTATTTGCCGATCAATTTGGACTGGAGATGATAGGTTTTTCCTGTCCCTGGAGGGCCATAGAAGATCTTGTTCGTGGGCATCGCTGGCCTGGAATTTGATTCTTGAGGGTCCATCGTGTTGGTGGTGTCGTCAGTGAAAGAAGAGGTCGATTCTTGGGTGGCTTCGAGGCCCCGCAGGAACCCTCGGATGGGCTCTGGAATAGAGAATGGGATCTTGTTTTGAATGTCAACAAGCATAGCCAAGCTGAAAGGAAACATGTAGCCTTGCTTGACCTCGCCGCGTTTGTCAAAGGGATGATCCGTTTTGATCAAATCTTGAAGTTCTTCAGCGAATCCCTCAATGCTTTGAAAAATGGAAAGAGCAACGGTTTTATCAAGCGGATAAAAGTCCACATCGAGGCCAAATCCAGACTCCTCCCATTGACCTGACCCGTAGGGGTTGATGCGAGCCTTAGCATCATGTTTGGCAATCGAAAACCCTTGCATCCCTCTTGAGTAGTGCACAAGAAGATCTCCTTTTTTGATGTCTTGAACGTAACGGTGATAACGGTTTACGTGGCCGTTGCTCATGGTTTTGGGCGCCCATATTTGTGGGTTGTTTGGATCGAAGCTTGCGCCTTGATTCACCCACCAGGTCTGCACAGGAAATGACCCAGGAGTCAAGAAGTGACGGTTGGCCAAGGCCAGCCAGTTTTCGTACCCTTCGGAGCTTCCGGATTCTCGGCTGTATTTCCGAATTTCGGTCAGCTTTTTCCATGTCCAACCAGGAGGTGCCCAGGTCTGGCCCTGCAAGAGCCACTCGATCTCGCGCTTGTGAGGACAGGCGGAATCAGACTCATCAAAGAAGTAGTCTGATCTGATCTTTCCCACACCAACAAAGAACTGATGGCTGCGGACCACCACCACATCTCCAATTTTCATGGAGCGAGCAAATTGCTCATATGCAAGGGCCGTTTGCGAAGGACGACTCGAACGAGCATTGGCTGGCCTCAAGTCGTGCAATGCCTGTTCAATGGATGCTTTGTCCGAAAAATCGTTCAGGTCGCCAACACTCTGTGACATGGTCACAATCCCTTCGTCCAGGTACTTGCGCCAATGCTGGCCATGCTCTCCTACTTTATGGTGGCCTGCATGAATCAACCAGACCTGTTCCGTCTCACCCAAAACCACCTTTCCAAACTCAGCCTTGGATTTGAGAAGCTCATATTGACCAAGAGAGGCTTGAAAATTTGTACCTGGATGGCCAATGTTCAGTTCCATCAGCAAGGGATTCGTTTGAATGCTTTCGGCGCAGATAGGGTGCTTTGAAAAGTCGTGGGTAACCTTGACTGAGACATGCGTGCCAGCCATTCTTTCTGAAAGCCAGTTGTTGTCTTCGTGGTCTTCAGAGTTGAAAGGTTCCGACGAAACTTCAAGCAGTGCGTAGCAACCTCGCTTGGATCCGGTTAGCCATAAAATCCCCTTGTCTCCGGGTTTGATGTTGCTTCTGTGCGCTGAAATCCGGAATGTGTTGAGTGTGCCATTGTTCAACGCTCCCTGGAAGTCATACCGCGAGGGGTCTCCCTGAAAAATCCAGCATCGTTCTGGGGGGCCATCAAAGATCATGGATTCATGTCGCTGCCAGTCGTAGGAGGTGATTTCAGTCAAGGTTTTGACCGGGCCTGAATCTTCTCTAGTCCATTCCCCCGTTTTTAACCACACCACCTTTCTGGTATGCTGATACTCATCTTTTGATGAGTCGTACACATACGGTCCTGCAACCTCACCGATTCCAAGAAGGCCATCACGCCCTTGCTTCACAAAAACGACATCGCCAATCGACATCTCGTGAGTGAAGTCTTGGATTGCCCGCACATCATTAAAAGGATTTGACTTTCCTGTCGTCTGTTGAATTCGAGCCTTGATTGCATGTTCGTCAGGCAACAAACTGGCATCACCAAAACCCGCGCCGTAGCCTAGGGTGATTTCGCTGTTGCGTTGCCATTTGTGCCAAAGTCTCTCTCCCTCGCCTGGGGCAATCAGCCAGATTCTCCTTTGATCAAGTTTCAATCCCATGGTCACAAGTTAAGTGACGAGATTTCAATGAATGCGGCTTGTCATTGCCCATCGCGACCCTTCGTATTTTGTAAAGACCTATGAGGGTGGAGGTCTCTGTCACTTGAAATGACGGAGCTCCTGTTCCATTTGATTCCAGTTAAATTTGTTGCATGTCGGAGCAGATCGAACATGAGAT
>JBELLK010000045.1:0-16181 GCA_042088625.1 Flavobacteriales bacterium
ATTCCTCCATAGCTCAGCTGGTTAGAGCATCTGACTGTTAATCAGAGGGTCCTTGGTTCAAGTCCAAGTGGAGGAGCCCAAAAGAAGCCTCGCCTCGTGCGGGGCTTTTTGTTGGCTTGTGCAGCGTTCACTCTTCAATCCTGGGCGCGCAAGTTGAAGCCGACCGACACCGTCAAACGGTATCCGGTTTCCCTCTTCCGAATGGAGTCAAAGTAATCTGTCGAATTCAGAGCGTCACTTAAGGCAGATTTCCGAGGGCCTTGTTTGTTGGGGACAAAAGCAATGTTGATTGGAAGGTTGAGGTCTCCTTTGGTGTAGTTGTAACCAAGGGCAAACACAAAGCCCAATCCCGAAGTTGACAAGTTGGGGCCTGTAGCAAACTCGACACCCTTCTCTGAACGAACGCCCACAAGACTGCTGAATGAGGGGAGGAACATTCCCTTCTCCATTCCGCCAATTAAGGCCACCCACTCAACGAGACCCACCACGGGGCCGCCCGTATCAGCAAAGCGCGTTTCCCATTGCCATCCATATTGTGTGGTGTACGTAAAGGGCAGTCCATTGGCGAATTCGGCATTGTATTGAGCGGAATCCATCTCATGAACCCGGTTCAAAAATTGAGCGCCGCTCCCTTCTGATACGTAGGTGAAACCAAAGCGTGGACCAGACATCTGGTTCACTTGGGAGTTTTCAGGAACGTCATTGAAACCCCAAGAGTTTGTTTCCGTTTGGCCAAAACAAATTCCGCCCAAACCAACGACCACTGAAAATACGAGTGCCTGAGTAAAAGAATACTTCATCTGCTCAAGGTATGTAACTTCGGTCACAATCACCGCATTCTGCTGTTTACCCCCCTTCCAAGGAGGATGTGTCGAGACCTGCGGTCGACATCGTTCTTCGCCTTTTCTTTGCCACATGCATCTTTCCAAAATCACCATCACCTCGTTGTTGCTCGGACTGTCCGGCTTGCTTGTCGGAATCGTGTTCAAATTGAACCACCTCATGGGATCAGAACAGCTTTTCAATGCGGGAGCGTTCACCGCAGTGGTGGGATTGTTGCTCGCTGTTCGCGACGTTTGGAAGAACTCCAAGTTGTGAATTTCCGCGCGCTCGCGGCTTGGGTGTCGTTGAGCGTGTGTTCATCTGCGGCCGACGCCCAACTTTGTGGGCAAACCTATGACGACCGCCTTGCCCACATCCACAACACCGTACAGCAACTGGAAGGCCGTAAGCCTCGGCTTGTCCTGGCGGGCAGCAGCTCCATTCGAAAATGGCCCCAAACCGACACGGTCTTTTCCCAATACGACGTCGTCAACGCCGGATTCGGCGGGTCCTGTTTCTCCGATCTGTGGGAGCTGCGCGACACCCTCATTTATGCACTTCAGCCCGAAGTGCTCGTGGTGTACGAAGGTGACAACGACCTGAGCGATGGCGTGTCCTCCGACGACATTCTCGCAGTCGCCAACCAATTGCTGGAGGAATTGTCAAGAAGGTTGCCAGAAACCGTAGTTGTCGTCATTGCGCCCAAAGCAAGTCTAGCAAGGCTTCATCTCGCCTCAAAGTACCTCGACCTTAACCGTGAGTTGGAGTTGGTAGCCATGAACCACGGCGCGCATTGGTTGGACTTTTGGGATGTGCAGCACGACGCAAATGGCGTGTTGCGCGACGACTTGTTTGTCGCCGACGAGCTTCATTTGAATGACGAAGGATACGCCATTTGGGTGCGAGAGCTCAGGCGTCAACTCCCCTGGCTAGACCCTCGCAATTGAGGCTCGTTACAGGAGGTTGATCCGGCTGGCAAGCACGTCTTTGTAGGATCCACCAACGGGAATTTCCTTCTCGATGCCTTCCATCGTGATGTTCGCGTACTTCATGCTTTCAATGGCGTGAAGGTTCACAATGTAGCTGCGGTGAACGCGGATGAAACGGCGGTCTGACAGCTTGCGCTCGACCTCTTTCATCGTGCTGTGGATCGTGTAAGACTCTTCGCGGGTGTGCACCACCACGTAATCTTTCAGGGCTTCCACGAACAGCAAGTCCTCATGCTTGACGCGCATCAACCGGCTGCGGTTCTTCACAAAAATGACTTCTGCGTCTTCTTTATGCTCCGCCATGCTGCGCAAGAAATCGGCCTCCGTTTTGAGCTCCTGCTCCTTGCCGTGCTTGTGAAGGGCCATTTCGACGGCGGTCTGGATGTCGACCTCTTTGAAAGGCTTCAGAATGTAGCCGTGTGGCTCCGCCATTTTGGCCTGAGACAAGGTGTTCTCGTCCGCGTAAGCGGTGAGGAACACCACGGGAATGTCCAAGTTGCGCTTGATTTCCTCTGCGGCAGCGATGCCTGTCATGTCTCCCTTAATCATAATATCCATGAGCGCGAGGTCGGGCTTATGCTTGAGGGCCAATTCAATGGCCTTCTCCCCGTTGTCGGCCGTGGCCACCACGTTGTATCCAAGCTTGCCGAGGCAGCGCTCAATGTCTTTGCGAACGATGCTCTCGTCCTCCGTCACCAAAATGTTGATGGCCATGCGTTTGTCTTGCAAATGTGAATCGTCAGGCGCGTCGTTGAGCCTCACTCAGATGGGGTAAATCTAACCAAAAAGCTGCACCCCGTTCGGCCCTGGTCGACGCTCGTTACCACCAACTCTCCGTCGATTTGTTCGGTCAGCGCTTGGACCAAATACACCCCGAGCGAATCGTTTTTGGCAAAGTCCATGCCGGGAGGAAGCCCCACCCCATCGTCTGACACCTCCAACTCCACAGCACCGTTCTCCACGTGTTGAATCCTCAGGGTAATGGTGCCTTGGGCGCGATCTGGGAACGCGTACTTCAACGAATTGGACACGAGTTCATTGGTGATCAAGCCACACGGAATGGCTTGCTCTAAACTCAAATACACCTCGTCGAACACGGTTTGAAGCACGACTTCACAGTCGCTCCGCGAGTAGCTCTGAATGAGGTTGGCGCTGAGTCGCTGCAAGTATTCTGCAAAACTGATGTTGGCGAAATCCGTGTTGCGGTAAAGCGACTCATGAATGAAACTCATGGTCGCGATTCGGTTGGTGCTCTCTTCGAGAAGGTTGAGCGTTTCTGGGTCCTTCACAAACGACTTTTGCAAATTCAGCATGCTGCTGATCACCTGCAAGTTGTTCTTCACGCGGTGGTGCACCTCTTGCAACAACACCTCTTTCTCTTTCAGCGCGCTTCGAATGGCGCGGTCGATTTCCTTCCGTTCTGTGATGTCGTAGGCGATGCAACTGATTTCACGTTGGTCCTCGCCCAAACTCACCGGATTCAAGAACACCTGGTACCATCGGCTCTCACCATGGGTGGTTTTCAATGGAAGTTCGAATTGTTGAGGCTTGCCTTCCATGGCGCGCAAGAACAGCCTCAACTGACCTTGATAAGGTTCCTCGTCCACCACGCGGGAGATGTGCTCAACGAATGATTTTGACTGGTCGAACGTCAACCCAAAGTCGTATTCGAAGATGTTTTTGAAGTTCTTGTTGTACGCGTTGACCCGGTCCGCACCGTCCATGGTGAACATGATCATGTTCTCTGTGGAGTCGAAGATGGACTCGAGTTTGGCGCTCTGCGTCTTGGCCGTGCGCTCGTGCAACAAGCGGTCGGTGATGTCCAGGTATATCCCCCGAACCCCAGAGGGTTTGCCTTTGTCGTTGTGCTGGATCGTGGCGCCGCCAAGCATGGTCAGCACCTTTCCCTTGGCCGCCACAAACTCGCGTTCCATGCCCGATTCAGCCAAGGCCTTGATCCACATCTTGCCTCGTTTGGGCAAGTCTTTGATCACGTCATGCACGGTGCATTTCGACAACTCCACCTCAGAGTACCCCAAGAGTTCGTTGAACGAAGGGTTGGTGTACGTGAAGAATCCGCTGTCGTCCAACGTGAAGATGGCGTCGTTCGCGTTGTCCAAAATGCTTCGATACCGCGCCTCGCTCGCTTCAAGCTCCTCCCGGGCCATTTTGGCTTCAGTGATGTCCCTGCCCACCGCCATGGCCCCCATGGTTTCGTCGTTCTCGTCACGAAGAATGGCCACCGTGAGGTACATCGGAAAGACGTCCCCATTCAACCTTCGACCTTGGGTTTCCCCTGAAAAGTTGGTGTTCTCCAACAGGTGATCCCGGATGCGCTCTGCCTCAGATTTGGTGGCAACGAAATTTCGGAATTGGTATTGGTCTGGATCTTCTCCAAAATCCAACCCAAACTCCACCGCGAACGCCTGGTTGTATTGGGCGAGCTTGCCCTCCGGATTGAATGCCACAATCATGTCGATGGACGATTCGATGATGGATCGATTCAAGCGCTCCGCATCGGCCAACCTTCGTTGGGTCGTTTTGTGACGCTCGATTTCCTCCTTCAACAAATGGTTGGCTTCTTCCGCAAGCGTCGCCCTCATTTGTTCTCGCAACAACGCAACACGGGTCCGAAGGTCCGTCAACGTCACCTGGACCGCGGGAGATCGATCGTGGAACGAAAGCGTCATCCTCACCCCCACTTCCACAACTTCGTTGTTCGCAACATTCATCCGAACCTCGCGATAAGGAGGACGCTCTCCCCGTTCGACGAGTTTGATGTCTTCCTCCAACACCGCCTGATCGTCTTCGTGGAACAAGGTGGTGAACCTTTCGTCGTAGACCTCATCTTCCATCCGGAAGCCCATGAGATCGAGCACACCTGGGTTGCTGTACTTCACCTTGCCATCCACCATCAACAGCAGGCCAATGGGACTGGTTTCCACCAACATCCTGAACCGCTCCTTGGTTTGAAGCAAATCCAATTCTGTGCGCTTACGTTCGGTGATGTCGTAGACCATCAACACCGTTTGATTCGTGGTGGAATCGGTGGAACGCGTGGCTTCGAGGTGAATGGTCCGGCCCTGTTGGGTGATGCCTTGGAGTTCAACCCTGGAGCGGGCAAACTTCCGGGCACCCAAACGCTGCCAATCCCTCGTGTTCACGAAATTGAGGATGTCCTCGCCAATGGGCAACTCTTGCCACCCAAACAGAATCGCAAATTGTTCGTTGGCGTCGACGATTTGGTTGCCCTCGAGAAAGGCAATGCCTTCCATGGCGTGTCGTGCCAACGTCCGGAAGCGTTGTTCGCTGTCGCGGATGACCTGCTCGTACACCATGCGCTCGCTGATGTCTCGAATTTGGAGAAGCATGGTTCCATCCCCGACTGGGACAGCTTTCCACTCGGCGTCGAACATCGATCCGGTTTGACGAACAGCCCGGCAACGCATTTTGGCGGGGTTGCCTTGCAAAGCACGTTCCATTTTGGATTCAAACAACCCGACCTCATCGCCCTCAAGGTTCCACAACCCTCCGTCCACAGCCCAAACTTGGCTCACCCCTGCCGTCTTGGATGTCCAATCCAACATGCGACACGCTTGAGAATTCCACGCCACAGGTTCCCCAGCCTTGACCAAAATCATCGATTCAGGACAAGCTTCAAGAAGCTGGAGTTGTGCTTTCGTCATGCAGTCAGTTGCCTTTCAGCCTGCCGTCACGTCGTTTGTCCACTTTCGAACCGTCGACTTTGTGCAGCTTGCCGTACCGGTAAATGTACTCGTGTAAGAGGACTCCGGCTTCATCGTAGAGCCTCCATTTCTTGTGTTTGGCCCCACCCTCGTATTTGCCTGATTCCTCCAACACACCGTTGGGATGCCATTGTTGATGTTTCCCCACAGGTTGACCAAAATCAAACTCCCCCTCGAATTGCCGTTTTCCGGAACCGTACGTGTGCGTCCACTTGCCGTGTTTTTCGCCTGCCAAATACTGACCCTCTTCAACATGGTCGTTCACGTGCACGCGCCACAACCCCTCACGTTCACCTGCCACATATTGACCTGACACCAATGCTTCTCCGGCAGTGTCGAGCTCCAAAAAAGCTCCTTCTGGATCTCCTTTGCGGTAAGACTCTTCCCTGTGAATATTTCCACCCGGATACCACCACGTCCAGGTGCCGTGTACGTCGCCATTGAGGTACACTCCTTCCTGTTCCTTTTCGCCTGAGGGTCTGTAAAACATCCACCTTCCCTCCTTCACGCCATTGGTGTACGTTCCCTCTGATTGGAGTGAACCATCAGGCCAAAACGACTTCCACGGACCTTCTCTTTTGCCGTCCTCTGTGGTCACCCCTTCGGCCGTCAGAACGTCGTTTTCAAACAAGGCACCCCCCACAACCTGACCGTCCTCGTCGTAACGTCTCGTCACCCCATCCTTCACGCCATTTTTGTACGTGACCGTTTCTGACACGGAACCGTCCTCTCGCATGATTGACACCACGTCGATCTGAGGTTTGTCATCCTCCTCTTGGATCACTTCCACCCCGTGACGGTAAGTCACCACGCGTTGCAATTTTCCCCTTGCATCGAAGAATTGAAACACACCGTGCTTCAAATCAGCTTCGTAAAACCCCGTCTCAATTTCCCGACCAGATGGGTGAAACACCTTCCAAGGTCCAGTCTTCAATCCCTCCGCATCAAACCGATTGAAAACCTCGGACGCCACCAGCCTGTCGTTTTTGAACCACCTGTGTCCATGAGGCAGACCATCGGCATTGAAGGTGACGGCCTTGCCTTCTTTTTTGTCTCGCTTGTAAGGCGTCTTCATCTTCAAAACTCCATCGGAGCCAAAACGAAACGCCCAGCCCTCTTTTTGGCCTTGCACCCAATTGACAGAATCTGTCATGATGGTTTCAGCCCAAAACGTCTGAGGCCCGTCTTTGCTCCCATCCTGGAACTTGGCCTCCTCCTTCAGCGAGCCCTTTTCGTAGAATTGCCAAATGCCATGCGGCTGGTTGTTCACCCTTTCTCCTCGACTGAGGATGTTGCCCTCGGGATCAAAGTTCGTCCACAGCCCTGCAGGCAATCCATTCACCAAACATCCTTCACTCGCCAGCGCTCCGTCTTCATGAAAAAATTGCGTCCAAACGCACCCTTTCAATTCTTCTTGAGTCCAACCCAAAAGCGGTTGTCCACAGCAACCAATGAAAATAAATTTTTTTAAAAAAGAAGAAGTGATCATAGTAGGCTTGTGGACGACTTGGAAAACTCAAGACAGTGCCTGCTTGACAATGTCGTTGTCCATATTTAATTCACAAAGTTCGGACGTGTTTGTGGAATGCAATTCGTTGAAGCAAAGGAGTTCAATGGGGTTTTGCACATGTTGTGGGAAGTCCATGGCGTGGAGAAAATCAGGATGCTGCTGCTGTGCATAAACCCTTCCATTGTTGGGTAAAACACGTTCGAAAGATGACACTTTGAAATTTGGAGGTTGAACAGCTGGGTTGGCTTAGGTCAGGTGGCGTCAACTTCCAAAAGAAGTTCTTCTCCGATGCCAACAGGTTCATGAACGACGGATGTGGGTATTTTCGTGCCATGATTGTGAGCATTGGTTGTGACCACGCTGGGCCTGCGTTGAAAGCCCGAATTTCAGAACATTTGAGTGCACAAGGGCACGACATTCTCAACCGTGGAACAGACGGTGAAGACAGCGTCGATTATCCCGACCATGCACATGCTGTGGCAACGGACGTCGAAACTGGAAATGCTTCGTTGGGCATCTTGATTTGCGGATCGGCGAATGGCGTAGCGATGACGGCCAACAAGCATGCTGGCGTACGAGCAGCCATCGCGTGGACGGCGGAAATTGCTGCCTTGGGCAGACAACACAACAATGCGAATGTGTTGTGCATCCCTGCGCGTTTTGTCCCTGAAGAGACAGCGTTGGCCATGGTCGATGCATTTTTCGAGGCCTCGTTTGAAGGTGGCCGTCACGATCGTCGGGTCGGCAAAATTGCGTGTGCGATGGTGACGGCTTTGTTGGGCATGTCCACTGTCTTCGCACAAGTTTCCTTGACTCCTGAGTTGAACGAGGTGCAGTTGGATGCCGACCAAATGCGGATGCACTTGGACATTTTGGCAAGCGATGGATTCGAAGGGAGAGAAACGGGTGAGGCTGGCCAAAAGAAAGCAGCCGCGTATCTGGAAGCGTACTATTCGTCGTTGGGATTTGAACCCTGCAACAACGGTTCGTTCTTTCAAATGGTGCCGTTGGTGAATGCCCAAATCTCAGGAGGTACCCTCACCGTGGGCCAGGAAACGTTGACCCTTGCTGAAGATTTTTTGTTGTACCCTGGATTGGATGTCACCACGTTGAACAACGAGAAATTAACCTTCGTCGGACACGGCATAGAAGCCAAGGGGTGGAACGATTACAAGAAATTCAAAGGTGAAGGTGTGGTCATGTTTTTGGACGGTGAACCAACGTCTGAAGAGGGTGCTTCGTTTTTGACCAAGGATGGTGATGCCAGCAAATGGGCCAAATCTTTGAACGACAAGAGGGAAATCGCCCAGGCCAAAGGAGCGCAAGCGGTGGTTGTGGTGATGGCGGATTCTGAATTTGAGATGCGTTCAAGTCGAATGAAAGGCTGGATGCTCAGAAAATCGACGTCGATTGACAGAGACAAACAAGGTGAAGGCACCAACCTGCCCACGTTGTTCGTGTCGCGATCCACATGCAACCAGTGGTTGAGCGGGAGTAAAACCAAAAGCGTTGAAGGACACTTGGCGCGGATTCAAAGAGGCAAACCTGCGAAGGCGGCTGAGCTGGACGCGACATTTTCGATGAACATTGACCAGTCCCGCCGGCAGTTTGAAGCTGAAAATGTGTTGGCGTACATGGAAGGTTCCGACCCTGAACTGAAGGACGAAGTGTTGGTCATCACAAGTCACTATGACCACGTGGGCATCATCGACGGCGAGGTTCACAACGGCGCTGACGATGACGGTTCGGGAACGGTGACGGTCATGGAGTTGGCCCGACAATTCACCATGCTGAACAACCAAGGCAAGGGACCACGCCGAAGCGTGTTGTTCATGAATGTGGTGGGTGAGGAAAAAGGACTGTTGGGCAGCGAATACTATGCCGATCACCCCGTGTTTCCTTTGGGACAAACGGTGACGAACTTGAACATCGACATGATCGGCCGTACCGATGAAGCCCACGAGGACGACCCGCGTTACGTGTATTTGATTGGTTCGGACAAACTGAGCTCTGAGCTTCACGAAGTCAGTGAATTCGCGAACGAGTCGTATACGGAACTCGCTCTGGATTACACTTACAACGCCCCGGACGACCCCAACCGTTTCTATTACCGGAGCGACCATTACAATTTTGCCAAGAACAACATTCCTGTGATTTTTTACTTCACAGGCGTGCACGAAGACTACCACAAACCGGGGGACGACTCACACAAAATCATGTTTCCCAAAATGGCGGAGATTGGGAAACTGGTCTTCCACACGGCTTGGCATGTGGCCAACATGGACAAGCGTCCCACAGTGGACCGGGTCAACGATTTTTCGAACGACCGCTGAGGCGATTCAACTGGGCCTCAAAGAAGGCGCGCTCCCTTTCGTAACCCTTTCCCGTTGCAGGACCGTTGAATCCCGTGTGCACGACGGGCACACCGTCGGTTTCCCAAAAGACAGTCGTGGGAAACGAGTGCACGGTGTCCACCAACCCCAGCACATCGGCGGCGATGCGTTTGCTGGCCTTGCCACCCAACAAGACGTCCCATCCGAGCCCCAGTTCGTCCTCGAATTGATCCAGGCGAGGAAGAATGGCTGCGTCGGTGGTGCGCTCAAAAGCCAAACTGACAAATTGAATGTCGGGGTGATCAGGGGCGAATTCGGCCAGCAATCGGGCTTCATCCATGCAATTGGGGCACCATGTGCCCATCACATCCAGGACCAACCCCTGTTTCCCAAGCAGTTTCAACGTGTCATTCGTCCAACGCACGGTGTCGCCGTCGGACGAGACCCCACTCACGTCGAGGGTGTTTCCGTTGCTGGCTTGGTGTGCATCGGTCCAAGAAACGTTCGGCTCATCAACCAACGCACCATTGAATGACGTTTGGTAGTGGGTTCCGGAGAGGAAAGTCCCACCGACCAAGGAATCGCCCTTCAGTTCCGCCTCAAAACGAAAGAGGTGGGCACCATCAAACGTGTTGAATGTCAGTGTGTTGTGTGATTTTTTGCCCGCAAGGTATCGGTAGTCTCCTGTGGGTGTCGAGATGGTGGCCCAAACGGAGTCCCCTTTGATTGTTGTCAGCAACAACCCCTCTGAAGTTTCCCAAGTTTGTTTGAGTTCAGGTTCACTGGCAACGTCAGCTGGATTGGTCAGTGGTGAGAGGTGGAGTGGAACCCTGTAATCGCCCGGGCGGAGTGAGTCTGTCCAAACACCAACCCAGCGCTTGTCCACCCATTCACCAACCCAGCTGCCGCCAAACACAGGAACGACGAAGACCTCCTCCCCCACCCTTCTCAAGGGAATGTGTTCAGCGCCGTTGTGAACCACCCATGTTCCTAAGCGTCGCTCGACGAGTACGTTGGTGGGTGGTTCTGTTTGGAACGTGGCTTCATACATGCGCGGAGTGACGCCATCCTCGGTGTTTGCACAACCAAACAGAAAGAGCGTCAACAACCAGACGCACCAAAGGCAGCACACGGCTGCCTTTGGAGGAATGGAATGGGCTTCAGACATGCCCAAAAGGTACGTCGCGACCTCAGAGGTCGAACTTGATGCCCTGTGCGAGCGGAAGCTCGCTGCCGTAGTTGATGGTGTTGGTTTGGCGGCGCATGTACGCTTTCCACGCATCCGATCCAGATTCTCGACCCCCGCCAGTTTCTTTCTCACCACCGAAGGCACCACCAATCTCGGCGCCCGAGG
Source organism: Flavobacteriales bacterium (assembly GCA_042088625.1). GTDB lineage: Bacteria > Bacteroidota > Bacteroidia > Flavobacteriales_D > Sanyastnellaceae > UBA11663. The sequence continues at coordinate 10,755 of JBELLK010000045.1, forward strand.
TGCCGATGTTCACGTTGGCAATACCGCAATCAGACCCCGCACAAGACAGGAATGCTTCCGCTTCGCGGACGTTGTTCGTCATGATGGCGGAAGACAGGCCCTGCACCACGCCATTTTGCATGGCAATGGCCTCGTCAAGGGTGTCGTACTTCATCAAGTAAAGAATGGGTGCGAACGTTTCGTGCTGGACGATTTCCAAATCGTTGGTGACTTCGGCAATGGCGGGCTTGACGTAGCAACCGCTTTCATAGCCGGCACCTTCCAAGCGACCGCCTGGGACCAACACACTTCCACCCTGCTTCACAACCGCTTCCAAAGCGCGCTCGTATTGGGCAACAGCAGCTGTGTCGATGAGTGGACCAACATGGTTGTTTTCGTCCAACGGATCGCCAATGCGGATTTGCTTGTAGGCCTGCGTCAATTGATCGCGCACCTTGTCGTAAATGCTGCTGTGAATGATCAAGCGACGAGTGGAGGTGCAGCGTTGACCGCAGGTGCCCACGGCGCCAAACACCGTTGCGGGAATGACCATTTTGAGGTCAGCCTCCGGCGTGATGATGATGGCGTTGTTGCCACCTAATTCCAACAAGGACCGGCCGAGGCGAGCAGCAACAGCTTGGGCAACGATTTTGCCCATGCGAATGGAACCGGTGGCAGAAACAAGGGGCACACGACGGTCTGAGGTCATCATTTCGCCTACGGTGTAATCTCCGTTGACGATGCAGCTCAATCCTGCGGGCACGTTGTTGGCTTTGGCCACATCGTTCCAGATGTTTTGGCATGCAATGGAACAAAGCGGGGCTTTTTCCGAGGGCTTCCAAACGCAAACGTCACCGGCAATCCATGCAAGCGCTGTGTTCCAGCACCACACCGCGACGGGGAAGTTGAAGGCGCTGATGATGCCGACAATCCCGAGTGGGTGATACTGCTCATACATGCGGTGGTCGGGTCGTTCTGAGTGCATGGTGAGCCCGTAGAGCTGGCGGCTTTGACCGACCGCGAAGTCGCAGATGTCAATCATTTCTTGGACTTCACCCAAACCTTCTTGGTAGCTCTTGCCCATCTCGTAGGACACAAGGGCGCCGAGGCTTTCTTTTTTGGCCCTGAGGGCGTCGCCGTATTGGCGCACCACTTCACCACGCTGTGGCGCGGTCCACTTTCGCCACTCCACAAAAGCGTCCGACGCTGCCGTCATGACGCGTTCGTAGTCGTCGCTGTTTGCAGTGCTTACAGAAGCGATGCGTTTCCCATTGACAGGGGAGTGGCTGTCAATGGAATTCCCAGAACCAAAGGATTCTGCGCCAATCATGACGCCTGGGTTTTGATCTTGGATGCCGAGGTCGGCGAGGATGTGTTGAATGTTCATGCGCCGGCAAAGGTAATCGCTACCGGCCGAGGTAAATCATGAGGACACTCAAGTCCGATGGGCTGACGCCGGAGATGCGCGACGCCTCGCCCAATGTTTTTGGGCGTCGCTCGGTGAGCTTTTGGCGCCCCTCGTAACTGAGGGAGGTTAGGCGCTCAAAGTCGAGGTCAGCGGGAATGACGAGGTGATCGAGCTTGCCTAAGCGATCCGCCATGTCTTGTTCCTTTGCGATGTAGCCTTCGTATTTGACCTGAATTTCGACTTGCTCGAGAACGTGTTCAGGGTGGGGGGCGGAGATTGCTTGGACGGAGGAAATGCCATGTTGCATGGCCGCCAAAGTCACATGAGGACGTGTGAGAATGTCTTCAGCTCGCACGGCATGCTTCAACGGTGAGGAGTTGACGTTTTCGAGCACGGACAAGGCTTCGTCTGGGGTCACACTCAGTTTTTTGAGGTCCTTGCGAAGCTGTTTGACGCCACCGAGTTTTTGGTCCAATTCGCGAAGTCGCTCGTCGTTGGCCAGCCCTAACTCATGCGCCATGGGTGTGAGCCGCTCGTCGGCATTGTCTTGTCGCAGCAAGATGCGGTATTCGGCACGAGATGTGAACATGCGATAGGGTTCTTCTGTGCCTTTGGTGACGAGGTCGTCGATGAGAACACCGATGTATGCCTGGCTTCGGCTGAAGGTGATGGGCTCTTTGTTCCACGTGGAACGCGCCGCATTGATGCCAGCCATTAAGCCTTGGCACGCGGCTTCCTCATAGCCGGTGGTTCCGTTGATTTGGCCAGCGAAGTAGAGGCTTTTAACCAACCGAGTTTCCAAACTGTGTTGGAGTTGGGTGGGAGGGAAGTAGTCGTATTCAACAGCGTAACCGGGGCGAAACATCTTTGCGGATTCGAATCCTGGAATCGAGCGCATTGCGCGCAATTGGACGTCCTCAGGAAGGCTTGTGCTGAATCCGTTCACATAGATTTCGCACGTGTTCCAACCTTCAGGCTCGACGAACACTTGGTGGCGGTCTTTGTCGGCGAAGCGGTCGATTTTGTCCTCGATGCTTGGGCAGTAGCGGGGGCCTAGACCTCGGATGCGACCGTTGAACATCGGTGACCGATCAAAGCCCTCGCGAAGCAAATCGTGGACCTCGGGAGAGGTGTACGTGATGTGGCAGGGCACCTGTTTGACAATGGGGTGGTGAGGGAGGTAGCTGAACCGTCCGGGGTTGTCATCCCCAGGTTGCTCTGTCATCTTCGAGTAGTCGAGTGACCGGCCGTCGACCCGCGGAGGGGTGCCGGTTTTCATGCGTCCGCTCTCGAACCCCAACTCGACAAGCTGTTCGGTGATGCCCCGTGAGGCCCGTTCCCCGGCGCGCCCTCCGCCAAATTGCTTTTCACCGATGTGCATCAAACCATTCAGGAAGGTGCCGTTGGTGAGCACCACAGCCTTGGCGCGGATGGTCATGCCGAGGCCTGTTTTTACGCCAACACAGCGCCCGTTCTCGGTCAGAATGCCCGTGACACTGTCTTGCCAAAAATCCAAATTGGGCGTGGCTTCAAGCAACTCTCTCCAGGTTTGGGCAAAGAGATTGCGGTCGTTTTGTGTGCGAGGGCTCCACATGGCCGGGCCCTTGGACTTGTTCAGCATCCGGAATTGGATGGCGCTGCGATCCGAAACCAAACCAGAGTAGCCTCCCATCGCATCGACCTCGCGAACGATTTGGCCCTTGGCGATGCCCCCCATGGCGGGGTTGCAAGACATCTGGCCAATGACCCCCATGTTCATGGTGATGAGCAGGGTAGAAGCGCCCAAATTGGCAGCAGCAGCTGCGGCTTCGTTCCCTGCATGTCCTGCTCCGACCACGATGACATCGTACGACTGAATCATGGTGGCAAAGGTCGGTTGGAAACGGTTCAGCGCGGTTGTTCCACGTGGAACATGCCCAAAGCGTGGTCTTCGGCGTCGCGCATGGCTTGCGCATCCTCAGGGGTTTTGTCCTTGAATCCGGCAAGGTGCAGGAGTCCGTGGACCATGACCCGACGCAGCTCCAACTCCAAGTCAACACATTGGTTTTCAGCGTTTTCTTTCACCCTCGGGAATGAAATCAACAAGTCGCCTGACAGCGTATCGCCTTCGCTGTGGTCGAATGTGATGATGTCGGTGTACGTGTCGTGATCGAGGTACTTGCGGTTGTATTCAAGCAAGCCTTCGTCCGAGAACGACACAATGCTCAAGTCCCCGAGATTGAATCCGTGGTGGGTCGCGACGTTGCGCATCCAGGTTTTGACGGCCTGGCGTTGGGGCACGGCGCAGGGAATGTCGCCCTCCACGAACACGACCATGGCCTCAGGCGAGGACGTTGTGAAAGGTCAGCTCGACAATGCGGCCATCGTCTTCGAAGGCACACTCGTCAGCCAAATGCCTCATGAGAAACACACCGCGTCCATGGGGCTTCTCGATGTTCTCAGGAGCCGTGGGGTCGGGGAGGTTGTCGAAATCGAACCCGGGACCTTCATCGGAAACGCGAAACACGAGGTTCTTGTTGTCGACCGCACAAACCACAGTCACCGACTTTTCGGGGTCGAGTTTGTTGCCGTGCACGATTGCGTTGTTGACGCCTTCCGTCATGGCAATGAGGACATTGCCATAGTGTTCCGGGATGATGCTGTGCTGCTCACTGATTTGGTCAATGAGACGTTCCACGACGGCAATGTTCTCTGGCTTGGAATCGAATCGCAATTCTGGCAACGTATTCGTCATGGCTTCAAATCGGGTTGTGGGCTCGCATTATCCAGGTCCAAAGTATTGAAATAATCGTTGACGCGGTCGCGGTAATAGGGAAGTAGTTCAGCAGGGACTGTGCGTAACAATTCCAATTCGTTCATCTTCCGCTTCAGGTATTCGGTCGCCGCTGGAGGGGTCGCCTTGAGGGCGTCGTCGCCGGTTGTGGAGGTGCGCTCTTCCTTTTCACCCCGGATGCGTTCGGCGTTTTCAGCCTCCAGCAAGCGCGTGATCAATTCCTGTTGACGTTTGAGCGTGGCCTCGTCCACTTGTCGGTTGACCAAGTCGCGCTCGATGTCTTCCATTTCCTTGGCGATGTCGCCCATTTGGTTGCCGTTGCCGGAGCCGTCCTCGTTCAGTTGTTTGGCTTTTTCCTGCGCCATTTTTCGGAGCGCTGCTTGTTGTGCGGCCATTTGGGCGAGCTCTTTGGACATGCCGCCGGGCTTCTTCTGGCCCACCTGTCCCTGGTTGGCCCCTTTGCCCATCTGTTGCTTCATTTGCTCCAGCTTTTTTCCCAAGGCTTGTTGCATCTTCTTCATGTCACCCGCCTTGGGAGAGGACGAGGGGCTGCCGGAACCGCCGGGTTTTTCGCAGTTGCCCGACCCGGGCTGCTTTTGGGCTTGCTGCTGCTGCATTTGCTGAAGGGCTTCGTCCAGCAACAAGGCCAAATTGTTGAACGACGTCATCACATACTGCTGGTTCATGGCAATGTCGGCCGTCAACCGGTCGCCAAAACCGTCCAGCGCCTTGCCCATGTGTCGATTGACGAGTCCAATCTCACGGTTGACGGCGGAGGCCAGTTGCGGGATGCGCATGCTCAATGAGAACAAGCTGTCCTCGACCATCACGGCGTCGTCCTTGAGCGTGCGCTGGGCTTGCCCGTGGCCGATGTACCGGGGGTCTTGTTCGTCGGTGAGTTTGAGGTCCGCCATCAACAACTCCTCTTCAAAGGACAGCGTAAGGATGTTTTCCAACAGCGCACGAAGGGCATCCATGTCTTCGCTTTGCGACTCAGACTCGGCGTCGGCCTGCATTTGCTCCATTTGCTCTGCGAGCTCCTGCATTTGTTCCGCGGCATCTTGCTGGCTTTCTGAAGCTTTCTTCTCCTTGCCCTTGTCAAGCTGCTCGGACCCTTTTTCCATGGCCTCTTGGATGGACTGCTCCTCGCTTGAACGGTCCATCATGGGGTTGGGGTTTTCCAGCGCTTGGTTGTCTTTTTCGAGCTGCTTAAACTCCTCTCGCAGTTCTTGGAAGCGTTGGTTGAGGCTGTCTTGTTTGGCCTTGA
>JBELLK010000091.1:0-2594 GCA_042088625.1 Flavobacteriales bacterium
CATGGCAAGTCGTTTGAGGTGGTTGCGTGAAGGTACGGTTGCTCAAGTCTCTGAGATGCGCCGAGTCACTGCTCACGTTTCCCATTTGCCCTGTGGAGAAATGAGGGTGCACAGCCAAGGCGGACCGGGTTGTCATGATTCATCTTTGCGGCATGGGAAAACGCATCAGTGGCATTCAACAAGTGGGCATCGGCATTCCCGATGTGCACAAGGCGTGGAAGTGGTACCGCAACGCTTTTGGCATCGACATCCGCATGTTCGAGGAGGCCGCAGAAGCGGCACTCATGACCCGCTACACGGGAGGGGAGGTGCACGCCCGTCACGCGGCGCTCGCCCTGCACATGGGGGGAGGCGCTGGGATGGAGATTTGGCAATTCACCAGTCGTGAGCCTCAACCCGCACCGTTCGAAGGCCAACTCGGCGACACGGGCATTTTCATTTGCAAGGTGAAGTGCGTGGACGCCGACGCAATGCATGCCGAGCACGCCCGTCGAGGCATTGCCTCGCTGGGCCCTGTGCATACCCGTCCCGACGGCAGCAAGCACTTCTATTTGAAAGATCCGCACGGCTACTTCTTTGAGGTGGTGGAGAGCAACGAGTGGTTTGGTCCTGCACCGTATGGTGGGGGAGTCGGGGGGGCAGTGCTGGGTGTCAGCGACGTTGAGAAGTCGCTCAAACTCTACCGCGACGTCTTGGGCTACGACCATGTGGTCATGGACGAGACTGCGGTTCATCCGGCATTTGCGCCGCTCCCCAGCGGAGGCCAAACCTACCGCCGCGTCGTCCTCAAGCGTTCCCAACCCACCGAAGGGGCATTCAGCGAATTGCTTGGCGGGGGAGAAATCGAACTCGTCCAAGCCATGGACCGCACGCCCCGCAACTTGTTTGAAGGTCGATTTTGGGGAGACCTTGGGTTCATCCACCTCTGCTGGGACATCCGGGACATGAAGGCCCTCGGTAAGGAACTCGAGGCTGCAGGATTTCCATTCACGGTGGACAGTTCGTCGTCGTTTGACATGGGGGAGGCCAGTGGTCAATTCACCTACGTGGAAGATCCCGACGGCACGTGGATTGAGTTCGTGGAGACGCACAAAATCCCCATTGTCAAAAAGCTCAACTGGTACCTCGACACCCGAACGCGGCCGCAAGGCAAGCCCCTTCCAAAGTGGATGCTCAAGATGCTTCGCTTCAGCCGGGTCAAGGACTGATTGCCTTGTTGCAATTGTTCATTCTGGTCTGAAAACTGGCGTATTGCCGCGAGGAGGGATTCATCCTTGCTGCGGTACTTTCGACGCAATGACACCTGTTTCCTCAATTCGCGCAGTTGCTCCGTATTTCGCGCTCGCACTTGCATTCGCGTTGGACTCTTGCAACGCCCCATCCCACGAATCCATGACGTACCCAGAAACCCGAACCGTTGACGTTGTCGACACCCTGTGGGGAACTCCTGTGGCGGATCCCTACCGCTGGTTGGAGGACGACCGCGACCCGGAGGTTGTAGAGTGGGTGGCCGCGCAAGCCGCCACGGCACGCACGTTCTTGGATGGCCTGCCTGAGCGCGACGTTCTTCGGGCCCGTTGCGAAGAGCTCTTCAACCATGCGCGGGTTGGCATCCCTCGCCGCGTCGGGGAGAAGGTCTTCCTGACTCGAAACGACGGGCTCCAAAACCAGAGTGTCATTTTCGTCAAAGACTCGGAAGAGGCCGAGGAGCGAGTGTTCCTTGACCCAAACGCACTGAGCGAGGATGGTACAGTGACTGCCAACCTTTCAGGAGCCTCGCCAGACGGCCGTTACGTCGTTGAAGTTCGCAACGCCGCCGGCTCCGACTGGCAAGAGATGCGCGTCCTGGACTTGAAGACCGGGGAATCCACGGGCGAAGTGCTCAAGTGGGTCAAGTTTTCCGGCGCGGCGTGGGTGGAAGGCGGGTTTTACTACAGCCGCTATCCTGCGCCTGAAGGTTCGGCCTACAGCGCGGAGAACACCTTCCACAGTGTGTATTTCCACAAAGTCGGCACACCTCAGGCGCAGGACGAATTGGTGTTTCGCAATGACGACGAACCCAACCGCTACCATTTCTGCGGCACGACCGAGGACGGACAGTACGTCGTGTTGAACACGAGCACGGGAACCGATGGCAACAGCCTGCACGTGAAGTCGCTGAAGGGGGACGGCACGGACTGGATGCCGCTCGTCGAGGGCTTCACGCACCACTCTTCGTTGGTCGAGCACGTCAACGGCGCCTTGTACATGCTCACGGACATCGACGCGCCTCGTTACCGCCTCGTGGCTACCGACCCCAGCGATCCGTCCAACACCTCGTTGTGGCGCGACATCCTTCCCGAGTCGGAGGACCTGCTCGAGTCAGTGAGCGTGGTCGGGGGACAGCTTTGGGCGATTTACCTCCACAACGCGTCGAACCGGGTGGTGCGCTATGATTTGGACGGCTCCAATCCCCGCGTTGTTAGCCTGCCTTCTGAAGTGGGTTCTGTGGGTGGCTTCGGCGGAAAGATGGACGCCACGGAACTGTACTACGCCTTCACGTCGTTCACCCAGCCCACGTCGATTTACAAGCTTGACATCGCTTCGGGTGAGTC
>JBELLK010000092.1:0-2585 GCA_042088625.1 Flavobacteriales bacterium
GCCGGGGCAGCGATGCGGTGCGAAGACACGTCGCGGTACCGCGTGTCAGCGTCCTAAAAACAAGAAGAATGGACGTGGCGTTGTCTCTTATTTCACCAAGTCTGTTCAGCCAGTTCAGTGTTCACCCCCCTAAAGGGGGGTGAACCTGAACACTGGCGTCCATTTGGTTGTTCATTCTGAACAGCCCGCAAACCCGCAGAAACCTTGACCTGTTCATTTGGTGCGCGGGCCGTGAACAGCGGGCTGAACAACCTTGTTCAAAAGGGGCAATCGTTAGGTTGAACAAGGTCAAGTTCGCTTGGTGGACCAAACTCGTCCGGCCAGTAATCGTGCAGTAGATGACGCCCATAAACAGTGACCGTCGGGCTCGCTTTAGCGCCCTCAATCAGTTCCTCAGTAAGCAACTTATCCAAATGACCGCCGATGCTGCCCGTTGCCATTTCAAGGTCCTTGGCCATAACGCGATAGGTCTCCCTACCCTTTTGGCTGAGATATTTTAGGACCCTGTACCGCGGCTCGATATTTGACTCTGTCACATCAAAATACAGGTTCAAGGTACCCTGGTCATTTGGTCTTAGAGAAACACTCAACTTGTCGTTTAACGGTCGCTTTGCCCTTACTTTTTCAAGCAGGAGATCAAACCGTGCTTCTTGAAAGTTGCCAATGTTTGCTCGGTCTTTCTGAGAAAGCTTGATGACAAAATCCATAGGCACTTCGAGAACTGAAGCCCCACGCTGCTGGCCGCTTTTTCCCGCATGATGCACAACAATCACTGTATAACCGCGATGGCGGAGATTAACGAACCAATCGATCAATTGTTTGGCAGCGTCATTGTCGTTTTCACTGACTGAGCGTCGCAACGTCGACAAGTTATCGAAAATGATCACTTGAGCGCGCCGACCCTCGTCTTCCAAGTACTGCAAAGCATCATCAACCGCTTGCTGCTCCTCCAGAAAATCTAAGCTTAACGGCCTGCCCTCTCGGTAAAGCATCTCTGAAGCGAGGATGTGGAGTTTTGGGTTTGGCACTTCACAAAGGCCTTCAAACCTCTCTTTCAGATCTACGCGTGCCATTTCACCATCGATGTACAAAACGTCATGTTGTGATTGCAGATCCCACCCCAAGAAGCGGTTCCTTCCTTCCGAGATTGCCACAGCTAAGGCCATGCAGAACCATGATTTGCCAACGCCTCTGGGGGCATAAACCATTCCGAAGCATTCTTTTGGCATCCACTGAGAGAGCAGAAACTCTCGTGGCGGTATATCCTGAGCCGACAACTCCTCTTGGGTTAAAATGAAGGGGATTAATGATCTGTGTGGTTGCGAAGGCGATTTATCGCTTTGATTGGCGATGCTTTGGAGTTCCTTACCGTGATCCATTACTTGCCCTCCCTCTTCCTTATCGAGGAAAAGACCCGGCGCAATTCCACTTCACTTAACGGGGGCCGGCAACAATCACGATTGATCATATTCAGCATCGTCCATGCATCCTCTACTGAGTACTTGGACAGCAAAAGGCCACACCTCCTGGTGATCTCATCATTTCGCTCTCCTTCTAAAATTGTATCCAGTATTCGAGCGGCCACGGCCGACTTGCCAAAAGGGGCTTTATGCACAGCCTCCTTCGACTTTGTCATAGGATTGAAGAAGCATTTTGGAAGAGGGATTGGCCCTTTGGAGACTGTTTCGAAGCTACAATCCCACTCATATTTTCCCCATTTGGTGACACTAGGTGGCACAATCACGTACCCACCATCACCTCGCACATCAACGCCCTCCGCAATTTTGGAGACGGAGTTTGGAATTTGGATCTGAGGGGCTTGATAGAACAAGTGGATGCCGCCACTCGGCGTCTTTGTTCTGATGGTCTCGGTCAGTTCATAGCCAGCCTTCCTAAAGTTGGCGATGCCGCTGAACCGTTCCCTTTCGTCCAAATCAATAACGATCAGGTTAGATTTCTTACCTGTCACAACCCCAATGGCTGCTGTTGGGTGACTCTTAAAAAGCTCTTCTACGCCTGCCCAACTACAGGAAGCGTAGTCTTGCCAGCCTGCAATCAGAGGGGCTTTGGTTGAGGGGTTAACTGGAAAGACCGACCAACCGAAGTTGTCGGCAAGGCCTACTGCAGCGCTTGCTGCGTTTACAATGGAATCCACTTTCAGCTCCACGATAAGATGGTGCCCTGCGGGGCATAAATCGCCGTGTTTCGTGATACGTGTTTCGTGAGCCGTGTTTCGTGTTTCGTGTTTCGTGTTTCGTGAGCTAGGTAAATCTTTTGGGACGTTTAACCTATGCCTTTAAGCCTCGTCCGTTCTTTAGTGTCCAACTGTGGCTGCTACCCTGGGCGTCAGACAAATCCCAAGACCACCTAAACGTTGGATCACACTCTGCTAAACAGTCAACTCACAGGTGCCCAAGCAGAGGTGTTTTCTTTCTAAGATGTTGTAAACATGCAACAATCCCATAAAGTCCCATACAAAAACATCTTAATACTTGGCATTCAGGCTTTATTCAAACAGCCAAGCAGACGCTTTCATTTCTAGTAGCCAAGTGTGCCATGACACTTACCCCCCAGCCCAAATTTTG
>JBELLK010000007.1:0-66514 GCA_042088625.1 Flavobacteriales bacterium
CTGTGGCACCTTTGATGACTGTACCTGGCTCAATGGTCAAGGTTTGACCAGAGTTTACGAAGACGTATCCGTCGAGGATGTAGGTGTTGTCACAAGTCCAAGTGGCTGTACCTGTGCCTTGTCCTGCATCGGAAATGACGATTTCCGTGCGATCGGCCAAAGGCGGACAATCACACTGAGACCACGACGCACCCGCGAGAAGCAGGGCAGTGGCTGAAAGAACCAACTGTTTCATTTGAATTGGGGTTGAATTAAACATTTCTACCCACAAAATTGCAATTGGACTCCATGAAATGAGGTTTGCTCAACCTTATGACTTTCTCAAGGTCATGATGTGAGGGTGTTACGGAGAACACCCTTGAGTTAACTTCAATGGAACGGGAATGTGTGTCCGCGATAAATAAAGTGTTAACCAAACGTATCTAAACCTCGACAATAAATAGAAAAAGAGACCCCATAAGCACTTTAAGCCAAGCAGATAGGGATTTGTAGTTGGCGTTGAATGCCTTCAGCATTGTTGCCAAATGAATGGCCGCCCACGTGAGGATGGCAGGCAGCGCAATTGTCATTTTCGCAGACCAAAGGACCACCAAGATGCCTGTCAGGGCCAATCCAAACAACACGCCGATTCTGTTTTCGTTAGGAGTCAACTGCATGGCCATGGTGTTGTGATGTGCGGCTCGATCTCCTTTTTTATCCTGCACGTCCTTCACCCATTCGCGGATGAAATTCAGGACCGCCAGCAACAACGCGAACGTCCATGCTTTCACGGAGTCAATCGCATCACTGCCCATCGCTGCCCAAATCACGAGCCCGCCCACACAAATGGAAATGGCCACATTGCCCAACGCACCATTTCCTTTAAGCATGGGGGAGTAGACGTACAAAACCACGCTAAACCACGCCACCATCACAATCGGCCAGGAGGTGTCGGCGTTTCCTGCGAGCCATCCACTCCAACACAACGCCACGGTGGTGAAGCCCCAGTGCGTCACGACCACCACCCGTCGCTTGACAAGCCTGCCAACCAAGGCGCGGCTAGGCTTGTTGATTCGATCTTCTCGAACGTCAAAGTAGTCGTTGATCAAGTTGCCCGCAGCGCCTACAAGCATGGGCACCACAATCCATCCGATTTGTCCGGTCTGCCAGAGTGACGTCAAGTCGCTTCCAAGCCAACGCATCACGATCAAGACTATGCCCCCCATGGCCAACACGTTCCAAGGTCGCGTCAGTCGCAGCCAATGAAAGAAGGGAAGAAGGGCGGCGGGAATCATGTTGCTGTCAGCCGTGGGTGGCGTCAATCAAGGAGCCGCCTTGCGAGGTGGTGTGGGCGTAGTTGAAGCCACCGTGGATGGCGTGGGCGCCCGTCTCACCTGAACGTGAAAGCGCGAGGTAGCCCACTTGGAGGTCCGCTGTGGGCATGCGCTCCATGATTCGGTGGACGGCTTCCTCGCAGGCGGCTTGGGCCGTGCGTCCTTGACGCATCAATTCGACCACCAAAAACGACCCGACGGTTTTCATGACGGCTTCTCCGAGGCCTGTGGCCGTGGCTCCGCCGATTTCGGAGTCCACAAACAAACCTGCGCCCAAGATGGGACTGTCGCCAACGCGGCCGTGCATTTTGTAGGCCAGTCCGCTGGTGGTGCAACCACCTGCCAGCCGACCTTCGTCATCGAGCGCCAAGAGGCCGATGGTGTCGTGGTTTTCGATGTTGATGACGGGCTTGTAATCAGACGTTTTGCGCCAATCTGCCCAAGCACGTCGCGAGGTGTCGGTGATCAGTTCGACAGAATCGATGCCCAATTCTCGGGCATATTGTTCTGCACCGGCCCCAGCAAGCATCACGTGGGGCGTGTCTTCCATGACCTTGCGTGCCAGCGAGAGGGGGTGCAAGACGCCTTGCACAAAACACACCGACCCTGCATTGCCAGTGTGGTCCATGCAGCACGCGTCAAGGGTGACATGGCCGTCTCGATCGGGCAGGCCTCCAATCCCAACGCTGAGACCCGTCGCGTCGGCTTCGACCACACGCGCTCCAGCCTCAATCATGTCCATGGCGTTTCCGCCTTGCTGCAAGGCCAAAAACCCAGCAGCATTGGCTTCGACGCCATGGTTCCAAGTGGAAAGCATGGAAGCTTCGCCAGCGTCTCCCGCACCGTGGACATTGGGGATGTGTTTGGCCAACATGGTGTTCAATGTCCACGGCGACAAGCCAAGTGTGGCCCCAGTGGCGGCGAGTTTTTGCAAGAAGGCACGGCGAGAAGAATGTCCCATGCCGGGAAGTTCGTCAAACCTTGGGCTTAAACCAACGAAGCACCATCCAAGGCAGGAAGGTCAAGTCGGCCACCACTGCAAAAAGCAGCGTCAAGCTGATGAGGAAGCCGATGTGGAAGGTTCCCAGAAACGACGAGGAGGTGAGCGTCATGAACCCACCACAGAGGATCAAGCTGGTCACCACGATGGCTTTGCCTGTGGCCAAAAAACTCCGCTTGACGGCCACAGGAAGCGACCGGCCCTGGCTGAGTTGCAATCGGAGCTTGCTTAAGAAATGGATCGTGTCATCCACCGCTATGCCAAAAGCCACAGTGAAGATGATGCCTGACGTCACTTTCAAATCCACATCCATGAGCACCATGACACCGGCAATCATGACGAGTGGCAACAGGTTGGTGATCAAGCAAAGCACAACCATGGCGCCGCTTCGGAACAACAACCCCGCAATGATGGCCACGGCAATCAGGGCCAATCCCAGACCACCGACCATGTCCGACGCCAGAGACGCATTGTTGACATCCACCAGATGTGCCGTTCCCGTCACTTTCCAGGAGCTGCCTTCGGGCAAGTTGGCTTCGCACCAAATGTCGAGTGCGTCATTTTTGGCTTGAATCACCTGAGATCCGGTGTCTTCTACCTTGCCAAACACGCGCACACTTTTGCCATCTGCTGTGACAAGTGCGTCCCATTGCCCCGACCGTTTCATCACCCTCAGAAGCTTTTTCAGGGTCGACGCTTGTTTTGGGATGCTGTAATGCTCTTCACGGTCACCCATCCATCCGCGATGCGCCATGCGAACGGCGGTGGCGGGCCCTACGATGGCCCCGACGCCGTAATCTGATTTCAGATGAGATTCCAACTCATCCAAGGCCCTAAGCGAGGCAGGAGATTCCACCAAATCTGGCAACGCAACCGAGAGTTCAAAGGGGCGTACGCCGGCAAATTCTTCCTCGAAGAAGGCAAACTGTTTGCGGAAGGGGTCGTCTTCGCGAAGGTCTTCGATGAGTTTGTTGTCCACGCGAAGGTTGCTTCCAAGGAACGTCGTCGCTCCGGCAATGCCCACCCAAGCGACGGCCAGGGCCGCCTTGTTGCGGAGTGTCCAGCGCAGTGCGCGGTGCAAGGCACCATTCCAGAACACACCTGACCCTTGTTTGGACACCACAGGAGGAGGGGCGAGCACCATGACACTTGGAAGCAAGGTGAAGGCCAGGACATACGCCACGCCCACACCCACGGCGGCGTACACCCCAAAGTCGTGGACGGGACCGATGGAACTCGTCAACAGGGTTAAAAAGCCGAGGGCCGTGGTCAACGAAGTGAGGAACGTGGCCAGACCCACTTCTCGGAACGACCGGCTCATGGCCTCTTCATGCGTGGCATCAGATCGTCGCTCATCGTAATAGCGTGTCAGCACGTGCACCACATCAGAAATGCCCACAACAAACAGGATGGTCGGAAGCACGACCGTCATGACGTCCACGGCTTTTCCTGTGGCCACCATGATGCCAAGGGTCCATAGGCCGCTCATAAGCACGACAGTCAAAGGCACCAGAATGCCCCAAACCGTGCGGAAAGCGAACCACAAAAACGCGACCAACAGCACGATGCCCACGCTCACGAACCACGCAACCTCCCGCTCCATGACGCCCACGTAGTAGGCCTGCGCCACGGCGCGGCCGGAGACGTGGATGTCGAGGATGGACGATTTGGTCTCGTGCAGGCGTTCCTCCCACTCGGCCACAGCCGTGGCCAAACTGTCGCAGCCCGCCTTGCTCAATCCGTCTCGGTGCTCGAGCGTCAGGGCCACGGCACGGCCGCTCGGACTGACAAACGTGCCCATGATGTCATCTCGCTGTCGCAGACGGTCCAAATCCTTGGTCAAAGTGCTGTCGTTGTCCCAGGCCAAGAGTGGTCGCTGAAACACCATCCCGCTCAAGCGGTCGCGCACGGGCAACTCCAAACGGGTGGGGGACTGCACCAACTCCACGCCCGGCAGCGTTTCGAGCGCGTCGATCTGCGCGTCGATCTCCGCCAGAAACTCAGACGTCAGCGCCTCGCCTTCGAAGCCGACGATGAGAAAATCGTTGTCGCTGCCAAACGTTTCCCGGAACTCCCGATAGAAGGTCGTTTCAGGATGGTCGGCAGGAAAGAACTGTTCGAAGTCGTAGTTGAATTGCAACCCCAAAGCTTGCCAGGTCATCCAACCGGAAGTGGCCAAGAGCAACCCAAGCACAGCCCAGGCTCGGCGTCGCCAAGAAGGAGGGAGGGCGTTTTGTCTTGAAGCGCTCATGATGCAAAGGTTGAACAGGCCTCCGGCTTTGCAGTTCACCTGAAGGCACAAAAAAGCCCCGCACGCGGCGGGGCCTTTTGGTTCACAGGGTGAAGAAGTGTCAGCTCTCCTTCACTTCTTCAAAGTCCACATCGGTGACTTCAGCGTCGCCATCCGCCTCAGCGCCGGCATCGCCGGAGGCTCCCGCGTCAGAACCCGCAGCTTGTTGCGCCGCGTACATCTCTTGACTAGCCGCTTGGAAGGCGGTGTTCAGCGCTTCGATGCCTGACTTGCAACCATCGACGTCCTGTGCACCATGAGCCTTCTTGAGGTTCTCGAGGGCTTCGTTGATGGGCGCCATTTTGTCTTCGGGAATCTTGTCCCCAAATTCCTTGAGCTGCTTTTCCGTTTGAAAGACCAGCCCGTCGGCTTGGTTCAACACGTCGACGCGTTCTTTGGCTGCGGCGTCTGCGTCTGCATTGGCCTCGGCGTCCGCTTTCATGCGTGCGATTTCGTCCTCGCTCAAACCGCTGGATGCTTCGATTTTGATGCTTTGTTCCTTGCCGGTGGCTTTGTCTTTGGCTCCGACGTTGATGATGCCGTTGGCGTCGATGTCGAAGGTGACCTCAATTTGAGGCACGCCGCGCGGTGCGGGTGGGATGTCCGCCAGGTGGAATCGACCAATGGTTTTGTTGTCCGCGGCCATGGAACGCTCGCCTTGCAGCACGTGGATCTCGACGCTTGGCTGGTTGTCGCTTGCCGTGGAGAAGGTCTCCGACTTTTTGGTTGGGATGGTCGTGTTGGCGTCGATGAGTTTGGTGAAGACTCCACCCATCGTTTCGATGCCAAGTGACAAAGGTGTCACGTCCAAAAGGAGAACGTCTTTCACATCGCCAGTCAAGACACCGCCTTGGATGGCGGCACCCACAGCCACCACTTCGTCGGGGTTGACACCCTTTGAAGGCTCCTTGCCGAAGTACGCCTTCACCGCGTCTTGCACGGCGGGAATGCGGGTGGAACCACCCACGAGGATCACTTCGTCGATGTCCCCCTTGTCGAGGCCAGCGGCTTTCAAGGCGCTCATGCAGGGCTCAATGGAGCGCTTCACGAGGCTGTCCACCAACTGCTCAAATTTGGCACGACTCAAGCTGCGGACCAAGTGCTTGGGCACGCCATCCACAGGCATGATGTAGGGGAGGTTGATCTCAGAGGTAGTCGTGCTGGAGAGCTCGATTTTGGCCTTCTCAGCGGCTTCCTTCAAACGCTGCAGCGCCATCGGGTCTTTGCTCAAGTCAAGGCCGCTGTTCTCGCTCTTGAATTCGTCCACGAGCCATTCGATGATGGCCTGGTCAAAGTCGTCACCTCCCAGGTGCGTGTCCCCGTCTGTCGAGAGCACTTCGAAGACGCCGTCGCCGAGTTCGAGGATGCTCACGTCATGCGTGCCACCACCCAAGTCGAAGACCACAATTTTCTGATCGGTCGCCTTTTTGTCAAGGCCGTAAGCCAAGGCCGCTGCCGTGGGCTCGTTGATGATGCGCTTCACTTCCAAGCCTGCGATTTCTCCGGCCTCCTTGGTGGCTTGGCGCTGGCTGTCGTTGAAGTAGGCGGGGACAGTGATCACCGCACCGGTGACCTCTTGGCCAAGGTATTCTTCAGCAGTGCGCTTCATCTTCTGAAGCGTCATGGCTGAAATTTCTTGGGGCGTGTATTGACGGTCGTCAATTTGAACGCGGGGCGTGTTGTTGTCGCCTTTCACCACGTTGTAAGCCACGCGACCCGCTTCCTTCTCCACTTCCGAGAAGCTCGATCCCATGAAGCGCTTGATGCTGGAGATCGTCTTTGTGGGGTTGGTGATGGCTTGACGCTTTGCAGGTTCGCCCACTTTGCGTTCGCCACCATCGATGAAGGCCACCACAGACGGAGTGGTTCGTTTGCCTTCGCTGTTGTTGATGACCACCGGTTCATTGCCTTCCATCACTGCAACGCAGCTGTTGGTTGTCCCGAGGTCGATGCCAATGATTTTACTCATGTTGCAAGGGTTGATTGTTTTCGTTGATTCGACCGACCTAGACCAAACCTGGTGCCAACACGCCTTCTGTGAACTTGTGCTGACATCCTGTCAACCCGGCATGAGATTTTATGACAAGAGCGTCATGATTTGTGCCCGATGCCTGACAGGCTGTCGCAAACGCAATCAGGCCCCCGTAGGTTTGGCAACCCACTCACTGACCTCGCGGAGGTGCTCAGTCACATGGAGCATTCGAGAGCCGTACCAACTGAAGGCTTCTCCGTCGACCAGCATGAACCGCCTATTCGGATGGTCCTTCCCGAAGCGAACGAGGTGCTTGTCTTTGAAGGGGAAAGGCTCTGACGGCAGAAGCCAGCAATTGCCGAGGCCGACTCCCGTGTCAGGTGTTTCAGCGAGGGTGGGGTAACGTCCTTCGAGATCTTTCAGTCCAATGGCGTTGTCGATGCCCCAATGTGCCATGACGCTGTGGATGAATGTGTCGGGACCGGCCACCATCCAGGGCGAAGACCAAACCGCATACCCGGCACGGCCCACCAACGGCTTCGGGTCGCCCCAAGCTTCCTCAATTCGTCGAGCCATGTGGTCGGCGGCAGCACCGCGATCCACGGCTTCCCCAAGGCGTCGCATTTCACTCAAGGCATGCCCCACGGTGCGCACGTCGGTCACGATCACGCCTTCCGGTGGCATAGTGTCCATCAAGGCTTCGATCTGCGCACGATCGTTCTCTTCTCGGTTGGCCACGATCAAATCGGGTTGAAGGTCCAATATGGCGTCAATCTTGACGGTCTTCGTGCCTCCGACGCGTGGCTGTGTGCGGTGCGCGGTTTGGGGTCGGACGCAAAATTTGGTTTGCCCCACCACATTGACGTCGAGGTCGTGCAAGAATTCCGTCCAGCTGGGCACAAGTGAAACCACGCGCATGATGCGAAGTTAGTCCGCTACCTTTGCGGCATGAAGGCGCCTGTCAGATTTGCGGTGGTTGGATGCGGTCACATCGGCAAGCGCCATGCTGCCATGATTCAAGCAGATCACGAGGCTCAACTTGTGGCGGTGGCGGACCACGCATGGTCAAAAGCGGATCTCGAAGAGGTCATCAAGGCTGGGTCTTGGGCAGAGGGTGCGCGTGCGCACGTTTCGCTCGCCGATGCCTTGGAATCCCACGACTTGGATGTCATCGCAGTGGCGACTCCCAATGGGAGCCATGTTGAGTTGGCGTCAGCGGCCATCGAAGCGGGTTGCCATGTGGTCTTGGAAAAACCCATGGGCCTCGACGCAACCTCAGTGGAAGGGCTTCAAGCCAAGGCGGACGAAGCTGGACTTTTGGTGTTTGGGGTGATGCAGAACCGCCACGCTCCAGCCGCCCAATGGCTGAAGTCGAGTCACGGGGGAGGCCAGTTTGGGGACATTCTTCAAGTGCATGTTCAATGCCTTTGGAATCGAGATCACCGGTACTACACACCTGGATCTTGGCGTGGCACCATGAAAGAGGATGGAGGTCCGTTGTTCACTCAATTTTCCCACTTCGTGGACATCCTGATGTGGGTGTTTGGGCCTTTGGACATTCAAGACGCCCATTTCGTCAACCAAACCCACCAGGACGTCACGGAATTTGAGGATGGAGGCGTTGTGCGTTTCCGATTGAAAGAGGGGGGATGGGGAACCTTGACCTTCAGCACGGCCACGCCTCATGGCAATTTCGAAAGCAGCATGACCGTGATGGGCACCAAGGGCACGCTTCGCATCGGTGGGCAGTACATGGATCGTGTGGAGGACTTCAACATCCCAGGGTGTGAGTATCCTTCATTGCCCCAGTCGCCACCAGCCAACGACTATGGTGGATACACGGGGTCAGCGGCCAACCACCATCACGTGTACGACAATGTTCTTGAGGTGCTCTTAAGAGAAGGGGAAGTGGCCACGCCCATGGAAGAAGGTCTGGCCGTGGTGCGCGCCATCGAACACATGAACCGGTTGGGTCGCCGTCACTTGTGAGCGGTCGGCTTGGTCCAGTTGCGCCAGATGCGCGGAAACAGCCATCGGAACCAACGTGGAGCGCGGACCCATCGTCGCATGAACACGACATCGGCGCCGAATTCAGTGTAGAATTGATCCACCCCAGGGTCTTGGCTGCCGCCAAAATCAAATCTGGTGCATCCCCGTTTATGCGCATGGCGCATGGCTTCAAGAATCATGGCCACAGAGGCCCGTCCAGATTCGAGTGATCTGGCTTGCCCGCCAAAAGCGTAAACGCATGTGTGGTCAGGCAGGATGACGAATCCCCCGGAGGCAATGCACTTGCCCTCTGCATTCCGGGCAAGTACTGAAAAGGTCCAGTCGGCGTCAGCAATCCGTTGGAGGAGGGCGCTTAATTTTTCGGGTTGCGCATCCAGGCCTTTTCGGTCTCGAGAAGCGCGGTGAAGGTTGAACACCTCATCCCATCCCGCGTCTCGGTCGTGAATCTCAACCGACCCAGATTCACGTTCAAATCGCTTCGCTTGCTTGACCCGATTCTTAGGCAAAGCTGATTCAAAGGCGGCATCAAGACCAAGCTGTCGTGTGTGTCGGAACACCTCCAACCATCCTTTTGGGGCCGCCAAGGAGGGAGACGCTCCCGGTCCCAAATCAATGACGCTGAGTGTGGTTTGAGCGCAGGTCAAAGCATGTTTGAGCTTTTCCTGCGTTGCGGATGAACCATGCCAAGCCACATGAAGTGCCCAAGGGGGCGTGCACATGATGGGGATCAAGCCCTTCAATCTCGAAGTGTGCAACGGGACTCGGACCCCGTCTTCTTCTAGAAACAGGCTTCCTTGGTCAAGCCACTCAGGCGACGCGAAGCCGGTGCTGGTCATGCAGTTTGGGAAAGAGGGTTGCGACGCGAACCAAAGCGGATCACCCGCCCACAGAACGCTTCACCGCTTGGAACTCACGGTCGTTGCCCAACAAGTCTTCGCCCAATTTGATGTATTCACGCATGGTCTCCTGATCGCCCATGGCGTTGAGTTGTTCGATGGTGAACACAAAGGCGAACTGGAGCAATTCGTTTTGGCCTTCCGTCAAACCGCGGCCTTGCTGGTCGAGGATGAGGTTCTTGGCCTTTTCCCAGCACACCTCGGCATCGCGACGCGCCTTCAAAGTCAGGTAAACCGTGCCAAACATCAACCACGCCCCGGGGTCTTCTTCGTCAAGGGCTGTGAGATACTTGTAGTAGCCCTTGGCCTTGGTGTATTTTTCGTTGTCGATTTCTGTCTCCGCCGCCACGAGGGTTTCCTTCCGCAATTCTTCGATGAATTCCTGTTCCCCGGGCACATATTCCATCTCGCGGTCTTTCTTGACAAACTTGCTGGCGTATTTCAAAGCATTCTTCAGGGCTTTCAGCTTGTCGACTTCGTAGGCCTCGCGGAGATCGGCATCGTCGCTCTTGTGAATGGAGAGGTAAGCATTCGACATGTAGAAGTACGGCATGGGATGCTTCTTCTGCTCGTCGTCCTCGGTATACCGAATCGCCTTGTACAGGACTTTCTCATATTTTCCGTCCACACACCAAGACAAAAGTTCATCCAAATCTTCTTGCTTGATCAAGATGGGGTCTTCGTCGTCATCCTTGTTGCGCTGACCTTGGGCCTCGAGGGTCACTCCGGTGAAAAGAATCAAAAACAAGGAAAGCACGGCCAGCAGAGATGTGCGAGAAAAAGAAATGTTCATGGCTTCAATGGGTTTGGCTTGCTTGAGGACACAAACCATGCCGAAAGATACAAGTTGACAACACAAGGACCGGATGGGCAGGCCAAATGTTGTTTGAACTGACACACTTTTTTGGGTGTTTCTTTGAGCGTGCCTAAAGCTTCAACTCATCCCGTTCACGCTCCACTCGAGACGTGGTTTGCCTCCCGCGGTTGGGAGCCCCAGCCGTTTCAGCGAGAGGTTTGGACTTCGTCGGGTGAAGGGTGCGACGGGTTGTTGCAAGCCCCAACAGGCAGTGGCAAAACGTATGCTGCCATGGGTCACGTCTTTGCACATGCCGCCAATCAAGAAAAACGTCGTTCGGGTGTCAAGCTCATTTGGGTAGCACCGTTGCGGGCGTTGTCAGCCGACATTGCGGACGCCGCAAGGGAGATGGCGACGGGCTTGGGGCTGGACTGGGAAGTGGGAACGAGGACTGGGGACACGTCGTCCAAAGAAAAAGCCAGGCAAAGAACGGCCTTGCCCGACGTGTTGATCACGACCCCTGAGTCGCTCCACATCCTGATCGCACAAAAGGGCGGCGCCAAAAGGCTGGCGGCCGTACGGATGGTTGTGGTGGATGAATGGCATGAGCTGCTTGGGTCGAAGCGTGGGGTTCAAGTGGAGTTGGCTGTTTCTTGGATTCGACATTGTGCGATGAAACGAGGAGAGCGCGTCCCGGTTTGGGGCGTCAGCGCGACTGTGGCCCATCCAACGGAAGCGTTGGAGGCCCTGGTGGGGCATCGCGAAGGCACCTTGGTTCGGGCGGACATCACGAAAGAGATCCGAATCAAAAGCACAATGCCCCAAGCGTTCGCCCGACTGCCATGGGCGGGTCACATTGGGTTGCAGTTGTTGGATGAGGTGGCTGAAGTTGTCGAGGCACATCAAAGCACGCTCATCTTCACCAACACCCGTCGTCAAGCGGAAGTGTGGTACCAAGCTTTGCTTGACCACAAGCCGGAATGGGCTGGTCTTCTTGCCATGCATCACGGCTCCATTTCGCGCGAGCTCAGGACCTGGGTGGAAGATGCCCTACATGACGGACGGGTCAGGGCGGTGGTGTGCACAGCGTCCTTGGATTTGGGGGTGGATTTCCGGCCTGTGGATGCGGTGGTCCAAATTGGCGGTCCCAAAGGCGTTTCGCGCATGATCCAACGCGCAGGGCGGTGCGGACACCGACCTGGAGAATCCAGCACCGCGCATTTCGTTCCCACGCATGGCCTTGAACTGCTCGAGGCTGTGGCGTTGCGCGAAGCCATCGCCCATGGGGAAATCGAACCCAAAAGTCCGTTGATGCTGTGTTGGGACGTTTTGGTGCAGTGGCTGTGCACGCTTGCGGTGGGCGACGGGTTTGAACCCGACGAAGTGGTTGAAGTGTTGCGAGGCACGTTTGCCTTCCGCGAGATGGAACCCGAAGACTGGCAGCAGTGTTTGGACCTGATTTCGACCGGTGGCCCGTCGTTGCGCGCGTACACAGAGCACCGACGCGTGGATGTCGATGAGGAAGGGCGTTGGGTGATGCGCGATCGGGCCAAAGCGCGCCGCCATCGAATGAGCATGGGGGCGATTGTCAGCGCCACCATGGTTTCGGTCCAATTGAAAGGGCAAGGATTGTTAGGTCATGTCGAGGAGACCTTTGTGGCCTCGCTCAAAGAGGGTGACGCGTTCGTCTTCGCTGGCCACACGGTGTCCCTGGTGTCGTTTCAAGGGTTGGTGGCCAAAGTCCGTCGCTCCAAATCCTCCACAGCCCGAACACCTGCATGGATGGGAGGGAGGATGAGCTTGAGTTCAGAGGTGTCTCACCGTTTGCGATGGGCTTGGGACCGGATGGCTGGGGACGACCAAGATTGGGAGCCCGAGCTTCAACGTTTGTCCCCAATGGTCCAAATCCAAGCCGAGCGCAGTCACATCCCCCGTGCCCACCAATTGCTCGTGGAGACTTACCAGGACGAGGACGGTCACCATTTGTTTTTGTATCCCTTTGAAGGACGCAAGGTGCATGAAGCCCTTGCCATGCTTTTGGCGTATCGGCTGAGCTTGATGTCCCCACAGACCTTCAATTGGGCTTGCAACGACGATGGACTGGAATTGCTTTCCGACCAGCCCATCGATTGGGCCCAAATCGTCGATGCCAACCTGCTCGCCCCATCCCATTTGATGGACGATTTGAGTGCAGGATTCAATGCTTCTGAACTCGTCAGGAGAAAATTCCGCGACGTGGCGACCATTGCCGGGCTTGTCTTTCAAGGATTTCCAGGCGCGGTAGTAAAAGAACGACACCTTTTGACGTCGACCAGTTTGTTGTTGCAGGTCTTTCAGGACCACGACCCCGACAACTTGCTGTTGCGTCAGGCTCAGGATGAGATGCTCGCGGATCAACTTGAGTTTGGGCGATTGTTGCAATGGCTCCAGTCCATGCCGGATCGGGAAGTGGTGCATTGCGTATTGAACAAACCGTCACCCTTGGCCTTTCCGCTGTTCGTCGACCGACTTCGTGAGAGGCTTTCCTCCGAAACACTTGAGAGCCGCCTGAAGCGAATGGCTTGGACCTGACCTATTTTTGCCCCTCATGCAAGCACAACTCACTCTCCGCCTGAAGTTCTTTGTTCAAAAGGCCATGGCCCTCCTCGCAGTTTGTGCTTTGGGCATGTTGATGTCCACTGGAGCCTCGGCCCAAGGAACGGTCAAGGGGTTCTTGAAATCGGAGTCTTCTGGTGAGGCTGTGATGTTTGCATCCGTGACGCTTGAAGGCACCAATTACGGCGTGAGCAGTGACGTGGATGGGTATTACAGTTTGAGTCGCATCCCGGCAGGTCAATACACCATGGTGGTCTCCAGTTTGGAATTTGAAACATTGAGACAAAGTGTTGATGTGATAAGTGGTAAAGTACTGACTAAAAACATCTTACTAAATCAAAAAGTGGTCACTCTTGAAGGTGCAGAGGTGCGGGCCGATCGCGAAGAACAAACCACACAGGTGCGCACTTCGGTGGAGACAATTCGCCCCGCCGACATCAAGCGCATTCCAAGTTTTGGTGGTTCGCCCGACCTCGTGCAAGCGCTTCAAGTGCTGCCTGGGTTTGTCTCTACTGGGGACCAGGGTGGCCAGTTGTACATCCGAGGCGGATCGCCCATTCAAAACAAGGTGCTGCTCGACGGCATGCTCATTTACAATGCCTTCCACAGCATTGGCCTTTTCAGCGTGTTCGATTCTGACGCCCTCAGCAACGCGGACGTGTACACCGGGGCCTTCTCGGCGAAATACGGGGGCCGCGTCAGCAGTGTGATGGACATCCGCACGCGGGATGGCAACATGCGAGAAACGGAAGGTCGCGTCGGTGCGAGTCCATTCGGTGCGAAGCTCCTAGTGCATGGCCCGTTGAAGGCCATGTCAGAAAACCAATCGGGTGGAATCAGTTACCTGTTGAGCGTCAAGCACAGCTACTTGGAACAGTCTTCGTCGTTGTTTTATCCCTACATCAGCGATGGACGCCTGCCGTTTGGCTTCACGGATGCATACGGCAAACTCACCTTTGGCGGTGGAGACGGCTCGAAGTTGAGTTTGTTTGGATTCAACTTCAATGACAATGCAAGTGTGTTGGACGACAGCACTGGGGTGGATTTCGCGAATTACGGCTGGCGCAACGTCGGAGGCGGCGGCACCTTCACCGTAGTGCCTCCAGGGAGTTCTGTGCTGTTGAATGGTCATTTCGCCCTGAGCAATTACCGAATCAATTTTGACGAGGTGGGTTCGCCACGGCGCTTCAGCGAAGTTCAGGGCTTCAATTTTGGCCTTGATTTCAAATATGTTTTGGGGGAGGACAATGTGGAGTATGGTCTCGAGGTCGTGGGACTTCAGACGGACTTTTCGACCACCAATTCCTTGGACGTGTCGGTCACCCAACAAGAAAACACCACAGAACTCGGGGGGTACTTGGATTACACCGTGAAACGAGGAGCTTGGATTGTGCAGCCGAGCGTTCGCCTTCAGTACTACAGCTCGCTTGGAAACGCGCGGATTGAGCCGAGGTTTGGGGTCAAATACAAGGCGAGCGAGCGTCTGCGACTGAAAGCGGCAGGAGGGATGTACTCCCAAAACGTCATTTCCGCCAATTCAGACCGGGACGTGGTCAACTTGTTCTACGGCTTCTTGGCAGGCCCCCAAAACCTGCAGGACGAGGTCAACCTGCCCGATGGCAGCGTGCGCGAACGACGAAACAGCCTTCAAACGGCCAACCATTTGGTGGCTGGTTTTGAATTTGACCTGACCGAGCGGCTGAACATCAACACCGAGGGCTACGTCAAGCAATTCACTCAACTGACCAACTTCAACCGCAACAAGCTCTTCCCGGACAACGTGACGTACGCCGGCGAACCCGATGCGTTCAAGAAAGACTTCATTGTGGAAACGGGCCGCGCGGTTGGCGCCGATGTTGTGGTCAAATACGAGGAGCGTGAGACTTATCTGTGGTTTGTGTACGGATTGGGGAACGTGGATCGATGGGACGGATTCCAGTGGTACGATCCAGTCTTCGACCGTCGCCACAACGTCAACCTTGTGGCGAGCCAGGGGTTCGGCGAAGGGAAGTGGTTGGTGTCGGCGCGCTGGAATTTGGGCTCTGGCCTTCCATTCACCCAAAGCCAGGGCTACTACCAAGCGCCTGGCACGGGTGGCGGCATCGACGGGGACTACCTCACTTCGAACCCCAACGACATCAGCATCTTCCTCTCAGGACTCAATGAAGGGCGCTTGCCTGCATACCACCGTCTTGACCTGAATGTCAATCGGACTTGGGAAGGTGTTGGAGGAGGCGAACTTGAGCTCTCTGCAGGCATCACCAACGTGTACAGCCGGGAGAATGTGTTCTACATCAACCGAATCACCGGTCAGCGGAAAAATCAACTTCCGTTCTTGCCTTCAGTGGGATTGGATTGGGCCTTCTGATCAAGAAGAGGCCATGAGTTGCCTTGCTTGTCCCAAGGCTTCTGACGTCACGTTTTCACCGCTCAACATGGTGGCAATGGCCTGATGACGCTCCTGTTCGGAGAGTTTGACGACCTGAACGTGGGTCGAGGCGCCGTCGGTGGTTTTTCGCACCTCCCAGTGATGTTCAGCTTGGGCAGCCACCTGGGGGAGGTGGGTGACCGAAAGCACCTGCTGGGTTTGAGAGGCTTGTGCCATTTCTTTCATCGCGCTCCCCATGTGCATCGCCACTTCACCGCTGACGCCCGTGTCGATTTCATCCAACACAAGGACCGGTGTGGATTGAATGCGAGCCAACACGGACTTCAGTGCCAGCATGAAACGCGATCGCTCTCCGCCACTCGCGACTTTGGTCAGTGGCAACAAGGGAGACCCTGGATTGCTCGCAAACCAAATTTCAGGCGCTTCCATGCCCATTTCATCCGGGGCGCAAGACGGCATCTCCCACGCCATGCGCGCATGCGGCATCTTGAGGTTGTTCAGTTTAGGAAGCACCAAGGCGGTGAGTTGTTCGCCAGCCTGCTTTCGAACTTCGGTTAAGGCTGTACCAGCTGTTTCCAGTTCTTGCCGCATGTGGTCATGCCGCGCGCGCGCATCGCCCAATGCTTCCTCAAGGCCTCCAATGGCCTCCAGTTGACGGTTCAATTCATCCAGCTTGGACGTCAATCCTTCTGGGGCATCCACTTGGTGCTTGCGCATGGCCCGAACGACAGCATCATGGGTTGATTCAAGCTGACTCAATCTGCTAGGGTCGGGTTGTTTTTGCTCCTGCAATTGCAAAAGCGTGTCTGTCAGGTCTTGCAATTCAATGCGCACGCTCAACAAGCGCCCGATCACTTCATCCACTTCCTTGTCGACGCCTTGCAATTGACTCAGAGCGCGCCTCGCTTCCTCAAGGTTGTGCAATGCGCCCAATTCGTCTCCGTCACAGGCGTTGGACGCAACCCGGAGACTCTCGTGAAGTTCATGGGCGTGCTGCAAAGTGCTCAATTCGGCGTTCAAAGTCTCCCAATCGAGGGCATGAAGACGCAGGGCATCCAATTCGTTGATTTGGTGCTCGAGGTAATGCACGTCGCCCGACGGTGCTCGTGCAAGCACTTCCAATGCATCCAACTCCGATTTGGCGTTCAACCAAGTGCTGTAGGCCTTGAGGTACGCGTCTTTCGCGGAAGCGTGGTCGCCCGCGACATCCAGAATGTGAGACAGCGCAGGTCGATCAAACGTGATGCCCACGTCGTCTTGTTTGTGAAGGCTGACGAGCAGACTGCCCAATTCTCGCAATTGGCCGACTGTGGCTTGAGCGTCGTTGATGAACACACGAGAACGGCCGTTTCTGAGCACTTCTCGTCGAATGGAAATGCCAATGGCGTCAGGAAGGTCGTGCTGATCTAGCCAAGCTGACAGGGAGGGCGCAACAAACTCGCCCTCAATCACGGCACGATCCCCGTTCAAGCCAACGCCACTGGTGTCAGCCCTGTCTCCGAGCAAGAGTCCAACAGCACCGAGGAGAATGCTTTTGCCCGAGCCCGTTTCACCCGTGAACACATGAAACCCCTCTTTGAACGAAAGGTCCGCCTCTTGAATCAAGGCATGGTTTTGGATCGTCAGTCGGCGAAGCATGTCAGCCGAGACGTTGGTCGTATGCTTGAATGTTGCCAGGGTCCAACTGCTTCAGGATCGGAATCAAGCGTGCTTTCTCCGCGTCGGGAGCAGGCCCAAACACATTGATGATTTCATCGCTTTTGGCCAAGAAGAAGACCTGAATGTTGAATGAGCCCGGACGAATGCGGTTGGTTGAGCGCATGTCGATCAGTGCCTCGGCCATCGTCAAGCGCGCGCCCTCGACGTCGTCGAACAACACATCCAATCCTTTGCGGTGGTAGTTGTAGAGGCACGTGCGGACAGGTCGAAACGTCTGGCTCAGGTGATTCTCGATCAACCAGTACCGATTTTGTTTTCCTTGAGAGGCCTTCCAGCCGCGTTCGCCTGCGTTTTGTGCATTGGCGACAATGGCTTGGGCCTGAAGGAAGTGGGGGGTGCCACCTTCAAGGCTGAACGTGTCGTAATCCATCCCCAAAATCATGTAGGCGTAGTAGGCCAAAAGCGACGACAAGTTGTCGCGATGCTGTCCAGGGTTGAACAGGATGTTGCTGTTGTCGAGCCACTCGAATTGGATGTCGCCGTCGTTGACCAACAACACGGCAGTGTTGTAATCGGAATTGAACACGGGGCGTGAACTCTGCACTTGCATGCTGCCCTTGAACACCGTCGAGCCAACCGCTTCGCTGATGGTCAATTGAAGGGTGCATTCAATCCGCTCTTCAAACTCAAAATTGTCTTCCGTCCAACGGCGACCATTCATGAACTCCCGAATGCCATCCTCGAGCGCCTCGAAACGCGAGGCGTCAACGTTGCTGATTTGCGGCGCGATCACCGTCACATTGCAATTGAGTTCTTGTGCAGAAGCGCGAGAAAACATGCTTGCACCCAGCAAAACAGGCATCCACAGTCGTGTGCGGTTGCTCATCTTGGAAATAAAATTGGGGGGCTTGGCCAAGGAAATCATGTGTTCAGGGTTGTCCTCCAAAGCTCAACGAGGTCTTTCGCGACTTCGTACTTGGACTTCAACTCAAAACTAACGCTTTTCCCATCTCGAAAGTGCACGCTGACTTTGTTGGTTTCGTGTCCAAATCCAGCGCCGTCGTCCTTGAGGCTGTTCAGCACAATGGCATCCAAATTCTTCCGCGCCATTTTCCCTTGTGCACTGGCCAAACCGTCGTCGCTTTCCAAGGCAAATCCCACCAAATTTTGGTGGTCTTTTTTGTCTGCACCCATGCCCGCCAGGATGTCAGGGTTTTCAACCAACTCAACGGCTTCTGGCACGTCTCCACGATGCCACTTATCAGCGGAGGTTTGGGCTGGACGAAAGTCGGAAACGGCAGCGCACGCGATGCCCCAGTCCATGTCTTCCCAATGCCGTTGAACCACCTCGTTCATTTCAACGGCAGTTTGCACGTCGATGCGCGCGTGCACACGGTCAGGGGTGGCCAAATGCACGGGACCCGCAACCAGGGTCACGTTGGCGCCAGCGTTGGCCAGTACATCGGCGAGGGCAAAGCCCATCTTGCCTGAGCTGCGATTGCCGAGAAAGCGCACAGCGTCCATGGGTTCATGGGTCGGCCCTGCGGTGATGAGCACTTTCTTCCCTGCCCATGGCAACTGAGAAGCGAAGTGCGCTGCAACCTCGTCTGCAATGTCTTCTGGTTCAGCCATTCGGCCTTTGCCTTGCAATCCGCTTGCGAGCAGGCCCGTGCCAGGCTCGATCACACGAACGCCACGGTCAGCCAGCGTCCGAAGGTTGGATTGAGTGGCGTCATGCGTGAACATGTCAAGGTCCATTGCGGGTGCCACGGCAACGGGGCACCGTGCGCTCAACAAGACGGCCTGCAACAGGTTGTCGCACCCTCCGTGCACCATGGCTGCAAGGGTGTTTGCCGTTGCCGGTGCGACCAAGATCAAATCTCCCCAGATGCCCAATTCGACGTGGTTGGTCCACACGCCCGCATGTTCATCTTCAGTGAAGTCGGAGTGCACGGGGTGGTCCACCAAGGTGGCCAGGGTCAGAGGGGTGATGAATTCTGTGGCGCCTGGCGTCATGACAACGCGCACTTCCGCACCTCGCCGTCTCAGTTCGCGCGCGAGCACGGCAGATTTGTACGCGGCGATGCTCCCGGTGATGCCGAGAACAATGCGTCGACCCGTTAGGGGAAGTTCAGAAGGGGTGGAGGCCAGCGACATGGCCGCGTCGAATCAAGCTTCGTCTTCGAGGTCGGTCTCTTCCTCAGTCTTGCCGATGTGCAACGACTCATCCTGCAATTCCTTGATTGCAATGCTGTGCGGCTTGGGCAAACGCTCGTAGTATTTCGAAATCTCGATTTGTTCCCGGTTCTCAAACACTTCTTCCAAAGAGTCGGTGGGGATGACAAACTCCTCCAGCTTTTCAGAGAGTTCTTTGCGCAAGCTCAAGGCCACTTGGTTGCTTCGCTTTGACAAGGCCACGATGGTTTCAAAGATGTTTCCAGTGCCTTGCGTTTCCAAGTCATGGATGTTGCGCGTCTCAGTGGTGCGCTCGGCTTTGATGGTCTTGAAGTTTGTGCTCATGCTTCAGCGATTCGTCGTGTTGTTGCCGCTTGGTTCTTCCAGTTCAGCGATGCCTTTCACCGAAGCGTCATAGAGACGTTGGGCGTCCTTCATCCGGGAACTGGTCGGAAAACGGGAGGCAAAGGTATGAAAAGCTTCAATAGCATCGTTGTAGCGTTCCATTTTCCTGCGCTCCGTGCTTCGCGTGGCATATTGAAAATGACTGTCGATGATCAAGAATTGCAATTCCTCTTGGTAGGGAGAACCAGGGTAGTCTTCCATGGCGTGTTTCATCGCAATGGTCGCACTCTTGTAATTGCCCGTTTTGTGATACAACCTCGCGTTTTCAAAGGCCTTCAATTCAAGCTTGCTCCGGAGGTTGTCCACCATGGCCTGGCTGCTGTCCCTGAGTGCACTCGAAGGGTAACGGTCCATGAACAATTGGAGCTCATCGATGGCTGAGCGGGTTTCGGTTTGGTCCAAACTTGCGCCAGGAGACAAGTAAAAAGAGCACAAGGCTGCCCGGAAAAAGGCCTCTTCAACCCTGGCGTCATTGGGGAAGGTCTTGGCAAACGACTGGAAATAGTAACGGCTGAGGTAGAAGTCGTTGACGCAATCGTGGGTCAAAGCACGGCTCCAGTGGATGTCAGGAGCTTGTTCCGTGCCTCGGGTCAATTGCATCAGCTCGTCGTAAAGCGGGAGGGCTCTGAAGCAATTGCCGGAGTCGAGCGCGGCTTCTGCGTAGCTCATTTTCTCCGCGACATCTCCTGACTTCAGCATCTTGTTGTACCCCGAGCACTGCGAGAGGCTTGCAACGATGGCGATGGCGGCCAAACTGCCAATGAAAGTGTCGCGCGTCATGGGCGCCGAAGGTACAACGGTTGCACTGACCGGTCTTGAAAACATTGTGAACACCCTCTCTGTGACCTCGGCAGAGCGAGATACTTTTGAGCGTTGTACATTCGCACCTTCTAAATCTCTGATTTTTGGACATTTTTGATCGAATCCGTCAGGAGCGTGGACCCCTTGGTCAACACGCCCGCGACAGCCACGGTTACTTCACCTTCCCCAAGTTGGAAGGGGAAATCAGCAACCGCATGACCTTCCGAGGAAAAGAGCTTCTCGTTTGGAGCATCAACAACTACCTCGGCCTAGCCAACCACCCTGAGATCCGCAAAGTCGACGCGGAAGCAGCGGCCGAATGGGGCATGGGCTACCCGATGGGGGCCCGCATGATGTCAGGTCAAACCGCCCAGCACGAAGCCCTCGAACAAGAACTCGCCGACTTCATGCAGAAGGAGGATGCGTTCTTGCTCAACTTCGGCTACCAGGGTTGCCAATCGGCCATTGAGGCGCTGGTGTCGCGTCATGACGTGATCGTCTACGACAGCGAATCGCACGCATGCATGGTGGACGGGGTCCGTTTGCACCAAGGAAAGCGTTTTGTCTTCCAGCACAACGACATGGCGAGCTTTGAAAAGCAGCTCGTGCGTGCCAAAAACCTGACTGACCAAACCGGCGGCGGCATCCTCGTCGTCACGGAAGGCGTGTTTGGCATGGCTGGAGACCAAGGCAAACTCGCTGAAATCTGCAAGTTCAAGGAGGAATACAAGTTCCGTCTCTTCGTCGACGACGCCCACGGTTTTGGAACTGTAGGAGAGAATGGACGTGGTGCTGGCGACCACCAAGGCTGCCACGACCAAATCGACGTCTACTTCGGCACCTTCGCCAAGGCCATGGCCACCATCGGTGCGTTCGTGGCCGGAGACGAGGACGTGATTGAATTCTTGCGCTACAACATGCGCTCCCAGACGTTTGCCAAGTCGCTGCCAATGCCGCTCGTGGTTGGCGCGCGCAAACGCCTCGAAATGCTTCGCAGCCAGCCTGAACACAAGGAGAATCTGTGGAATATTGCAACGGCCTTGCAAGACGGCCTTCGCGCAGAAGGGTTTGACCTTGGTGTGACCAACTCCTGTGTCACCCCCGTGTTCTTGCACGGTGGGCTTGGAGAGGCCACCAACCTCACACTGGATTTGCGTGAGAACTACGGCATCTTCTGTTCCATTGTCGTTTACCCAGTGGTGCCCAAAGACACGATCATGCTCCGCTTGATTCCCACGGCCATCCACACTTTGGAAGATGTGAAATACACCATCGAGACCTTCACCAAGGTCAAAGACAAGTTGTTCGCCGGCGAATACAAAAGCGAGAAAATCGCTTCTTGGGCGTGACACGCTGATGCGGGTCTTCATTGAATTGGCCTATGACGGCACCCATTATCACGGGTGGCAGCGGCAGCCTGAATCGATTTCGGTTCAAGAAGTGTTGGAAGAAACCTTGGCCCGCCTTTTTGGCGGGCCTCTTCCTGTGATGGGGTGTGGTCGCACAGACACAGGAGTTCACGCCAAGCATTTCGTGGCCCATGCTGATTTGCCGGATGGCACCCTTGGAGGACGCGTTCAAAATTGGGAGGAAGCCGTTCTGAAATTGAATGGCATGCTCCCGCCTGACGTAAGCATTTTCGCAATCCATGAGGTGGCTCCAAAAGCACATGCCCGTTTTGACGCCATCGAGCGTGGATACACCTATTTGGTGCACAATGCCAAGGATCCGTTCTTGGTGGGGCGGTCTACAAGGGTGTTTGGTGATTTGGATGTCGTTGCCATCGAGAAGGCGTGCCAACATTTGGTGCGGAAAGGCGATTTTGCATCGTTTTGCAAGTCGGGGACCAACCAAGGAACAACGTTGTGTGACGTGCGACGTGCGACCTGGGAAACGTTGAGTCCTACACGCTGGGCTTTCCACATTTCGGCCGACCGATTTTTGCGCAACATGGTCCGGGCAACGGTGGGCACCTTGATTGAAGTGGGGAAGGGGAAACGCTCGCCAGACGACATGATTGACATTTTGGAAGCATGTGACCGCAGTGCGGCAGGAAAGAGTGTCCTTGGCTGTGGGTTGTATCTGACGAATGTCGCTTATCCTGAGGACGTCTTCACGCCTGTTCGGGGAGAGTACCTTTGAACCATGGCTTCGACCTCTTCTTCCAAAGCGGGCAACGTCTTTGACCTTGAGACAATCAAGGTGATCTTGTCCCAGGTCGGTCCTTATCGACGACGCTTTGTTTGGACAGGCATTTTGGTGGTGCTTCTTTCGAGCCTTGTTTGGATTCGACCCGCCTTGATTCGTCAGGCGGTGGATGTGCACATCGCTTCTGGCGATTTGGAGGGGCTGTTCCGTGTGTTTTTGCAAGTCATCGCGGTTTTGACCATCGAAGCCTTGGTGCAATACCGCGTGACTTATTTGGCCAATTGGGTGGCCCAAAGTGTGAGCCTCGACCTGCGGGCCAAGCTCTACCGTCACGTCTCGAGGTTTCGTCTCAAGTACTTCGACCAAACGCCCGTGGGTGCATTGGTCACAAGGCACGTGAGTGACATAGACGGCGTGGCTGGCGTGTTCAGCAACGGAATTCTCAATGCAGTTGGGGATTTGTTGGCGCTGTTCGTGGTGATTGGCGCAATGCTCTACATCGATTGGAGCTTGACGCTTGTGGTGCTCATGCCAATCCCGGTGTTGTTGCTTGCCACAAGGGTGTTCCAAAAGCACATCAAAGGGGCTTTTGTGGACGTCCGCAATCAAGTGGCCAAAATCAACGAATTCGTCCAAGAACACGTCACGGGCATGCACATCGTGCAGGCCTTCAATCGAGAAAACGTGGAAGCTGAGGCGTTTGCAGAGATCAACGAAGCCCATCGCGAGGCGAACATTCGGTCCATTTGGGCATTCAGTGTCTTCTTTCCCGTGGTGGAGATGTTGAGCGCCACCAGTGTCGGGTTGCTGCTTTGGTTGGGCATCGGCCATGTGGTGGAAGGTGGCTTGACCCTGGGGGTCGTTTTGCAGTTCATCCTTTACGTGTTCATGTTGTACCGCCCGATCCGTCAACTTGCAGACCGCTTCAACGTGCTTCAAATGGGCATTGTGAATGCGGACAGGGTGTTCAAGTTGCTCGATCGCGACGACAGCATTCCGGAGCCGGATGAGCCTGAATCCCCCAGTTGGAAGGGGGAAATCGCGTTTGAAGACGTTTGGTTTGCCTATGTTGACAAAGAAGATGGCAGCCCAGATTGGGTGTTGCGCGGGGTCAGTTTTGTGGTCAAACCTGGGGAGCGCTTGGCATTCGTTGGTGCAACGGGTGCCGGGAAGAGTTCCATTGTGAATTTGATTTCGCGGTTTTACGAATTCCAAAAGGGGCGGATCACCATCGATGGGGTTGACATCCGGAACATTCCCGTGGACGAATTGAGGTCCCAAATTGGGGTGGTATTGCAAGATGTGTTTTTGTTCAGTGGATCGCTCCGAGAGAACGTCACGCTTCACGACGACAACATCACGGATGACGCCATTTGGGAAGCCATCGGCATGGTGGGAGCAGAGGGCTTCGTGGAACGTCTCCCGAGTGGGTTGGATCACGATGTGCGTGAACGGGGAGCAACCTTGAGTGTGGGGCAACGGCAACTCATTGCCTTTGTGCGTGCCTATCTCAGCAATCCCCACATCTTGATTTTGGATGAGGCAACGTCGAGCATTGACAGTGAAAGTGAGCAATGGATTCAGCGCGCGACTGAGATTTTGACAGAAGGCAGGACGTCCTTGCTTGTCGCACACCGTTTGAACACAGTGCGAGATGCAGACCGAATCGTTGTGTTGGAGAAAGGTGTGCTTGCAGAGCAAGGAACCCACGATGAGCTTGTCGCGCAAGGCAACATCTACCACGACTTGTTCGAGAAGCAATTCCTCGCCTTGGGCGGTGACGCCTCCTGAATCAGGCCCAAGATGTGGAACGCTTGTAGCCTGTGGCGGTTAGCCAAGCCACCCGTTCTCCGTGCTGGTTGATGACTTCGACGTCCACGTGCACCATGCGCCGTCCTTCAGACCTCACGATGGCCCGCGATTCAATCGCATCTCCGAGCATGACTGGAGCGAGGTGCTGGATGGTGCTGGTCACGCTCACGGCATGCCTGCCTTTCGCATTGACGGCGAAGGCGAGCGTGCTGTCGGCCAAGGCGTACGTGATTGCGCCGTGCGCGATGCCAAACCCGTTGACCATGTCATCCCGAACGTTCAATCGGCACCGACACACGCCCGGGCCGCTTTCCATGACTTCGATGCCAAGCCATTGGCTCATGGTGTCGGCGGCCATCATTTGGGCCACAATCGGGTGCATCTCTTTGCTCATGGCCTCAAGGTAGGTTCAGATGCATTTGAAGTGCTCAAAGGGCTCGAGGCATTCGTTGCACGTGAAGTGTGCCTTGCACGCGGTGCTGCCAAATGCAGAAACCATGCGGGTGTTGTTCGACTTGCAGTGCGGGCAGTCAAGCACCTTGCCTCCCCCTGTCAAAAAGGCCCGGTCGGCGCTGCTGCCTTGAGGAGGAGCAATGCCGTTTTGTCTCATTTTTTCATGAGCTGAAGGCAGGAGCCAATCCGTTGTCCAAGCGGGACTCAACACGATCTCGACCCGAGCAGAGGGCTCAATTTCCAAAATCGCTTTGGTCACATCTTCTGCAATCACATCGGTTGCGGGACAGCCAGAATAGGTTGGGGTGATGGAAACGACAAGGCAGTCGTCTTCAATCCGAACACCTCGGACCATGCCCATTTCCTCGACAGTCAGGTAGGGAAGTTCAGGATCGTATACCGTCCGGACCTTCATCCACGCTCGTTCAATCCGCTGTTCGGAAGTCACCAAGTTGCGTCGGGATAGGTTCGAGGCAGGACTTGCATCTCCGCGAGCATGTAGCTCAGGTGCTCTGTGTGAATGCCTTGCTTGCCACCTTTGTGCGACCAGGTCGTTTCAGGGATCATCAAGGTGGCTTCACGCAAACAGGCCTCCACGCGGGCGCGCCAAGCGCCAGCGAGGATGTCCAAATCGGGCAGGAGCCCCGCTTCATGACCGGCCACATCGACGTCGTCCGCGTCGAACAATTCGCCGGTGTAGGCCCACAAATCGTTCACGCTGGTTTGGACTTTTTGGTGGCTTTCTTCTGTGCCGTCACCGAGACGGATCACCCATTTCGCGGCATGTTCCCAGTGGTATTGGAGCTCCTTCACCGCCTTGGCTGCAATTCCCGCCACTTCTGCGTCGAACAACTGTCGGGACAAAAAGGCATAACGCTCCAGGGCGAAGGCGCTGAACAACATGTGCCGAACAATCGTGTCGCCAAAATGACCGTTGGGCAATTCGAGCAGCAGGTGATTTTGATACTCACGGTCTGTCCTGAAGAAGGCCAATTGGTCTTCGTCGCGTCCAGCGTTTTCCCGTGCACCTGCCAGCGTGTAGAAGTTTCGAGCTTGGCCAATGAGGTCGAGCGCCATGTTGGAAAGGGCAATGTCTTCCTCCAGGATGGGGCCATGGCCACACCATGCGGAGAGCCGTTGTCCCAAAACCAGGGCGTCGTCTCCGAGCCGCAGAATCGCTTGGATGTGCTGAGCTTCAGTCATCTCACATGTTGTTCACCTCGTCTGGCAACTTGTAAAATGTGGGATGCCGGTAGATCTTGTCGTTGGCTGGGTCGAACATGGCGTCTTTTTCATCTGGGCTAGACGCTGTGATGGCTTCTGCAGGGACCACCCAAATGCTCACGCCTTCTTGCCTGCGGGTGTAGACATCACGGGCGTTTTGAATGGCCATTTCTGCATCGGCGGCATGCAATGATCCAGCGTGTTTGTGTCCAAGGCCTTGACGGCTTCGGATGAAGACTTCCCAAAGGGGCCATTCGTGTTGGGTGGAGCTCATGCGGCGTGGGTAGAAGGGTTGGATTTGGCCGCTTGTTTGGCCGCATAAGCCTTCGCCGCATCGCGCACCCAGGTGCCACCTTCATGAGCATTGACACGGGCTTCGAGTCGCTCTTTGTTGCAGGGGCCGTTGCCTTGAATGACGTTGTAAAACTCATCCCAATTGATGGCGCCAAAGTCGTAGTGTCCGCGTTCTTCGTTCCAAACCAAATCTGGATCAGGGAGGGTCAATCCCAACAACTCAGCTTGGGGAACCGTCATGTCCACAAAACGCTGTCTCAATTCGTCGTTGGAGAAGCGTTTGATGTTCCATTTCATGCTTTGGGCGGAATGCGGGGAGTCTGCGTCGCTGGGACCAAACATCATCAAGGACGGCCACCACCACCGGTTCAGGGCGTCTTGGGCCATGGCTTTTTGGTCTTCAGTTCCTTGGGCCAGATTCAGCATGACCTGAAACCCTTGGCGCTGGTGGAAGCTCTCTTCCTTGCAGACACGCACCATGGCTCGGGCGTAAGGCCCATAGCTGCACTTGCACAGGGGCACTTGATTCATGATGGCCGCGCCGTCCACAAGCCAACCGACTGCGCCCATGTCTGCCCAAGTGAGGGTAGGGTAGTTGAAGATGGAGCTGTACTTCGCCTTGCCGGTGTGGAGGTCGTCGAGCATTTGGTCTCGGGTCACGCCCAAAGTTTCCGCCGCTGAGTACAGGTACAATCCATGGCCGGCCTCGTCTTGAACTTTGGCCAACAAAATCGCCTTGCGCTTCAAGGAAGGAGCGCGTGAAATCCAATTGCCTTCCGGAAGCATGCCCACAATTTCGCTGTGGGCGTGTTGGCTGATTTGACGAATCAACGTTTTGCGATAGGCCTCAGGCATCCAGTCTTTCGGCTCAATCTTTTTCTCTTCCGCCACGTAGGCGTCAAAGCGTGCTTCCAGGTTCATTTCTACAGGACTCATGCGCGCGATTTTCCTCAAAATTAGCAAGATGCTGTCCTCCTGCGTTTGAAGGCAGCCACAATGTGCCCAAACCGCGGTGTGGACTACTTTCGCACCCATGGCAACATTTCACGCTTTGCGGGTCCAAGAGGTGGCCCGGGAAACAGCCGATTCAGTCGTTGTTTCGTTCGAAGTTCCTGATGCGCTCAAGGGTGCATTTGCGTTTCAAGCCGGTCAGTACCTGACCTTGAAAACGACCCTCGGTGGAGAAGAAGTTCGCCGCAGTTACTCGTTGTGTTCTGCGCCTTCTGACGGTGCGTGGAAGGTGGGCATCAAAAAGGTGCCTGGAGGCAAGTTCTCCACCTTCGCCAATGACCAACTCGAAGCGGAAACGTCCATGGAAGTCATGGACCCCCAAGGCCGATTTGTGTTGAAGGAGGGGCGAGGGCTGCACCACGTTGGCATGGCCGCTGGATCGGGAATCACGCCCATTTTGAGCCAAGTCAAGGAATTGCTTTCAACCGACGAAACGGCAACCTACACGTTGTTTTACAGCAACAAAACGGCAGCGAGCACGATGTTCCGCGAGGAACTGCAGGATTTGAAAGACCGTTTCCTCGAGCGTTTGCGGTTGTTCCACTTGTTGACACGTGAACCAGTCGATGCGGAACTGCTTTCAGGTCGTCTTGACAAAGCACGTTGTGCCAGCTTGCTTTCCACGTTCTGTCAGGGGCGATCGCTCGATGCCGCGTATTTGTGCGGTCCTGAAAGCATGATCATGGAATGCAAAGACGCCCTCGTCGAGGCTGGCATAGCAGAAGGCGATGTGCGCTTCGAGCTGTTCACCACCGCGGGGGCGACTCAGGCCAAGCCGACGGTGGCCGAACATGCTGGCGCATCTTCGGATGCTGTCCCCATGCAAGTGGTGTTGGACGGCGTAACCACTTCGTTGGAATTGGCGAAGGACAAAAACATGCTCGACGCAGCCCTTGACGCTGGACTCGATGCGCCCTACAGCTGTTTGGGAGGCGTTTGCTGCACCTGCCGCGCCAAATTGGTGGAAGGCAAGGCTTCAATGAACGTCAATTATGCACTCGAGCCAGGTGAGGTGGAACGCGGTTATGTCCTTGCGTGCCAGGCACACGTGGAAGGAGAGGGGCCTGTGGTGCTCGATTTCGACCAGCAATAAAGACGGTTCCTTGAAAAGAAAAAAGGGCTGCCTTCACGGGCAGCCCTTTTTTATGATCCGAGGTTTCACATCATCAGCGCATCTTCACCCAGTGATGTTGTGTTGTCGCTTCGCCATGGGTGATGTGAATGATGTACAATCCGGCATTCCAGTCTGATGCGTCCAACGTCCAGTTGTCCAAACCGCTCGGCGCGGCGTTGGAAAGCTGCTCCACCAATCGACCGTCAGCATTGTAGACGAGGATGTTCAGTGGTGTTGCTGGGGAGACACCTTGACCTTTCAAATTGATTTGGTCTTGGCCAGGGTTGGGGAACAGCTGGAAAATCACCTCTGCCATTTCCTTGACGTTTGACGTGTTGTCACTGTCACCTCCGTTGTCAGGCGTCTCACATTCCATGCCGATGCCTATGATTCGCGTTTCGGAGCTGCCCTCTTCCAGCGACATGGTCCCTGCGGAACTGCCGTTGATAAATACCTCAGCAAACGCTCCATTCCAGCCGTCGCCATTGTTGTCGAGCATCTCCACGGTGTAGCAACCTGCGGGAACACATCCTTGAGAAGACCCCGTGTATCCATCCATTTCCATGAGCACCTCTCCATTGTCATTGGACACGTACAATCCCACTTCGTCCGGCATCAAGCCTCCATCAAGGATAAACAACACGTCCACGAGTCCGTCACAGAAATCGTCATAGATGCAT
The DNA here is from genome assembly GCA_042088625.1 of Flavobacteriales bacterium. Classification (GTDB taxonomy): domain Bacteria; phylum Bacteroidota; class Bacteroidia; order Flavobacteriales_D; family Sanyastnellaceae; genus UBA11663. The sequence continues at coordinate 29,038 of JBELLK010000007.1, forward strand.
GAACCGTCGTCCACCAAGGCGATGGGGTTAAAGTTCAAAGCGTTCGGGTCGGTGCAGCCGTAAAGGGTTCCGATGCCTTCACCGCAGCTTCCGTCGAGGCTGAACTGCAGTTCCCACGTGCCTTCGGATGCAGGCCACTCGGCGTACACCACATCCGCAAACGCAGTGCTGATGCCAAATGTTCCTTCATTCCAACCGAGGCTGTCAAGACCACTGCCTGTCAGGATTGCGGTGTAGCACGTGCTGACGTCCAAGCAGACCTCGTCGTAGAGGCCGTAGTAATTGGGCACATCTTGCTGGGAGTAAACAACATTGCCAGCGTCATCGACAATGTCGAGTCCAAACGTCTCCGAAGCAGCGTAGAGGTACACGTACGCCTCGATGCCCGTTTCGCAGATGAACGGATATTGACATGACCCGTCGTCGATGGTGGCCATCGCGTAGTAATTCAAGGCTTCTGGATCCGTGCACCCTGGAATGGTCACTTCGCAGTCTTCGGTGTTGATGCCAAGTGCAAACACCGCGTCGTACTGATCCGCAGGAACTTGGTAAGAGGTGACTTCGCCGTTGAGGGCCATGTCCACACTGCCAAATCCAGGCTCCCATCCGTAATCGTACAAGTAAAAGTTGTAACAACCATCGGCAAGGCATCCGTATGCGGTGGTTGAGACTTCGTTGTAGTCGTACACCAATTCCACGTATTGACCTAAGTCGGTGGTCAAATTCCAGTACAGTGAAACAAAAATGCCAAGTTCGTTCAGCGAATCACCGCCCATGGTTTGCAGCACGATTTCGGTTTCACCTTCGCCACAAACGGGGATGACCGCGCACGAGCCGTCGTCGTCGGTGGCGTCAGGGTTGTAGTTCAACGCCTCTGGGTTCGTGCATCCGTAAATCGGTTGGTCTGCGCAGTCACCATCCCAAACGATCCAGGCATTCCAGCATTCCGCCTCACACGCGTTGTTGAACGTCACATAGTCTCCTGTGAAATAATCATAGCCACACACTGGGTCGTACACTTCAGGACATTCGCAAGGGTAGATGCAAGAACCATCTTCAGTGTTGGCGTCCTCGTTGTAGTTCATCGCCTCAGGGTCGGTGCATCCGTATACCGGAATCGTGACTTCGCAGCCCTCAGTGTTCACGCCAATGGCAAAGGCCGCTTCGAATTGGTTTTGGGCCACTTCGTAGGTGGTGGTTTCTTCTCCGATGGTCACATTCACGCTTGCCATGCCAGGCTCCCATCCGTAATCGTACAGGAAGAAGTTGTAGCATCCGTCGGCCAGACATCCATAAGCGGCCGCCATTTCATATTGGCTGTAATCGTAAACCAAATCCACATGCACTCCGTTCTCATCAGTGAGGCTCCAGTACACGGAGTAGTAGAACCCGAGATCGGTCAGTGAATCGTTGCCGTTCACCTCAATGGTCAACGCACTTTCGCCAGCCGCACATGTGGGAATGACCACGCAAGATCCGTCATCTTGGGTGGCTTCGGGGTTGTAGTTGATGGCTTCGTCGTTGGTGCAACCGTAAACGGGTTGATCGGCACAATCGCCGTACCATATAACATAGGACTGAGCGCAAGCTGCTTCGCATTCGTTGTTGAACGTGAGGTATTCCCCAGTGAAGTAGTTGTATGCGCACACGGGCTCATAGACGTCCTCGCAAAGACAGTCATACGAGCAAGAGCCGTCGTCGATAGTGGCATATGGGTCGTAGTTGAATGCATAAGGGTCTGTGCACCCTTCAGTCTCAACGACTTCAATGTCGCAACCAATGCCAAATGAAAGCGCTTGGTAGTTGCCCTCTTCCAGGGTAAAAGTGCCGAGCGAAACGCCCAATTCAGGAAGCGTTACGTCCAACACCGCACCATTCCAACCATCTCCAAAGCTGTCAAACATCTCGAGCACAAGACACTCTGCGTCGTCGTTTAGACAGAAGTACGAAGGGAAAGCTGCATAGTCACCCAGGCCTTCGCCAGTCAGTAGTGTGCCGTTGTCATCAGAGATGCTGAAGCTGACTTCACTGCCCCAAATGTCGGTTTGGAGTGTAACGAGGACTTGAGATTGATTGGTCTCACAATCGGGAATGACAACACAAGATCCGTCGTCGTTGGTGGCTTCAGGGTCAAAATTGGAAGCATCAGGGTCAGTGCAGCCGTAAACGGGTTGATCGGCGCAATCTCCGTCCCAAACGATGAAGGCCTGGGCGCATGTCGCCTCACATTCGTTGCTGAACGTCACGTATTCGCCAGTGAAGTAGTCGTAGCCGCAAACAGGAGCGTAGATCTCGGGACAAATGCAGTCGTAGGAACATGAGCCGTCATCGACAGATGCCGAGGGGTCGTAATTGAAGGCGTTGGGGTCCGTGCAACCCTCAATCAGCGTTCCGTCGTTTTCGCAACCTTCACCAAACGTGAGGGCTTGGTAGCTGCCTTCAGCGAGGGTGAATGTGCCAAGGGGAATGCCCAATGCAGGCAATGACACATCTAAGACAGCGCCGTTCCAGCCATCGCCAAAACTGTCAATCATCTCCAACACGAGACAACCTGACACGTTGTCAAGGCAAAACGCCATTTCAAACGAAGTGTAGTCGGCCTCGCCTTGGCCTTCTGCAAGGATGCCGTTGTCGTCGGAAATGGTGAAGCTCACTTCATCGCCCCAAGAGCCGGTTTCCAGTATGGCGACGGCTTCCAGTTCGCAAGTTTGGGCTTGAATCAACGAAGCAAAGGCCCAAAAGCAAAGGGCAAGGGAGGTGCGGAACAGCGATGCATGCATGATGATGCGATGAAGTTTCAGGTTTCTTTTCGTGAAATTAGAACAGGGCAGGACCCGAAAGGTTGCATGGGGTCGTCAGGCGCGCTCAGACAGTTCAAGCCAGCGCATTTCTGCATCCTCAAGGTCTTGGGTGATGCGGCCGAGGGCCTCTCCGAGGGATTGCATTTGGACGTGGTCCGTCTCGTTCAACAAGGCTGCTTGCAACTCATCGCGTTTGGCTTCGAGTTGGGGAAGTGACGATTCAAGCGTTTCGAATTCAAGCCGCTCTTTGTAGCTCAATCTCGTCGTGTAATCGCCTTTGATGGCCACATCCTTTGTGGACGTTGCCGCTTGCTTTGCAGCCGTTTGAGCAGCCTGCTTGCGCTGCATCTCTTCTGTGCGCAAGGCACGATACTGAGAGTAATTCCCTGGGTAGTCGCGCACTGAGGTTTGGCCGTCTTCACCAAGGACCCAAACGTGGTCCACAAGCTTGTCCATGAAATACCGGTCATGGGACACCACGACAAGGCAGCCCGAGAAGTCCATCAAGAACTCTTCAAGCACGGCAAGCGTGAAGATGTCCAAGTCGTTCGTGGGCTCGTCCAACACGAGGAAGTTGGGGTTGCGCATCAAAATGCGCAGCAAATGAAGTCGCTTCCGTTCGCCTCCGCTCAGCAAGCGGATGAATTGGTGGTGCATGGCGTGTGGAAACAAAAAGCGTTCGAGCAATTGGGCGGCTGTGAGCTTGGCGCCTCCTTTCAAAGGGATCCAATCGGCGATGTCGCGTACGGCATCGATGACCTTCCAGTCCTCGTTGAAAGTTCCGCCTTCCTGGGCGTAATGGCCAAACACCACAGTTTCGCCAACCACCACCTTGCCGGCATCAGGTTCTTGGGTTCCGAGAATGAGGTGGAGCAGGGAGGACTTGCCCGTGCCGTTGCGTCCGACAAGCCCGATGCGTTCGCCCCGTTTGAAATGGTGGGTCAACCCTTCGATCAGCAGGCGGTCGCCGTAGGCACGCTTGACTTTGTGCAGTTCGACAATTTTGCTACCAAGTCGTTCTGGAATGACCGTGAGGTGAAGGGGGTCCTCTTGGATGCGTTTGGCGGCTTCTGCTTTCAGGTCTTGGAATCGGTCGAGTCGGCTTTTGCTTTTGGTGGTGCGCGCCGACGGGGTGGCCCGCACCCACTCAAGCTCCCGCTTCATGTGACGTTGCGCCCGCTCTTGCACGGCCTGCGCGTTGGCACGGCGCTCGCCTCGCTTTTCGAGGAAATAGCTGAAATTGCCGTGGTAGCTGTGCAGGGTTTGGTCTTCCAGTTCGATGATGCGGTCACACACGTGTTCCAGGAAGTAGCGGTCGTGGGTCACCATGAGCAAGGTGGTGCCCATCGAGGCTAAACGTTGCTCCAACCACGCGATCATGTCCAGGTCGAGGTGGTTGGTGGGCTCGTCCAGCACAAGAAATTCAGGCGCCTCGAGCAACACTTGCGCCAGCGCGACCCGTCGTTTCTCACCTCCACTCAAGCTCGAAACCTTTCGTTCCAAATCGTGCAGGTTCAGTTTCCCCAAAATCTCGCGCGCCCGAGCCTCAAAATTCCAGCCCTCGTGGGCATCCATGGCGTCGTACGCTTTTTGCAATGCGTCGCCTTCCAATCCGAGGGCCAACGCACGCTCGTATTCACGCATGGCAACCACCGCAGGACTGTCGCCTATATATAAGGTATCCAAAATGGAAGCGCCAGGGGTGAGGTCGAGTTCTTGGCGCAGGTGTCCATGTCTCACGCCGCTGGAGAATACCACCCGACCATGGTCGACGGGCTCTTGTCCGCAAATGCACCTGAGCAGCGTCGACTTGCCCGATCCGTTGCGCGCGACCAGCGCCACTCGTTCACCTTCCTGCAACCCAAATGTCAATTCAGAGAAGAGCATTCGCTCTCCATACGTCTTGGTCAGCCCCTCCACAGACAACATGTTCCGCCTTTCACCCATGCGTTAAAAGTACGATGGCCTGGCGCACGGGGATTGCCATGACCACGGAAATGCTTGTCATTGCTGAGGTTAAGGCGTTCGATTTGCAGTTTTTCACAATGGGGTGTTCCTATTAAACAAATGGGTTTTTAGGAAGGAGCCACGAAAGGTTCTTCCTTTGGGGTGTTCATTTAAAACTATACAAATGAAAAATTTCTTTATCGCAGCCATCTCGATGGCAATGGTTTCTTCAGCATTTGCTCAGAACCAACCCCAAGGCACGTGGTACCTCGGCACTGCCGACGCTACTGACGTTGTCAACATCTTCTCGGATGGTGTCAGCATGTCACCAACCATTGGCTACGCTGTGGCCGACAACTTTGTGGTATCCCTGTCATTGAACACCTCTCGCATGGAGGATGTCTTCAGTGGCACCGCAGAAGAAATCACTTTGGTTCCTACTCCAACCATCGAAGGTGATTCAATTGTGATCGTGGATGTTCCACAAATCACAACGACAGCTTACACTGAGACCACGACTTACACTGAGTCTGCTCTCGAACTCGGTGTGGCTTACTTCTTCGACGACAACTACTTCGTAGGTGTTGGTTTGAACTCGGTCTCTATGAGCAATGAGTTCTCTAGCACACTTGATGCAGAGCTCGACAGCGAAGATGACAACTCCGCTCTTGGTTTGTCTTTGTCACTCGGTAAGTTCATTCCTGTTCGCGAGAACTGGTACCTCACGCCAAACGTGAACTACAGCACTTACGGTTCAGACGATGACATCAACGAAATCACCCAGAGTGGTTTGTCATTCAACATCGGCTTCGGTGCTCGCTTCTAATTGAAGCTTAGAAACTGAATTTGAAAGGGGGCTTCGGCCCCCTTTTTTTGTGCCTAATTTTGAAGCATTCCTTGCAAGATGTGGAAAGCGAAACCTTGGAAAGAGCTCACCAGAGATGAGTGGCACGGACTCGTTCGGCTGAGGGTGGACGTGTTTGTGGTTGAGCAAGACTGTCCGTACAGCGACCTTGATGGCAAGGACCTCAGGGCTTGGCATGTGTGGAAGGAAGGTGAGGATGTTGCCAAAGGCGCAGCAATGTTGGCCTGCGCCAGGGTGCTTGGCCCAGGCGTGAGTTACGCAGAACCGAGCATCGGGCGGGTGGCGACACATCGAGATCGCAGGAGTGAAGGCCTCGGCAAAGAACTCATGAAGCGTAGCATTGAGGTCTGCGAACGTGCGTGGCCCGGACAAGACATTCGGATCTCAGCGCAGTGTTATTTGGAGGCGTGGTACGGAGAATTGGGCTTTGCGTCCTTCGGGAAGCCCTACCTCGAGGATGGCATTCCGCACATCCAAATGCTTCGATCAGCCCGCGCTTGAAGCGTCCGTGGTGGCTTGGTCGACGCCCGTTTGGGCACCCTCGTGTTGAACGGCAGCCTTCACAAAGGAGACGAACAGGGGGTGCGGGGCGAGCACCGTTGAGGCGTATTCTGGGTGGAATTGTGACGCCACGAAATACGGGTGGCTCGGGATTTCCACGATTTCAACCAGGTTGGTGTCGGGATTTGTGCCAGTGGCGACCATGCCTGAAGCTTCGAATTGCGCGAGGTACGCGTTGTTGAATTCGTAGCGGTGGCGGTGACGCTCGTTGACTTCTGAGGCGTTTCCGTACGCGCGTTCAGCTTGAGAATCGACCTTGAGTGCGCAGGGGTATTCCCCGAGACGCATGGTGCCTCCCATGTTCGTGATGCTCTTTTGTTCTCCCATCAAATCAATGACGGGATGGGGGGTGTACTCCTTGATTTCCGTGGAGTGAGCGTCCTCAAGCCCCAATGCGTTTCGTGCAAATTCAACCACGGCACATTGCATGCCAAGGCAAATCCCAAAGAAGGGGATGCTGTTCTCCCGCGCATGCTTGATGGCCAGCAGTTTGCCATCAATGCCTCGTGACCCAAAGCCGGGCGCGACAAGGATGCCATGCAACCCTCTAAGACGGGCTTCGACATTGTCAGGCGTGAGCTGTTCGCTGTGGATCCAGTCGACCACGACTTCCGTCTCCAAGAGGGCCCCTGCGTGGTCCAAAGCTTCCGCAATGCTTTTGTAGCTGTCCTTCAGCTCGACGTACTTGCCCACAAGACCAATGCGGACGTGTCCCTGTGGATTCTTGTAGCGTCGCAAGAAATCTTTCCAGGCGTCGAGGTTGGCTTCGGTGTCTCCACCATCCATGCCGAGCTTTTTGAGCACCACCTCGTCGAAACGTTCGTCCTGCATCAACAACGGGACGTCGTAAATGGTGTCGGCGTCAATGCTTTCAATGACCGCGTCAAGCGCCACGTTGCAGAATCGGGCCAGTTTGGTGCGGACATTGCCGGGCAAAGGATGCTCCGTGCGGCACACCAACACATCAGGCTGCACCCCAAACTCCAGGAGTTGCTTGACCGAGTGCTGTGTGGGTTTGGTCTTCAGTTCTCCCGCAGCGGACAAGTAGGGCACCAGGGTGAGGTGCACCACCAATGTGTCTTCCGGGGATTCCCACTTCATCTGCCTCACCGCCTCGATGTAGGGAAGCGATTCAATGTCGCCGACGGTCCCGCCGATTTCCGTGATGACAAAGTCATAGTCGTTTTTGGAGCCAAGGATTTGGACGCAGCGCTTGATTTCATCCGTGATGTGCGGGATGATTTGAACGGTTTTGCCCAGGTATTCACCACGACGCTCTTTGTCGATGACACTTTGGTAGATGCGCCCGGTGGTGATGTTGTTGGCCTGGGTGGTTTGGACGTTCAAGAAGCGTTCGTAGTGTCCCAAGTCCAAATCCGTCTCTGCGCCATCGACCGTCACGTAACATTCTCCGTGTTCGTAGGGATTCAGGGTCCCGGGGTCGACGTTGATGTACGGATCGAGCTTTTGAATGGTCACCCGGTAACCTCGGGCCTGAAGAAGCTTGGCCAAGGAGGCGCTGACGATGCCTTTTCCGAGGCTGCTGCTCACCCCGCCAGTGACAAAAATGTAGCGGCTGTTGCGGCCGCTTGAAAGGCCGTCTGTGGGGGAAGAAGAAGGTGAAAGAGGCATGTCCCGTGGTTACGGGATTCAAAGGTAGGCCATCGGGACCTTTTGGGACGTGTGTTGGGCCAGCTTCGGGGCTTGAGTTGTTCACGCGGCGTTCACAACCGCCTCAGGAATCGTCGTGCTCCCGGGCCTCCATGCTTTGGGTCAGCGCCTTGGCCCATTGGAATTCCTGCAAAAATTCCTTGGCCACAATGCGAAACAGCGTGTACGTGGGGATGGCCAGGACCATGCCTCCTGCACCTGCCACGGAGCCGGCAACGGAGATGACCACAAAGATTTCGAGGGGATGCGCGAACACGCGTTTGGCAAAAATCACAGGTTGGGTGAATACGTTGTCGACCCCTTGGGCAGCCAAGTACACAGCCAGGGCCCACCCAAAGTCATGCCAAGGGACGCCGCTCGAAATCATGACGAGCACCCCGGTACCCAAGCCCAAAATCGGCCCCATGTACGGGATCAGATTGAACAACCCTGCAAGCAATCCCAGGAGCCATCCGTGCGGGATTCCGAGCAAGGTCAACCCCAGGCCCACCACGATTGTCACAATGCTCACTTGAATCACCAATCCCCCAAAATAGCGGGTCAGCAAACGACCAGACCTTTCGAAAATCCTCGTCATCGCGGGGCGTTTGGTTTCTGGCGTAAGTCCAAGCACCAAATCCGTGAACAAGGTGGGTTCGCGCATCAGGAAAAACGCCATGAACACCACCGAGAACGTCGTGACAAACACATTTCCGATGGAGGACAAAATGCCAGAAAACATTGAGCCAGCATCGTCAAGGCGAATGAGTTCCAGAGCTTGTTCAGCCAAATACGCGCTGTTGGTCTGGCCTTCACCACTCAGATCCACGCCTGTGGTCCAATCGTCAACCAGTGCGAGTGCTTGGTTCCAATGTCGCATCAATTGAGCGGCATCGAGTCGGGAAAGGGCTGCAATTTGTTCTTGAACCAAAGGGGCAAAAAGCATGACGACACCTGTGGAGATCAACGCCATCAACGTCAAGGCGGCAGCAGCGCCCAGATTGTGACCGACGGGGCGACGTGCAATCCGTTTTTGGGCCACCCAAGAGACAACGGGCTTCCCGATGAAACTCAAGGCCACTGCGGCGAGGAAATAGAGCGTCAGCGATTGAAATCGCCAGACAAACGCCACCACGAGGGCACCGGCGATCCACCATTGCCAACGGCCTTTGTTCATGCGAGCAACATGGATTTGGGGGTGAAGAGGCCACGAAGGCGTCCAGTTCCAGCAAAGGCCTCTTCCCAAGCATCGATGTGCAATTCAACCTCGGCAAGACCGCAAGTGGGCAGCCAAACAGGCTGGTCAGTCAAACGTTCCACCAATTCGCTCACGCCCGGGTTGTGACCCACAATCCATCCTTGGTCTGCGTCGTTGGGCCAAAGTCCAATCCAAGACAACCACGCCCTGTCTGAAGCGAGGTATGCGTCGTGTTGCAAATGGATGGAGGCTTCGGATTCGGACCATCCTTCGCACAATCGTTGGGCAGTTTGACGGGTCCGCGTGGCGGGACTGACCCACAAGGGGGCGCCAGTTTTCCGCGATTCTTTTGTCCAAAGTCCAAGTTTGAAGGCGTCGTCCATGCCGCGCTCAGTCAATGAACGAGAGGCGTCGGCCATGCCGTTGCCAGGCTCTGCCTTGCCATGCCGAAGGACAAACAACCGCTTCATGTCCTCAAGGTCGGTCAAATGACGCAAGGTGCATTCGAGGAGAAGGGATTAATTTTTAGCCGCGACTAAAAATTATAAAAGTTGCTCTACCTTTGAGGCATGTCAAGAAGCACCCAACGCGAAGACCACTTGAAGGCATTGTATGCGCTCGGTGCGAGGCAAGAAGGCGATTCAGATTGGGTTTCCACCAGCCAAATGGCGGCCCATCTAGGCGTCAAGCCCCCCAGTGTGACAGCCATGGTGCAGGTATTGACAGAATTGGGCTGGGCGGAACACCGCCCTTATCACGGCGCTCGTTTGACCCAAGCAGGAAGGACGCTTGCCTTGTCTTTGGTTCGTAAACACCGCCTGTGGGAGACCTTTCTCGTGGAGCGTCTGGGATTTGACTGGGACGAAGTTCACGACATCGCCGAGCAACTGGAACATGTGGACAGCGTTGAGTTGGTCGCGCGCTTGGATGCGTATTTGGGCCATCCCACTGTCGATCCGCACGGCGATCCGATTCCCAAAGCCGATGGCACCTTTCATCCACAGCGTGATGCCGTGCTTTTGGCTCAGCTCGAACCGACCCTCAATTGTGTTGTCACAGGAGTCAGGGGTGGTGATGACGGCACGTTGTCGGCGCTCAAAGGACGAGGCATCGGGTTGGGCAGTGTGTTGACTGCCCAAGAGATCCGCACATTGCCTGATGCGTGGCTGGCGCAGCTGTGGGTGCGCCCTGAATCCCCAACTGAATCTCAAGAACATGGATGAATTGATTGCTTGGTTTGAGGGCCTTGGCCCTGTGATGGCGGCCTTGGTGGCGACGTTGTTCACGTGGGGAATGACCGCTGCGGGTGCAGCCCTGGTGTTTCCCTTCAGGACGATGAATCGCAGGTTGTTCGATGGCATGTTGGGCTTCACAGGTGGCGTTATGGTGGCCGCAAGTTTTTGGTCGCTGCTTGCACCTGCCATTGACATGGTGGGGGGAGAGGGGTTTGCCAAAGTGGGGCCGCCAGCCATTGGATTTGCGTTAGGAGCTCTGTTCATTTATGGACTTGACAAACTCACGCCGCACTTGCACATCAACTTCAAAAAAGAGGAGGCAGAGGGCCCCAAGACCAATTGGCATCGGACCACGCTGCTGGTGTTGGCGATCACGTTGCACAACATCCCCGAGGGACTCGCTGTGGGCGTGTTGTTTGGCGGGGCGGCGCTGGGCTTGGATGGGGCAACCACGGCAGGTGCAGTTGCGCTGGCCATTGGCATTGGCATTCAAAACTTTCCTGAAGGCTTGTCGGTCAGCATGCCGCTCCGACGCGAAGGCGTTTCTCGTGGCAAGGCATGGTGGTACGGTCAACTGTCGGCCGTCGTGGAACCCGTTGCAGGGGTTGTTGGGGCTTTCGCCGTCATGGCCATGCGTCCCATCCTTCCTTATGCGCTGGCATTTGCCGCAGGTGCCATGATTTACGTGGTGGTGGAAGAGGTCATTCCTGAGACCCAGCGAGACAAATACACCGACGTCGCCACCCTCGGGTTCATCGGTGGTTTCATTGTCATGATGTCACTGGACGTGGGGTTGGGCTGAACTCCACACCACCAAAGCGTCCACTGCTCATCATCAACAGCACGTGATTTTGAGCAGGCACCTCTTCAAGGCGCTTTTGGAGCTTTGCTTTGTCCGTGATCACCTCGAGAGTGTCACGCCCAAAGGCCTCCCGCACAAATTCAACATCCAATGCCGGAAGCCGCTTGTGATTCACCACTTCGGGGTCATAGTACACCACCGCGTGATCCACGTCATTCATGGCATCCCGGTACTGAGGAATGAATGCGCGATTCAAGCTGCTGAAGGTGTGCAGTTCAAACACAGCTGTGACGCCCTGGTCCGGGAACTGACCGACGACGGAGGCTTGTGTGGCGCGGAGTTTGGAGGGGGCATGGGCAAAATCGCGAAAGGCCCAGAAGGCCGCCTTAGTGTCTTCGTGCATGACCTCAAGCCTTCTGGCCGCTCCCGTAAAGTCGATCATGTGTCGGTCGAAATCCGAACGCGCCATGCCCATCGCTTCGCAGCAACACCTGGCCGCGACTAGATTTTGCATGTTGTGGGCCCCGAGCAAGGCCATGTCCAACGACGCGCCGTCGTCAAAGGTCACTCGACTGCCGTTTGAGGTGGGGGTGTGGTCAGGCGTTGTGTAACCAATCCACTGGAGGTCAGGACGCTTGGTTTTCATGTCGTCCACCACGCCATTGAGCAAAGTGTCTTCAGTGCAATGCACCACGGTTCCTTGGGCCTCCACGGTCTGGAGATAGAGTCGGAATTGATCGATGTAGTTCTCCTCCGTTGGGAACACATTCACGTGGTCCCATGCAATGCCTGTGATCACGGTGACGTGGGGGCCATACCAGAGGAATTTGGGCCTCATGTCAATGGGGCTGCTCAAGTACTCATCGCCCTCGATGACAGCCCATTCATGGTCAGCATGAAGGTCCACCATGCGGTCAAACCCGTCCAATTGCGCACCCACCATCAAGTCGGTGGGTCGACCTTCTTTGCGCATGGCGTGAAGGATCATGGAGGTGACGGTGGTTTTTCCGTGGCTGCCTGCCACGACCATGCGCTTTTTGTCGGCAGTGGCAAACCGCAAAAATTCGGGGTAACTCTGGATGGTCAATCCCAATTCTTCGGCCCGCAGCAGTTCCGGATTGTCGGACCTGGCGTGCATGCCGAGGATGACGACGTCAATGTCTTTGGTGAGGCGGTCCATGTGCCAGCCTTCTTGTGATGGCAGCAGGCCAGCACGTTCAAGGCGTCCTCGGCTGGGCTCAAAGATTTGGTCGTCGCTGCCCGTCACCTCGTGGCCGGCATCCGACAGGGCAAGGGCAAAGTTGTGCATGGCGCTTCCGCCGATCGCGATGAGATGAATCCGCATGAAGGAAAGTTCACATCTTTTCAGCGGTGGATGAGGTGAGGTGCAGCACACTTTCTCACATTCGCACCATGAGAACCTTCACCTTGGCAAGACAATGGCACCGAGAGGCGTGGTCCCTGTTGCATGGGCCGTTGAAGTGGTGGTTTTTGCCCGCAGCAGCGTTGACACTGGCGCTGTCTGCTTTGGGCTGGTGGGGCATCTCTGCCCTCGCGCTGTCTGTCGCAGATGCGGTCGTGAATCGAATGGCACCAGAGCACGAGGCAGGGTGGGCCAAGGTGGCGTTAGAGTGGCTCGTGTGGCTTGTGTTGTTGGCGGTCAAGCTGAAATTGACCAAGTACATTGTGCTTGTGGTCATGGGGCCTTTGTTTGCTGCCGTGAGTGAAGCCGTAGAAGCCCAAATCCGTGGCCACAACGCTCCGTTTTCACTGCGCCGATGGATTCGCGACACCTTGAGGGGAATGCGTTCGGCGGTTTGGTTGGCGTTGTTTGAGTGGACGGTGGTGGCCTTGCTTTGGATTGTGGGGCTCTTGGTTCCTGTGCTGAGTCCCTTCACGTTGACGTTGGCATGGCTGGTTGGGGCATGGGCGTATGGAGCGTCGGTCATGGATTACGTCTGGGAGCGACAAGGCAAGGGGGCGCTTTCAGGTTGGCGCTCGTCGCTTCGACGTCTGGACGTGGCATTTGCGTGTGGCGTGCCGTTTTCGCTTTGGATGTCCATCCCGGTATTGGCTTGGACGGTGGGGCCATTGATGGGAGGGATGGGAGCCACCGCCGCGGCAAGTGTGGCCTTGACAGATCACGAGGATCGTCAGCCGGCAACCACCTGAACCTTCACCCCGAGGGCCTCGAGGTCGTCGAAGAATGCAGGGTAGCTTTTGGCCACGGCTTCGGCACCTTCAATCTCGACAGGCGCCCCCGCCGCCCCAAACAGGGCCGCCGCCATGGCCATGCGGTGATCTCCGTGTGACGACATCCGGCCGCGTTTCACCTCTCCAGGAAAAACCGTCATGCTGTCGTCTGCTTCATTGAGTTCGACCTTGATTCCGACCTTGGCCCATTCTTGCTGAATCGCCACGCCTCGGTTGGATTCCTTGTTGGCCAGGCGGTGCAAGCCCTTGAGCGTGCTGGGTTTTTTGGCAAATGCGGCCAGAGCGGCGAGCGGCGGAAACAGGTCTGGACAATCGGTCAAATCGGCATTGAAGGCCTTGGGTTGGCCGGCCATCACTTGAACTCCCTCGTCGGTTCCTGCAAGCCGACAACCGCCAAACAACAAGATGCCCTTGATGCTTTCGTCCGCCTGGGTGTAAGCGTTGTCAAGGCCCTCCACATTCAGGTGATGAGGTGCACAGAGCAATCCAAGGGCCATCAGAAACGCCGCGGCGGACCAATCTCCATCTACGGCGGAATCCATGGCTGTGGCCCGTTGTCCGCCCGGAATGCGAACGCGCATGACGCGGCTTTCGTCTTCCAAAACCTCCACTTCAATGCCCATGTCTTCGAGGACTTCGAGTGTCATTTGAAGGTAGGGGCGGCTGACAACATTTTCGACCTTGAGTTCGGAATCCGATTGGGCATGGGCCAGGGCGCACAACAGGCCGCTCAGCACTTGGCTGCTGCCCCCGCTGTCGATGGACACGTGGCCCCCTTGAAGCGGTCCTTCGATTTGGAGCGAATCACCCGGCGCAGTGCCTCGAACGGTCACGCCAAATGACTTTAAAGTGGCAGCAAGGCCAGACATGTCTCGGTTCAGCAACGTGCCTTCGCGTTGAAACGCGAGGGGGGCGTCATGGAGTGAGGACAGGACGCCAAACATGCGCAACCCAAGGCCTGATTCGCCTGGGTTCAACGTGTCGGTTCGCGGCGTGAGTGGGAAGTTCCCATGGATGGCGACTGCGTCGTCACCAAGTTCGATCTCGGCCCCAAGTTGGGCAGCCATCATCAAAGCATTGGTGCAGTCGTCGCATTCGGAGGGCCTTCGGATCATGGTGCGTCCTTGGGCCATCATGGCCACGGCGATCATCCGTTGCATCACGCTCTTGCTTGGCGGCGCCCAAATGGTGTCACCCGTCAGTTTGCCTGGGAACACACGAAGAATCATGCTTGCGGCTTGCGTCCGGTGTAGATGGTGGCAATGCCTCCTGTCAGGCTTTGGGCTTTCACATCGACGTAGCCCGACTTGCGCATTTCATCCAAAAAGGCATCGCCTTCAGGGAAAGCCTGCACGCTCTCAGGAAGGTAGGTGTACGCCGCAGGGTCTTTGCTCACCCATTTTCCCACGGTGGGCATGATGTGCTTGAAGTACAATCCAAACGCCTGTTTGATGGGAAAGTGCTTGGGTTTGCTGAATTCGAGGATCAACCCCATGGCTCCAGGCTTCAGGACGCGAAGCATGTCCTGAAGACCGCCTTGCAAATCTTCAAAGTTGCGGACGCCAAACGCCACCGTGAATGCATCGAACGAACCGTCGTCAAATGGCAAGGACACTGAATCGCCTTGGATGAGTTCAATGCGGTCGTTCCATCCACGCGCTGCAATTTTCTCACGGCCGACATCGAGCATGCCTGCACTGATGTCCACGCCTGTGACGTGCACATTCAACCCCATTCTCACGGCCTCGATGGCGAAGTCAGCCGTGCCGGTGGCCACATCGAGAAGTGTCTCAGGCTGCTCCTTGCGCAAGATTCGAATGCATGCTTTGCGCCAAAGCACGTCAATGCCCAGTGAAAAGAAGTGGTTGAGGAAGTCGTAGCGGTGCGCAATGCCATCAAACATGCGGGCCACTTGGTTCTTTTTGGCTTCCTGTTCAGGGGTGACGTAGGGGGTGATGCGTGTGCCCATGGCTGAGGTTTGGCCCAAAGATGGTTCAGGGTTTCCGGCAGTCCGCCTCATCCCACCATGGTGTGGCCTTCTGGGTATTTGAAATGAGAATGCGAGGTGCGTCCGCCCACTGCGAAGGCGACGGTCAGGGTGCCAACACGTCCGACAAACATGGCCAAGGAAAGGACAACCTTGCCCCATCCGCTCAATGCTGGTGTCAAGCCCGTGCTCAACCCCACAGTGCCCATGGCGCTGACGTGCTCAAAGGCAAGGTCAAAAAACGTGGCGTCTCCACTGGCCAACAATGCCCCTTCGGTGAGGGTCAGCACAAACACCCCCACCAAGTTGCCCACGAGGAAAAACAGCAGCACGCTGTAGGCTCGGGATCGAAGGACAGGCCCGATGGAGCGCTTGAACAATTGAACGTGATCTCCGCCACGCACGGTGCGCCAAACGTCCGCCAGCACGATTGCAAGGGTGGAGGTTTTGATGCCGCCTCCCGTCGAACTTGATGAGGCCCCGATGAACATCAACACCAACAAAAGGAACAGCATGGGCATGCCCACGGCGGCAATGTCCACGGTGTTGAATCCGCTGGTGCGGGTGACGCTTTGGAACACCGAGGTCGTGAACTTCCCAAACCACGACATGCCTTCCATCGTTCCATTCCATTCGAGAGCGGCAAACGCCAAAGTCCCGAGACCCACCAGAACCAGAGAGAAGTAGAGGGCGATTTTGGCAGGGAAGGAAATCGTCTTCCAGGGTTGCTGCATGCGCTCTCGGAGCTTGCTCACATCGAACAAGTCAAACATGGCCACCATGCCCAAGGCGCCCAAAAACACGAGCACTGTGATCACCCAATGCACGAGCCAATTGTGGGCCACCCATGGATGAGCGAGTCCGTCAGTGAACAGGGTGATGCCCGCGTTGTTGAAGGCAGAGACGCTGTGAAACACGGAAGAGAAGATCCGCTCACCCCAATGGGCAAATGGCACCTCTGGCGACCACAGGGCCATCAAGGCCGCAGCGCCAATGGCCTCCAGCCCCAAACACCACATCACCACCTTTCCCAGGGACCCGGAGCTGCCAAGCAAATTGTCGCTGTTGACGAAGTCTTCAATCACTTCGTGTTGTTTGACGGCCACCCCAAATTTGGATGCCAAAGCCAAAAAGCTGCCAAAGGCAATGAAGTTCAACCCACCAAGCTGAATCAAGAAGAGCAACACCCAATGTCCTTTGGCGGTGAAGTAGGTCATGGTGTCCACGCTCATCAGTCCAGTCACACATGTGGCGCTCGTGGCGGTGAAAAACGCATCTACAAGCGGCATGCCTCCTGCGATGGTGGTCATCTCAGGCATGCTCAACAGCCAGGTTCCCACACCGATGAGCACGACAAAGCTCAAAATGAAGATGACCGCAGGGTGCAAACGGACGCGAGGTAGCCTGGATCCAGGTCGCATCCATTCCAACAGCACGGCCACAAACAAATACCCTTGCACCATGAAGGTGCTGAAGTCTCCGATGCTCGGCATCAGGGTGGCCAGGCCTCGACCCAATGGAGGCGCACCAAACAGCACGTCCCCGGTGCCTTCCACCAGCAACACCAACATCACCAACCCTTCTGCCCACGTTTCGCGGAAAAACGTTTTGGGATGGAAGTGGTAGAGCACACGTACGCCGTAGTGGAGCACATAGAAAGCAAAGCTGAATTTGACCGCATCGAACAAACGCGTGGCCGTCTCAACGTCGTGGTCGTAGCCATAGTAAATCGCCAGCACGGAGAGCGCAGTGAGGTTGACCAGCAAGGTGAGCCACTGAAAGGCACCGAGCACGCGTTCTTTGCTGTCGTACAGCCAAACGTTGACGCGCTCTCTGAACGACTTGAGTGTCATGCCGTCGTGCGTTGAAGCCCACTGAGCCGGGTCAATTCACGTTGCAACTCCCTTCGGGGCATGGGGACCACCCCAACTTTTTCGCAGACCCATCCCCCCGCGAGGTTGGCCACAGCGGCAACAGATTCGGCGTCACTTCCGGCTGCAAGCATCAATGCTGCGGTTGCGATGACGGTGTCGCCCGCGCCACTCACGTCCACCACTTCACGTTGCAGAGCATTCATGTGGACATGTTCCACACCCTGGCTTGGCGCATGAATCCAAGCGCCATGTTCGCCCAACGTCACAAACGCACATTCACAGCCAAGGGTGTGCATCAAGGTGTTTACGGCATGAACCATGGAATCACGGTTGGTGGGGTCCGCGGGTGCCTCGAGTGGCAAGCCCTCGTTGAGTTCTTTCAAATTGGGCTTGAAGAGGGCCACATTCTTGTAGTCCAAAAACCGCCGCAATTTGGGGTCCACGGCCACAGGGATGCTTGCTTTCGAACATCGGTCAAGCACGCCCCGAATGAGGGCTGTCGTCATCAATCCCTTGTCGTAGTCTTCCAACACCACAACCTCGGGCGGCTCATCGGTTGCCAACAACGCTTCAAACGCACGGAGCACGTTTTCTGCCACAGCTGACGAAACCTCTGCAGTGGATTCTTCATCCACGCGCAGCACATGCTTGTCGCTGCTGATGATGCGGGTTTTGACGGTGGTGGGACGTTCAGGATCCACGATCAAATGAGCTTGGCACATGTCCGATAGTAGAGCGGCCAGCTGCGACCCAGCGACGTCGTCACCCACAACGCTGATGAGCTCGACGTTCGCACCTAACGCGTCCAAATTTTTCACCACGTTTCCGGCACCTCCGACGCGTCGTTCACGTTGTTCGATGTCCACAACAGGAACTGGAGCCTCGGGACTCATCCGATGAACGTGCCCCCACATGTAGGCATCCACCATGACGTCCCCAATCACGCACACACGGGGTGCTGACCAGGGGAGTTCCTTGAGTTCCAAATAAGATGGACGTGTGCCCATGGGGTCAAAGGTCGGAACTTCTTGCCCTTACGCGGAAAGTTGTCTGCATGCAGCGTCAATGCGACGCACTGCCTCTTGCAGCACGTCATCTGCAGCTGCGTAGGAAAGGCGAATGCATTCGGGCGTGCCGAATGCGGCACCACTCACAGATGCGACCTTGGCTTCTTCCAACAGGTAGAAGGCCACATCGTTGGCATCGTTCAACGTTTGGCCGTTGAAGGACTTGCCAAACAACGCCGACACATCTGGGAAGACGTAGAAGGCGCCCATCGGCTGGTTCACCTTGAATCCAGGGACTTGGCTCAATCCGTCCACCATGAGTGCCCGGCGCCGGCGGAAGGCGTCCACCATATCGGAAACCAAGGCTGGTTGTGCTTCAAGTGCGGCGGCCGCGGCAGCCTGGGTGATGCTCGAAGGCGCTGAGGTGAATTGTCCTTGGATTTTGGTGCATGCAGCCGCAATCCAAGTGGGTGCACCAATGTACCCCAAGCGCCAGCCCGTCATCGCAAACCCCTTGGAAATGCCATTGACGGTGACGGTGCGTTCCCACATGCCGGGTTGTGCGGCCATGGATGCGTGTTTGTCCGTGAAATTGATGAGTTCATAAATCTCATCGCTCACCGTGATGACGCGATCGTGTTGACGCAAAATGTCAGCCAATGCGGCCGTCTCCGATTCTGTGTACACCGACCCAGACGGATTGCAGGGGGAGGAGTACATCACAAGGCGCGTCCTGGGTGTGATCGCCGCCTCAAGTTCTTGGGGTTGAATTTTGTAGTCGTTGTCAATGCTTGTAGGGAGCACAACGGGTACGCCACCAGCGACCTTGACAATTTCTTCATAGCTGACCCAGTACGGGGCCGGAAGGATGACCTCATCTCCCGGATCGACCAGCGACAACACGACGTTGGCCAGACTTTGCTTGGCCCCCGTGCTTACGACGACTTGGTCCATGGTGTATTCCAGTCCGTTGTCGCGCTTGAACTTTTCCACGATGGCCTTCCGCACGCGTGGGGTGCCAGGCACCGGAGTGTAGTGCGTTTCGTTGGCTTCAATGGCATCAACGCCTGCTTGCTTCATTTCCGTAGGGGTGTCGAAGTCAGGCTCTCCCAACGAGAGCGAAATCACATCGATGCCTTGGTCTTTCAGTTCGCGGGCTTTCCGCGCCATGGCGATGGTTGCAGATTCGCTGAGGCGCTGGAGAAGGGCGGAGGTTTGTTGTTCCATGACTGGGTTTCAGAGCCGCAAAATTAGGCAGTGGCAAGCACAATCAAGCGGGCTTGCCCAAGGAAATCAAGCCCAGACCTGCTGCTGTGATCAGCCCGTTGACAGGGAGCAGGGCGAAGCCAAAGCTGAAGCCCCAAACCGCCACCACTGTTTGCTCCAAAACGTACCCGAGTGCCGGGGCTGCGATGCACACGAATGGGATCAGCGATGCCCGGGGGGTCCATTGGGCAAACATCCCCACGCCAAAAAGGCCCAAGAGTGGTCCGTAGGTGTAATTCGCAACGGTGAACAGAGCCGCCACCACGGAGGTGTCGTTGACAGCCCGGAAGGCCATGATCACGAGCCACAACAACACGGCCATGCCAAGGTGAACGCGCTGCCTCAAGGACTTGGCGCGCTCGGAGTCCATTTGGGGTGTGTTGAGGACATCCACACAGGTGGAGGTGGTCAATGCGGTCAACGCAGAATCGGCCGAGCTGAACGCCGAAGCCAACAAACCCACAACGAACGCGACCCCAAGCACGGGGCCGAGGCTGCCGCCCATGGCCACCATCGGGTACAATCGGTCAGTCGCCTCCGGCAGTGTCATGCCAATGGATTCAGCATGCATCCAAAGCAAGGCCCCCATCGTCAAAAAAAGCACATTGGCTCCGACCAAAATGACTGTGAACGTGGCCATGTTCCATTGCGCTTCTCTGAGGTTGCGACATGCCAAGTTCTTCTGCATCATGTCTTGGTCAAGCCCGGTCATGGCAATGGTGACAAACATTCCAGCGAGGATGTGCTTGAACCAGTGGTTGCTGAGGTTCCAGTCTTCGGTGACCCAGATTTGGGTCAACTCGGTTGAAGCCACCACTTCAGGCAATGCGGCCCAACCGTGACCGCCAGCACTGAGGATTCCGCCGATCGTCAACACCACTGCCAGCAGCATGCAGGCCGTCTGAAGGGTGTCTGTCCAAATCACAGTTCCCATGCCGCTCCTCCTGGTGTAGAGATAAATCACTGTGAGGATGCCAGCAGTGGTCAGGCCAAACCACCACCACGGAGTCAAGCCCCCGCTCAGCGGTTCCAGCACCAACACGTCGATCACCAACGCCACCAGAAACAACCGGAACGAAGCGCCGATGACCCGACTGACCAAGAAAAAAGCCGCACCCGTTTTGTGCGCTTCCTGACCAAATCGACCTCCGAGAAAGCCGTAAATGCTCGTGAGTTTTAGCTTGTAGTAAAGCGGTAGGAGAATGGATGCAACAATCACATATCCAATGCAATACCCAACAACCATTTGCAAGTATGCCCACTCTTGATCTCGGACCCAACCGGGGATGCTGAGGAACGTCACTCCTGAGAGCGAGGCGCCGACCATGCCAAATGCCACCACGTACCAAGGGGCGTTTTGGCCAGCGACAAAAAACCGTTGCTCCGAGTTGGTGTTGGACGACCTGCGGGAAGACCATTGGGCAATGCCCATCAGCACGCCAACGTACACCAAAGCGATGAGCAAAACGGACCACGGCGTCATGAGGCCAAATGTACGCGCGGAACCTCGCAGTGGCCCTGCCGCATGAAGTACCTTCGCAGGGTGCAACTTCCCTCAAGATTGATTGAAGCCGCGGTGGATCAAATGGCCACCTTGCCAGGCATCGGCCGCAGGACGGCCCTGCGCCTGGTTCTGAACATGTTGGCCAGAGACGAAGAAAGGGTTCGGGACTTTGCGGAGGCCATGATCGCCATGAGGGAGGGCGTCAAGCCCTGCAGCGTGTGTCACAACCCGACGGAGGATGAGACTTGCAACCTTTGCGCCAACCCCCATCGCGATGCCTCGACGGTTTGTGTGGTGGAGGACGTGCGCGACCTGCTTGCGTTGGAAAGCATGGGCGAGTATCGTGGCCTGTATCACGTCCTCGGTGGCGTCATCAGCCCCATGGACGGGATCGGGCCGGCTGATTTGAATGTCGACAGCTTGGTCGCAAGGGCCCAAACCTCAGAAGTAAGAGAGGTCATTTTGGCATTGCCTGCGTCCATGGAGGGCGACACCACCGCCTTTTACTTGGCGAAACGGTTGAAAGAAGCGTCGACGTTGCTGACGGCTCTGGCGCGAGGCGTCGCCGTTGGAGAAGCTCTGCAATATGCCGATGAAGCGACGTTGTCGAGTTCGTTGTTGAACCGCCTTCCATACCAAGGGTGACGGACCTCAGTGTCATCATCGTCAGTTACAACGTTCGGGCATTCCTCGAACAATGTTTGGTGTCTGTGCAACGGGCGAGCGAAGGGCTCTCCTTGGACGTTTGGGTGGTGGACAACCACAGCGTAGACGGCTCCGTGGAAATGGTTCAATCTCGCTTCCCCGAAGTGCAACTCATTGCCAATGAGGAGAATGTGGGCTTCTCCAAAGCCAACAACCAAGCCATTCGCCAGTCCCAAGGGCGCCACGTGCTGCTGCTCAACCCCGACACAGTTGTGCGAGAAGACACGTTTCGAAAGTGCTTGGCGCATGCCGAGGCACATCCCCAACTCGGCGGCATGGGGGTGCCCATGTACGATGGGACGGGCAAGTACCTTCCGGAATCCAAGCGTGGATTGCCCACCCCATGGGCGGCCTTGTGCCGAATGACCGGGCTTCACAAGCTTGCATCCCGATCCAAATCCCTGAACGCATACTACGCGGGTCATGTCGAAGAGCATGAAACGGCCCCAGTCGACATTTTGTCTGGCGCCTACATGTGGATGCGCCGTGAAGCACTCGACAAAGTGGGGCTGCTCGACGAGCAATTTTTCATGTACGGTGAGGACATTGATTTGAGCTGGCGTTTGGTGGAAGGGGGATGGGAGAACCATTACTTCGCGAGCACGAGCATCATCCATTACAAAGGCGAGTCGACAAAGAAGGGAAGCTTGAACTACGTCATGGTGTTCTACCGCGCCATGCTTTTGTTCGCGGCCAAACATTTCGAGGGCCGTCAAGCCAGGGCATTTTCATGGATGATCCGTTCGGCCATCTATGTCAGAGCGGCACTTGCGATCCTGCGCCGTGGATTCGCAAGGTGGGGCAGCCTCGCCGTGGTGACCCTGGGAACCCTTGCATGGCTGTTGGTCACCATGTTGGGCATGCAAGCCTGGGGAGGCAAGTCGTTCATTTGGCCCGAGGCTGCCATTCAGGGTTTGGGTTTGGTGCTCGTCCAAATCACAGCCACCTTGGCCCTGGGCGGCTACCGTGACAGCCGCGCGTCGCTGTCTTTTTCTGGACATGTGTTGGCGTGGTTGGTCTCTTCCATGCTGACCCTGGTGGTGTATGCCTTGTGGCCAGAGGCGTGGAGGTTCAGTCGGGCCGCGGTCCTTTCCATGGTGTTGGGGCATGCCGTGGTGCATGGCCTGGCCATGTGGCGTGCTTCCAAACGACATGGCCATGCCCATCACATGCGAAGGTTGTTGGTTGCCAATGACGACACAGAGCGCCTGATTGATTTGCTGCGACGCAATGAAGGGGAGCGCACGCGATTCAACGTTGTTGCGCTTTGGCCTTCATCCCAAAAGCCATCCACTTTGCCCAGCATCCAAGGCTTGTCGTGGATTGGGTCGCTTCGCGATTTGCAGGAAGCCGTGCAAATTCACAACGTCGATGAGGTGATTTTCAGTGGAAGGGACGTAAGAACCGAAGCCATTGTGGAAGCCTTGCCCATGTTGGGGAGAAAGCGGGTGACATGTCGCATTGCGTGGACCGACGTCGGAGATGTGATGTCGAGTGGTGGGGCTTCGAGGGCTTCTTTCGTGGCGTTTCAACAGGGATTGCATCGGCCGGAGGTGGCGCGGAGCAAAAGGGTGTTTGATGTGGTGGTGGCCGCGATGGTGCTGTTGGCGGCTCCCGTGTTTTGGGTGTTGCGACAGCGGGGTTGGACCCTTGCAGCTTGGCATGTTCTCAGGGCCCAAAAGACGTGGGTGAGCCCCGGCAATCTCCAAGCTTCACGGCCTTACGTTTGGTCTGTGACTCAGGGCTTGAAAGGAAGGTCCGCCGAGCGAAAAGCATTCACCTATGCTCAGGATTACCATTGGAGAAAAGACGCTGCGGTGGTGGCAGATGCCTTAATTTCGCGTCGAGCAATCATCTCCCATGGCCATCATTGACATTCTCCTGCCCAAGATGGGCGAAAGCGTTGCCGAAGCGACCATCACCAAGATGGTGGTGGACGCAGGAAGCACCGTTGAAGCCGACGACCCCATTGTTGAAATCGCCACCGACAAGGTGGACTCGGAAGTTCCGGCACCAGAAGATGGAACCTTGGTGGAGTGGTGTGTGTCTGAAGGCGATGTCGTGCAAGTGGGCGCGGTCATTGCGCGTTACGACGTAGGAGGAGAGGCCGCACAGGCATCTCCAACGTCTGCACCGGAAGCGACTCCAGCAGCAGCAGTGGCCGACACTCCAGAACCTGAGGTGGTGGCTGCAGCCATGGCTCCACTCGATGCCGCGCCGTCTCGCAAGGGACCTTCAGGCCGTTTTTACTCGCCCCTGGTTCGGAGCATTGCCCAGGAAGAGGGTGTTGGCATGGCAGAATTGGAGCAGGTTCCCGGAACGGGTTCGGAGGGACGTGTGACCAAAAAAGACATCTTGGCCTACCTCAAGGCCCGTTCGAACGGCGGTGCCGCGACGCCAACTCCAAGCCTCGCACCGTCTCCAGCCCCTACGCCTGCGCCCGCCCCCAAGCCCTCACAATCGCAGCCTGCAGTGGCCAAGAGTGTGGATGGAGCTTACGACATCGTGGAGATGGACCGCATGCGCAAAATGATTGCCGATCACATGGTGCGCAGCGTCCAAACGAGCCCGCACGTGACGTCATTTGTGGAGGCCGACGTGACCAACTTGGTCATGTGGCGCAACGCCAACAAAGGGGCCTTCCAAGAGAAATTTGGTGAGAAATTGACGTTCACGCCTCTGATTGCAGAGGCCATTGTCAAAGCGATTCGCGATTTCCCAGGTGTGAATGCCAGTGTGGAAGGAGACAACATCCACATCCACAAAGCCATCCATTTGGGCATGGCGGCGGCTTTGCCCTCAGGCAATTTGATTGTGCCGGTGATCAAACACGCCGATCAATACAATTTGCAGGGCCTGGCCCGACAAGTGAATGACCTTGCCAACCGCGCAAGGCTTGGCAAGCTGTCGCCTGACGACATTGCTGGTGGAACGTACACCATGAGCAACGTTGGCACATTTGGCAATGTGATGGGCACGCCAATCATCAACCAGCCTCAGGTGGGAATCCTGGCCCTCGGTGCCATTCGAAAGAGACCTGCCGTCCTCGAGACAGAGCACGGAGATGTCATCGCCGTGCGTCACATGATGTTCCTGAGTCACAGTTACGACCACCGTGTGGTGGATGGCATGCTCGGAGGAAGTTTTGTGCGGAGGGTTGCGGACTACCTTGAAGGGTTCGATTTGAACCGTCCTTTGGAGGGTTGATTTGGAAGAAGAGCTGAAACTTTGTCAGGCCAAAAGTCAAGCGCTCCTTGCCGTTTTGTACCTTCAAGGCCTACCAACGATGCATGTTTGACAACGTGATGCGCCCTTCTTCAATCTCTCTTTTGACCTTCATCGGCTTGCTTCTCGGCGGTTCTGATGGTTTTGCATCGGTCCCCGAGATGACTTCCGATTCCACCATGCTTCGAATGAGCACCCAAGAGTTGTTTGTCGAAGGCAGCATCTTGATGGAAGAGGGGTTTTGGCATGAGGCTGAGCGTGTTTGGTCTGTGGCGACTGAACGCAGCCCTAAGAACAGGGTCTACAAATACAAACATGGGTTGTGTCACTTGGAAATCGCTGAAGATTGGCAAGCGGCTTCTGATGCATTGGGAAAGGCCGTGGCTGGCCCTCTGACAGCGAAGTACGACCCATTCAACCAGCGTCAAAGCTCGCCGCCATTCGAGGCGCTGTTGCACTTGGCGGAAGCCAAACGCCGTCTGGGTGAATTCCGCGATGCCCGAACGCACATCACTGAATTCAACCGAAAGGCAGGACGCAAACACAACTACGCGGAGCTTGCTCAGCGCATGCTTGCCGACCTGGATTTCGCAGAAGCCCAGCTCGCCAACCCCTCAATGACGGAGATCGAACCGCTGAACGTCAACGCGTCCTCGGACGAGTCCCGTCCCATGCTCACAGTGGATGGCAGGACGTTGTTCTTTTCCTCCAACCGCTCGCGTTCCAATGGCTCAAATCATGGAAGGCGCGATCCCAACACCTTGGCGCACTACGACGATGTCTACCGCTCGCACCTCTTGCCCGACAGCACTTGGAGTGAGCCGGAACTCCTCAATTTGGGCGCAAGCTATCACGCCGTGGTCGTGGGTGTCGACGCGTTTGGGGAGAGTGTGATCATCCAAGACCATGACGGTTGGACGTACGAGCTTAAAGTCTCATCGCAGTGGGAGCGAGGTTGGACGGCTTCGGTTCCCTTCATCTTGGGCAAGAACCAGCCCACGCAAGGTGAAGTGGCATTTTTTCCAAGTCAAGACCGAATCATTGTGTCCCTCCAATCTCTGAGGGGAGAAGGGGGATTTGATCTTTACGAGTGCGAGCTTGACGACCGCGGTCGTTGGGGAAAGCCCGTCTCCCTCGGCGAGGAAATCAACACCTTAGGGCATGAAATCAGTCCTTATGTGGCGGCAGACGGAAAGACGCTGTTTTTCGCGTCAAATGGCTTGCCGTCCGTTGGTGGTTACGACATCCACCGCGCCGTGCGCAATGAAGATGGTTCCTGGAGCGCACCGACACCGATGGGTGTGCCGGTCAACAGCGTTGAGGATGAAATGAGTTTTGTGATGGGCGCCAAGGGTGAACTCGGGTACTTTTCAAGCCGCCGTGGGGTGGGATCCCGAGATTTGAATCTGTATGAGGCGCGAATGAACCAACCTTCACCGATTGAGGACAACGTTTTGGTCATGAGCGTCGATGCTTCCGAGGAGGATTTTGTCGCAGCGACCTTGATGCTGAGAGACCTCAATACAGGCGAAGTGGTGCAGGTCATCGACAAATGCGCGCAATCCAGTTTGTACAAGTTCATTGTGCCAGCTGGAGGTGACTATGTCTTGGAACGGACGGCCATTGCAGAAGGCAAGGACGGCGATGACGTGTTGCCTTCGGTGCGACGACGCATCAGCATTCCCGCAGATGCCGAACCCGAGATTGTGGATGTGGCTTTTGCCGAATTGTTCGCACCGAACTTGGAAGGATTGGATTCTGAAGCGATTGCGGGCATTGATTTGCCTCCATTCACAGGCGCTCAGTTGGCGGTCGAGGCTGAGTTTGAATTGAATGCCACGGAGGATTTGAGCGTTGAAGATCCGTTGTCACCAGAGGAAGACCATGCCAGCCTCGGAGAGGTGCAAGAGGCTGATGTTGAAACAACGGAGTGGACCTCTGACATCATGGAATTGTCTGAGATGACCGGATCTTGGTCCGCCATTCAAATTGGCACTTTCTCAAACCAGCCGAACGACTCATGGTTGTTGAAAGCGGGCAACCGCTTCGTTGTGGAGCGTCTTGGAAATGGAATGACCCGTTGGTATGCCGGAGTGAGTCGAGATGCGTCCGAAACGTTGGCGGCACACAACAATTTGATGTCAACCGAAGGGTTTGCAAACGCCGTGCTCGTGCGTCTGGAAAACGGACGACGTGTTGTTCAAGAAGACGATGGCAATGAAGAAGTCCCTTCCTTGGTCATCAGGGATGGCGAAGGACTTGATGGCGTTGCTGTGATTGAACTCTCACCAACTACCGGAACCAACATGTCGTCTCCCATTTGTCCTCTGGATTTGGACGATGAGGTGACAGGAGAAATGCTGATGGCCATTCAATTTTACAGCAACCAAGTCCACACAAGCCGAATGAGCATAGAACCTGTGGTGTCGAGGGTGTTGGAATTGTCCAAGGATGGCAAACCTCATCTCAGGATTGAGGGCAGCGCGTCGTCGTTGTCGACGTCAAGGGATCGTGGCAACGAGGGGTTGGCTTCTGATCGCGCCGAAAACGTGCGTTACCGATTGGCCCAACGTCTTGCATTTGAAGGGTTGTCCGAGGGCCTTGATTACAGCGTAGAAATGGTCAAACGCGTGCAACCAGAGAGCGGTGGCCTTGAGATGAATGCGGCAGGAGGCAATCCGGCACGCCATCAGTACGTGCGAGTGGATGTCGAATTGCGCTAACAACGGAAGAACATGACTGAACAAGTGGCTGGGCTGCAATTGAAGCGGCCGTTGGTGTTTTTTGATTTGGAGACCACGGGGACCAAGGTGGGGGTGGACCGCATTGTGGAAATGGCCATGGTGAAATTGATGCCCGACGGAACGGTCATCAAAAAGCCGGAGGCGCCAGGTCGTGAGCATCGCATCTTGGTCAATCCAGAGATGCCCATCCCTGTGGAATCGAGCTTGATTCACGGGGTGTACGATGAAGACGTCAAAGACGCCCCCACGTTTGATCGAATCGCGCCAGGGCTCCTGAAGTGGTTGCACGGGTGTGACTTGGGCGGATTCAACAGCAACCGATTTGATGTGCCCATGCTTGCCGAGGAGTTTCTTCGGGTGGGCATTGACTTTGGGCTGGAGGGTCGTCATCTGATTGACGTCCAGAATGTCTTCCACCGGATGGAACAACGTACCCTTCGCGCCGCATACAAGTTTTACTGCGACAAGGATTTGGAAGGTGCCCATGAAGCGTTGCCAGACACGCTGGCGACCGTGGATGTTTTTTTGGCCCAACTTGAAAGGTACAAGGACAAAACGGTGTTGGACAGCCGTGGGGAGACGGTGGGGCCTGTTCCGTCTGACATGGAGGAACTGGCCGCGTTTTGCCGAATGCGCAACAACGCGGACTTGATGGGACGCTTGGTGTACGACGACGATGGTGAGGTGCTGTTTCAGTTTGGCAAGCACACGGGCAAAAAGGTGCGCGAGGTGTTGCAAAAGGACCCAGGTTACTTTGGATGGATGATGCAGGGTGACTTCCCGCGATACACCAAGCGCATCCTGCAAAAGGTGAAAGACGGCGAAATTTGAATTCAAACAGGACCATTGCGGTTTGGGTTTCGAATGACCTGACGTTCGATCAGCGCGTCAAAAAGACGTGCGAAACGTTGGAGTCTCTGGGATGGACGCCTTTGCTTGTAGGGCGAGAGATGACCGATTCCAAACCATGGAAAGGCCCATGGCAAGCGGACAGGTTGCGTCTCAAGGCGGATCGTGGGCCTTTGTTCTATGCGTCGCTGCAGTGGGAACTTTTTACGTGGTTGAAAAGGAATGAGGGCAAGGTTGACGCCATTTGGTGCAACGACCTCGACACGCTGGCGCCTGCGCTATGGCATGGAAAGTTTCCCGTGGTGTACGACAGTCATGAGTACTTCACAGAAGCTGCAGGATTGACGGGACGCCCAATGCGCAGGGCCGTTTGGTTGGCCCTTGAGCGGTGGGCCATGCGCCAATTGACTTGCATGATCACCGTCAATGCAAGCATCGCGTCGGCGTATCGCACCAAATACGGCCTTGACGTGGCTGTGGTTCGGAACATGCCGCGAAGGCAGACCCCGATGGCCGTGGAAGGACGGGATGCATTCTCAGAGTACGGCGTCCCGACAGATCTGCCGATTGCTTTGATGCAAGGGGCGTACATGGACCGAGACCGAGGTGCAGCCCAGGCTGTGGCGGCGTTGCCCGAGATGAAAGGAGTCAGGTTGGTGTTGGTTGGAGCTGGGGTGGAATGGGACGAGGCCAAGGCCAGGGTAGATGCGCCGGAAATGGAAGGGCGTTTGCACTGCATCCCCAAATTGCCGTTTGATCAGTTGAGGCGACTTACAGCTTCAGCAGATGTGGGCCTCAGTCTCGATCAAGCAGGTCATGGCAATTATGAAATGAGCTTGCCCAACAAGCTGTTTGACTTCATGCACGCAGGCCTCCCCATGGTGGTGACCGCACGCAAGGAAGTGGCAGCCATCGTGCGTGAACATGCATTGGGAGAGGTCATTGAGGAGGCATCTCCCGTTGCAGTCAAGCGAGCCGTGGTCAGGGTTTTGTCGAGGCCAAAATCTGATTGGCAGACAGCGTTAAGTGCGGCGAGTGAACAGTTTCATTGGGGGGTTGACGAGCCTCACATCGAGAAGACCCTCGAACAAAGCTTGAAGGCCCACTTGGCAGGCAGCCAAATCAAGTGAGCACACCACACGGCAAAGGGCACGCGCCCCTTTTTCATGCGCCACTCTTCGAGGTAAAGGGCGGGAGTGAAAGTCCTCGATAGCCCTCCGCTTGAAACCTCGGCGACCGTCAAATCAGGGTGGCACTGGATGGTTTGGCCGGACCTCAAACGGTCGAGGCACCAAGCGTAATCACCAAGCACGCGATAGGCGGTGGGAAATGGATGCGTCTTCAGCCAAGTGCTTGGAACGAAGAGGCCTTGGTGGTGCATGGTGTTGCGCCAATGCATGACGTTTCCCCATCGAGGAATCCAGTGGCGGGGGACGCCGGGTTCGGCTAGATCATCTGAGCCTACTGAGAAGGCATGTCCCTCGTCGCTTGAGGCGCGTGAAAGGAGGTCCAAAGCGCGCTTGAAGTCCTGTTCCAATGGAACGTCTCCCGCACCGAGCACCCAAACCCAAGGGGCGGAAACGTTGCGCACACCCCGGTTCATGGCGTCGTAGACCCCGCCGTCTTGTTGCGAGTCCACGTGGGTCACGACGGCCGCGAACGAGTTGAGGACGGATAGCGTGTCGTCATCCGAGGCCCCGTCGGCGATGATCCATTCGATTTGGTCCAAAACAGAGGTGTCAAGCGCCTGGAATCGCGACAGGCTGCGGCTCAACGCTTCAGCGTCGTTCCACACGGGCATGACCACGGCAACCTTCGGAGTCCCTCGATTCATGCGCGCACGGAAGCCTCATCGTGAAGGGCACCATCTTGGCACCGCCACACGCGTCCGGGACGACGTTCCATGGAGGCCCAATCGTGTGTGGCCATCACCAAGGACCGACCTTGACTCGGCAGCGCATGCATGAGCTCAAGGATCTCTTCTGTGGTTTCGGGATCCAAGTTCCCAGTGGGTTCGTCCGCAAGCAACAAGGGTGGATCGTTCAACAAGGCGCGAGCAATGGCAACCCGTTGCTGTTCACCTCCACTGAGTTCAAACGGTTGCTTGTAGGCCTTGTGCGGCAATCCAACCATGGTGAGCACTTCCTCGATGCGGTTTTTTCGGGCAGTTTTGTCCTTCCAACCTGTTGCGACCAGCGCAAAATCAAGGTTGTCACCCACGCTCCGATCTTCCAACAGCCCAAAATCTTGGAACACCATGCCAAGCTTTCGCCGCAGCTGATGCACGTTCCGAGGTTTGAGGTGAGACAGGTTGAATCCACAAACGTGGCCTTCTCCCGACGCCATGGGAAGGTCGCCGTAGAGCGTTCGGAGCAAGCTGGATTTTCCACTGCCCGTCCGTCCAATCAAGTACACGAGTTCACCTTCACGCACATCCGCTTGGATGTCTTGCAAGATGATGTGCGCACCGTGCCGAATGGACACGCGATCGAGACGAATGAGCGGGGAGTCGGCCATCAACGCTGAAGATTGAACGCGTCGTCGGAGAAATCCGGATTGAATGTGGCCTTGGCCGTGCGTATGGTCATGGTCTGTCCGCCCACATTGGAGGTTCGCATGGCAGGGATTTGGAGCCCGTTGTCACCAAAAGCGATGTATTGGTCCAACACTTCGAGGACATTCGTGCCGTCGAGCGAGGGGCGTGAACGTTGGACGAGCAAGCCATCTGCTTGACGGAACCAGTACGTCTCCACAATGTCGCCCTTGCGGAATTCGACCACCGTGGCGGCCTGACCATTGACATCTTCGACGCCAAGCACGCTGCCTTCAAAACCAGCCTTGTCCATGCCGAGCAGCCTCGTGGGGGACAGGTAATCGAGCATGCGTTCAACGCTTGCTGCAGCCATGTCCGAAGTGCTGCCCATTTGGATTTCCTGACCGCCGTCGGGTCCCACCGCTCTAACCATGACAGGCGAACCAGCCATGGTCAATTCCGTCCGCATGGCGGGTTCCTTTTTCGAGAATCGCTTGTCTTCGCGATGTTGCAAGGACATCCCTGCGCCAAATTCCACAGATCCTTCCAACGTCAGGCCAGTGAGCTTGCCCCAAGCTTTCGCGCCTCCGATGGCTTTGAAATGAGCTGCCACCACACCTTCGACTGTGGTTCCTTTGGGGGCCTCACTGCGTGGAATGCGAATCTGCCCAAACGCATCGTATTGATCGATGCCTCCGCTCGAATCAAAGGGCTTCAGCAAATCCAGAATGGCGGGTGAACCAACCACACAAATGTTGAGGTTGTTGGGCTTGATCATGTTCTTAGCCACCCGTTGGATGTCTTCCACGGTGACGGCGTCGATGCGTTGCAAGTAGGTTTGGTAGTAATCCTCTGGCAAGGCGTACCGTTGGATGTTCAAGGCAAATCGAGCCACAGTGCCCTCATTCTCTAAGGAGCGCGCAAAACTTCCAGACAAGAAGGCCTTCGCCGTGGCAAGTTCGTCCTCGGTGACCTGCTCGTCCCGAATGCGGTTGATTTCAGCCATGAATTCGACGAGTGCGCTGTCGGTGACTTCGGTGCGTACATCAGCGTAAGCGATGAATTCTGCCGTCACGGGATCGGCACTCAAGGCACACCGTGCGCCGTAGGTGAATGCTTTGTCCTCACGAAGATTCTGCATCAGGCGCCCGCTGAACGCGCCACCACCTAAGATGGAGTTCATCAACTGAATCGCTGCCGCATCAGGGTGCCCCGGAGGGAAGGGGACGGGTTGCGTGATGTTGATGGTGCTTTGGACAGCACCTTCAATGCCTGCAAAACGAACTTGGTTGCCCATGGGAAATTTGGCCGGAGTCACACGTGTGAACGGAATGTCATCTCGCTTCCACTTGCCAAAATGGGTGTTGGCTTTGGCATACGCATCGTCAGGTGTGATGTCCCCAACCACGATCAGGTAGGCTGCGTTGGGACGGAAGTAGGTGTCGTGGTAAGACACCAGATCTTCCCTCGCAATCGCCTCCAAAGAGGCTTCGGTCATGACTTCACCGTAGGGGTGCATTGGGCCAAAGTTGGTCGTGGCCACCAGGTTGCTGGCAATGTCACCAGGCGAGGTGGGGGTGTTTGCCAATCCCGACCCCACTTGTTTTTTGACCTTGTCCAATTCCTCTTGCGGGAAGGTGGGGTTGAGGATGACATCGGCCACAATGCGCAACAAATCGCTGGTGTTCTTGCTCAATGAGCTCGCAAAGAACCCTTTGGCATTCGCACGAAAAGATGCACCGAGGAAGTCAACTTCTTCCGCGATTTGGGCTTTGGATTTCGACGCTGTGCCTGCAGCCATCATGCTGCTGACCACCTCTTGAAGACCAGCTTTTTCGCCCTCCAGGAACGGAGGAAACTCAAGGGTCATGCTCCACGTGACGGCAGGCATGCGGTGGTTTTCAACGACGATGACCTGCAAGCCGTTGTCGAGCTTGAGTTTGGTGGGTGTGCCAATCTTCAACTCAGGAGCTGGACCTGCTTTAGGAGCTTTGCTTCGGTCAATTTGGCCCCAAGTCAGTGTGCTCAAGGTGCAAACCAGTGCAAAGAGGCCAGCGCGACGAAGGATGTTGGTGCAATTCAGAATCATGGCTGAGAGTTGGGGTCGTGCAAGAAGTAAAGGGTCACGCGCTGCTCAGGCACGTAGTATTTCTGGGCGGCTGTGCGGATGTCTTCCGGCGTGATGGCCAGGTAGCGCTCGATTTCCGTGTTGATGAGGTTGGCGTCGCCAAAGTACGTGTGGTAGTTGGCAAGGCTCTCGGCAATGCCGGCCATGCTCTGGTTGCCGGTCACGAAGCTGTACTCGATTTGATTTTTCAGCTTCTGGAGTTCTCGATCCGAGATGAGTTCGCGCTTCAAGCGATCCACCTCGTCGTTCATCGCAGCTTCCACCTGACTCGGGTCCACGCCCATGTTGCACATGGCAAATCCGAGCGTCACTCCAGGATCTTCAAGCCCAAAGCTGAACGCCCCGCAAAACAACGCGAGCTGATCGTTTTCCACAACGCGCTGGTTCAGGCGGGCGCTCTCGCCGCCGCTCAGGACTTGGTTGAGCATGTCGACGGCATAGTAGTCGGGCGTGCCTTGCGCCGGGATGGGGTAGGCCTGCACCACGAGCGGGAGGCGGTCCTTGCCGTAGATGGTGTCGCGGACCTCTGCGGTGCGTGCGGGTTCGACCACTGTAGGCCGGGGGATCTCGCGGCCCCCTCGTGGAATGTCCTGAAAGTACTTCTCGATGAGGGCGCGCGTCTGCGTCACGTCGAGGTCGCCGGCAATGCTGAGTGTGGCGTTCTCGGGCACGTAAAACGTGTCGTAGAAGTCCATGAAGTCTGCGTGGTCGGCTGCATCGAGGTGCTCCATGGATCCAATCGGCGTCCATTGGTAGGGATGCTCGGTGTAGGCCATCGCCATCGTTGTGGGGAGGAGTTGGCCGTAGGGCTGGTTGTCGTAGCGCTGGCGCTTTTCCTCTTTCACCACTTCATTTTGGGTGTCGATGCCGATTTGCTCAATCTTGGCGTGAAGCATGCGCTCTGATTCCAGCCAAAGTCCGAGTTCGAGTTGGTTGCTCGGCAGGAGTTCGTAGTAAAACGTACGGTCCTGCGTCGTGTTGGCGTTCAGGATGCCGCCGGCATTTTCCACGTAGGAATCGAACTCTCCACGGTCGATGTTTTCCGACCCTTCAAACAAGAGGTGCTCGAAGAAGTGGGCCATGCCTGTGCGGTCGGTGCGCTCATTCTTTGAGCCGACGTGGTACAAAACGGTGACTGCGACGAGTGGAGTGGAGTGGTCCTCATGGAGGATGACGTGGAGGCCGTTGTCCAAATCGAACTCAGTGAACTCGATTTGGCGAGCCTCGGTTTGTCCCAAGGCAGCGGACGAGGCCAAGGCTGCGCAAAGGAACAAGGGGGAGGTGAATCGCATGTGGGAAAATTGAGCCTGCAAGATAGCGACCTCGGGGTATCTTGCCTGCATGGAAACGAGCCATCACGAAGGCGAGGCAGCGACCGGCCAAGGGCAGGCGCTTCCCGAGGGTTGGTGGGGGGCTGACGTGTTTTGGCAGCTCTCGCACGAGACAGGGATGATCCGGACCTTGTCGGCTGAAGCCGTTGCCCGAATTGAGCGGTGCCACGCTTACTTGCAGGGCCGCGCCTCAGGGGGGGGCACCCTGTATGGCATCAACACAGGCTTTGGTGACCTTGCGACGACCCGAGTGGACGACCTTGTGGGGTTGCAGCGGAACTTGTTGATTTCGCACGCGTGTGGGGTCGGGGAGCCGTTGCCGGCCGAGGTGGTTCGCGCCATGCTGTTGTTGAAGGTCAAGGCGTTGAGCCAGGGCCATTCAGGAGTGGCGGTGACGACGGTGCAGCGCCTGCTCGACCATTGGAATGCCGGCGTGTTGCCTGTCGTTCCAAGCCAGGGATCGTTGGGGGCGTCCGGGGATTTGGCCCCGCTCGCGCACCTCGTGTTGCCGCTCATTGGAGAGGGGGAGGTGGTCATGCCGGACGGACGGCAAATGGCTTCATCGGACGCCTTGCGCGAGCTGGGATGGCCGGCCCTCGAGCTCGGTCCCAAAGAAGGACTGGCGCTGATCAACGGGACGCAAATGATGCTCGGCACTGGAATGGTGGCACTCGAACGCGTGACGCGCCTGGCCGACTGGGCCGACGCCCTCGGAGCGTGGTCCCTCGAAGCCTGGAACGGACTGAAGGCCGCGATGCACCCGTCGATCCATCGCATCCGAAATCAGGCCGGTGCCATGATTGCGGCCCACAACGTCGCGTCGTGGCTCGAGGGAAGCGAACGCGCGGCTCAGCCCCGTACCTACGTTCAAGATCCGTACTCGTTCCGGTGCATGCCTCAAGTGCACGGCGCCTCGCGGGACGTCGTGGAAGGCGTCCGTGCCGTGTTCGAAGCAGAGATGAATGCCGTGACCGACAACCCGCTCGTCTTCCCGGACGAAGATTTGATTGTCAGCGGCGGCAATTTTCACGGCCAGCCACTGGCCTTGGCCATGGACCGCCTGGCCTTGGCCATTCACGAATGGGCCAGCATCTCGGAGCGTCGCGTCTTCAAGATGCTCAGTGGCCAGCGGGGATTGCCTGCATTTTTGGCCTCGAACCCTGGCCTCAACTCCGGATACATGATCCCGCAATACACGGCCGCGAGCCTCGTTTCGTACAGCAAACAGCTGTGTACGCCAGCCAGCGCCGACAACGCCGACAGCAGCAACGGCCAGGAGGACCATGTCAGCATGGGTGCAAATGGAGCCTTGCAGATGTGGCGAGTCCTGGATCACACTGAACAGGTGCTCGGCATCGAAGCGATGTGTGCGGCTCAGGCGTCAGATTTGCGTGAACAAAGCCCGCCGATGGCTCCGGCGTTGCGACAGTTGCAAGACGCGTTCCGAAAGCACGTGCCCTTCCTGGAGCGTGACGCTGTGATGGCTCCTCTCATGGCCTCCGCTGCGGCATGGATTCGGGGTGGTTCGCCCCGCGATTTGGCCGACCTTCGCGACGCGCAATCCTGAAACAAACCTCATGCTCCTTCATGAACTCACACGCCGCGGCAACCAACTCTTCCGCTGGCGCAGCTTCATCCCGCTGATCTTGGTGCCACCTGCGCTCGTGCTGGCATACGACGCGCCGGCAAGGGCAGGCGCTTGGCAGTGGCAGGCGATGTGTTGGGCCGTGGGGGTGCTCGGTGTGGTGATTCGCGCCAAAACCATTGGTCACGTGCCGCCCGGCACCAGTGGCCGCAACACCTCCGAAGGTCAAGTCGCGGAATCGCTCAACACGCGAGGCATGTACAGCTTGGTGCGTCATCCGCTCTACCTCGGAAATTATTTCATGTGGATGGCCTTGGTGCTTGCAACAGGCCGGTTGGACTTCGCGCTCCTTGTGACGCTCGCATACATGATGTATTACCTGCGCATTGCGATGGCGGAAGAGGCCTTTTTGGCGAACAAGTTTGGGGAGACATACAGCGATTGGGCCGCAACTGTCCCTGCTTTCGTGCCCAAATTTTGGGGTTCACCACGCAGCGCATGGACACCAGCAGGCAACGCATTTTCCCTTCGCCACGTCATCAAGCGCGAATACAACGGTGTGTTCGCCATCGTGTTTGGGATGTTCTTCCTCGAAGCGGCCCGAACTGCCGGGCTTGGCGCACCTTCTTGGAACAGCTTGGAATGGCAGGCTGGGTTGGGGGGCAGTGTGAGTGCCTTCCTCTTTTTGCGCTTCTTGAAAAAGCGCACACGAACCCTTCACGTCGAAGGCCGCGAATTCCAATCCTGACTGTCAAGTGACAGCCGCGCGACGCACAATGCGACGCAGCAGGGCGGGCGAGAGGCGCTTGATGTAGGCGGCGAGGATTTCGTAACGCCCGATGAGGACCTCAGCTTTGTTCCGTTCCACGGCTTTGACCATGCGTTCGGCGCACTGCTCGGCCGTCATCCCGGCACCGGTTTTGGCGTCCATGGTGCCTTGCTGCGAGCCGTCGCCCACCACCGCATTGAGACTGATGTTGGTTCGGATGAACCCAGGACAAACCATGGTCACCTTCAACCCATCGTCATGGTGCTCAGCACGGAGTGCTTCAAAGAACCCGTGGAGTGCGTGTTTGGCTCCGCAGTAGCCCGAGCGCAAAGGGGAGGAGAACAGGCCCATCAGGCTTGTCACCACCACAAAGTGCCCCTTGCCGCGCTTCACCATCCCGGGAAGCAGCGCCTTGGTGAGTGCAAGGGTGCCGAAGTAATCGATTTCCATGACGCGACGGTCCACTTCCAAAGACGTCTCGATGGCCTTGGAGCGCTGGCTGATCCCGCCGCAATGCACCATGACATCGACGGGTCCCACCTCGGCCTCCACACGCGCAGCCACGTCGGTCAAGCTTGCCGAGTCGGCCAAATCCAAGGTCACCACGTGCACGTCCGCCCCGGCGTCGCGCAGCGGCGTTGCCACTTCGTCAAGCGTGCCTTGCTTGCGGGCGGACAGGACCACGGTGGCTCCGCGA
>JBELLK010000093.1:0-2502 GCA_042088625.1 Flavobacteriales bacterium
AAGTTGCGGAACTTGAGCAGATCGTTCTTGTTGAAAGCGACGAGGTCGCCGAGGGAGTCAATGTCAGCCGCCTTCAAGCAGTTCAACGCTCGGACGCTGAGGTCCATGTCGGCCAACTTCGTCTTGAGCAACTGACGCATGTGCAAGCTGCTTTCGTCGAATTCTTCTTCCACGTTGCTGTCTTCTGGCTCGAGTGAGATCTTCTCGTCAGAGAACAACATGAAGTGGTGAATCAAAATCTTCGCTGCTTCTTGCAGAGCCTGCTTGGGGTGGATTGATCCGTCGCAGTCCAATTCAAGGATGAGCTTTTCGTAGTCCGTGCGCTGCTCGACGCGGAAGTTCTCAATGTCGTACTTCACGTTCCGAATGGGCGTGAAGATGCTGTCTACGGCAATGGTGCCGAGAGGGGCGCCTTCGCGCTTGTTCTCTGCAGCGGGAACGTAGCCACGCCCCTTGCCAATGGTCACAACCAGGTTCAACTCGACGGAGTCGTCCATGTTGCAAATCACCATGTCTGGATTCATGACCTGGAACGCAGAAGTGAACTTGCCGAGGTCGCCAGCAGTGAACGTGCTTTGACCTTTCACCGTGATGGACACAGTCTCTTGGTCTGTGTCTTCGATGTGACGACGGAAGCGGACTTGCTTGAGATTCAAAATGATCTCAGTCACGTCCTCGACCACGCCTTTGATGGTTGAGAATTCGTGCTCGACACCTTCCACTTTCAAGGAAGTGATGGCAAAGCCTTCGAGAGATGAGAGCAAGATGCGACGGAGGGCGTTGCCCACCGTCAGACCAAACCCAGGCTCCAACGGACGGAATTCAAACTTTCCGTTGTAGTCCGTCGAGTCGAGCATGATGACCTTGTCAGGCTGCTGAAAATCGAGAATAGCCATAGTCTGTTGGGTTTGTTGCGATTACTTAGAGTACAATTCGACAATCAATGACTCCTTGATGTTCTCTGGAATTTGATCCCGAGAAGGAATGTTGATCATGGTGCCGCTCATGGCGGTGCCATCCCAGCTCAGCCAATCGTGCTTCTGGTTGTTGTTCGAGAGTGAAGAAGTCACCACTTCGAGGGACTTGCTCTTTTCACGAACGCCGACCACATCCCCTTCGCGCAAGCGGTAGGAAGGAATGTTCACGACAGAACCGTTCACGGTGATGTGACGGTGAGAAACCAACTGGCGTGCTCCACGACGCGTTGGCGCAATGCCAAGGCGGTACACGATGTTGTCGAGACGACGCTCGCACAACTGGAGGAGGATTTCACCTGTGATGCCGGACTTTGCGTTGGCAGCCTTGAACATGTTCGAAAATTGCTTCTCGAGAATGCCGTAGGTGTACTTAGCTTTTTGCTTCTCAGCCAACTGAACAGAGTACTCTGACTCTTTCTTGCGACGGCGGGTGTTGCCATGCTGGCCTGGGCCGTAAGGACGGCGCTCAAGCGCTTTGTCTGGGCCAAAGATCGCTTCTTTGAAACGACGGGTAATTTTGGATTTGGGTCCGCGGTAACGTGCCATATCTCTATTTCTTTCTGTTCAACAACGATTAAACGCGGCGACGCTTTGGAGGGCGGCACCCGTTGTGTGGAAGTGGGGTCACATCCACAATTTCCGTGACTTCGATCCCCATGTTGTGTAGGGTGCGAATGGCACTCTCACGTCCCTGTCCAGGACCTTTCACGAACACACGGATTTTCTTCAAGCCAAACTCCATGGCTTCCTTGCCACAATCCTCAGCCGCACATTGTGCTGCGTAAGGTGTGTTCTTTTTGGAACCACGGAATCCCATCTTGCCTGCGCTTGACCAGGAAATCACTTGACCAGTGTTGTTGGTCAGCGAAATGATGATGTTGTTGAAAGACGAGTGGATGTGAGCTTCGCCCAGCGCTTCCACTTTGACTTTCTTCTTCTTTTTGACGGATTTAGCCATCGTCGTTGAATTTGGAGGTAATCGGTCCCGCGGGACCCAAAAACTCAGACAGTCGTCTGGAGGTTATTTCTTCTTGTTTGCCACCGTCTTGCGCTTGCCTTTGCGCGTGCGCGAATTGTTCTTGGTGCGCTGTCCGCGAAGGGGCAGCCCATTGCGGTGGCGGATGCCGCGTTGGCATCCAATGTCCATGAGGCGCTTGATGTCCTGAGACACTTCTGAACGCAACTCACCTTCCACCTTAAAACCGGTGGCGATGGCGGTACGAATGGCGCCCACTTCGTCGTCAGACCAAGTGTCCACCTTCTTGTTTTCGTCCACACCTGCGTCTGCCAACACCTTCGCAGCGCGGCTGCGTCCGATGCCGTAGATGTAGGTCAGTGCGATGATTCCGCGCTTGTTGCGGGGGATGTCGATACCAGCAATACGTGCCATGTGATCGTGATTTAGACAACGCTGGGATCAACCCTGGCGCTGCTTCATTTTAGGGTTCTTCTTGTTGATGACGTAGAGACGTCCTTTCCGGCGAACGATTTTGCAATCGGCCGTACGCTTCTTGATGGATGCGCG
>JBELLK010000008.1:0-61223 GCA_042088625.1 Flavobacteriales bacterium
TGCCGTCGCAATCGCATTCGCCTTCCGCGATGCCATCACCGCCACAAACGCCACACTCGTCAAGGACGTTGCCATCGCAATCGCAGGCTCCCTCGGCGATGCCTTCGCCTCCGCACACGCCACATTCATCAAGGACGTTGCCGTCGCAATCGCATTCGCCTTCCGCGATGCCATCACCGCCACAAACGCCACATTCATCAAGAACGTTGCCGTCGCAATCGCAGGCTCCCTCGGCGATGCCTTCGCCACCGCACACGCCACATTCATCCAATTCAGCACAAGAACCGTCTTCAACATTGGCACTTGGGTCGTAGTTGCAAGCCGCGCTATCTGTGCATCCATCGACAACAGGTTCTCCTGCGCAGTTGCAGTCTTCTCCGACGACGTCGTTGATGGTCATGTCATTTCCATCATCACAAGTATAGCCAGGGAAAATACACGAATTGTCAAGCAGAACAGCGGTTGGGTCGTAGTTGCAAGCATCTGCATCGGTACAGCCTGCATTGATGCAAGATTCAAACTCGCACGAACCATCGTTGACAGTCGCTTCTGAGTCAAAATTGCAAGCTTGAGGAATGGTGCATCCAGGAATCTCACATGTGCCATTGTCAATGGTCGCTGTAGGATCATAATTGTCAGCAATGGGATTCGTGCATCCGGCACAACTTTCGTAGTCACATGTTCCAGCGATTGTCGCTTCGGCATCAAAATCGCACGCATTTGGATCCTGACATCCAGCACAGGACAAGTAATCGCAGCTCCCGTCGTCAAAGTCAGCCGCAGGATCAAAATTGCAAGCATTGGCGTCCGTGCAACCAAAATTCAGGCATGAAGTGAAGTCGCAAGAACCGTCGTCGATTGTGGCTGTTTCGTCATAGTTGCATGCCAATTCGATCGTACATCCCGCGCAAGATGTAAAATCACACGAGCCGTCGTCTTCAGTGGCGTCCGGATCGTAATTGCAGGCAGTTTCATCGGTGCAACCAGTGGATGCTGGACAATTTCCTCCACTGCACACAAGCTCAAAAGTACCTTCCCCTTCGAAGGGCGCAATCCCTTGGTATTGGTCCAACCCTACGCCGAGGGGAAAGACCTGAGCATTGATTTGGCCCGAAATCGTTCCAGAGGTCGTCACCTGCATGATGAGCACCTGAAGATTCTCATCAGGCAGGCCATTTGCCGCCGTATTCAAAACATACCAAGATGCCCCTGTCAGTGTAGTACTCTCTAAATTGGTGGCGCCAGGCGTCAGGAAGAACGGTGTGATTTCCTGTTCTGAATCCTGTACAATTGAGGGGTCCGCCGCTCCAGCAATGCCAGAGGTAGAGGCCGGACCCTCCAAGCCAATGGTGGCGTATGTGTCGTCAACCAATTCCGGGGCAACGCCCAAGAATGCAGGATTGATCCCAGAAGCGCTCCAAGAACTATTAAAAGGGCTGTTGTAAACACCTGCTGGCGCGTCAACAAGCAAACTTGCTTGGTCGTTCCCAAACACCGCACTCATACGGTCGGTGGGATCCTGCATGTTCACGTAAAAACGGTAGGTCGTCAAGCCTTCAGTTACAGCAGGCGAGCCCTCCACCGTGATGGAATAGCTCTGGGCGAAGCCCAAGGTTTGGCACCCCAACAAGAGCAGCGCCACAAAAGTCAAATGTTTCATAGAGAATTGTAGGTTGTGATTCACGGAAAGATACCTGCCACGCTTGTTCGCTGAACACGCCAATTGGCGAAATAACGAACAACATTGTCAGCATTAAAAAAGACGTACCCACCTCAACGTGGGTTGCGTGAATGAGGACAAAAAAAAGCCCGGACAAAATGCCCGGGCTTTCAATCAGGCCTCGAAGGCCCTTTGTCGTTTTGCTTACTTCTGGATCGCCAGACGCTTCACGCTGATGCCGCGCTCGTCGCTAAGCATCACGTTGTACGTGCCTGCGCTCAAGCGAGACAAGTCGAACACCGTGTTGCCTTGGAGGGCGAGGTTTTGCTCAGACCAAACCACGCGTCCAGCTCCATCCATCACCTGCATGGTCACGCCGGCGTGGAAGCCGTCCACACGCAAGGTCACCTCACCCGTTGTTGGGTTCGGGAACATACCAAACTCCAAGCGTTCGAAATTGAACACAAGGTCCACAGTGTCACCGACGCAAATGCAATCGGCATTCAATGAATCGTTGACGGTGTCTTCGCTCATGTCGTCGCACTCGTCGCCTGGGTACTCACACAAACCGCTGTCCGTGTTGGCATTCATGTCGTAGTTGCAAGCCAAGCTGTCCAAACAACCGAGCACGATTGAATCACCCACGCACACACAAGAATCGTTGTACATGTCGTTGACGGTGTTCTCGTCCATGTCGTCACACACATCGCCTGGGAACAAACAAGAGCCGTCGTCTGTGTTGGCCATCTCGTCGTAGTTGCACGCCATGTCGTCTGTACATCCCTCCATGATGGTTTCGTCACAAATGCCGTCACCATCGTTGTCAGCGAAACAATCACCGCCACATTCGTCCAATGCATCGAGGTACTCACAAGAACCGTCGTCCACGTTGGCACCCAACTCAGCGTCGTAGTTGCAAGCACCTTCGTCCGTACAGCCCAACACGATTTCCTCACCAACACAACCACAATCCTCATCGTATGTGTCGTTGGTGGTGTTTTCATCCATGTCGTCACAAGCGTCGCCTGGGTAAGCACACAAGCCGCTGTCCATGTTGGCATCCATGTCGTAGTTGCAAGCGGTTGAGTCCAAACAACCCAACACAATCAGCGTACCGACACAAGCACAAGAATCATTGATGACATCGTTGAACGTCATGTCGTCCATGTCATCGCACTCGTCGCCAGGCAACTCGCACAATCCGCTGTCCGTGTTGGCCATGGCGTCGTAGTTGCATGCCAAAGAATCCAAGCAACCGAACATGATGACTTCGATGCAAGTCCCAGTGCTGTCAGCTGCAAAGCAGTCACCGCCACACTCTCCAGCAGCGTCCAACACGTTGCCTTCGCAGTCACACTCACCTGCCGGAATGCCCGGTCCATTGCAAACGCCGCACGCATCGACCTCACCCACGCAATCGTCCTCGTCGTCGCAAATGCCATCCATGTCTTCGTCAGCGGTGCAATCGCCGCCACAGACGCCAAGTGCATCTTCGACGTTGCCGTCGCAGT
Organism: Flavobacteriales bacterium; assembly: GCA_042088625.1. Taxonomy (GTDB): domain Bacteria; phylum Bacteroidota; class Bacteroidia; order Flavobacteriales_D; family Sanyastnellaceae; genus UBA11663. Next base: position 3,172 of record JBELLK010000008.1, read on the forward strand.
CGCATGCTCCATCGGCAATGCCTTCACCGCCACACACACCGCACTCGTCTTCAAAAGCACAAGGCTCGTTGGCTGGATCGTCGTAGTTGCAGGCCATCACATCGTTGCAGTTGTCGACAGCATCACAAATTCCATCGTCATCGTCATCACCCTGAAGTCCATCACCATCCACCTCACAATTACAGAATTCTGTGGGCAGAATGCACTGCGTGATGTCGTTGAAGGTGAATTCATTGTCAGGGTCGTAGTTGCACGCCTCTTCGTTCATACATCCCGTGCAAGAACTTCCGTCCCCGCCACAAACACCACAAGCGTCGAGAACGTTTCCGTCACAATCGCAAGCACCGTCAGGAATACCCGGACCGGTCACTTCGCCATCACAAACTCCACACTCGTCAGGGAGGTTGCAGCTTCCGATGGGTTGCAAGTTCGCTTCAGGATCGTAGTTGCATGCCGTTGAGTCCATGCATCCCTCAATTTCTTCGAAGAACTCACCCTGAAACGCACCTGGACCATCAAATGGTGTCAGGTATTGAGCAGCCGCTTGACCATCTCCTTCTGGGAAAACTTGGTAATTGATCTGTCCTTCGACATTGCCCGTCGAAGTAACCTGCATGACAAGCACTCGCAAATCGTCGCCTTGAGGAGAGGCATTCGCAGCAGTGTTCAGCACATACCAAGAAGCTCCAATCTGAGTGTTGCTCAACAAAGACGTCGCGCCATCATTCTGAAAAAACGGCGTGATAGGCTGAGTTCCATCCTCCACGATCGAAGGGTCGGCCGCGCCAGCAATGCCAGAGGTCGAAGCAGGACCTTCCAATCCAATGGTTGCATATGTGTCGGCCGCCAATTCAGGGAAAGACACCAGAAAAGCTGGGTTAATGCCTGAAGCATTCCAAGAAGCGTTGAATGCGCTGTTGTAAACTCCATTTGGCGCGTCTACTGAGAGCGTGCCTTGGTTGTTACCATAGACAGCACTGACCTGGTCGGTGGCATCTTCGAGGTTGACGTAAAAACGGTAAGTCGTCCCCAAAGCAGGATCGACAGCGGTTGCCGTGTCTACCGTCAAAGTGTATTGAGCGAAACTTGTGGAGACGAAGGCACACAAGGCCAGCGTCAAGAGAGAAAGGTGTTTCATGAAGGATACTGGTTTAATGATTTGGGGCCTAAACTAGGGGACAAACATGAGCGAGGTCCACTTTTACTCGCCAAACAATCAACACTTTCCACTTCAAAAGCGTCAGTAAAATGAAAACGTCTTGTTGGCGGGGCTGAGCGCGGAAGTTTGGCGTGTGCGATGAGGCGGCTTGAACTCTCCGATGTAACTTGCTCCACTTGGAGCATAGACTCATTGCCGAATGACACATCTACACCTGGCCATCTCTGATTTTGCTGCCCGTTTTAGGGCGTGCATGTTGCTCGCTTTCTTCGCAGCGAGCAGCGCTTTTACCACGAGTTTCGCTCAAGAAGCCATGGCGTTGCAAGTCCTGGTCGGAGCCGACCTCATCGCGTCAGAGTCGGAGGCGTGCGTCCCCGGAGATCCGGTGGGCAATTTGGTGACTTTCCAAATCGACGAATCCACCCTCACCAACCCGGCTGCAGACATTCAGGAGGTGCAGTGGGTGATTTCACGCAACGGTGTGCCTGCGCTGGCCTCCGATTACGCACTGGACGCTGCGATTGGTGAGGACCTTGCGGATTGGAGTTTGCAGATGACCCTGTCTTTCGCACCCTTGACAGACGGTTTGTTTGAGGTTTCTGGTGACGTGGTTTGGGCCACGCTTTCCCAAAACCTCGAACCCGCCTTCCTCGAAGTCGGCGCTGCGCCTGACGCCCCCATCTACACCATTCCAGAAACTGCCTTTTGTGACTTGGGCGGAGAACTCGATGTGGCCAGCTCAGTGTTCACCCCCAACAGCCTCGAGACTGAATTGTGTGCGACAGTGGTCGATTTGGCTACGGGGTCGGCACTGGCCCTTCCTGATGTTGGTTGTGAGACTTCAGGTGCAGATCCCAACCAAGTGTCCAACAACTTCGCGGTTTCCACCCTCAACGCCGGATGTTACATTCTGGAACTGGAAGCCAGCAACAGATGTGGGACAACTGCCGCTCAAGTCGACATCGATGTCCTTGGCACCCCCAACTTCAGTTTGTCCCTCACCCCGTTTTGCGAAGCAGATCCAGACGCAATCATCGTAAGCGACTTCGACTTGACGTTCGCCAATTGCGACAATGATAGTCCGTTGTTGACGGAAACGTGGACGTTGGAAGGTGACGCTGTTGATGTGACCACGGCGAATGAATTCCCCTTGCCCGAAACGCTGGGTTACGTCAATGGCGATGTGGTATGCCAAACCATCGACCTTGGCTACGCCATTGGAGGTGGGGATTCTGTGCATTGTGCAGCCCAAGCTTGCGAGGACATTTTGTTTTTTGAAGCGGCGGCCATTGAATGGCAGGTGACTTACCCCGTGAACTACCCCCCAGTTTGCGACGGTGACAGCCTCGCGATTGAACTCATCGATGTACCTTCCTTCGCAAGCCATGAGTGGATCACCACACCCCTTCCTGACTCAACATCGAGCAACGAAGGCACGCTCGCGTACTGCAATGGCTTCAGCGAAAGCAACGACGAAGCATACTACTTCGCCCTGGACCCTCCAGGCATTTCAGGAACCATTCGCAGGACAACCTGTCACCAGGCCCCTGATTTCTCAACGACCACGTGCGTCACGGACACCACATTTGAAATCGACGTTGCCCCAAAACCTTCCATCGCTTGGGTGGACAGCATCAACAGCGTGACGGCCTGTGCGTACGAGACCAACTCATCGCTGGCGATTGTGATTGACAGCGACAACGCTTCGCCCTCGCCTTGGACACTGACCTGGGTCGTGACTGCTGAAGATGGAACCGTGTCTGAGATTGTCCAAACCATTACCCCTGAGGAAATCCTAAACAATGCGTCCCTGTCTCTGACGCTCGAAGAGGTCATCGCATCTTGTTTCGATGGCGATGCAGACCAAATCACCAGTTTTGACGTCCAAGTCTCGGCCTTGAATGAATCGGGCTGCGAAAGTCAAGTCCTCGACGGGTCTATGACCTTGTACGCGGCGCCCGCGCCAACTGCAATCTTCGAAGCCATTTGTAAAAGCGAATGCGCAGCCCCCATCAATGTAAACGCCGACGGTGGATTGAATTTCCAATGGTTCTTGGACGCCGATTCTTGCGATGGCATGGATGAAATTCCTGCGGACACCGATGGTGATGTTTGCTCGACACCCTTTCCATGGGATTTGAGTGGGAGTGGATTCAACACCGCGTCCACGGACAGCGACCCTGTGTTTTGCGACGTCACTTGCAACTCGACGGTCGGCATGCGACTGCAACAATCCTGGACATTGCCGACTGTGGAAGACAGCTTGCTGCAGTGCACCTCCCCCGTGGTGCGATTTGAGCTTGAGGTGGTGCCTTTCCCAGATTTGCAAATCGCCACGGAAGGAGCGCTGTGTGACAACTTGGACGAGTTCACGTTCACCGCATTCAATTGCAGCGACTCCACCTCGCAGGCAGGAGAAGAGCCATGCTTGGATTGTCCGGCCACTTCGTGTGAATCTTGCTTCAGCCAAATCACCAACGTCACCGACTGGAAGTATTCCATCAACGGTGGCGCCACTTTTGCCCCGTCGTTTCCTGCGCCTGCTTTGACTGGAAACTCCATCAGCGTTCCAACCGCAACGTTGACAAGTGGGTTCAGCCCCACCCTGCTGCGGGTGGTCGCACACACCAGCTCTCCAAACTACCCCGCGTTGTTGTGTGAATCCATCGACACGCTGTCCTTCGAATGGTACGAAGCTCCAGTCATTCCTCCTGGAGGACTGCTTCTGCCCGACTACCTGTGCCCAGGAAGCGAATACGAATTGGACGCCTCAGCCTTGACCCAGAATGGCACCCCAGACGAACTTTGTTTCCTTTGGGAGGACTGCACAGCAGAGGACAGCCCGCTGGTTTGGGAAATCACGGGAGACCCATGCGTCAATGAAGATTGTGGCGTATCCCAAGGACAAGGCGTGCTCGAGTCCATGGCTTCAATCTCAGTGCCCTTCGACATCGAACCTTGCACCGACGTTTGCATCGATCTGACCATCACCGACAGCGCGGGTTGCCGAGTCGACACCAACTTCGTGCTCGATGTGCGTGCCCTCCCCTCCCTTGAGGGCATCAGCGTGATGGAAGCCTTCGGCAACGCCGCCAGCGTCACTTTGCTCAACCCGCCATGCGCTTCCCCTGCTGAAGACAACACCACACCCACCGAATGTCCAGGTTCTGAAGTGCTCGTAGGCGACACCACCAACATCTTCTGCGCAAACAGCAATTTCCTGCTTTCCGCCGATGGTGTGCAGGCGGGGTGTGAAGACCCCTTAGATGGCGGCGGGGCTGCGAGCCCTTTAAGTTACGTTTGGGAGGTGTATGACGTTGCGAACGACCCCGCTTTGGCAAACAATTTGGTCTCGATGCAAGACACATGTGGGTATGGAAAAACCCCTCAATTGCCGTGTATTCCAAGTTATGTAGATGCACCAACCACAAGCCTTTCCGTGTATCTCACGATCAACGAAACCAACGGTTGCAGTGCAGAATTTCAGTGGCTTGACACGCTCAGTGTTTTCCCAGCACCCTGCATCGAATTGACGTCGAGCAACCAATACTGCAGCAACGAAGATCCGGAACTTGAAATTTGTGGACCTCAATCGCTTGCCTTCTGCTGCGACGGATCTCTGGAGGAGCCTGAGGCCAACGCCTCAGGGTGCTTTGAATTTGTCCTCCCGCAATCGTGCGTCTCCGGCGGGACAAATGCTGGTCCATTCTACGGAAGCAACACGTATGCAATTGGGAATGAATCCATCACTTGCACAAAGCGGCAGATTGTCACGCTGGTCAGTTACAACCCGCCTCAGCCCACCATCCTTGGACCCCTAGAGATTGAAGACGACAGTTTCGACCCTATGGATGCCACAGCATGCGAAGGGGGAACCTTCACCATGACAGCACTGTTTCAAGCCCAAGGAAATCCACCTCCTACATTGACGTACGAATGGTTCAAAAACGACGATGTCACTTCAACGTCGCTTGGGGGTGGACAAGTCATCAGCTTGACTGCGGAGCTTGGGGACGGCGCAGACTGCGAGGTGGTGAATGTGTGTTCAGGTGAGGTGATTGTCACGAATTCACCTGCAACCGACCTCACATGCCAAAACACCGCCAGTTGGGAAGTCTTCATCAGGCCCACGCCCGCCTTCGAGGTGACGTCAGAAGGCATGGATTTTTGTGACGGTGATAGCGTGGAATTGTGTGCGACACGCATTTGTGGTGTGGCCGATGGAGCCACCGAAGAAGATTCTTGGGATTGGGGCACAACCCCAGCTTGCGACGAATCTCCAAACTCAATCCCCACCGACAATCCGTGCTGGAGTTTCGAAGCGGCATATGAAGGAGACCCTGGAGATGGGTCTTCTGCCAACAGCAAGAGCATTGCCTTGACAGACAGCTATGGCTGCAGCCATGACACCACGTTTGACTATTCCATCTACGAACTGCCTGATTTGGGGATCGAAGCCTCTCACATTTGCGAAGGTGAAAACACAGCTGTCGAAGTCAACGGCGCCGACATCTATGACTACGATTTTGACCCTCAAGAATCGATTTTGACAGACCCTGCCATTTTTGCGCCTGGGGATGCCGTCACTGGAGATTCCATTCAACAATTGGAGTTGCTGACGCCCGATTCAGGCGATGTGTTGGTGGTCACCGGCACGTTGGTTTATCCCTCACTCGTTGACAGCGTGCTCGGATGCAGTGCAACCGACTCCATTCATATGATTGTGTACCCCCTCCCCATCATCGAACCAAGCCTGGACCCAGAAGCACCTTACTGCGAGGAAGATTCTGTGACCTTTTGCGACTTGAATGAGGACAGCGATTGGGTGCCGCCGGTTTACGATTATGTGACGATCAACGGCGAGTCAGAATTGGCAACGTTGGAGGATTGTTTCACGTTTGAATTGCTGCCTCCAACTACCGGTCTTACGGTGACCAAAATCCTGAACTACGAATACGACGACATCCTCACCACTTGTGAATCGGTTTTGGACACCACCATCACTGTGGTGCCAAAGCCTGACATCGGGCTTACAGCCGATGCAGCAATTTGTCAGCAAGACAGCACAGCGGTTGTATGCGCAATCTCGAATTCAGTCGTGGGATCTGCGTACACTCACACATGGTACGTCAACAGCGGAGGTCAGCTCTCTGATGTCATTGTGGGAATTGAAAGCTCAGAGACCAGTCCATTCGTTGCGTCCACCACACCGCAGACTGACAGCGACCCAGAAGACATTCAGGTATGGTGCGAAGTATCAGACAGCGTCGGTTGTTCATCCATTGACTCCATCGCCATCGAGGTGGTCGCGACCCCCATTTTGGAATGGACCACACCCCTTCCTGATGAGGTGTGTTCTCCTTCACTGGCATGTGTTGAGGTCGGGGTGACCAACGAACTCAATCCAATGCCTGAAATCATCACGCTTTGGGCCAATCCCAATGGCGGAGCTTCAGACAATTGCTTCTTGTTCCAAAACAACACGCCATGCCCCGCCGTGGAGGACATTTCTGCGACAGTGCAACTCGTCCATGTTTTGGCAGCCGGCGGCACCAAGGTTTGTGAGTCCTTCATCGACGACAGTTTGGTGGTCAATCCAACACCATCTCCTGCCTTCTTGTTGGATGCACCTCAAGCGTGCTTCGACACGGCCAATGCCGTTTGCATCGAGGTTTTGCACGACGTTCAGGATTACAACATCTGCGCCGAAGACGCTTACACCTACACCTGGTTCGTCACGCCAGAGGCAGGCTTGAATTCCGACAACATTTCTGTCGATGACGCCAACTCGCCAGTGCCTGAGATTTGCATTGACGCACCTGGCTCCGTGGAACTCATCTTGGAAATTGAAAACAGCTATGGCTGTTCGCAGACCACCCCTGCTCAGCCGTTCACAGTTCGCGATTTGCCTGACCCCACATTGACCTTCACGCAACCTGATGGCATTTGCATGCCAACTACCGTTGTGATCAACGCAACCTCCATCGGAGCTTCCGATTTCATCATGTCGATTGAAGACTACGGAACCTTTGAAAACTTCAGCTCTCCTCTGGTGCTTCCGGTGGAGTTCCCGGGCTACCGGAACGTGGATTTTGAAGTGTCAAAAACCCACACGACACCATCCATTTTGGGCTACGACAACGACGGAAACCCGATCACCGAAAATGATGTGCTTGTGTGTTCTGTGGAGACGACGTACCTCGCTGCGTTTGAGGGAGTCATTCCCCCGACAGCTGCGTTCTCTGTCCTCCCTGGCAACACGATTGACTTGTCGAACGGACCGGTTCAATTTGTGAATGAGTCTGAAGGCCAAACCCAAAACATCTGGATTTTTGGCGACGGCGATGAAAGTGGTTCCTCCGAGGTCAACCCGCAGCACCAATACAACGCCACCGGTGAATACCTTGTAGAACTGGCTGTGGTCGACGACCGAGGATGCACTGATTATGCCGAGGATGTGATCCGAGTGAGGGAAGATTTGTTCTTGTACGTGCCCAACGCATTCACGCCAGCTCGAGGCGGAGAAGGAGGGTTTGCGGACAATTTGAACGACTCGTGGTTCCCGAGCATTGAAGGAACCAATGTCATTGAGTCGTACGAAGTGTGCGTTTTCAACCGAACAGGCCATCGTGTTTGGTGCTCTCAAGACCCCGACCACCCTGCAAGTGAGCAGTGGAACGGCACCGGTCCTGAAGGAACCCACCTTGTCCAAACAGGGGTGTACACTTGGCGCATCACCCTGAAAAAGAAGAACGGACAAGGAGCCGATGTCTACACTGGCCACGTCAGTGTGATTCGATGACTGTACGCAAACTTGTGACATGCAAGGGGCTCTTGCTTGCATTGGGTGCCGGGACGTTGTGTCAGATGTTTGGCCAAGGACCGACTTTGCCTTTGGATTCGAAAGCAGAGCAAGTGCTGCGCGAATCGATCGTAGAGCATCCAGACTCGGTGTACCAGAAGTCGGAAACGGCCATCAACGTCCAATTCAGTCAAGTCCAATTGAACCAATGGGCCGCGGGGGGACAGAGCTCGGCGAGTTTGATTGCGCGGTTGGATCAATTCTGGGAATACGATGGCACCTCCTTGGGATGGGACACTGAATTTCATGGGGCCTTCGGCCTGTTGCATCGGCCCGATGAAGGCGTTTTGCTGAAAACAGACGATCGCATCGAATTGGCCACCAAGTTGGGATCCCAAATCAAAGACAAAGGTTCGCTTACCGGACTGGCCAGTTTCAGAACGCAACTCGCGCCTGGTTTTGAGGCAGTGAACGGCGTGCCCAACCGCAACAACGTCACCTCGGCTTTCATGGCGCCCGGCTACCTTATTCTGGCGCTGGGGCTCGACATCAAGCCCACCCCTTCTTGGTCTGTGTTCTTGGCGCCATTCACTTCCAAATCCACGTTTGTGTTGAACGATTCGTTGTCACAGGCCGGAACCTTTGGTGTGGATGCTGGCGCAAGGTCGCGCCACGAAATCGGTGGCACCATCCGCCTCGGATTGAAACAAGATGTCACCGAAAACGTCACGTACACAGCGAGGTTGGATTTGTTCAGCAACTACTTGGAAGAACCCGAAGCCATTGATGTATTTACAGATCATTTGTTGACCTTGAAGGTGAATGACTGGCTTGCGACCACCTTGGGCTTGACCTTGATTTACGACAAAGACGTCGAGTTGACCTTAAGAGAGCCTGACCCAGATTTGCCAGAGGATCTAGGCGAAAAGGGACCGGGAATTCAACTGAAACAAATCCTTGCAGTAGGTTTGTCGCTGAAATTTTCTTGACATGAACGCTTTTGTGTTTCCGGGCCAAGGCGCCCAATTCTCCGGCATGGGGAATGACCTCTTTGAATCGTCTTCAGCAGCACGTGCGCGATTTGAAGAAGCCAACGATGTGTTGGGTTTTGACATTTCTTCCATCATGTTCGAAGGCACGGACGAAGCCTTGAAGCAGACGGCTGTGACCCAACCCGCCATCTTCCTGCATTCGGTCATTTTGGCGGAGTGCTTGAGAGACACCTTCAATCCAGCCATGGTTGCAGGCCACAGCCTCGGCGAATTCAGTGCCTTGGTGGCCGCTGGTTCATTGAACTTTGCAGACGGACTTCGCTTGGTCAGTGCCCGTGCAAACGCCATGCAAAAAGCCTGTGAGGCACAGCCATCCACAATGGCCGCGGTGCTCGGACTGGAGAACGACGTCGTGGAGCGGGTGTGTGAGGAAACACAAGGCGTCGTCGTTGCAGCCAATTACAACTGCCCAGGACAGCTCGTCATTTCCGGGGAAGTGCCAGCCGTTGAGGCTGCTTGCCAAGCCATGTCGGAAGCCGGCGCACGTCGCGCCTTGATGTTGCCTGTGGGCGGTGCATTCCACAGCCCCCTGATGGAACCCGCTCGAGCCGAATTGGCCGCAGCCATCGAAGATGCAGACATTCAAGCCCCGCGATGCCCGATTTATCAAAACGTGAGCGCGGAGCCCACCATCGACCCAGGATTGATTCGCAAGCAATTGGTGGCGCAATTGACCGCTCCAGTGCGTTGGACCCAAACCATGGAGGCCATGATTGCCGATGGTGCCAAGGAAGTGACCGAAGTGGGCCCTGGCAAAGTATTGCAAGGTCTTTTCAAGAAAGTGGACCGTGCCTTCCCCACCGCATCAGCGGTGCTCGAAACCGCTTGACCTTCTCGCCGGGTGGCGCCCAACCAAACGCCCGAACATGAAAAAGGCCGCCCAACAATGAGGCGGCCTTTTCGTTGTGATCGAGTGGAGGTGTTTTTAAGACGCTTCTTCGCCGACTTGGGTTGCAAAGGCAAACAAGTTTGTCACCTCATGCTCGGCTGCATGCAACGCTTCCCTGAGGGCCCGATTTTCTGACCTCAGGTCGTCATTTCGCTGCTGGGTGCGTGCGAGTTCGGCCTTCAGACGAAGGAATTCACCCATGACCGCCTTGCGCTCTGACAGCGCTTGCGTCAGTTGTTTTTCAAGAAGCGTCTCCATGCAGGGAAAGATAGGTTCGAAGGCCGACGAATGCATGCGACCTCACCTGAGTTATCAACCGGCCGAAGCGTCCTTTTTGTGAACGCGCTTCCACCAGGTCAAAAACGCAAACCCCAGCACCCCAAATCCCGCACACATCCCGTACAACTCCAGCAAAATCGACGGCTCTGAAGCAAACCACGACCCTGACACGTACGCCCCCAATCCAATCCCCACTTCCAACGCCATCAGCATCGTGCTCAGTGCCGTGGCCGCCTTCCCTTCTGGCGCCAAATCGATGGTCCATGCAAAAATGGCCGGCATGTTGATGCCAATCGAAAAACCATACACGATGCCTGCCGCCAAAAGCATCGGCACAGAGGAAGCATATGAAAACAGGGTCATGCCCACCGCAAGCAACACCGCCCCCACCTTCAGCAATTCGACACGACCGTATCGGTCTGAGGCCTTGCCCGCCACCAAGCGAGCCACAATGGATGCCGCCACCACCACGGTGTTGAAGGACCCTTTGTACACGAAACCCAAATCGGCCACCAAATCAGGCGTCACCGTCAAAAACGTGCCGAACGCAATGGCCACGGGAAGCAAAAACACCGAAGCAGGCCAGGCTGTTCGTTCTACGGTGCCTCCTTTGAGGACATTCAAATCTTGCCATTCCACGCCTCGTGCCTCGGGCAGGGTCTCTGGAAGACGAAGCGTCATCAGGTAGGCCGCAACGCCAAGGGCACTGCTCGCCAAAAACATGGCGTCGTACCCAAACTCGACTGCCAACCAACTGCCCAAGGCTGGACCCAGAGCCATGCCTGCGTTGCCGGCCACGCCGAGGTATCCAAAGGCCTCTCCTCGTCGCGCAGGTGGGGAAAGATCCGTGAGGAATGCACTGGTCCCTGTCGGACGAAATCCTGTGGACAGACCATGAAGGAATCGCACCACCAAGAACCCCGTCACCGCCATGGCCACACTGTCCATGCGCGCCACCCCGATGTAAGCGAAGCCCGCAAGGGCCGTCACTGCGGTGCCAAACAACATCACAGGCTTCCGGCCAGCACGGTCGGCCACCCGACCAGCCACAAAACGGCTCCCAAACGCGCCCATTGTGAACAACGCGACAATCCAACCGATCAAGTGGTGGGCGTCCATGCTGGCCAAATACCCAGGCAATTCAGGAAGCAACATGCCAAAACTGGCCATGAACAGGACGGTCCCTGAGCAGAGAAGCCAAAACGTTTTGGTGAAGAGGGGTTGATTCAAGGGTGCGAAGGTAATCCCACGCTCCCTCCCTACCTTTCATTCGTGGTACGGCAATATCCAATCAAAGTCTTGGTGGCTTGGGGCGAAGCGATTTCCGGCAATGGGGAGTTTCGCGATTGGCTGCTGGGGAATGGCTTCCCGGAACTCGGTCTCTTTGTGCATGCCCTGCACAATCAAGACGAAGCGCGCACCTGGTTGCTCAACGAAGGGTTCCCTGAACTCATGGCCCTTTGTCGGGGCGCCGAAGGCGATGGCAGTGCCGTTCAATGGCTTCGCAACCACGACCATCCCGTCCTGGCCCTGATGGCCTCGGGGGCAGACAACGACGACGACGCCATGCGCACGCTGTTGGAGGAGCACGACCGCATTTGGGGTGCGCTTGCACTGAAAATCCGCTCCATCAAAAACGGCATCGAGGAGCGCCACAACAGCTGGCACAGCTTCGGCAAAGACTGACTTTACCGCTTGTCGGGTGTGGTGAAGGTCAAACTGCTCAATGCCTCTTCCTTCAACCATTGGTTGGACACTTCGAGCAAATCCGATGCTTTCAGCCCTTCGATTGCCCGAACCAAAGAGTCCAGCGTTTCCACGCGGTTGTACATCAAGAACGTCTTGGCGAGCCCTGAAAGCACAGACCCGCCGTGGTCGTGGCCGAGCGCGATTTGGCCGAGCAATTGCTGCTTTGCATCGTGCAACTGACGAGATCCCAAGGACTTGTTGCGCAGGGTCGCCAATTCCTTACGCACAAGCCGCTCGACCCGTTTGTGAAAACGTGCGTCCGTCCCAAAATACACGTTGAAGACCCCTGCATCTTCGTAGACGAGGTGGTTCGCTTCAATGTGATAAGCCATCCCAAATTTCTCGCGGATGTTGAGGTTGAGACGACAGTTCATCGCAGGTCCGCCAAGCAGGTTGGCCACCACAGTCATGGCCAATTTTTGAGACGAATCGCCACCCGGCGCACGACACCCCATCAGATGATGCACTTGGTGGACGCCACGCGGTTCAACCCATTGAAAGGAATCCTGCACGGTTGGAGCCACCCGAGGCAGCCTCGACAGCGACGGGGCTTGAGAGGACGAAGCGCCCTGCACGTCACCAAAATGCGCTTCGGCCCAGGCTTTGACTTTGGACCACTCCACAGCCCCCACCACGCCGAGCACCATGTTGTCAGGTTGGTAATTGCGGGCCACGTAGTCCTGAACCTGTGCACGCGTCAACCGCTTGACCCGTTCAGCTGTGCCAAGAATTGGCGCTGCAAGGGCATGGCCCGCGAACAGACCCGCCTCGAACGACTCAAAAATCATGTCGCCAGGCTGATCTTGAACGCTGGCGATTTCGTCCAGAATCACATCGCGTTCCTTGTCCAGCTCCGCCTCGGGAAACACACTCTGAAACGCAATGTCCGCCAACAGTTCAATCGCGCGCTCTGTGTCCTTCACGCGTTGAGACGACGTGATCCACGTGTCTTCTTTGGTGGTGTACGCATTGATTTCGCCTCCCACAGATTCCATCCGATTCAGGATGTGAAATGCCTTTCGCTTTTGGGTCCCCTTGAACAAGACATGCTCGATGAAATGGGCCAAACCCGATTCATCCGTCGCTTCATCCCGCGTGCCCGCATTGATTGCGAGTGCGCAATGCGTCACGGCACGAGGCATCCAAGCGTGGATGACGCGAAGGCCGTTGGGAAGAACATGGGTTTGAAATTCAGGCGACATGAGGCAAAGTTCGGTCGGAAGTGCGCGCCACGCCCTTTTGTCAGGCCCAAAAGGCGAGAAAACCAAGCATCACCGCCCCTGCAACCACCATCACAAGCAGGGTGTAGGGAAGGATGTCTCTGGCAGAAAGCCCTGTGATGCCCAACAATGGCAAGGCCCAAAATGGCTGAAGCATGTTGGTCAGCTCGTCCCCGAAGGCCATCGCCATGATGCCTCGCTCAAAAGACACGCCAAGGGCATGGCAGGCCTCCAGCACAAGCGGTCCCTGCACGGCCCATTGACCTCCTCCACTCGGCACGAAAACGTTGAGCACGCCAGAGGACACAAACAGGGCCTCAGGCAACCACGAGGCAGGCGTCGCCCCGACCAAGGCCTCTGCCATCGAAGCGCCCAAACCCGTGCCGGACACCATCCCCATGATTCCGAAGTACAGGGGGAATTGCACCAAAATTCCCGACGCACCGGCAATGGCTTCATCAAGTGCCCTCAACATGCCTCGAACCTGACCATGACCGAGCAAGGCCGCCCCCAGGAGCACCATGTTGATCCAATCTGGGGTGACAAAAGCAACCTTGGTGAGCGGTCCGGACTGCAATGCCCACACCCCAGCGCCCCCCAGACAAACCAATCCCAAGAGGTAGGGCACGCCACGTGAACGATCCATCTTCTCAGCCAGTCCGCCAGATGCCGACTCCTTATCCTCTGGAGAGGCCACCTCTTGTGCCAACTCCGGCAACGCGTTGGCCGTTCCGCCTTGAATGCGTCGCCCCAACCAAACAAACGTCAACACCACCACCACGACCACGGTCCAGGTCACCGACTGACTCCAACCCGTTAGCGCGGTGTCACTGAGCGTCAACGCGTCGGGCAAGGCGTCTTTCCAACTTGCGTTTGGCACCAACGAAGCAAGATGTCCAGACTCAGCCGCTTTCAACGGTGCAGAGCCTCCAAGCCCCCCATGCCAAACCAACAACCCTGTGTAACCCGCAGCTCCCAGCACCCCAAGAGACACGGACGCGAGCGGAGACTGTCCTCCCTCTTTGCGACGGCGGTCCATCACGCCGCGAACAAGGATGGCACCGGCAATCAAGCCCAGCCCCCAATTCACCCAACCCATGACCATGCTCAGCAGCGCCACTTTGGCCGGGGCATTGGCCGGCGATTTCACAATCCAGTCGATGGCCTTGCGCAAGGCTTTCAAGACGGGAGGAGCCAACGCAAGCACATGCCCCAACACGAGCATGAACATGGCCTGGAATGCAAATCGAATCAAGCCTGCGTTCCACAACCCCTGCGTCCAGGCATCCAGAACTTCCGATGCACTGGCTTGTCGCAGGGCCATCAACGCCGCCACCACGGTGAGGATCACCGCAATGGTGAACGGACTCGGCAACCAGCGCTGAAAACTCCGGGCGTACGCGTCAAGCGCACGCTCCAAAATGGACGCACTGGATGGATCCGTCATGCAAGGTCAGAACGGGAGGTCGTCGTCGTCAGCCGGCGCTGTGGCGGGCATGGGTGGCACGGGAGGCATCGGAGCCGCACTGACCACAGCGGGTTGCTGTCCGGCACCTGCGTCGGTGCTTCCAGTTTGGTCTCCTCGCTCAATCCTCCAAGCGTTCAAATCGACGTAGTACTGACCGTTGTACTCACGGCCGCGAAGGTCAAACTTCACATTCAACACGTCCCCTTCGGCGTACTGACCGAGCTGCTCGGACTTCTCTTTCAACGCTGAAAACTTGATGTCTTGCGGATACTGCTCCATCGTGGTCACGACGAAATCTCGCTTGTAAAATCCGCTTGGGAAATCTTGCTGATCGAACAGCTTCTTCAGGGTGCCTTTCACTTCAAATGCCATGAAACGAAGGTAATCGTTGCAACCCGGTTTTCAGCTTCAACCGGCGTTGAATGCGAGGAGGGTTTTCCACGCTTCATCCACCATGCCTCTGTCCAAAAATTCAGCCGCCATGTGATGCAGCGCAGACTCCAGGGCTGCACCATCGTCCTCGTGGTCCATGAACACCTCCGCAAGTTCGAGAAGCTTGTGCTCGTTCACCTCCGTCTCATCGGGCATGGCTTCAGCACCGCCCAGCATGGCAAGGTGATTGCCGGTCAGCACACGACTTATGCGGATGTCTTCAGGCAAGGCGTCCACACCCATGCCCAAGACCCCCAACGGCTTGGGCACCGTGAACAGCGCGTCGCCATGGACGCGAACGTAATGATCACCCCCGCAACGACCCACGAGATCGAGTTTCGTGGCGTCTGGCACCCCTGCCTCGTTCAGGACGTGGTCGCGGAAGTGCATTCGCACGATTTCGGCAAACACGAGCTGCCCGGCGCCACCTTGCTCGCCCAGCGATTCGAGCTTCACAACCTTGCATTCCAGTTGCACCGGCGACTCGGCAACCCTGGGGGGGCGCACAGCCTCAGACGGGAGCGCCGTCAGTCCCGCTTTGACAAACTCATCCACGCCCTCCGCAAAATCGGTGCTCGCCAAAGAACACGCATGGACCAGGGCATGATCCACCAAATTCACCACGACCTCCCCCACTTCTTGAACGTTGTCCCAAGTATGTTTGGTGGTCGCGTCCCGACCTCGTCTTGCCGGAGAGAACACGACCAAGGGTGGGTTTGCGGAAAACACATTGAAGTAGCTGAACGGGGCAAGATTGACACGACCTTGTGCGTCAATTGTGCTCACAAATGCAATGGGCCGCGGCGCAATGCCACCAAGCAGGCAACCATGGAGTTTTCTCGCATCGAGATCTTCAGGTTTGTACGTGACCGTTGCGCTCATCCCTGGGCTTGATGGGATTCCACAGCGTCAATCGAGCCCATCACCTTTGCTTTCAATCCTTCTTTGTAAGCAGCCACGCGGCCGCGGAGGGCATCGTCGGAGGCCCCGAGGATTTGGGCTGCCAAAATGCCGGCATTGGTGCCCCCGTCCAACGCCACTGTGGCCACAGGAACCCCTGAGGGCATCTGCAAAATGCTCAACACTGAATCCCACCCATCGATGCTGTTGCGGCTCTTGATGGGCACGCCAATGACAGGCAACGGGGTCAAGGAAGCGGTCATGCCTGGAAGGTGCGCCGCGCCTCCGGCACCGGCAATGATGACGCCAATGCCCCGACCAGCGGCCTCTCGCGCGTACGTCACCATACGGTCTGGCGTCCGGTGGGCGGACACCACGGTCATTTCGCACTTCACACCAAGTTCCTGGAGGATGGTTTGGGCTCCTTCCATCACAGGCAAATCGCTCGCGCTTCCCATGATGATGCCTACGGATTTGTTCATGCCACGAAGATACAGCGCGTCATGCAGGACTGCGATGGCGGAGTTCCCTCAACCTTTGAGGTCGTCGATCCGCTTTTTCAACTCGGAGGCAAACTCGTAGTTTTCCGTCGCAATCGCTTCGTCGAGCTGCTTCTGCAATTCCTCCACAGTCACTCCTTTCTTCTTCGCAGGTCGAGCTTGAACCTCCGATTCTTCCGGCATGAACTCTCCTTCATTGCCTTCCAAATCCACCCCTGCTTCCTCCATCACTTGCTGGCTGCAACGAATGGGGCAACCAAATCGCACAGCGACCGCAACCGCATCGGAAGACCTTGAGTCAATGTGCTCTTCCCGGATGCCATCGGTGACCGTCAGTTGAGCGTAGAAGATGCCCTCGACCATTTTGTGAATGAGCACCTCGGTCACCTCCATGCCAAATGCAGAGAGGGTATTCTTCATCAAATCGTGCGTCAAAGGCCGACTTGGACGCATGTTTTCGAGTTCTATGGCAATGGATTGGGCCTCTGCACCTCCAATGACGATGGGCAGTTTCCTCTTTCCTTTGACCTCTCCCAACACCAAAGCATAGGCCCCTGAAGACGATCCGCTCAAGGCGATGTCCAAAATTTCAAGGTCAATCTTCTTCATGGGGTGCAGGGGTTGTCAAGATGGCTCCGACGACGCGTCAGCCGAGGGCCTTGATGGCCGCAGTCAATTTAGGCAAAACCTCAAACGCATCTCCCACGATGCCGTAATCGGCCGCTTTGAAGAACGGCGCCTCGGGATCGGTGTTGATGGCGACGATGACCTTGCTCTGATTCACGCCCGCCAGGTGTTGAATCGCACCTGAAATGCCGGCCGCGATGTAGAGGTCGGGACGGATGGTGATGCCCGTTTGGCCCACGTGCTCGTGGTGAGGGCGCCAGCCCATGTCGCTGACTGGACGGCTGCATGCAGTCGTGGCCTGAACGGCTTGCGCCAATTCTTCGACGATGCCCCAATGCTCAGGGCCTTTCAAACCGCGACCCGCAGAGACCACGCGCACCGCTTCGGGAAGGGGCACAGAGCCATCTGCGCTGGAGGGCTCGAATCTTGTCACTGTCAATCGGGCCTCACCCGCGTCTGCGGTGCAGGCCTCCACAGGGGCTGCTGCTCCGTCTGACGCCACACCAAATGCATTGGGCGTGGTGGTCACGACCTTCTTCTCTGTATCGATGTTCACGTGCGCCATGGCCTTGCCACTGAACACGTTCTTTTTCACTTCAGAGCCCTGCAGGAGTCCGGTCACACCAGGCACCATGCCTGCACCGAGGCGCACGGCCACCCGGGGAGCCACAGCCCGACCAATGTGGTCATGCGGCGCGACCACGAGGGTGGCACCTTCTGTTTCTGCTGCAGAGGCAACGACGCGTGCGATTTGGCCTTCGTCTTGAAGGTTGTCGCTCACGTGCAGCACCTTCGACGCGCCTGCGGCACCAGCGCCGCCATCTCCATTCAACTCCCCCACCACCAACGCGGTGACGGTTGCCCCACATTGCTTTGCGTAGGACACAGCTTCCAAGCCAGCCTTGGCGGCCTGACCATTCTTTGTAGGGACAAATGCCAAACAATTCATGTCTTTCAAATTCTGGGGTTAAAGGACCTTGGCTTCTTCGCGCAACAATCGAACGAGCTCTTCGGGGGCATCGGCAGACACCATTTTGCATTCTCCCTTCGCAGGGGGAAGCTCAAACTTCGCCACGGCCGTTCCGTGCATGCCACCTTCGGCGGGCACCACATTCAAGGGCTTGGTGCGCGCGGCCATGATGCCGCGCATGTTGGGGATCCGTTGCTCCGCCATGCCTTTCGCCGCACTGACGACCACGGGGAGCGTCGCTTCGACAGATTCCAAACCACCACTGGCCTCGCGCTTGGCGTGGGCCTTGCCTCCTTCGAGGTCAAGCGAAGTTGCGAGTGAGATGTAGGCCGCGTCTAACAATTCAGCCACCATGCCTCCCACCACCGAACCGTTGTGGTCGATGGTTTCTTTCCCGCACAGCACGACGTCGTACCCGCCTTGCTTTGCGTGATTCGCGATGAGCGACGCAGTGTGGAGCGCGTCTTGAGGATTGGCGTCAACCCGGACGGCATCGTCTGCACCAATGGCCAATGCCTTTCGAATCACAGGGTCGCAATCGGCCTCTCCCACCGTGATGGTGGTGACGCTTCCTCCGTGCTGCTCTTTCAATTCGAGCGCACGAACGAGGGCGTACCATTCGTCGTAGGGGTTGACTATGAATTGAACGCCATTGGCGTCAAATTGGGTGTCGCCTTCTGTGAAGGCAATCCGGCTCGTAGTGTCCGGCGCTTTGCTGATGCAAACGAGAAACTTCATGGTCATTGAATGAATGCTTCGAGGGCCCAAATTGCCGCTGCGAAGGGACAACAAATGTAGGTCAGCACGGACGATTCGATGCCCGTAGAATGCATCCAATCCCCCCTTTTGGGCGAGGCATTGCCTAATCAATTACCTTTGCCGCCCAAATCGTACCTACAATGCGTGAAGTCACTTTCAGGGAAGCCGTGGCCGAGGCCATGAGCGAAGAAATGCGTCGGGATGAATCGGTCTTTCTCCTCGGGGAGGAAGTTGCTGAGTACAATGGCGCTTACAAAGCCTCCAAAGGAATGTTGGATGAGTTTGGTGCCGACCGTGTCATTGACACGCCCATTGCCGAGCTCGGATTCAGCGCCATCGCAGTCGGCGCAGCCATGAATGGCCTACGTCCCATCGTGGAGTACATGACGTGGAACTTTGCGGTGTTGGCTTCAGACCAAATCATCAACCACGCCTCCAAGATGCTCCAAATGAGCGGGGGTCAGTTCTCTGTCCCCATCGTGTTCCGCGGTCCCAACGGCACGGCTGGCCAACTTGCGGCCACACACAGCCAAAGCTACGAGAGCCTTTACGCCTCCATGCCCGGCCTCAAAGTGGTGACTCCCTTCACTCCTTACGAGGCAAAAGGCCTTTTGAAGTCCGCCATCCGTGACAACGACCCTGTGCTCGTCATGGAATCTGAGAAGATGTACGGCGACAAGGGCATGATTCCTGAAGGTGAATTCCTCGTGCCAATTGGCAAGGCCAATGTTCGCCGCAAGGGCGACGACGTGACGATTGTGTCGTTTGGCAAGATCCTCAAGGACGTGCACGCCGCGGCTGACGAATTGGCCAAAGAAGGCATTGAGGCCGAGATCATTGACCTCGTCACAATCCGCCCCTTGGACCTCGACACCATTGTGGAAAGCATCAAGAAAACCAACCGTTTGGTGATTGTAGAAGAAAGCTTCCCTGTGGCGTCCATTGCCACTGAAATCACCTACCGGGTGCAGCGTCACGCGTTCGACCACCTCGACGCGCCGATTCGCCGCCTTTGCCAGAGTGACACCCCATTTGCGTTCTCAACGAGCCTCATTGAGGAAGCCCTACCACAAGTGAAGGACATCGTGGAGGCATGCAAAGACGTAGCTTACGTCGCCTAAGAAAGACTTTACAAAACAACGTTAGATCAATTCGGGCCGAACGGCGGCCCCACAATCTCAACCACATGCAGCAATCACTGCTCTACCTCGTTCCAGGTTTGGCCATTCTCGGCCTCATTGTCATGGCCGTCCAGGCCGCATGGGTGCGCAAGCAAAGCACCGGCGATGCTCGTATGAGCGAAATCGCCCAGCACATTCACGAAGGCGCCCTCGCCTTTTTGAGCGCTGAGTATCGCATCCTCGCGATTTTCGTCGTGGTGGCTGGCGCGCTCCTTGGCCTCGTGTCTTCCATGGTGGAAACCACACACTGGTTCATCGTCGTTGCATTTGTCATCGGCGCCGTGTTCTCGGCACTCGCCGGCAACATCGGCATGCGCATCGCCACCCAAGCCAACGTTCGCACCACCCAAGCCGCTCGCACGAGCTTGAGCGAGGGTCTGAAAGTCTCCTTCACAGGCGGCATGGTGATGGGTCTCGGCGTGGCTGGCCTCGCAGTCTTTGGGTTGAGTGCCCTCTTCATCCTCCTTCTCGGCTGGATGGGTGGTGGTGCAGAAGGCACATCTGTCGAACAAATGACCATCATCCTTGAAGCCCTTGCTGGCTTCTCACTCGGCGCAGAGAGCATCGCTTTGTTCGCTCGCGTGGGCGGCGGCATTTACACGAAAGCTGCAGACGTCGGCGCGGACCTCGTCGGCAAGGTGGAAGCAGGCATCCCTGAGGACGATCCCCGCAACCCCGCCACCATCGCCGACAACGTCGGCGACAACGTGGGTGACGTGGCTGGCATGGGTGCCGACTTGTTCGGCTCATATGTCGCCACAGTGTTGGCAGCCATGGTGCTCGGCAACTACGTGATCAACGACATGGGCGGAAGCATCACCGACGACTTCGGAGGCATGTCCACCATCTTGTTGCCCCTCGTGATTTCTGCCCTTGGCATTGTATTCTCCATCCTCGGCGCACAAGTGATTCGCGTGGGCAATGACGCCAGAGAAGCTCAAGTGCAAGCGGCATTGAATCGCGGCAACTGGGGATCCATCATTTTGACGGCCGTCGCATGTTACTTCCTGGTGGATGTGATGCTCCCTGAGCAACTCACCATGGAATTCTTCGGCGAAGGTGCCCGCACCTTCAGCTCCATGAACGTCTTCTACTCGGTCATCGTCGGCCTCGTGGTGGGCGGCGCGATCTCGTACATGACCGAGTACTACACTGGTCTCGGCAAGAAGCCTGTCCTCGACATTGTTCAGCAGTCTTCAACGGGTGCGGCGACCAACATCATTGCAGGTCTCGCCACAGGCATGATTTCAACGTTTGGGCCCATTCTTCTCTTCGCTGCTGCGATTTACGCAGCATACGAGTTTGCAGGATTCTACGGTGTGTCCATTGCCGCTTGCTCCATGATGGCCACCACGGCCATGCAGCTTGCGATTGACGCCTTTGGACCCATTGCGGACAATGCAGGTGGCATCGCGGAGATGAGCGAACTCCCAGAAGAGGTTCGCGAGCGCACGGACATCCTCGACTCTGTCGGCAACACCACGGCGGCCATCGGCAAGGGATTTGCCATCGCCTCTGCGGCCTTGACAGCGTTGGCGTTGTTTGCGGCGTACGTCGAATTCACAGGCATTGAAGGCATCAACATCTTCAAGGCCAACGTGCTTGCGGCGTTGTTCATCGGTGGCATGGTGCCCGTGGTGTTCTCGGCCTTGGCCATGAACAGCGTCGGCAAGGCCGCCATGGAAATGGTGCAGGAAGTGCGCCGTCAGTTCAAGGAAATTCCTGGCATCCTCGAGGGCACCGGCACACCTGAGTACGGCAAGTGCGTGGACATCTCCACCCAAGCGGCATTGAAGGAAATGATGCTCCCTGGCGCCATGACCATCCTCTTCCCCTTGGTCATTGGGTTGTTGCCCCTCGTGTTGGGTGCAGAAGCTGCTTGGGCGGCTGAGACGCTCGGCGGCTACATGGCCGGCGTGACCGTGAGCGGTGTGCTTTGGGCCATTTTCCAAAACAACGCGGGCGGTGCTTGGGACAACGCCAAGAAGTCCTTCGAAGCCGGCGTGGAAATCGACGGAGAGATGACCTACAAGGGCTCAGACGCCCACAAAGCAGCCGTGACAGGCGACACTGTGGGTGACCCCTTCAAGGACACCTCTGGTCCTTCCATGAACATCCTCATCAAATTGACGTGCCTCGTTGGTTTGGTCATCGCGCCAATCTTGGGCGGAGGGCATGGCGAAGGCCACACAGAGGATGCCGATTCGAACACGGAGCGCACTGAAATTGTTGACAACGTCAACGAATGAATCCAATGAAACAACTCATCCTCCCCTTGTTCGCTACGGCCTGTGTGCTCGCTGCTTGCGAAACGCCGACCGAGGCTCCCAAAACTGATGTTCAAGGCACTGCCGTCAACACAGGTTTGCAAGACGGCATCTACGTCATCAACAAAGTGAAGCCGAAAGTCACATGGGCTGCCTCCAAATTGACCGGAGATGGCCATGACGGCACGCTTCACATCGAAAGCGGCAAATTCACCCTTGTCGATGGAGAAATCGCAGCCGGCAAAGTGATTTTTGACATGAAGCGCATCGAAGTGACGGATTTGACGGGTGAAGACAAAGCCAACCTCGAAGGACACCTTCGCTCGGGAGACTTCTTCAACGTGGAAACCCACCCCAAGGCGACATTGGCCATCAACGGTGTGAACGAGAGCAACGGCAAGAACATGCTGGACGCCACGTTGACGCTGAACGGCAAGGCTGTAGACTACTCGATCCCCGTGGAAATCGTGGAAGCCGAAGTCCCAGGCGACATGATGGGCTTGGCCATCCAAGGCAAGTTCGCCATGGACCGCACCAAGCACGACATCACCTATCGCTCCCAAACGTTTGACGACAAACTGGACTGGTTCATCAAGGAAGAGGTCACCGTTGGATTCTCCGTCATTGGAGTGCCAACGGCCATGTGATCTTCTTTCAAAGACACGAAAAAAGCCCGCCTTGAAGCGGGCTTTTTTGTTGGGCGAGGGTTCAGGCTCAGCTGAACAAGCTGTTGAGCTTGCCGTCGATGGATGTGATGATCCCCCCGAGATCCTCTTTGCTTTCGTGGAAGTTGTTGTTGTCCACGTCAATGATCAGGAGCTCTCCTTTGCTGTAAGTGCTGATCCATGCCTCGTAACGCTCGTTCAATCGGTTGAGGTAGTCCAAACGAATGGCCTCTTCGTACTCACGGCCGCGCTTTTGAATTTGGGCCACCAACGTCGGAACGGAGGCACGCAAGTACACCATCAAATCCGGCGGGGTCACGAATTCTTCCATCAACTCAAACAAAGAGAGGTAGTTTTCAAAGTCCCGTGTGGTCATGAGCCCCATCGCCTGAAGGTTGGGCGCAAAAATGTGCGCGTCCTCGTAAATGGTCCGGTCTTGGATGATGGGCTTGCCCTTCTTCTTCATTTCAATGAGCTGAGCGAAGCGTGACTTCAAAAAATAAATCTGCAGGTTGAATGACCATCGGGTCATGTCCTTGTAGAAGTCATTCAAGTAGGGGTTGTCATCGACTTGTTCAAAGTGTGGCTTGTAGCGGTAGTGCTTGGCCAGCAATGTGGTCAAGGTCGTTTTGCCTGAGCCGATGTTTCCTGCAATGGCGAGATGCATGGGGGTATTCGTTCTTGGGGTTCGTCAGAAACGGAAGACCAAAGTAGGACGACCACTGCGTCCTTGCAAGCCACGTCAACAGGTTGGGGATAACTCTTGGCTTGCAAGTTTGACGATGCGGTCAAGTTCACCTGTATGGTTGGTCAGCCGCGGGACTTTATGCTGTCCCCCCAAGCGATTTTTGGAGTTCAGCCACGCGTCAAACGTCCCTGAAGGGACCACACTCACCTTGGGGGCATGCAAAGCCAGTCCTGCGACGCGCTTGGCGGCATAATCGCCATTCAATCCTTGAAGGTGTGTGTCCAATCGGCTTGCCAGCGCCGACGCCGGTGGCTGCATGCTTTCTCGTCGGAATTCCACAACCCAGTGATGCCCCACAGGCTTGCCCATGCCATCCAACACGGGGCCAACCATGTAATTGTAAACCTGGGCACCCAGTTCCGTCAACACGGCCGCCATGGTTCGATCCGTTTGATGTTCCATGACCTCCTCACCCACCAAATTGAGGTGCGACGTGATGCGCCCTGAAACTTGCACGCGCAGAGGAATTTTGGAGGTGATGGTGACCAAATCGCCCACCACATACCTCCACAGTCCGGCGTTGGTGGAAATGACAAGTGCGTAGGTTTGGTCTTCCTCGACCTCCCTGAATTCCAAGGCCAAAGGGTCGGGTTTGCCCAACTCCTCCATTGGGATGAATTCATAGTAGATGCCGTGGTCCATCAACAGGGCCATGTCCTCACGCGTCAAATCATCTTGGTAGGAGAAAAATCCCTCGGAAGCATTGTAGGTCTCGAGGTAGTGCATGCGAGGGCGGCCCTCCTCATTGGGGATGAGGGCGTTGAACGTGTCTTGGTAAGGGGCAAATCCTACCCCACCATGCATGTACAAGGTCAAGTTGGGCCAGACTTCTCTCAAATGACTTTTGCCTGTGATTTCCAACACGCGCGCAGCCACCAGAGACATCCAACTCGGCACGCCTGCCAAAATGCGCACATCCTCGCGGGACGTTGCCTTTGCAACGGCATCGACTTTTTTCGCCCAATCCTCCATCAGGGCAATGTCCCGGCCGGGCGTCCGACGAGCCTCACACCACGGGGGAAGGTGCTTCACGATGATGGCGCTCAAGTCGCCTCTCATCGCCTTCTTGCCCTCTTGAACCAGCGCGCTTGACCCGCCCAAAATGAGGTGCTTGCCCTGGTACAATTGAGCGTCGGGCACCTGATGACAAAACTGAGCCAACACATCTTTGCCCCCTTTGTAGTGCCCCTCCTGCAACGATTCGGAGGTGACGGGCAGCCATTTGTGAACGTCGCTCGTCGTCCCTGAGCTTTGTGCGAACCACTTGGTCACGCCTGGCCAAAGCACATGAGGCTCGCCCATTCGTGCTCGCAACACCCATGGCTTCAAATCGTCGTACGTTACGAGGGGAATGCGCCGAATGAAGTCCTTGCGTTTCGCCACTTCCGACGCATTTTGGATGCCCAACGATTTTCCATAGGCCGTGGACGCCAGCCCGTGAATGAGTCCCAAATGGACCCCGCGTTGGGCATCGGCAGGACGCGATTGTGCCCAGAGAATGTGAGGCATGCGCGCGCCGATCAGGCGGTGAAAAATTCGGTTGGCTGGCACCTACGCAAGGTACGGAAACGACAAGATTTGAATCAGGACTCCAATCCAGCCGGCTGCGTGCCGAACACCTTGGTCACCGCATCCAAGGCGCGCTTGATGTCCGCATCGGTGGTGTACCTAGAAAAAGAGAAGCGAACGCTTGCCCGATCCGGATCGTGAAACTCCAATGCGCGCAACACATGTGACCCCATGGTGGCGCCGCTGGAACACGCGCTGCCCCCTGAACACGCAATGCCTTCGAGATCCAGGAGAAACACAGCCATGCCGCCGTTGGGATGTTTGGGGAACTTGACATTCAAGACGGTGTACAACCGATCCTCTCGATCCGAATCTCCATTGAACACCACTTCAGGCAACCGAGCCTTGAGTCCGGCCACCATCTGTGCTTTCAATCCTCGAATGTGCGATTCGTGGGCTGTCATGTGGGCATGAGCAACGTCAAACGCTCGCGTCAACCCCACAATGCCTGCCACATTCTCTGTGCCGCCCCGAAGCATGCGTTCCTGCCCTCCCCCAACAATCAACCCATCAATTCGGATGGCGGGATGCACGTACAAGAAACCCGTGCCTTTGGGACCGTGGAACTTGTGCGCGCTGCAGGTAAGAAAATCCACATCCAACTCCCCGAGGTCCATGGGATAATGCCCCATCGACTGCACGGTGTCGCTGTGGAAGTACGCCCCATGCAACCGGCAAAGCGCGCTAACTTTGCCGAGGTCAATCATGACGCCCACCTCGTTGTTCGCATGCATCAAGGAAACAAGGGTATTGGCGTCTGAGGACTTCAAGATGTCGGCCAGCGCCTCGAGGTCAACGGTGCCGTCTGCGTGGTGGCCCACATGCACGACTTCAACATGGTCACTTTGGCCAGCAATGTCAGAAGCCTTGATGACCGCACTGTGCTCGGCCGCCGAAGTCACAATGCGCGTGACTCCGAGACACCCGACTGCAGCCTGGATTGCGTGGTTGTCCGCTTCTGTGCCACCAGAAGTGAAACAGATGGTGCGAGGCGGCACATTCAGCAATTCAGCAATTCGGCGTCGACTGGTCTCCACCAAAGCCTTGGCTTTGCGGCCTGGAGCATGTGTCGACGAGGGGTTACCAAACACAGAGCGATGCACCTCCATCATGGCCTCAACCACTTCCGGCGCCACGGGTGTGGTGGCTGCGTTGTCTAAGTAGGCATGGCTCATTGCACAGCAAAGTTACGCGGAGGCGCCTGTCTCCAAATGATGATTCAATCGCGCCGCGAATCGGTCGGCCAGCCCCTGCGCCTCATCGGATGAGGAAGCTTCCGCGTAGATGCGAATGATGGGCTCGGTGTTGCTTTTGCGCAAGTGCACCCAACCTTCCTCCAAGTCAAATTTTACCCCATCCACGTCGTTGACCTCGGCCTCAGGATGGTCGTTTTTCAGCGCCTCCAGCGCCGCATCCACATCGGCGTCGGGCAGTTGCATTTTGTCCTTGACCATGAAAAAATGGGGGTAAGTGTCGCGAAGCGCCCTGCAGCTCAATCCGCGATTCACCAGATGCGTCAGGAACAATCCGATGCCCACCAACGCATCCCTTCCCGCATGAGACGTGGGGTAGATGACGCCACCGTTGCCTTCTCCCCCGAGGATCGCGCCTGTAGCACGCATTTGGGCAACCACGTTCACCTCGCCCACCGCCGAAGCGGTGTAGCTGCAACCGTGGCGTGCACTGACTTCCCGCAGCGCTCGGGTGCTGCTCAAATTGCTGACCGTCGGCCCTGGCGTGTGTGCCAACACGTGGTCCGCCACTGCCACCAGGGTGTATTCCTCCCCAAAAAAGCTGCCGTCCTCACAGACAAAACAAAGCCGGTCCACATCGGGATCCACGCTGATGCCGAGTGTGCAGCCATGCTGCATCACCGCGTCGGTCAAATCGGTCAAGTGTTTTGGAAGCGGCTCGGGGTTGTGCGCGAAATGTCCCGTGGGTTCGCAATGCACAGGAACCACGTTCACGCCCAAGGCTTTGAGCAACTTGGGGACCGCAATGCCCCCCGAAGAATTCACCGCATCCACGGCGACCGTCAAATTGGCCTCTCGAATGAGATCGGCATCCACAAGCGCCAAATCCAGAACGTGCTGCACATGGCGATCCAACCACGAGTCGTCGTGGGTGGTTTGTCCCGTCGCGGCAACCTCTGCGTAAGTGACACCTTCTTTGGCCAAAGCAAGCACGCGTTGCCCAGCTTCAGCCGACAAAAACTCGCCATTGGCGTCCAACAACTTCAAGGCGTTCCACTGCTTGGGGTTGTGCGAAGCCGTCAAGATGACACCTCCCTGCGCCTTCAAACCAGGCACGGCCAATTCGACCGTGGGGGTCGTACTCAAGCCAAGGTCCACCACATCAAGTCCAAGCGCGTTGAGTGTGCCACATACGACGTCCCGCACCCAAGGGCCAGAAATCCTTGCGTCTCGCCCCACCACCACTTTGGGTCGGGCCATCCTCGGATGTTGTTCTCGGACCCACGCTCCGTATCCACTGGCGAAAGTCACAACGTCTGCAGGGCTCAACCCTTCTCCCGCCTTTCCCCCTACGGTTCCGCGGATTCCTGAAATGGATGCAATCAACATGGGCACAAGGTAGCACCCGCCCTCTCCCGGACTGGGGAAATGGGGCGAATCGTCCTTTTGGATTTTTTCCACGAATCATGTTCACAATCCACAGCTCAAGCCAACCTTTCTTCCGACCTTTGCGGCCTACCTTAGGGAGGAATGCACGACGAAGGACGTCCACATCAGGGAGAAGATCAGGTGCTCGCGCTGGCAAAGGCGTTCGAAGCCATGATGCACGCGGGCGAATCGAAGTTCTTCGACCACGACGAACTGGAATTGCTGATCGAGCACTACCTCGAACGAGGGTCGATTCGAAAGGCGCAGCAAGTCCATCACTATGCCAGCGGCTTGTACCCGGAAAGTTTGGTCTTGCAATTGCGCGAAGCCCAAATCCTGGCAAGCAACGGCAAGCACGTGCAGGCCATCCCAAGATTGAAGAATCTCCTGTCGTTTGAACCCAACAACGAGGAAATTCACCTCACGCTCGCAAACATCTACAGCCAGATGCGCGAGCACAAGTTGGCGCTCCAGCATTTCAATGCGCTGTTGACGTTTGCAGATGAAGAACTTCGGAAGGACATCTACATCGACGTGGCCTTGGAGCATGAAAACCTCGGAGAGTGGAGGCAGGCTGTGCGGGTTTTGTTGAAGGCCCTAAAAGAAGACCCCTCCAATGAAACGGCGCTCTATGAGCTCGCCTTCTGCATGGACAAAGAGGGGCGGATTCAGGAAGCTGCTGATTTTTACAACCAGTACCTCGAAGACCACCCCTACAGCTTCGCGGCTTGGTACAACTTGGGCAATGCGCTTCAGCGCCTCGGTCGCTACAAAGAGTCCGTAAGCGCCTACGACTTTGCGATTGCCATCGAAGACAGTTTCGCACCAGCCTACCATCAAAAAGCCGAGGCACTCACAGCAATGGAGCGGTTTGGTGACGCGCTGGAAGTTCACCGCGAAACCCTCCTGATTGACGCACCTCAGCCAAGCACGTTCTGTTACATGGGTGAATGTCTTGAGCACATCGGTGATTTGGACGAAGCGGAGCAGTACTACCTCCAGTGTTTGGAGTTGGATGCCCACTTCCTTGAAGCACATGTTGGTCTCGGCGTTTTGGACGATTTGAGAGAAGACCATGAAGCAGCGCTGGAACATTTTGCCCAAGCGTTGTTGCTTCACCCCCACCACGAAGACACCTTGTTGATGATGGCGATGACCCTCAAAAAGTTGAGTCGCCATGAAGATGCGGACACATGCTTGGTTCAATTGTTGGAACGCAACCCCAAGCACCTCGATGCTTGGGAGGAACGCGTGGACAACATGCAAGCCTTGGAAGCCCATGAACAGGCCCTGATGCTGCTCGACAATGCCTTTGAGCACTTGCCACCCACCTCAACTACCCTGGGGTACAAACAATTTGTAAGCCTGTTTGCCTTGCGCATGGACGGTGAGGCATTGCGCCTGCTCGACCAGTTGCTCTTGGCCGATTATGAAGGCATGAATCGGTTGCTTGAGACTTACCCAGGTCTCCTCGACGACCCTCGCGTGGCGAGCCGCTACGCACGGATGAAACCCTGAACGATGAACCACAACCTTTCTCACCTCCCGGAGCGAACGACCAAGCCCCGAGAATCCGGCTTGACCATGGTCATGGACAAAGGCCTCAGCTTGCGACAAGCTGAAGACTTTTTGGAAGTGAATGCGGACAAAGTCGATTTGCTCAAACTCGGATTTGGCACCTCCATTGCCACGCCCAACGTCAAGGAGAAAATCAAACTCTACCACGACGCAGGATTGATGGTGTACCCAGGCGGAACGTTGTTCGAAGCCTTTTTTGTCCGCAAGCAGTTGGACGATTTCTTGCGGTTTGTGGATCACCTCGGCATGGAAACGGTAGAGGTGAGCGACGGGAGCATGGTCATCGAGGAAGACGCGAAGTGCGAAATGATTCATCGCTTGTCCAAGAAGTTTCGCGTCCTCAGCGAGGTTGGATCAAAAGAAGCCGGCATCCTCATCAGCCCCAACAAGTGGACGACCATGATGGAGCAAGAGCTGGCCGCGGGCAGCTGGAAAGTGATTGCAGAAGCTCGGGAAAGTGGCAATGTGGGCATCTATCGACCCAATGGCACGGCCCACACCGCTCTGGTTCGTCGCATCTTGACCAAAGTGGCGCTTGAGGACATCCTTTGGGAGGCTCCCCAAAAGCCTCAACAGGTTTGGTTCTTGAAGCAATTCGGAGCCAACGTCAACTTGGGCAACATCGGTCCAAACGACGTCATTCCACTCGAATGCTTGCGTTTGGGACTTCGCGGCGACACGTTCTTCGACCACCTTCCCCCCGCCATGGCAGAAGGGGTACGTCAAATTCCAGAAGACGAAATCCTCGACGACTGAATCATGAAAAGCATCACGGTCCACGAACTCGCACAATGGCGAAGCGACAGGGTCTCTCATGCCCTCATTGACATCCGTGAACCCTACGAACGTGAAGTCAGCCACCTCGACGGCGTGCACATTCCCATGGCCGAAGTTGTGGAACGCCTCAGTGAAATTCCTGAAGACACCCCTGTGGTCATTCATTGTCGTTCCGGTGCGCGGTCAGCTGCGGTCACGCAGGCACTGACCCAGCAATACGGGTACGACAACGTGCACAACTTGGAAGGCGGCATCACCGCATGGGCCGCTGAAATTGACCCCAGCCTCGAGGTGGCATGAAGTGGCCTTGGTCCGTCACAGCCAAGGGCTTTGCCATGGGCGTTGCAGACTTGGTCCCAGGCGTAAGTGGCGGTACTGTGGCCTTCATTGCCGGCATTTACGACCCGTTGCTGGACAGCCTTTCTGCCATCAGCGGATCAGGTTTTCAAGCCCTGAAAAAGGGACAGCTGATCGAAGCTTGGAAGGCTGTCAATGGGAGGTTTTTGTTGGCCCTTGGCGCAGGGATTGTTTTGGCCATCGCTACGCTCGCTTCCCCCCTGCACTGGTTGCTTGAGCACGAACCTGTCCTTCTTCGCGCCTTCTTCATGGGGCTTGTGGCCATGTCCGTGCCTTTGGTGGGCAAACATGTCGGACGATGGGGCGCCGATGCGTGGGTTTGGGCTGCCTTGGGTTGCGCCGTTGCCGGGTTTGTGACGTCCCTGCCCCCGCTGGTCCAGTCCAATCATCCTCTGCTGTTGATGGCGTCAGGAGCCCTTGCCATTTGTGCCATGCTGCTGCCCGGCATTTCTGGGAGCTTTTTGCTGCTCATTTTGGGTGCATACGCTCCAGTGTTGTTGGCGGTGAAGACATTGGACTTGACGAAGATCGCGGCGTTTGGGACTGGCGCTCTGCTCGGATTGCTCATTTTCAGCCGAGCGTTGAAATGGCTTCTGGCCAGTCGTAGACGTCCAACCTTGGCGGTGTTGACTGGATTTTTGGTGGGGTCGCTTCAGGCGCTTTGGCCGTGGAAGGCTCAGGTGAAACCCTTGTACACCCACAGCGACGGCAGGGTTGAATGGATGCTCGAAAACATCCTTCCTTCCGATGTCGGTACGGAACTCTTGGGGGCCTTTGGGTTGGCGGTGGTCGGTGCAGTTGTGGTGGCCGGGTTGCAGCGTTGGGGCGATGCGCAACGAAGCCCCCAAACCCAATGACCCTTTCTTCGAAAGCCCAGCTGGGATTGATCGGACATCCCGTTGAACATTCCCAAAGTCCGGCGCTGTTCAAAACGATGTTGGCCCGAGACGGACGAGAAGACGTCATGTACGACGCCTTCGACCTGCCAGAGGTGGACTCCTTCCCTTCGTTCGTCCAAGACCACCCAAATCTCAAAGGACTCAACGTCACAGTTCCCCACAAACAACACATTTTACCTCTGTTGGCAGATCTTTCACCAGAGGCCCAAGCCTTGGGCGCCGTCAACACCTTGGTTCGAACCCCGTCAGGATGGAAAGGGCACAACACCGACGTTTGGGGATTTCAGCGTTCCATCCAACCTTTTCTGATGAACCGGCACGAGCGCGCACTCGTGTTGGGCACAGGCGGAAGTGCCGCAGCGGTGCATCACGTGCTGCGCAACCTAGGCATCGAAACGCTTTCAGTGTCCAGAAGTGGGAACAGTGCAGAAGGCAGCGAAGCGTTTGGACGTCCGTCGATTGGATACCACCAGCTGAATGCCACTTTGCTCCATCACCATTTGCTCGTGGTGCATTGCACGCCGGTCGGCATGTGGCCCAACACCCAGGCACGCGTCGCGTTTCCAGTGGAATTGCTGACCCCAAATCACCTCGTCATGGACCTCGTTTACAACCCGTCTGAGACGCTGTTGTTGCGACAAGCCAAGGCCCAAGGAGCAGCCACGCTGAATGGCGCGGACATGCTGCGTTTGCAGGCCGAAAAGGCATGGGAGATTTGGCAGGAAGCTGGGGTGTGACCGTCCTGTGGTGAATGTACCTTTGGGGGAGCGATGGAATCGAACCTTCCTCCCACTGAACAGGCTGGCCCTGACGACAACCTCCACACCATGACGGTGGAAGCGCTTCTTGCGGCCATGCACCGGGTTGACGACGACGTGCAGGCGGCGGTTCACAAGGCAATGCCCGACCTCGAGGCCCTGATCACCGCGTTGGTCAATCGGATGCGTCAAGGGGGGCGGTTGTTCTACCTCGGTGCAGGGACCAGTGGTCGTTTGGGTGTAGTGGATGCCAGCGAATGTCCTCCGACATTTGGCGTGGCGCCCGACCGCGTGGTCGGCATCATGGCCGGGGGCGATGCCGCGATTCGAAGTGCTGTGGAAGGGGCTGAAGACGATGCCGAGCAAGGTTGGAGGGACCTCGAAAGTCATGACATTCAAGGCTTGGACACCGTGGTCGGCATTGCGGCAAGTGGGCGCACTCCCTATGTCATTGGGGCACTTCGGCATGCGCGCCTTCGAGGCATCCTGACAGGGTGCGTGACCTGCAATCCCGACAGCGCCATCGTCCAATCCTGCGACCACCCCATCGTAGCGGTCACGGGACCAGAATTTGTCACCGGCTCAACCCGAATGAAAGCCGGAACCGCCACCAAACTCATCCTCAACCGTCTGACCACAGCCACCATGATCCAATTGGGCCGCGTCCAGGGGAATCGGATGGTTGACATGCAACTGACGAACGCCAAACTCGTCCACCGCGGGGCCAGAATGGTGTCCCAGGCCACAGGTTTGGCCTTGGAAGAAGCTGAATCAATGTTGAAACAACATGGAAGCGTGCGCGCCGCCGTGGAAGCGCACCAGCAACAAGGACATGCACGCACTTGAGCCTTACTACGCTTGGCGCAATCACTACATCGCCAGCAACGATCCGCTCAGCCCATTTCACAACCGGGTGTACAACGAGTTTGCATATCACCTCAAGGTGTACAACCACTACATCCACCCCCAGTGGGATGAATTTGGAAGCCAAACCCTCTACACCAAGGTGTTGTTTGCGGACTACGAAGAGGGCCATGCAGTGCTCGAATTCATTGGGGAGTGGAACGACTGTCTGTTCAACGACATCATGCTTTTGAAACGCGAAGTCATCGACCCTTTGCGCGATGGGGGCGTGTCCAAATTTGTGCTCATCGGTGAAAATGTGTTGAATTTTCACCACAGCGACGACGCCTACTACGAAGAGTGGTTTGACGAAGTGATGGAAGAGGACGGTTGGATCGCCTTGTTGAATTTCAGAGAGCACGTCCTTTCGGACATGCAGGCCATTGACCTCGACTCTTACTTCGTGCTGGGAGGCGAACTCAATGAAATGGGGTGGCGCACCTTCACCCCTGAACAGTTGTGCCGCCGGGTGGATGATTGTGTCACACACCGTTACGGGCTCTTGGGCTGAGCCTTACTTCGCGGCCGCCGAGTTGTCACGCCAGGCCCTCCAAGCTTCTCGGTCTGAGGCGAAGTGAAACTCCCTTTCTTCCAGCGATTCAATGTCTCGCCAGCCCAAACGCTGCTGCATCATGGGGACACGCTTGCCCCTCACGTCTTCCAATTCGCCGTCGTCATCAAACGCCACGGGCCCTGCAAGCTCGGCTTCGTGATGCACCGCAATGATTTGGTGGTTGGCGTCAAATGAACTGACGTGGGTTTGTTGGCTAACGTGGACCAAGGGCCCAAGCGCAATGGGTTGCCCCAACTCTTCCAGCGCCTCTCGCCGCGCACAAGCCGCGACGCCCTCTCCCCATTCCAAACCACCGCCAGGAAATTTCATCACAGCGCCCATCGGCAGTCGTTCGTAGGAAACCAGCACTTGTCGCTGGCCTGAGGCCAACGTTCGAACCACCAACATGTACACGCGAACGTTGAATTTACCTTCCTGGTTGGAAGGCCTCGTCGCACGCATCATTTCTCGTTTGCCCGGAGGTCCCGGGAGGCGTTCAACCACAAAACCGGCGGCCTGCATGGCCCGGCGCACCTCTCCTTTCGCGCAGTACGTCACCAGCTGGCCACCCGGCTTCAACACCATGCGCATCCTGTCCATCGCCTCTGGCGTCCACAACTCAGGCTGAGCTGCAGGGGCGAACGCATCAAACAAAATCACGTCGAACCGTCGTTCTTCCAGCTCAAACTCGAACAACCCTTCTGACAACCGCTGAAACGACAACACTTCATCATCCCATCGCCCCTGTTCGTGCATGCCTTGCCACACTTCAATCGGAACCCCTGTCAGTGCACTGTACCCCAACGCCGACACGTCGGACCATTTCAGCGGGTTTGGCTCAAGGCTGACCAAGACTGCGCGTCGTTGCGCCTCCTTTGCCCTCAGCCACACGTCAAGCGCATTCAAGCCTGTGCCAAATCCAATCTCCAACACGTGAAAGGTGTCCTTTGGCACTCGGGACATGGCCGCATCCACCCCCATCGTTCCGAACACATGCCTCGTTTCATTCCATGCGCCATGAACGCTGTGATAATGAACATTCAACTCGGCATTGAGCAGGGTCTTGCTGCCATCCTGTGTCTCGCGCGTTTCCACCGCACAAAGGTCAAAAACCTTCCATCGCCCCCAACCCAAACAAGGCAAAATCAAGACGCACCGGATCCACAGGATCGATGGCGCGCAGCGACGTCGTCAATTCTTCCACCGCCTTCCAATCGTTCGACGCTCGCTTCAACAGCCCCAGTTTCCGCCCGACGTTGGAGGTATGGACGTCCAAGGGGATGTGCAACACCGATGGAGAAATGCCCTTCCACAGGCCCAAATCAACGCCCCGACCAGAGGACCGCACCATCCATCTCAAGAACATGTTGAGTCGTTTCGCGGCAGAGCCCTTGGCAGGATTGGCCACGTGTTTTTTTGTTCTGGAAGCCACCCCTTTCTCGGCCATGAACGCCAAGTGAAATTGGGTGAGCGCGTCCGCAACACTCTCAGGCGATTGAGGGGCAGCCCAGCCAGCCAACATGGCGGCTTCAAGCGTCCCATGGCTCCGCAACAACCCCGCCAATCCTCGGACGAAGCTACGCGCGTCCTCCGCTTGGAATGTCCGATGCACGAACCCATCAAACACCTTCAGATCTCCTTCATCGTGGCTTCGCACAAAGCTCCCAGGCGCGTGATCCATTCGCTCCATCAATTGATTCAAGCTTTTGAGGATGGCCACGCGGTTGCCCCAGGCCAGTGAGGCTGCGAAAAACGCCGCAACTTCAACGTCATCTCGCTCCGTGAATCGATGTGGAATGCTGAGTGGATCGCGAGGGATGAAATCCGGAACCTCATACAAGTCGGCCTTCTCCAACAAAAACTCCTGCACTTCAAGAGGTGTCATGCGGCTAAAATCGGGCTAAATTTGCGACGTGTGGGGCAGGCCTGACATACTCTGGGGATTGTTGGCTTTGGCCATCCCCATCCTCCTTCACCTGTTGCAATTGCGGCGATTCAGGCGCGTGGCCTTTTCGAACGTGTCCTTCCTCAAGGATGTCCAAAAAGAGACACAATCGCGCCACAGGCTCAGAAACTTGTTGATTCTGTTGTCCCGCCTTTTGGCCTTTGCGGCGATTGTTTTGGCCTTTGCAGATCCGTTGCGCGCGCCCGAATCAGGTGAAGGCACAACAGCACAACAGGCCGTCTCCATCTACGTGGACACCAGTCCTTCCATGATGGCCTCCGGCGAAGTGGGGCCGCTGATTCAAGAGGCCAAACAAAAGGCATCTGCCTTGGTGGAAGCATTCAGCGAAACCGACAAATTCCACGTCTTCACCAGCGCTTTTGACGGCAGAGATCAACGTTTTGTGACCCAAACCGAGGCTTTGGAGCGCATTGCTTCCATCCAGCTTTCAAGCCACGCACCGGAATTGAATGCCGTTGTGCAACGTGGCCTCGACCAGTTTCAACGGACAGAAGGTGCCACGCCACGGGCGTTTTGGGTCACCGACTTGCAGAAAAGCAGCCACGACCTTGATGAATTGAATGAGCCCGACACTGCTATGAATTGGCATGTCGTGCCTGTTCTGGCCAACGAAGTGCCCAACGTTTGGATTGATTCGGTTTGGTTTGACACACCCCTCGCCTTGAAGGACAGACCCGCTGCCTTGCACGTTCGCATTCAGCACGACGCTTTGGAAGGCGTCGACGGTTTGCCACTCACGCTCAGGGTCGATGGTACAACAGAAGCCCTCGGGTCGTTCAACCTGGTGCCAGGGTTGGTCACAGACACTGTGCTGCGCTTCACCCACGGTGAGGTGGGGTCTCACCGACTCCAAGTGGCCCTTGAAGACGCACCGGTGCGTTTTGACGACGTCCACCACGTGGGCTACGACGTGCAAGAACATTTGAATGTGTTCCACTGGACGGACGCCAACACGCCATTTCGACAGGCGTCTCTGTGGGTCGACCAGGCCTTCGAGTCCGCTCGTCCACTGGTTCAATTGGAAAGGGGTACATTCCTGCCCTCCCCCCAAACGCTTGCTGGCTTCGATCTCGTTGTCGCTGACGGACTGGCTCAGGCTTCGGCAGGTGCCCTTTCGATGATGGCCCAATTTGTGGAACGTGGCGGAAGTGTCATGGTCGTGCCCGACAGCGCTGGAGTTGGTGTCGCTTCGATGTGCACGGCGCTGGGGCTCACACGTCCCCGGGGGTGGAATTCTGAATCCGGTCGCGTCGGTGAGGTGAGCTGGACACATCCCTTTTACCAAGGCGTCTTCCGTTCCGTCCCCTCAAAAGTGGACTGGCCTTCGTACGACCGTGTCTTGAACAGGACTCCAGCAAGCCGAGAAGAGGTGCTGATTGAGGCGGCAAACGGGGCATCCTACCTCAGCTTGATTCGCGGTGCCCAAGGCCGCGGCCACGTCTACCTCCTAGGCACCTGCCTTGAAACGGGCAACCTTGTGCGTCACGGGCTTTTTGTTCCCACACTGCTCAGGATGGCCGAATCTTCTCGACTTGTCGAAGCAAGGCAATTTCTTCTCGGGCGCGACCAAGCCATGACGCTCGCATTGGCTCCCGACGACATGATTGAGCTGGACGCTGGGACATCGTGGTCGATTGAACGGGCAAGTCCCGACAACACGAAGGCCTTGAGCATTGTGCCAGAGGTACGCACCACATCTGAAGGTCTGCGATTGGGATGGGGCGATGGGTTGAAGGACCCTGGAATGTATGAGGTCAGGCGAAACGGAATTGTGGTGGCCACGTTTGGCATGAACCCGCGGAAAGGTGAGTCTGAATTGACTTCGTGGTTCGCTGAGGAATGGGCCGCGACCCTTGTTGAGTTGGGATGGAGCGACATCCCGGTTTGGAGCCAGCCCGCGGCACAATTGGGTCGTTTGGTTGAACAACACATTGCAGGTGAACGTCTCGCGTGGTACTTTTTCCTCGCAGCATTGATTGCGCTCGCCTTCGAAACCCTTTTACTCCGCCGATGGAACAGCCTGTTCTCTTGAAATCCGTAAAGGTGCATGACCCCCAAGGGCCATGGCATGGTCAAGTGGTGAACGTGCTCCTGCAACAAGGGCGCATTGAACACATCGCCCCTTCCCTGTCCGTCTCAGAGGCGATTCAAGCCGAGTCCCAAGGAAGCATGATCAGCCCAGGATGGGTGGATGCACAAGCCCATTTCCGCGAACCCGGAGAAGAGACCAAAGAAGGCATGGAACATGGGCTCCGTGCTGCCACCCAAGGCGGGTACACCGCTGTGGCTGTGCTGCCCAGCACCACCCCACCGGTGGACCATGCAAGTGCTGTCCGCAATGTATTGGCTCTCGCACGTCGCGCCCATGACACTGGCATTCCTGCTGAGGCCAAGCCCATCGCATGTTTGTCTGAACAAGGCCAGGGCAAGCAGCTCGCCGAAATGCATGACATGAGTGAGGCAGGGGCAGTGGCCTTTAGTGACGACGGATCCATTGACCGCGTGAGCTTGCTGCAGCGCGCCCTGACCTACAGCAATGCTCATGGGAAAGTCGTAGTGGACCTTCCATTGGACCGAGACATGAACCCAGGTGGGCTCATGCACGAAGGAGTGACCAGCACGGAGATGGGGTTGACTGGCATCCCTGCGGAAGCGGAAACGATGCGCGTTCAGCGGGACCTCGACCTTGTCAAGTACACCGGAGGACGTTTGCACTTGTCCGTGGTCACCGCCGCGGAAAGCGTGGCACTCATTCGAAACGCCAAGCAATCAGGGTTGAATGTCACGTGTGGCACGACTGCCGCTCATCTTGCGTTTTGTGCCGAAAACCTCGCTGGATTTGAAGGCACCTTGCGCGTGCCTGCCCCGTTCCGCTCAACACAAGACCGAGAAGCTCTGCGTCAAGGTGTCCTTGACGGCACCATCGATGTCGTCGTCAGCGATCACCGTCCAGAAGATTTGGAACATCATGACGTGGAGTTCATGCTGAGTCCAGAAGGCATGGCGAGCCTTCCCTCTTCATTTGCCTTGGCCCTTTCAGGCTTGTTGGAGACGGCCTCAATGGAGGTCGCGTTGAGCGCGCTGTTGGAGGCTTTGACCCAAAGCGCTCGACGTTTGTTGACCCTGCCTGAGTCTCACATCGATGTCGGCAGTGAATGCGACGTCACCTGGTTTCACCCAGAACTGCCCCACGCGGCCCACATTGGCTCCAAAGGCGTCAATCTGCCTCCGGTTCGTGAAGGTTTGCAAGGCCAGGTACTCGGTGTCTTCAAAGCCAACCGCTTCTGGCTGGCTTGAAGATCACGCCTGCCCCTGGGGGCCCATGTACGGTAGGGGCATTCCAGGGTCTGTGGCACCATGGTCTTGAATGGGGCCATGTTGCTTTTCAAAACGCTGCACGTTTTCGGCAAGGGCACCAAGCAATCGCTTCACATGGTGTGGTGACATCACCACCCGACTTCTGACTTTGGCCTTAGGCATGCCCGGCATGACCTGAATGAAATCCATCACAAACTCCGCGGGGCTGTGTGTGATCACCGCCAAGTTGGCGTACACCCCCGTGGCCACTTCCTCTGGCAACTCGATGTTCAGTTTGCCCTTGTTCTCTTGTTCTGACATGAAGGCAAGTTACGTCACATGTCCAAGGGCAATTCCAAGAGTTCGTGCAGGTGTCGAATCGAATGCCATGCGTCATCATACAAGGGACCGTCAAGGTTGAAGTGCACCGCATCCCACCCCACACTTTGGGCGCCATTGATGTCACTTTCAATGCTGTCACCAATCATCACAATGCCGCCATTCATGGAGATGCCTGCAGCCTCCGCAGCCAGTTCGAACGCTTTGGGATTGGGCTTTTTCACACCCAAAAAATCGCTGGTGTAAACCCCAGAAAAAAAACCGGACAACCCAGAATTGTCGACCTTGATGTGCTGCACTTCCTCAAAGCCGTTGGTGAGGATGACCATGCGATGCCCCCTGTCCTTCAACGCTTCAAGGACTTCAAGCGCACCATCCATCAACGCGGTTTGCATTGGAGACGTTTCGATGTAGTGCTCCCCCAAACGCTCACAAACACCCGCCTCAACAGAAACATCCAGCCCCTCGAAAGCCAGTCGAAACCTCTCAGCACGCAACGTGGCCTTGTCCATTCGGCCAGCGCGAAACTCGGCCCAGCACCAATCGTTCGCCTTTTCGTATGAGGCAATCCAATCCTCCACAGAAGGAACACCCATCCCTGACAATCCCATGGCCTCATGGCCCAGTCGCAATGCCAGGCGTGAGTTGGTTTCAAAGTCCCACAACGTGTGATCGAGGTCAAAAAACAGAGGTCTGGGCGTCATAGGAAGCTGTGTTTGATTCCCCAAGAAACGAAGGTGAGCAGGCCCGCCCACAAGATGAACGCAAGCATCAACAATGGCATCGCACCTGGGGTGTCTCTGAAATATTTGGCCCCAATCACCGACGCAAAAGGAACTGAAATGAGTCCAGAAAGGAACAACAATCCCGGCAGGCCCAACCCATTTTTCAGGCGAACGATTCTTCTCCTGCGCGACGTGAACACCTTTGCAGGGCGGTCCGATTGTTCCCATCGACGTTCCATCCATCGGACCCACCATTTCCCAAAGTGCCAAAAGAAGGCGACGCCCATCGAAGCACCTGAAGACGTGATGCCCCATGCCGCCCAAAAGGAATGGCCCGCCGCCACCATTGCCGAGGGCGTCACGACAAACTTCACCACGGTGGCCAATTGCCACAGAACAACGTTGACCAAGGTCAAATCAACCGGTTCCATCTTCCCAAATTACGTCAGACCCACTTCCGCGCTTCGTCCACCATGTGAAGGTATGTTGCACGCCACCCCTGCCACGGCTCGTCTTCGCTGACTGAAGTGTTGTGCCAGCAAGACGTCCATTGCCCCCCTGCGTCAGACACCACCGCCATCAGAGCGCTGAGCGCCTCAGGAGCAGCATCTGCACTCCACAGGGCCCGAATCCCAACATCCATGACCGCCACCGGATGGATGCGCACGTTCAACGCTCGCTCCTCTTTGAGGTCATAGGCTTGGAAGGAACGGCTGATGCCTGAGCGAAATCCCACATCTCGAGCCCAACCGAGAGACATGTCCTCTTCAATGCCCATGGATTCCAATGTGCGCCACCAAGCCCCTGCAGCACCTCTGAGAAAATGGGTACGAACCGTCGACATGTCCATGCCTGACCAATCCGATATCCTTTGACGCTCGAAGGACCGTATGGCATCGACGTCCACCGCCGCATATCCTGGATGCCAACACACACGAGCCTTGTTGTGGGCACTTGACAAATTGGCGACGAGTGCGGGCAGCACCTCTGAGTCCGGATTCAGACCCACGTCAAAAGGCAAACGGCGGTCTGACGCGAGCACAAACCAACACAAAGGTTGATCGCGATGCACCTCATTGAAGAAGGCATACGTGTCGTAGGGATCGGCAAGATGGCCAGAACGCACTTTTTTGCGTTCGGCCGCCACACCCCAGCGTCCCCAGACAATGTCTCGCAACTGAAGCAAATTTGATTTCCATCGCGGACGTCCCAAGTGTTTGAACGCAACATCGATGTCCACAGTAGGTTTGAATTCTGGGGAAGTATGCCACGCCATTCCCATCCCTTCAAACAACACTGCCCACATGAGCTCAACCCATGGCCAATGATGCTGTTGTCCCATGGCTATCGTGTGGTCCATGAAGCGCGCCTGTCCTTCCGACGATCGCCACGGCAATTCATTTGTTGTGGGACGGCCGTGTTCATCAAGCGGCCACACACCAGCTTGCTCAGCCCAGCATGTCAACCCCCAAAAGGTCACGCCCAGGGGATCAAAATCAAGGTGGGCCTCGCCGCCGTATGAACTCCCATCGGCGCGACCCTCGTCCGAATTCCAACAAGGAAGCATCAAATTCACATGCCGCGTGTCGTCTCGCCACTCCCCCCATTCCACTGGAACGTCCAATGACGCCCCGTCGCGCAACACATCGTGGTCCACCCAAGTCCACTTGATGCTTGGGCCACAATTCAAACTGGATCCACCCCTCAACTCTGAGCTCGCTTCGACCTCGATGGTCAACCCATACCAAGAGGTCAGCATGTCGAGCACGTGCCGCTGCCTGCTGGACACAGAAGACGTTCGCAACACCAACGTATGCTCCGACTGAGAAGGCTTCGTCATGTCGTTGTGCAAATGCCTTCCAGACACTCCAAAATGGCCCGTGCAGCATGACCATCGCCATACAAATCGCCAGGCGCCATGCGTCCTTGTCGCAACATTGCACCCGCCACTGAGGCCAGTTCAGATGGCGATTCAACCAACGCCGATTGTCCAAGTTCCACTTGCTCTACCCACTCGGTGGTGTCGCGCAAAACTGCACAGGGTGTGCCGAGGGAAAACGCCTCCTTCTGAACTCCACCACTGTCTGTCAGCACCAAGGGGGCATGGTGTGCCGCTTTCAACAGGTCGACATAGCCCATCGGAGGCACTGCGTCGATGTTTTGGTCTTCCAAAACACCCCTCCACTCCGGCCATTGACCCTCAAGTGTGTTCAAGGTCCGGGGATGCATGGGGAACAAGGCCGACAGGCCTTGCTCAGCCAGCCATGCACCAATGGCCCGAAGCCACGCAGCCAACACCTCAATGTCGTCTACATTTTGAGGACGGTGCATCGTCAACAGCACCGGACCTTGGCCCGGCTCCAGCTCCCATTTCCCACTGAAGTGAAGGGCATTGTCGTGCATGACGTCGCCAGTGCGAAGAACCAATGGTGAGGTGGGATTGGGTTTGCAGGAGTGATCTTCAACACGGTTGCAAATGCCTTCGTCCTTGAGATGTGAAACTGCTGCGTCTGTGGGACACACCAAAACGCTGGACATTCGATCTGTCAACACCCGATTCACCTCCTCCGGCATGGACCATTGGTGCGAACGCAATCCCGCTTCCACATGCACCAATGGGATGCCCTGTGCAGCTGCAGCCCATGCTCCTGCCAGGGTCGAGTCAGTGTCCCCAAAGACCAGCACCCAATCCGGAGCGTGTGTTACAATGGCCTTTTCGATGCCGTCCATCATGTCTCCCAGCCTCATGGCCCTGGAGGTCGAACGAGGATGCAACCTCACCTCTGGCACAGGCAAGGACAACTCCTCAAAAAAACGTTCACTCAGAGCTTCATCATGGTGTTGGCCTGTATGGACCCAAGTCGCCTTCCACATGGCCGACGCCTCCATGGCGCGGTGCAATGCCGCTGCTTTGATGAATTGTGGTCGAGCTCCGACGACAATGAGCATGTGATGTGGCGCGTTCATCTCAACCATCCTTGGTCAGCAAAGCTAACGAAGCCGTCACCGGCCACAATCACATGGTCCAAGACGGGCAAGTCCAGAAAATCACCCGCGCTGCAAAGGTTCCGCGTCAAGGATCGATCCGCGTCGCTTGGGTTGGGATTCCCAGAAGGGTGGTTGTGAACAAGCACGAGCGCAGCGGCGCGCATCGCGAGGGCCCGTCCAAACACAATTTTGGGATCCACCACCGTACCCGTGAGTCCGCCTCTTGAGATGCATACCTCGGCAAGGACGTGATTGGAACGTCGCAGAAGCAACACCCAAAATTCCTCGTGCTGCAAATCGCTCAGTCTAGCCCTGAAACGAACATGCACATCGCGGCTGCTCTTGATGGCGTCTCCTTTGCGTCGCGCGTGATCATGTCGCCTTCGTCCCAACTCCATTGCCGCTGCAATCAACGTGGCCTTGGCCTGACCAATGCCGTGAACAAGGGTCAAACCTTCCACAGGCCAGGAAGCCAAGTTGTGCAGGCAACCCTGAGCCAACGACAGCACTTCTTCAGCCACGGCAGAAGCATCCTGTCCAGCTGGCCCCGTGCCCAACAGAATGACCAAGAGTTCTTGGTTCGACAACACACCCACCCCTTCTTGGGCGGCCCGTTCACGTGGTTTTGCCTCCAACATCGAGGCACAAAAAAAAGCC
Source organism: Flavobacteriales bacterium (assembly GCA_042088625.1). Lineage (GTDB taxonomy): Bacteria > Bacteroidota > Bacteroidia > Flavobacteriales_D > Sanyastnellaceae > UBA11663. The sequence goes on from JBELLK010000008.1 coordinate 46,826, forward strand.
CCCTGCTTTGGCAGGAGGCTTTGAAGTTTGTCAGCGTAGTCCTTTGATCAATCAGAGGCCTGAAACGTGCTTGGTCAAGCTCGACTTCAAGTTGGCTGCTTTGTTCTTGTGAATGATGTTGCGCTTGGCAAGTTTGTCAAGCATGGCGCTCACGAGCGGCAACATCGCTGTGGCTTCTTTGGCGTCTGTAGACGCACGAAGATTGCGGACAGCATTGCGAGCTGTCTTGTGCTGGTAGCGGTTGCGGTCGCGCTTCTTTTCATCCGAACGGATGCGCTTGAGGGCTGATTTGTGATGTGCCATTGAGGTATCCTTGCTAAAAACAGGGGTGCAAATATAACGAGGATTTGGGCGGGACAAACGTTTTCAACGAAAAATCCTTGACGTTCACCAAGTCAGCAGGAGTTCAATTTCCAAATACCCTCCAAACAAAGGATGTCGGACGGGCTCCAATGACATCAAATCACGTGGCACAAAAGGAGCAACTTCACCAACGTAGTCCTCCAACTCTTCGCCGTCATCCTCAAAAATGACAATGGTCACTTCTTGATCGAGTTCGGCCCCTTGAAAGGTCAAATCAAAGGGGATTCTCTGAGGCAGCTCAGCTTCATACACAACCTCTGACGTAAAATAGACTTCGTTGCCAACGTTGACGACCGCGTAAAAATCAGGGTTGCCATCCTCACCTTGAGGATCCTCAGGATAGTTGGGGTCGAAGTTGAGGATTTCGATTTGATCGATGCGCACCTCTGGTGGCCCATCGTTGCCTTCCCCACATCCGCCGCACCCTGCTGCAACAGCGAGTGCGCAAAAGAATCCCCAACCTATTCCCGAGTTCGTTTGTCTCATGAAACAAAAATCGCAACGAAAGTTTGGGATAGCAAGAAGGGCGCCAAGGCGCCCTTCCATCCTAACAATCTACTTGTACCCAATCGAACAGCTCGCGCGAACGCAAGTGATCTTTTGATGCACAATGCTAATCTAATTGAGGAGGGTGTGTAATACCTAAAAATTATACGACGAATCCCCTGCTTCACCCAATGAAGGGTGTTTTTCGAACGACTGAAATGAAACCAAGGTTATCTTTCTCACGTAGTGGTGCATTCTTCCCAGTCTTCCACCCTCTCTCATCCATGATGCCTAAAATCTTGCTCTTGCCCTTGTTGTCTGTCATGCTCTTGATGGAGTCGACCGCCCAAAATGTGCCATCCTTTGTGGACATCGGTGCCCAAGCCGGACTCACCGCCGAGGGTCAGCACCACGCTGTGGCCATTGGGGACTACGACAACGACGGGGACGAAGACATATACGTGGGTTCCAAGTTTGCCCCCAATGCGCTCTACCGAAACGACGGCAACATGACGTTCACCGAAGTTGGTGAGTCTGCTGGCGTGGCCGACGAGGGGTTTACGAACGCCGCCATTTGGTTTGATTTCGACAACGATGGTGATTTGGATTTGGCCACGGGAAACGGATTTGGGGGAAGCAATCCTGCCCCAAACCGATTCTACGTGAACCAGGGCGATGGCACGTTTGTCGACATGGCCGAAACCTGGGGACTCAACAGCACCTTGATGTGCCGATCCATTCACGCAGCCGACTACGACAAGGACGGATTCACCGACCTCTATGTGGTCAACATCAACAACGTCAATCACTTTTTCAAAAACGAGGGAGGTCAAGGGTTCACCAACGTCTACGGCCAGACAGGCACGTTCGACACCGGCGTAGGCATGGGCAGCATTTTCTTCGACTACGACAATGACGGTGACCAGGATCTTTACTTGACGCATGATGCCAACCAAACGAACAAACTGTACCGCAACAACGGAGAAGGCGCGTTCATTGATTTTGCCTTCTTGTCGGGGTTGAATTACCAGGGCAATTGCATGGGAGTCGACGTTGCGGACATCAACCACGACGGCTGGCTTGACCTTTACATCACTGACCTCTACCCGAGCGCGATGTTTTTGAACGAAGGCGGCGGCACCTTCGAGGACATCAGTGTGCCTTCAGGGACGAGTGATTCGGGCATGACCTGGGGATGCGTCTTTTTCGACTACGACCACGACGGAGAGTGGGATCTGTACATCGTCAACGACTACCAATTTGCGCCGCTGCCCAACATCCTGTATCACGGCAACGGAGACAACACCTTCACTCCGGTCAGCGGTGGAGACGCCACCCTCGAACACACCTACTCTGATTACGGATTGGCGATGGGCGATTTGGACCAAGACGGAGACTTGGACTTGGTCATTGCCACACCCAAGACGGGCACACAGCCAGGCATCGGCCTTTTGAGAAATGACGCCTCTGAGGGCCACTGGATCCAAGTCAAATTGGAAGGCACCGTGAGCAACCGAGACTGTGTTGGGGCACGCGCCACCCTTCATTTTGACGGAAAAATGCGCATGGATGAAGTCAACATCGGACAAGGTTACTCAGGTGCGAGCACACTCGACCTGCATTGGGGTTTGGGCGAAAGCACGACCATTGACTCACTTGTGGTCGATTGGCCCAACGGCGGGACATCCACCTACTTCAACCTCGCAGTTGACACGCGTCACGAGTTGATGGAACCCAATGCGGGATGTCCAGCCGACTTCAACAACGACCAAGCCCAAGCGTCTGCGGACCTGCTGATCTTTTTGACGGGATACGGTTCGCCGTCAACCACCCTCGACCTCGACGGGGACGGCCTGTGTGCCACGTCTGATCTGTTGGTCTTCTTGAGTTTGTTTGGCAGCTTCTGCAACTGACGTCACTCGCAGACTTCGCCGAAGGACCCGAGCAGAAGCAGGATGTCGGAGACGCCAACGGATCCGTCGTTGTCAATGTCCTCCACGCAAGGCCCTGTCGACGTTCCGTCCGCAACACACGTGCCCGAGGCTGCATCCCAAACCGTGCCCTCACCGCAACAATCGCCTGCAGCGCAATCCTCCGGGACGGCTGGCAAGCACGTTGTGCATGAAGCGTAACAATGGACGTCAAGGACTGCTCCTCCTGCTTCAACCACGAATGCGCGGTTGAATCCGCCCAAGCCATTGGACACACCGCATTCAGCAGGCACGCCTTCGTCTGTGCCCCAGACGTTGCCGTTCAGGAATTTGTACTGGACCTCAGTGCCCACTTGCGCCACGACGGTTGTCCTGTAGATGCTGTCTGTGCCCAATTCGAGTGGCGTGTCGCCCGCTTGCCAGCTTTGGAACGAACCGGCGACATGAACACCCGCAGCATCCACGGCGAGGTCTCCCATGTCAAGCTGCAAGACCGTTTCATATTGACAGGTTCCGTTGTCCGCCTCAGCCAATGGATCGTAGTTCTGGGCGCTGACGTCCGTGCAGCCCACATTCACCAAAATGGGCAAAGCGCCATCGGTGTCCGGCGTGGGCAATGCCGTGTCCATGAAAACGTGCCATTCGCCAGGTTCGAGGGTCATGGCGTCGCCTAGGTTATTGACAGACATGCTCTGGCCTGTGAAGTGATCGTACCACGTGCCGACGTAGGGAAATCCGGGCACCATGCTGATGGGCGCCACGTCGAAGTTGCCCACGAGAACCACGTTTTGGTCGGGTCCATACAAGTGAATCCGCTTGCCTTTTCCAGATCCGTCCACATTGTAATCGTAAGTTCCAAACGCAGGCTGATTCTTCTTCAGATCGTTCAATGCTGCAATGGTCTTCGCCAAACCCAAACGATCGGCGTTGGCGAGGTCACCCCAAGGCGCGGGCTTTTCATCCAGCTTGCACCCTTCTGCAAACGTGCCGTTGAGGCAGTCGAAGATGCTGATTTGGTACCCCAGCTCACCCCATTGCCAAATCATCTTGGGTCCCGGGATGGCCAACAAAAACGCATGGGCCATGGCCAAACGATCCATGGCTGTGGCCTCCTCCTTGGCGTCGTATCCATTGAAGGCGTTGCCATAGGTGGTGAGCTCATACGCCATGCGCTCCTCGTCATGGCTTTCTGCGTAAGTCACCAAGTTGGGCCATTGATAACCTCGCGCCTGCCAGGAGCCATAGTTGATGTCGCCATCGTATCCCATGACCGCTTGAGTGTACTCGTTGGTCATCTTGCCCCAAATCATGAATCCGCCATTGGCCAGGGCCGTTTCCTCGTCGTTGTTGCCAAGGTGCTCGAGAATGAGATAGGTTCCAGGATGGTTGCCCCAAATGTCGTTGGCGTAATCAAAGAGGATGTCAACCCGGCTCTGGTCGTATTGGTTCCAGGCGGCGACGTCGCTGCCTGAGTCGGTTTGGGTCAAGCCCTTGCTCAAGTCGATGCGGTAGCCGTCGATGTGGAATTCCTCAATCCAAAAATCGAACACGCGCTTCCAAAATTCTCGTGTCCAAGGATCGCCATGGTCAAAATCGTAACCGGGGCTGAAAGGATGCTTGGCGATTTTGTTGAACCACGGGTTGTCGCTGGCAGCTGAGCCATCAGGGTCTTGGTACAAACGCACCAAGGGGTCGGTCCCAAAGCTGTGGTTGGGCACAACATCCAAGATGACTGCGATTCCACGAGCGTGGCATTTGTTGACGAGTTCCTTGAGTTTGGCCGCGGTGCCATAAAATTTGTCGACGGCGAAACGGAAGTTGGGGTTGTAGCCCCAGCTCAGATTGCCCTCGAATTCGTTGACCGGCATGAGCTCAATCGCATTGTACCCCATGAATTCGAGGTAGTCCAATTGGTTGATGAGGTCTTGAAAGGTTTGGGCTTCATCAAAGTCGCGGACCAAGGTCTCGTAGATGACCAGGCGATCTGAAGGAGGACGCTGAAAATCGTTGTCGGTCCACAAGAAATAGGGATTGTCCGTGCGGAACGCCGTGGTGTGCCAATTGGCCTGACCGGCGGGGAACGCAGGCATGCCCGGGTAATGACTTTGCGGAATGTACTGGTCGTTCCAAGGGTCCAACACAAGCTGCGCATAGGGATCTCCAATTTCCAAACTGCCCTCCACGAGGAAATGATAACGATACCATGTTCCGGGACTCAATCCGCTGATTTGCAACCAATGCCGATTCCCGTCCACACTCTTCCTCATCAACGAGCCTGTGTTTGACGTGAAGTTGTTGAAGTCGCCACGCAAATGAACGTAATCCTTTCCAGGCGCCCGGAGCTGAACGATGACCGTCGATCCGTTGATGACATTCACTCCGTCCAAGGTGCCCGCGGGCGGGTCCAGCACAATCGGCGTTTGGGCTTGGCCAAAATTGAAACTGGCAAGCAGCACGCCCACAAGGACTGCAATCCGCAAACGTGTGGAAAAGGGATTCGTTGTCATGGCATCTGGCCTTAGTGTCAATGTCACACCAAGATACGAAAGCGCCCATGAACGTCCACGTCAAGGCACGGACTCCACGACGAGCTCGTCCACAAAAAGCCAGGACGGCTCGGTCGCAGCGTCGTGCCATTCGGGGCACGGCCCTGCATTTTCAAGGGTCATTCTGACGTATCGAGCCTCAAGTTCGACCCCCTCCAACCGCACGGGAACGACGGTTTGTCGGGGGTCAGGTCGCAACGCTTCTCCCCAAGGGGATTGGGCTGGCAAGTCCACAAAGCGCACACCGTCTGAAGACACCGACCACCGCACCTCATTGGGCATGAAAATCCAAGCGTCCTGGTACAGATACAGCTGGGTCTCCAAGGCACGAATAGGCATGGTTTGGCCCAAATCCACGGTGCAGGTCATGTCTTTTCCTTGCACCGCCTGCCAGGCGCCGTCCCGGAAATCCATGGAACCACGACGTCCATCGGCGAGGGCTTGCGGCCCACCCCCTGTATAGTGCTTGCTGGGCTCGTATGTCAACGTCAGGGGCTGGTGCGCGGCGGCATGTCCCGCAACGGGAAAGACCTCCTTCACCCCTGTGGACCGCCCCCGAATGACCACATCGACTTCAACCTCGCCCACGCCGCGAACCGTCAAAGGCGACCCCACTTTGACGGGCGCAATGTCCAATCGCTCAGTGCTGTCTCGGGGGACAAAAGTGACCTTTCCTCCCACATTGCGCAAGGCCGGTTGCACAAGAACCTCCACCTCTCCGCGCCTTCCCGGACGCATTTGCATGTCCACCGGCACACCCTCCAGCCCCGGCTTCACACCCATGAACGCCCAGCGCTGTCCCAAATGGTCCAACCGGTCCAAGAACCCTTCATAAGCCCCCGGGGTTTTGGTCACTTGTTGGCCTGACCATAACACCTCGGCCAGCCCCGTGGCGCGAGGCAAGACCTTGGCCATGACCTGTTCTTGAGGCGCGCGTTCCGTCCACATGTTGCATTCGCCACCGAGGATTTGGCCTGGCTGATTCAACGCTGCGTCAGGCACCGGTTGAAATTCATACACCTCCTTGAGATCTGTGGATCGCAAGGGGTAATCGAGGTAACAATGGCTTGTGGGCGACACCACAGCATCTGTGCCCAAATGGGTCGCCTCCACCGCTCCTTCCATGCCCCTCCAGCTCTGCACAATGGCGCCCTCTGGAAGGCCGCCTTCCAGGATTTCATCCCATCCCATGATGCGCTTGCCTCGCTTGGCGACGTGGGCGCCCATTTCATTGATGAAAGCCGTTTGAAGGGCAGCCTCATTTTCCAACCCCAGGCGCTTCATTTTCGCTTGGCATTTGGGGCAGTGCGCCCATCGAACTTTGGGCACCTCGTCGCCGCCGATGTGGATGACGTCTGAAGGAAACAAGTCGCACACTTCATCGAGCACGGCCTTCATGAACGCCATGGTCGAGTCATTTCCAGCGCAGTACACGTCTTTGAACACCCCCCAGTTGGACGGAACAGGCAACGAATCGCCCGTGCACCCGAGCCATGGGTACGCTGCCAAGGCCGCGCGACAATGGCCCGGCATCTCGATTTCAGGGATGACCGTCACGTGCCGTTCTTCAGCGTATTGCACGATCTCCCGGATGTCCTCCTTCGTGTAGAAGCCACCGGTGACCTGGCCGTCGGCCTCGGTGCGGAATCCACCAACTTCCGTCAATTTGGGGTAAGCATCGATGGGAAGACGCCATCCTTGGTCTTCGGTCAAATGCCAATGCAGCACATTCATCTTTTGCAAGGCCAGCACGTCGATGATGCGCTTGACAAAGCTGGGTGACATGAAGTGGCGGCAGCAGTCCAAAAGCAATCCCCTGTGCTCCAATTGCGCCGCGTCTTCAATCCGAACGGCAGGCAGGGTGAATCCCGAGGGGCATTGCTGCTCGCAAAGTGGCGGCATCATTTGCCTCAGCGTGGTCCAAGCGCGAAAAGCACCCTCTTCATGCTCCGCTTCGATGCGCACTTGATCTAGTCCCACCTCGAGCACGTATCCCTCTTCTCCAAGGTCGCGGTCAACTTCAGCAATCACCCAATCGGCGGCAGTTGCTGCTTCCGTTCGCCGCCAATCCAGCCCCGCCTGGTCCAACCAAGATGTCATGACGCGAAGCGTCCAACCTTGGGGAAACGCCACCGTGAGGCCGCCCTCGCAACGAAAACCGCGGCCTTGGGGTGCATCTTTTGGGACCAACACCGATGCCGGTTGAGGAACGAGACCTTTCAAATGGCCCTCAGGCAAAGGATGCACATCGGCTTGCTGGCAACCCCACAGGCTTGCAGTCGCCAGGAGCGAGATCCACAACAACCGACTCATGACTCGGTGGCATTGACGGATTCAACGGCCTCCACCAAATCGCAAGCTTTGTCGTAATCCACCCCGTGAATGGTGGTGTCAAACAGAGGCGAGGTTGGTCCTGAAGTGGGAACGCGGCAGGAGGCATGCACGGCCTCGATGCCAGCCGCGGCCAATCGCGCAACGTCCTCTGGGCGGACCCCTCCTCCTGCCACCACATACAGGCCCTTGGCCACCATGGATTCGATTCGGGTCAAGCCATCCACGGCACGGATTGCCCCGCCGCTCGACAAGACTGAGTTGACCCCAAATTTCAAGAGCGTGTCGACGTCCTGTTCTGGAGTTTCACTGGCATCAATGGCCCGATGCCAAACCACGGATTCGGCCCCCACGGCCTCCACCATCGTTTCGAGGTACGCTTCGTCCAAGCCACCGTTCAAATCCAATCCACCCACCACGACGCGTTCCGCCCCACAATCCATCATCACCTTGGCCTCTTCTGCCGCCCAAGAACGCTCCGACGTAGAATGCACAAAACTCCCTTCCCGAGGACGAATCAGGGCCCGGACGGGCATTCCCATGGAAGCGGCGGCTTCGACCACAACCACATTGGGTGTGATGCCACCAACAGACCACACGGAACACAATTCCACCCGGCCTGCACCCGCTTCCATGGCCACCGCCACATCTCGGATGGTGCTCGCACAAATTTCGACTTCAATCATGACGGTTGGTTCTGAGAGTTTTGCGGCGACTTCATCGAGGCTCCTGCTCGCAGGGCCTTCCAATCTTGTGGATGGGTCAAGTCCAAAAACGCCCCGCGACAAGGAAGCCACTGCAATTTGGCCCCATTTCTCTCTGCAGCCAACAACGCGGCAGTAGGCAATTCTCGTTCTTGACGCTCAGGGTGAATCGGCGCCGATGTGCAGCCCTCAAGCAACGCTTCATACGGCAATCGGAACACATTCATGCTCACCCAAACCTCTCCTTGTTCATCCCGCAGGCATTCTACGTCTTCGGCCGAAGGCTTCTCCACCAGCGCATGCACTCCTTCCTCTGGTGACCCCTCCACGATGGCGAAGGCCTTTGTGCGTTCCAAGGGAAGCCCGAGGTGGCTTTGGGCAAAGGCCAACATGCCTGCTGTTGTGTTCTTGAGCTGGGTCACAGCGCCATTCGGGGGCAGGTTGTCGCCATTGAATACGGCCACAGAACATCCGTGCCATTCCGGGCGCACCTCCAGGCCTCGTTGAACCGCGTCGGCCGTGCCCATGGGTTTGTCTCGATCCGAAGGAATCGTCTGCCTTGCGTAGCCCACCGAAAGGCCTCGCGGAATCCAAGGCGAAAGCCACGTCGGGGTGTCCTGGTCCTCCGAGGACAGCACCACGCACACATCGTCGACACCCTCGTTGGCCAACCGTTCAAGCAGCAACGCAAGGAAAGGCTTGCCTTCCGGCGAAATGGGCAACATCGCCTTGGATCTGGATTGCAGCATTTCAACTTCCCCGGTCGTCCAACCGGAGGGTTCATCCCCACCAAAGGCTTTCATGCGTGACGAGCGCCCTGCGGCGAGGACGATGGCCGGCATTTGGGGCTGGGTCCACGGTTGGCAATGGGCGCCTGAGGCTGGACCGACCGTCCAAGATGCTTTGCCACCGGCCTTCCTGACTGCACGATGCACCGTGCTTGTTTTGCCGCGTTCACACCAAACCAGGGCACAGCCCCCACCGCCAGACCCCACCAACTTCCAGCCCCAAGCCCCCGCGTCCAAGGCCGCGCGCCCGATGGCTTCGAGACGCGCCGTGCTGAGCGAGAGTCCGTCGCTCAACGCCAAATGATGGTCGTTCATCCACCCTGCCAATTGACGGGCCGAAGTCCATTTGCGACTGGCGCGTTCTTCCAAGGTCTTCGACTGCCAGGTGGCCTGCCAAAGCCGCTGCTGCGCTTCACTCAATCCGGCCCAATTCGATACGGCCTCGGGCGCACACCACTCACCGCCATGGGCAGAGACGAGGTGCTGCCGTTGGGTTTTGCATCGGGTGAGATGTCCGCGGGTGTCTTTGGGCTGACCTGAGTCCACGATCACCCAGACGCCGTCTTTCAGGGGCTTCAACGGCGTGGTCGATCCGTCGGGATGAATGCGGAGGGTGCCGCCGACGGCGCTGGCCACGTGATCCATGTGCCCCCCTGGTTCACCGAAGTGAAGCACTTCCACGCGGTGGGCCATGGCTGCCAGTTCGCGCGGCGTCAGCGTGAAACCGGCTACGCGTGCCAAGGCCTGGACCCAGGCCACCACCAATGCGGAGCTGCTGCTCAATCCGGCCTGCACAGGCAAATCCACATGACCTGTCGCCACCCCGCCGCACCGAACGTCCCACCCGGCAATCAGCGCCTCGTGCAACCCTGCCCTGAGGAACGCAGCAGGCCCCGGGTTGGATTCAGGAGCGGCTGTGATGGCGTCGTCAACATGGCATTGCCAGGTGAAATCCAGTGCTGGGATGGTGAGCGTCCAGATGCCGCTGGTTTGGGGTTCCACAACCAGCCGACAGCCCAAAGGAATGGCCGCCGCAATCACCGGCAGGCCCAAGTAATCCTGATGTTCCCCAAACAGGCAGACCCTTCCGGGTGCGAACGACACGAAAGGGGCAACATCGCTCATGGACGTCGGTGCAAAAACAACACACCACCAGCTGCAAGGCCAGCGACCACAAACAGCACGACCGCCCTCGAGCCATGGCCGTACAACAGGGACCCCGTGGCCATCAAGGCACCGTAGACCGCGATGCACCCCAGGAACGCCTGAAGCAGCCCCTTGCCAATGGCATTGGTGCTTGCTGTGGGCTCGGGTTGCACGTGGCGCCAGCCAGGGCCGCCGACGCCAGTTTGGGCGACAAAGGACCGCAACACCTCCTCCCGTTCAGGCGGTAGCAGCCACGCGCAGGCAAGCCAACCTAGGGTGGTGATTGTGGTGCCTAGCACCAATTTTTGCCAGCCTAGCAATTCCGGCACCAATGCCACGGGCTGCGCTGCGAGGGCGTCGTGCGCCCATGTGAAATACGCGGCGACCAGCAAAGAAATGACCATGGCCGCGATTTCTGTGGCGGCCGAGATGCGCCACCAAAACCAACGCAAGAGAAACAAGCCTCCTGTTCCGGCTCCGAGCAGCAGCAACAAGTTGAAGGCCTGCCCGGCGTCGGTCAAGGTGAGCCCAAGGCCTGCGCCCAACACGAGCGAAACGCCTGTGGCGATTTGGCCGGCGCGAACGCGTTCACGATCGGTCGCATCGCGATTGATGAAGCGGCCGTAAAAGTCATGCACGAGGTAACTCGCACCGAGGTTCAATTGGGTGCTCATCGTGCTCATGAAGGCGGCGAGGAGCGACGCTGTCACCAATCCCAGAAGCCCGGACGGCAGCAGAGACAACATGGCGGGATACGCGAGGTCGTGACCGACTTTGTCCGCCGCAACATTGGGGAAGGCCTGGCGAAGCGAATCAAGGTCTGGGAACACGACGATCGAAGCAAGTGCCACAAGGATCCATGGCCAAGGACGCAATGCGTAGTGAGCCACATTGAACAGCAACGTGGCTCCAACGGCATGGTCCTCATCTTTGGCCGAGAACATCCTTTGGGCAATGTAACCACCCCCACCCGGCTCTGCCCCAGGATAATAGCTGGACCACCATTGCACTGCCAGCGGAATCAACAACATGGGGATCCATGCATCGGCGTCGCCCATATCGGGAATCAACGCCAGCTGAGGTTGCACCTCAGGATGGGACAGCAATCGAGACAAGCCACCAATCTCCGGCAGTTCCAAAATCCACCAAGCCGCCCAAACCGAACCCACCATGGCCAGCACGAATTGCACGAAATCAGTCAAAATCACCGCCCGCAATCCGCCAAGAACGCTGTAGGCGAGGGTGATGCTGCAGGTGACGAGCAGCGTTAGCCAGCCCGGCCATCCCAGCAGGATGCTCCCAAGTTTGATCGCGGCCAAACTGACCGTGGCCATGACCAACACATTGAACACCAGTCCGAGGTAGAGCGCCCGAAATCCACGCAAAAACGCGGCCGACTTTCCGCCGTAACGCAGCTCGTAAAAGCTGATGTCGGTGAGGACGCCTGAGCGGCGCCACAGGCGCGCGTACACAAACACTGTCACCATTCCGGTCAACAGAAACGCCCACCATGCCCAGTTTCCGGCGACGCCCTGCTGTCGTACGAGGTCGGTGACGAGGTTGGGGGTGTCCGTGCTGAAGGTGGTGGCCACCATGCTGATGCCGAGCAGCCACCAAGGCATGTTTCGGCCTGCGAGGAAGTAGCCGGCGGCGTCTGTTTTGGCCTGTTTGCTGGCCCAAAGTCCAACCCCCAAAGCCAGCGCGAAATACGCCGCAATCAGGGTCCAATCCAACGTGGTCAACTGCATGAAAACAAGGATACATCAGGGACGCGCGGCCCCACGCCCTCACTCACAAGGAGTTCCAAACAATCCGAGCAAACCCAAAACATCATTCACCGTAACAAGCCCGTCTCCGTTGAGGTCGCTTGCGCACGTTTGTGCACATCCAAACTCCGAAAGCACCAGGAGCATGTCCGCCACCGTCACATTGCCATCGACATTGACGTCCCCAGGACACCCTACTTCAGGTGGATCGTCCACGTTGTAGTAGGGCTCAATGTCTGCGTAGGAAGGACAAACTTGACGGCTCGTGAACCCTGTGACCGCCGCACGGGTCAAATCGTAGTACGTATCGCTGGTCATGTGCGGCACGTGTCCCGCCCCTTCAAACGTCACAAGTCGATGGTCCAAACCCACCTCCTCAGCCCGAATGTGCACGGGCCAACTGCCATCCACCTCAGTGACGTTCGACCCGAGCAGTGAAATGGGCCCCGTCCCGAAAGGCACCGTCCCATCGGCCGTCCCGTGGGTGCTCACCACGGGGACGTCGCCAGCTTCGATCCAATCCGCATTGCCAATGGCGCCTGAAATGTTGATGATGGACAGGACATCGGACGCATAACCCGGATTCCCACTGAACCCTTCCAAACCTCCGCCCAGCCCCTGCTGCGTGAGGTCAATCACGTCAGGCACTTCAGACAGGTCGTCGATGTATGCGGCATGCAACGCAATGAACGCCCCGGCTGACGACCCTCCCATGACGATTCGCGACGGGTCGATGCCCCAAGGATTGCCCTCTTCTGCATGAGAGCGACGGAAAAAACGCACAGCAGCCTTTGCATCATGAACCCCGCGGAGCACAGCCTCTTGAAGCGAGGTTTCCAAGTCAAACACATTGTCAATGCCCAAACGGTAGCTTATGGACGCGGCGACGTAGCCCATTCGGGCCAAATCCTCGCACAAAGGCACCACATCCACCCCGTCGTTGCTGCCCGCCAAAAAGAAACCTCCATGCGCGAGAATCACCACTGGCCTGTTGAGCTCCCCGTCTCCTGCTGGACGGTAAATGTCCATGTCCAATTCCTCGTTGGCGCCAGACGAACCTGTGTTGGCGCCGTAAAAGACCCCCTGCGTGACCTCCACCTGATCGAACACCCGGTATCTGTATCGGCTGCCATCGCATTGGGACACGGCCGTCCAAGCCATGCACCATCCAACCATGGCAAGGATCAACTCACGCATCGCCTTGTACGTTGAGCGCATTGAACCATGCATCGAGGTCGTGGCGCAACTGAACCACATCGTCGACAATGAAATACTCGGTTTGAATGACGTCTGTGCGGAAAGGCGTGTCCATTACCTTTTCAAGGGCAAAAGGCTGCAACGTGTCTTTCAACCCCCAGGCGTGGTTGGTTTCACCGTAGCTCGACATGATGCCGGCCCCAAGCAGCTGAGGCTCGTTGTCAGCCCCCCGCACAAACCCAAACTCCACGAAGTACCAATACAAACGCTGGAGTCCCAGCACCGCACGTTCCTCACCGGCCTTCACCAAGGCCGCACCAATCTCCCCAAACCGATGCATGAACGAAGCAAAATCGGCGTCCATCAAAGGGGGGATGTGGCCAAACGTGTCATGAAACATGTCCGGCTCTTCGATGTAGTCGAGCTGATCAGGGCGCCTGACCCAGGTCGACGTGCAAAACCGCTTGGAGGCGAGCAGCTCGAAAAAGTCCTCCACGGGAATCAGACCAGGAACCACCGTCAACGACCACCCCGTAGCCGCTTGCAGTTGGGCTTCCATGGCCTCAATGCGTGGCACGCTGTCTGACGTCAACGAATTCGCCATATCCCGCAGACTTTCGAGGTACACAGGCGAAGCTTTGTCGCTTAGGGTGTCAACTTGACGCTCGTACAACCGACGCCACGTGTCGTGGTGGTCGGGCGCATACGCATCCCACTGTTGCAACAATCCCTGGGCCATGTGTTGAATGTACACCACACAACCCAGGGATTCAATCGGCATGAGGCCGAGATTCGTTTACTGGATGGCCAATCGCGTTGTGGTGACCACGCCTTTGGCTGACGTCACCGCCACGTGGTACATGCCCACTGACAGCATGCCGAGGTCAAGCTGCACGGCGTTCCCTTGACGATATGCTGGAGCCAACACGCTGCGGCCGCTGGCATCGAGCAACGTCACGACATCGGTGGCTTCAAGGCCTTGAACCCACACCTGCTCGCGCGCGGGGTTGGGCATCACCGTCCATTCTGGCTTCCCATTCAATCCAACGCCATCGGTGCCACCACCTCCCGTGACCGAGTTCAAAATGGCCGTGAATTCTTGGTGGTACAGGTTGGCCACGCGGGCGTTGTGGACAATCA
>JBELLK010000009.1:0-22075 GCA_042088625.1 Flavobacteriales bacterium
CGGTGTCGTCGGGTGGACCTCCTTGGGCTTGCTGGAAACCATAAGGCTGGTCGGGGCCATCATCCACCAGGTTGAACCTGAAAATGTAATCGTCGGCATTGGTGGCTTTCCCAGAGAAGGTGCCAAACCGCAAATCGTTCACCTGCAGCCCGCCGTCGGGGCGCTTCACCGCGTTCAAGTAGCCCGCGCTGAACCAACGCAAGGTGGCCAACGTGGGGTCAGAGTCCACGTTGTGAAGCAGCTCGAACCCTTTGTCCACAGTTTGGAACGACAGGGGCACTTCGTCGAAGAAAGAATATTGTGCCAGCAAGTAGACGTCGCCGGCATCCACCACACCATTCCAAAGAACGTTGTTGAAGATGGTGGGGGTGATGAAAAACCGCTCGTAGGCCATGCCCTGGTCGTTGAGGGCTGCCTCGAAGGTGTTCGACACTCGGGTGTAGTTGAATGCGGTCACCGCGAGGTAGGTCGAACTCAATGCGAGCCCCGCCCAATTCCATCGCGCACGACGACGGTCGGAACGCCCCAGCCGAGCTGCAACGAGCAAGCAAATAAGGAACGGAAACGTGTAAAGGGGGTCGGCCACGGAAATGGTCCCCCACGCGACGCGCACGTTGGAGAAGGGGGCGAAGATTTGGGTTCCGTAGGTGGTGAAGCAATCGAGCAGAATGTGGGTCAGAAACCCCCAAAAGAACAAGGCCACCCAGCCCTTGAGGTCGGCATCGGGGGCTTCCCACGTGCCGCTGAAGTACCGGCGCTGCCCGTGCCGCCACCACCACCAGGCCACCAGTGGGATGTACGCGGCCAGAGGAAGCCATGCGCCCGGCGCCAATATCATGGTTAGGAAATTCACCACAAAGCCCACAATCACCGCTGCCGCCGCTTTGGTCGCCATGGCAATCCATGCGTGATGAGGACTTCGATAGAGCCGATCCGTCAACCACCCAAACGCCACCGCGCCCAGAATCGAGAACAGCAAGGAGTGACTGATGCCGCGATGGAAGCCGAGGTTGTCCAATTCGCTCAGGAAGTACTTGCCCAGCACGTCCATGTCGGGAATGGTGCCGGCCACCGCCCCCCAAATCATCGCGCGGTTCCCGATCCGACGCCCCAACACCACTTCGCCAACGGCAGCACCCAGCACGATTTGAGACAAGGAATCCATGGCGCGAAGGTCGGACAGTCCCGTTGCGTCACAACCTGCCGAATGGCATAAATCGTAACTTGGTAGGGAATCCTACAATCATGAACCTCTCTCTCTCCCGATTGACAGCAGCTGCTTGCTTTCTAGTGGCTGCCTGTGTGGCTGTTCCTCAAATATCCCGAGCTCAAAGCGTGCAGACCAACGCTGTCGCGGGCGAAGTCAATGCGTTTGTGCAAGTCACGTTGAACGATGGAACCTTGAAGTTTGGCACCTTGCTCGAACTGAACGAAACCGACGTCGTTCTCCAAATCGCGGGCCTTGGTGCCACGCGAATCCCCAAGTACCTGGTCCAAACGATCAATTCGCTCGAGGTTGATTCGGAGAGCATGCAGGAGGGTTATTCCTACATCAGCAATCAGCCGAGCCGCTATTTCTTCGCGCCCTCTGGGTTGCAATTGACAGAAGGGGAAGGGTACTTCCAATCCAACATCGCCCTCAACTCGGTGAGCTACGGATTCAATGACCGCTTCACGGGTGGAGCCATGGTCTCTGTATTGGGAGGTGGCTTCACGGCGAAGTACGGCGGAAAAGTTGGCGAGAAGACGGCTGTATCGTTTGGAGGAATTGCCTTCATGGACTTCTACCAGGCGCTTGACAGGCCGCTTGCCATTGGCTTTGTCAACGTCACGCGAGGGGACGAGAACAAGCATTTTACGCTCAACGTGGGCTTGAGCAATCAGGTCAGCGACAGAATCGTGTCCTACGATTGGTCCAGCTACACCACAAATACAGATGAATGGGGCTACGTGGAATATTTCCCCGCTGGTCAAAACCGGGAATATGTGAATCTCATGCTCCTCAACTTCAGTGGCATGACCCCCTTGACGACCAACCGCTGGCTGATCACGGAAAATTACCTGTTGATTCCCGCATTTCGGAGGACGGAGAATGAGCCATTTTCCAACTACTACGGGTTTGGTACCGTGGACTACCAGCCATATTTTTTCAACAACCCTTCAAGCGACAACGTGGGTATCCTCGCCTTGGGCATTCGCAGTTACAACCAACGCAGCGGATGGCTTTGGGATTACGGGATGGCCGGCGTGATTGGAGATGGGTTTGGGTTCCCTGTACCTTGGTTCTCGTTCACGCTTGAATTTTAAATCTAGATGCACGCAACATCTGCACCAAGCATCGCGTTTTTTATCCGGCGGATCTTCCCATTCATGCGACTTCACGTCCTGTTTTCGCTCGGTTTGAGCATCTTGCTTGGGTTGTCCGCCAACCACGCCCAAACCTCCAACCGCCATACCCTCAGCGGCTACATCACGGATGCCGCGACCGGCGAGACACTGATTGGCGCGACGGTTTGGGCCGAGTCGCTGTCACAAGGCGTGGCGACCAACGTTTACGGCTTCTACACCTTGACCCTGCCCGCCGGCACCTACGACATCCGCGTGAGTTACCTCGGGTACACGCCGCAGCGCTTCGAGGCCGACCTCACGGCCACGGATGTCAAACTCAACCTCGAACTTCAAGCCGGCCTGGCATTGGGCGAGGCGGTGGTGACTGGCGAAAAGGAAAACCGCATCGAGGAGCAGGTGCAGATGTCGCGGATGGAAATTCCCATCGACCAAATCAAGTCCCTGCCCGCCATCGGTGGTGAAGTCGACTTGCTCAAATCCCTTCAGCTGCTTCCAGGCGTGCAAAGTGGGGGAGAGGGCACCAGCGGGTTGTACGTCCGCGGCGGCTCCCCCGACCAAAACCTCATGCTCCTTGACGGCGTGCCGCTCTACAGCGTGAACCACCTGTTTGGCTTTTTCAGCGTGTTCAACGCGGATGCGGTGAAGAACATGAGCATCACCAAGGGTGGTTTCCCAGCGCGTTTCGGAGGCCGCCTTTCATCCATCCTCGAGATCAACATGAAGGACGGGAACATGCGTGAATTCCATGGAGACGGCAACATCAGCATCATCGCCAGCAAACTCACGCTCGAAGGTCCCATCGTGAAAGACAAGGCGAGCTTCATGGTCAGCGCTCGCCGCACCTATCTCGACTTGCTGCTTAGGCCCATCATTGCAGCCGCGACCTCCAACGACCCCAGTACGGAAGTGGACCCGGCATACTTCTTCCACGACTTGAATGCCAAGTTGAATTGGCGCGTTTCCCCGCGCGACCGCATTTATGTCAGTGCATTCTCAGGGTTGGATGACTTTGGCATTTCGACGTCCAACAAAGACACGGACGGGGATGTGACCAGCCGTTCGGATGTGAGGTTTGGCCTTGATTGGAAAAACCAAATCCAAGCCCTGCGATGGAACCATGAGCTCGGCCCCCGGATGTTCTCAAACGTCTCGTTGACGCACAGCATCTACAACTTCAACACCGGGGTGGACTTCAGCGACGAGCTGATATCAGCCACAGACACCAACGCGACGCGATTTGCCTCCTTGTATCGTTCGGGCATTGAGGACTATGCCGCCAAAATCGACGTGGACTTTGCACCCAATGCCCGACACTTCATCCGTTTTGGAGGCAATGTGACACGCCATCAATTCTCCCCTGGAGCACTGCAGTTTGAGCTCGACTTTGGGCAAGAGAACCCGTTGGACACACTCATCGGTCAAGGCGATTTGGTCAGCCATGAACAGTACCTGTACGTGGAAGACGAAGTCGACGTCGCGGAAAACCTATCGGTCAATGTGGGCCTTCACGGGTCCATGCTGAGTGTCGAGGACACGTCGTATTCGAGCCTCCAGCCGCGCCTCGCATTGAATTGGAAATTCACGCCTGGATGGGCTTTCAAGGCGAGTTATGCCAACATGGTTCAGTACGTGAACTTGCTGACGAATGAGGGGTTGAGTTTGCCGACCGACTTGTGGCTTCCGTCCACGGGCAACGTCCGACCACAGCGCAGTTGGCAAGTGGCGGCGGGCCTTGCAACCTCCTTGAATGACGGGGGCATTGAGGTCAGTTTGGAAGGGTATTACAAGGAAATGGACGGCCTGCTCAGCTACAAGGAGGGCGGTTCGTTTTTGGGAGACCTTCAAGGAGATTGGGAAAGCCAAGTCACGCAAGGCATAGGCAACAGCTACGGGGTCGAGGCCTTGATCCAAAAGAAAGCCGGTCGCACGGCGGGATGGATTGGATACACCCTCAGTTGGAGCAACCGCCAATTTGACGACCTCAACAGCGGCGAGTGGTTCCCATTCACGTACGACCGACGGCACGACGTCAGCGTGGTGGTCACCCAGGAACTTTCAGACATCTGGTCGGCCTCCATGGCGTGGGTCTACGGCACAGGCCGGGCCGTGACGTTGACTGAAACGGTGTTCAATGGGCTTCCATACGGCGGCTACCCCGCGTCCATTGAGTGGGAGGTTCCAAGCAGTCGCAATGCTTTTCGCATGAGTCCGTACCATCGCTTGGACATCAGCTTCACGCGCACCAGACCCGAGTCTGACGGCAACCGTGCACTCATTTTCAGTGCCTACAACGCCTACAACAACCTCAATCCCTTCTTCGCCTTGGCGGAGAGGGAGGCCGATGGCTCCACGGTCATCCGTGAATACGGCCTGTTTCCCATCATTCCTTCCATCGCATGGCGCTTTCACTTTTGACCTTGACCCGAAGACTTGCCAATTTGACGTTGCTGGCCTTGGCTGCTGCACTGACACTGCATTCCTGCTCCAAATTGGAGACGGGCGTGGTGAACGAAATTGAATTCCCAGCCCATGACCCTCGGCTTGCGGTGACGATGTTCGTTTCTCCCGGAGATACCGTGCTCTTCGCCACGGTGTATCAATCGGCAGGGATTGAAGAATCTGGCGGCAGTGTGCCCGTTCGGGAGGCCGTGTTGACGATGTCTCAGGATGGCGTGGTTTTGGCGTCTGGCGACGCCACCAATTGGAATGACGATGGCCCATGGGGTCCTCCGGGAACGGAGCAGTCGGTGATGAAAATGGGCCTCGACCAACCTCTGGAGCTCGCCCAAGGCGAAGTGGCGTTGACGGTGGATGCATCACCCACGTTTGACCCCATTGTGGTCACGGAGACGGTGCCAGAGACTCCAGCAGTCGAGTACCTTTTCGAGCCCCTTGCTGACACCATCAGTGAATGGGGCTTTTCATACTACAATCACCGCATCACTTTGGATTTGGAGAACCGACAAGGGGTGAGAGATGATTACATGATTTACCTCGAATTCAAGGACGAATTTGGTGGGTCGGAGTGGAACAGCACGGGTGGTCCAACATTCCCAGACCCGCGCTTGGCGTACAATGGGGGGTGCGATTGTCTGCTCGCCACGGACCGTGGAGAGGACAATGTGTCTCTTGAAAATTTGGTGTTTGAAGTGTGGGGTGGAGATGACAGCGGGTACGAGTACGAACAAACCCTTCGGTTGCGTGTGGAGCGCCCCACGAGGTCTCTGGCCAACCATTTTCGCAGTGTTGATGCCTATTACAATTCGTTGGGCAACCCCTTTGCAGAGCCCGCGAGCATCCAAGGAAACATCCCCGACGGCTTCGGCATTTTTGGAGTCACCAACGGGGTTGTCATCCCCTTGGGGGACTGACATCAAGGAGCATTTTTGCGGTTTTGGGTGTGCGTAAGTTTATTTAGACCAATTCCAGATTACCACATTTGGGGGATGCTTTGAGGAATTTCCCTGACGCATTTTTGCGGCATGGACTGGGCCCATTTTAAGCACGTCATGATCTTCTGGGTTGTCGGAGCGATTTGCGCCATGACCTGCATGCCTCAGACCTATGGTCAGTTGGCCTTTGAGCCTGTCCAAATCCAGGGCGCCCCCGAAGACAGTTTGGATTTGATGACCCAAATGTGGCACGCCCTCCCTGAAGCTGAAGTCGGAGGAATTGCCCTTGCTGGAGGCGCATCCGACGCCAGTGAAGTCCCCGGATCCATGCAACGCCTTTCTTCAAAGACCCTTCGCAAGATGTCTTATGCTGACCCCATTCGGACGCTGCATGCGTTGGCAGGGGTCAACGTTGTGGCGGAGGATGGGTTTGGCCTTCGACCCAATGTCGGCATGCGTGGAAGTGGGACAGAGCGGTCGTCAAGGATCACGTTGATGGAGGATGGGGTGTTGATGGCGCCTGCACCTTACTCAGCGCCCTCGGCGTATTACTTCCCCACGATTGCACGCATGGAGGGCGTGGAGGTTCGCAAAGGAGGGAGCCAAATCGCGTTTGGTCCCCAAACTGCAGGCGGCGCGCTCAACCTCGTCTCGTCCTCCATTCCAGACCAAGAAGTCGCCGGTCGTGTGCGTTTCGAAGCGGGCAGTTTCCAAAACCAACAAATGCATGCCCTCGTGGGCGGCACACAAGGCCAATGGGGATACAGCTTGGAGTTCATGCAGTTGTCCAGCGACGGCTTCAAGAGTCTGGACACCGGAGAAGACACCGGGTTCGACAAAACGGACGTGGTGGCCAAGTTTCAATGGACGTCGTCCTCAAGCAAGCACAAGCTGAAATTCAAGGGAGCTCAATCGGGTGAATCCTCTCGCGAGACCTACCTCGGATTGGCGGAACAAGACTTCGCAGTGAATCCTTTCCGTCGCTACGCGGCCTCGGCCAAAGACCTGATGCTCACCGACCACGCGCACGTCATTTTGGGGCATGAATTCAAGCCGACGGCGCGCTGGTCCATGACCACGGAGATGTACCAAACGTGGTTTGCACGCAATTGGTACAAGCTCGACCGTGTGGTGGACTCCACAGGAACCAAATTGGCCCTCGGCGACATCTTGACCGACGAAACCATGTCTGAGGCCTTGGGTTGGCTTCGCGGCGCCACAACTGCACCAGGTGCGGGCCTTGACGTGAAGGCCAACAACAGACATTACGGTGCACGGGGCATCCAGCATCGCGGTCGTTGGTCCTTTGGAGGCTCTCAGCAGCATCGTTTGACTTACGGAGTTCGTGCCCACGAGGATTTCATGGACCGTTACCAATGGCGCGATCGCTATGCCATGATCGATGGCCAAATGGCGCAGGTGGCGGCAGGAGACTCGGGCTCGGCAGGCAACCGCATTGAATCGGCTCGTGCATTGGCGGGCCACGTTCGTGCGGCCTTCCACGTTGGCAATTGGACGTTCACGCCCGGTGTGCGACACGAACGCATGGCGTTGTCGAGGCAGGATTTTGGAGAGGACTTGGCGCGAATGGGTTCTGGCAATGAACGCACCAACGCCTTGTCTGTTTGGCTGCCCGGAGTGGGCGCGCACGTGGACCTCGTCCCCAACCTGTGGACGGCATTCGCGGGCGTGCATCGCGGGTTTGTCCCCCCCGGGTCTTCACCCGACACCGAACCGGAGTTCAGCAATCACCTCGAGGTGGGCACGCGCCTGAGTTCGCGCATGGTGAGTGGACAGCTGACGGTGTTTCACAGCGAGCACCAGAACCTCCTCGGATCTGATTTGACGGCGAGCGGAGGCACCGGATCTGGGGACCTCTTCAATGGGGGAGCTTCTCGGGCTCGGGGCATTGAGGTCGAGGCCGTGGGCGACGTGCTCGAAATGACAGGTGCGTCGGCCTTCTTTGCAGACGACAAGCATCACTTCCCCGTGCGGGCCAGCTACACATACACGCAGGCGGTCTTCACCCAGGCGTTTGAAAGCGAATTTGAACCTTGGGGCGTGGTGGAAGAGGGAGATGCGCTGCCATATTTGGCACCCCACCAATTCAGCGTGGCGGCCAGCTGGGAAGCACCTCGGTGGAGCTTCGACCTCAACCTTCGAGGCATGTCCGCTATGCGCACGTCGGCCAGCCAGGGGGCATTGGACCCCGCCCAAAGCACAGATGCCATGGCCATTCTCGACGTTGGCATCCGACAACAGTCACATGGGCATCTCGAATGGTTTGCCGGCATCACCAACGTCTCCAACGACACCTACTTGGTGGCTCGACGACCCTATGGCTTGCGCCCGGGCATGCCGCGTGCCTTTCGCACTGGCGCCACGATCACGTTCTGATCAAAGGGCTTTCCTGCGCTGCAGTTCTTCGCGCAGCAGCAACAACTCCCGAGAGGTTTGCCCTGCCACCGAGGTGTTCTCCTGAGCGCGTCGAATGAGGTAAGGAATGGCCTCGCGAATGGGGCCGTAGGGAACGTATTTGGCCACGTTGTAGCCGTGCGCCGCCAGGTTGAAAGTGATGGGGTCGCTCATGCCCAAAAGCTGGGCAAACGACACCCGCTTGTCGGAGGGTTCAATCCCCATCTCGGCCATCCATGTGCAGAGCTTCAAGTTGCTCTCCTCGTTGTGGCTGCCGGCAACAAGATGAATCTTCTCGAGTCGCTTCAGCACCCAGCGAACGGCGGCATCAAAATCCCGGTCTGAACTCGCCTTGTCGGGCTGGATTGGAGAGGACATTCCTAGCTCCTCGGCCCGTGCGCGTTCTTTCTCCATGTACGCCCCGCGCACGAGTTTCACGCCGCACAAGTACCCTCCTTCTTCGGCGCGTGAGGCCATGTCTTCGAGGTAGGCCAAACGGTCGTGCCTGTACATCTGTACGGTGTTGTACACCACCACACGGTCTCGGTTGTAGTCGGACATCATGTCCTCGGCCAAGGCGTCGATTGCATCTTGGATCCACGATTCCTCAGCGTCGATCATCACGCGTCCTCCAGCCGCCGCCGTGGCCTCGCACAGGGTGCGAACCCGCCTCTGCACCCGAGTCCAAGCCGCTTCTTCCTCGGGATTCAGCGTGCAGTTGCCTGCCATGGCCTCACCCACTTTTTCAAGGAGGGCGTTGGACGACAAGCCACTGACCTTGAACACGGCAAACGCATGTCGTGCGTCGCCGTCCGCAGCTTGAATGGTGGCCAGAACCTCGCTGCACGTGGCGTCGAGGTCGGACTCGGCGGTTTGGCCCTCGGCGCTGAAGTCGAGGATGGTGCGGACGTTGTGGGCCGCCAACTTGGCGATTGTCGCTTCAGAATCGTCGATGGATTCGCCCCCGCAGAAGTGCGCATACACGGTCGGACGAACCGCCCAACCCAAAGGCACCCGAAGCCCAAGTGCCACATTTGCGAAGGCGCTGCCTGCATTTACGAGCCAGGGTTTTCCGATGAGCGAAAACAAGGCCACAGCTCGGCGAAGCTCGGCGTCTGTGAGGTGCTGAAAAGCCTGTGCGGTGTCATTGAACCGCGGGAGGGTTGACTGACTCATCATTGCAAGGTCACGGAACAGGACCCCGAAGATAGGTGTGGGTCGGCCGTGGTTGTACCTTCGAAGCATGGACGTGAAGGAATACATGAATGAGCACAGTGAGCGAATGCTCGACGAGCTGCTCGAGTTGTTGCGAATCCCCAGCATCTCTGCCGACCGGGCCTACGCTAAGGACACCCATCGTTGCGCCGAAGTGGTGGCAGAGCATCTGCGCAAAGCGGGGGCAGACAACGTGGAGGTGGTGCCCACCAAGGGCTATCCTGTGGTGTATGGGGAGAAACTGGTTGACCCCTCGAAGCCGACTGTGCTCGTCTATGGCCACTACGACGTGCAGCCTGCGGATCCCATCGACCTTTGGGACAGTCCTGCGTTTGAGCCAGTGATCAAGAAAACGGAGTTGCACCCTGAGGGGGCCATTTTTGCCCGCGGTGCATGCGACGACAAGGGCCAATTCTTCATGCATGTGAAGGCCTTTGAAGCCATGGTGGCCACGGATCAGGTGCCTTGCAACATCAAGTTCATGATCGAGGGTGAAGAGGAAGTGGGCTCTGTGCACCTCGAGGACTTCCTCGAAGCAAACAAGGCACGACTCGAAGCCGATGTGGTCTTGGTCAGCGACACGGGCGTCATCGCCAACGACGTGCCTTCCATCACCACCGGTTTGCGCGGTTTGAGCTACGTCGAAGTGGAAGTGACGGGCCCCAATCGGGACTTGCACAGCGGCCTGTACGGCGGCGCGGCTCCCAACCCGATCAACATCCTCTGCGAGATGATTGCGTCGCTCAAAAACGAGCACCAGCAAATCACAGTGGAAGGTTTTTACGACGACGTTGAAGTGTTGAGCGACGACGAGCGCAAAGCCATGGCGGAAGCGCCATTCAGCGAAGACGCGTACAAGAAGAGCATTGACATCGGCGCCGTGGAAGGCGAGACGGGGTACAGCGCGCCTGAACGAATGAGCATCCGTCCGACGTTGGACGTGAACGGCATTTGGGGTGGATACACGGGTGATGGTGCCAAAACGGTCATCGCCTCCAAGGCTTACGCCAAGATTTCAATGCGCCTCGTGCCGCATCAGGATCCAGACGACATCACGGCCAAGTTCGAGAAGCACTTCAACAACATCGCTCCGGAAAGCGTCAAGTTGAAGGTCACGGCGATGCACGGTGGCCAGCCTGCCGTGACGCCCACAGACAGCCCGGCCTACCAAGCGGCCTCCGCCGCCATGGAAAAGACTTATGGCAAAGTCCCGGTGCCGGTACGGAGCGGAGGCAGCATTCCGATTGTGGCCAGCTTCGAACAAATCTTGGGGTTGAAAACGGTGTTGATGGGATTTGGTTTGGACTCCGACGCCATCCATAGTCCAAACGAGCACTACGGACTGTTCAACTACTTCAAAGGCATTGAGACCATTCCCCATTTCCACGCAGAATTTGCTGCGCGCCATGCGTGATGCTTTTCGGCTTGCAATGCTGGCGTTGGCGCTCGGGGTGGGGCTGACTGGATGCTTGTACCAAGATTTGGAAGTGCTTGAAGTGGAGGCCTTCTCAGACCTGTCGTTCTCCCTTCAAGGCATGCAAGCCCAAATGAATGTGGACGTCTTCAATCCCAATCCTTACGCGGTCAAAGTGACAGGCGCGGATGTGAAGCTCTATGTGGACGAGGCGGTGGTCGGTGACGTCACGCTGAAGGAAACCACGACCATTCGACCTGAAGCACGAGCGACCGTCCCTTTGCATGTCCGTACCCGGGAAGGGGCTCTGCGCGAGGTGCTAAAACACGATTTGATGAATTTGATTCGCGGCACGGACGTCGCATTCACGGCCAAAGGAGAAGTGACGGGCAAAGCGTTTGGCCTTTCCTTCACGGTGCCTTTGCTCCATGACCAAACCCTGAACACCCAACCATGATGGTTCGATTCCAGCACCCTTTTAAGCTCCTCCTCCAAGGCCTGACGCTGGTCCTGGCGTTCACCCTTTTTGCGGAGGCGACGTGGGCCCAAGACGAGGAGCCGCTCGACCCCGTGGAGTCCTTGGTCGAAGCCATGAATGTCCGCCACATCGGTCCTGGAACCATGAGCGGCAGGGTCACGTCCATTGCCGTTCCGCACAATGAGCCTGAAGTCATTTACGTCGGAACGGCGTCGGGCGGGCTTTGGAAGAGCACCAGTGCCGGCGTCACCTGGGACGCGACCTTCGACGACCAACCCACCCAAAGCATCGGCGCGGTCGCGTTGAGCCCCCTCAATCCTGACTTGGTTTGGGTCGGCACCGGGGAGGGCAACCCTCGCAACAGCCACACCAGCGGCCGAGGAGTGTTCAAGAGTTTGGACGGCGGCATGACGTGGTCTTTCATGGGCCTTGCAGGCACGCGCAACGTTCACCGCATCTTGATTCATCCACGCGATCCCAACACCGTGTTCGTCGCCGCCACCGGATCAGCATGGGGCGACAGTGAGGAACGCGGGGTGTACAAGACGACCGATGGGGGCTTGACTTGGTCTCACATTCTGAGCGTCGACGAGCGTACAGGCTGTGCTGAACTCATCATGGACCCCTCGAATCCGGACAAGTTGTTCGCCGCCATGTGGTCCTTCCGCCGTCAGCCGTGGACCTTTCAGTCCGGCGGGGAGGGAAGCGGATTGTACGTCACGCACGACGGAGGCCAAACTTGGGACCAGCGCACCAGCGACGATGGCCTCCCCGAAGGCGAGTTGGGCCGGATGGGTTTGGCCATGAGCGCAGCCAATCCAGACGTGGTCTACGCCTTGGTGGAATCGGAGGATTACGCGCTGTATCGCTCGAACGATGGGGGTGTTACCTTCCAGCGTCAATCGACGGACAGCGATGTGGGCAACCGGCCGTTTTACTACGCAGAGATTCACTGTGACCCCACGAACGAGGACCATGTCTACAGCTTGTGGAGCATGGTGTCCAAATCCACAGACGGGGGACGAACCTTCGACATCATTTTGCCATACAGTGGAGTGCACCCCGACCACCACGCGATGTACATCCACCCCACGGACCCCAATTATTTGATCAACGGGAACGACGGCGGATTGAACATCAGCCGCGACGGTGGGGACCACTGGACCTTCGTGAACAACCTGCCCGTGGGGCAATTCTACCACATTGCCGTGGACGACGAAGAGCCATACAACGTGTATGGAGGCATGCAGGACAACGGCTCTTGGGTCGGACCCTCAGCGGTTTGGCATGCCGATGGCATTCGCAACGAGGATTGGCAAGAGGTGCTGTTTGGGGATGGGTTCGACGTGCAGCCCACCGGGGATGGCGACGTCTACGCCATGTATCAAGGAGGTGCCTTGAATCGTGTGTCGTTGAACACGCTGCGTTCGACAGGCATTCGGCCGGTGTCGCCCGATTCGGTGGCCCTTCGGTTCGCGTGGAACGCGGCGCTGGCCCTCGACCCCAACGACCGAGACGGCCTGTACTTTGGGTCTCAACGCGTCCACCACAGCGCCGATCGCGGCCGCACTTGGACCACGCTCAGCCCCGACCTCACAACCAACGACCCTGAAAAACTCGAGCAGGCGACCAGTGGCGGACTGACCATCGACGCCACCAAGGCGGAGAACCACTGCACCATTTTGCGCATTGAACCGTCGCCGTCTCGTCCCAATGAGCTTTGGGTGGGCACCGACGACGGTCGTCTGCAACACACCACGGACCGAGGCCAAACCTGGACCGACCACAGCGCGCAATTGAAAGGCCTGCCCACGGGCTCGTGGATTCCGTTCATTCTGGTCAGCCCGCACTCTCCGGACGAGGTGTACGTCGTGGCCAACAACTACCGCCGCAACGATTGGGCACCGTACCTCTACCGGACCATGGACGGTGGTAAGTCATGGAAAAGGCTTGTGTACGGAGAAGATGTTCCCGCCCATGTGCAATGTGTCGTGCAAGACACGGATGCGCCCGATTTGTTGTTTTTGGGCACAGAAGAGGGGCTGTATTTCAGCGTGGATCGCGGTGTGAATTGGCGACGCTGGACCCACGACGTGCCTGCGGTTCCTGTCCGTGACATGGCATTGCAGAAGCGGGAGGGCGACTTGGTGCTGGGGACATTTGGTCGCGCGGCATACGTGATTGAAGACCTGTCGCCATTGCGCGCCCTTGCCAACGAAGGCGCTGCCGTGTTGAATGCGACGTTCCTTGCTTTCGACGCGGCCACGGGCTACGATGTTCCTTGGCCAAGGCCTGCGGGCAGCCGGTTCATGGCAGACCACGTTTGGGAAGGGGAAAACAGGGCTCGAAGCGCTCATGGCCATGTGTACGTTCACCCTGACACCGCCGACATTCATTCAACGTTGTCCGTGGCCATCTTGGACCCCACGACGGGCGACACGATTCGCCGCATGGAGCGGGACGTGGAGCCGGGTTGGCAACAACTGCAATGGCGAGGCGAAACCGATGGGGTTCGCTGGCCCAGCCGAGAACTTGACACCGACGACGAACACACAGGAGGCGGTCCCATGGCGGCGCCAGGCATGTACAATGCCATTCTCACCCTTGGCAACCATGTTGACACGATGCAGATGACGTGGTCATCCGACCCGCGAACGACCTTTGATTGGGCGGCGTATGCTTCGGGAAAGGCCCATCGCAAAAACGTGGACGCCGAGGTTGAACGACTTGCTGGTTTGATGCAAGAACTCGCGGTGGCCGAAGAAACCATGAAAGCCATGAAGTCGGTATGGACGCTTTTGGACAACACCGAGGGCGTGGATTCCCTTCAGTCGAAAATGTCAGAGGGCATCAATGGCATCCGAGAAATGCTTTGGACACCCAAGGATTTTGTCGGTTACGACCACGTGACCGTGAGGGTGATGGACGAGTTGTACCAAGCGATGCCGGACTTGCATGAAGGCGCCACGGCGACAGACGAACGCCAATTGCAAAAGGTCAAGGCTGCCATCGATGAGGTTGAGGCCGAGGTCGATGCCTTGATGTCCGACACGTGGGTGGCGCTGAAGGCGGCTGCTGAAAGCCTTCCTGTGACGATGGAAGAGGTGATGGAAGGCGTCCGTAGCGCCGAGGACTGAGCTCAAAGGCCGCTCCAAGGACGAAGCAAACGGGTGTAGCCAATCTGCATCGTGATGTTTTGCATGCGGTCGTCCCAAGTGGTGTTGGGGTTGACCAACTCTGGTTTGGGGACAATGCCTGGAAGGCTTTGCGTGTGACGAATGAACCACTCGCCTTGTTCGCTTGTGCGCATGCCCACCCAAATCATACCACTCAGCTCCCATGCGCGAATGGGCAATTCCGTTTCGACCCAAGTGCCATCGGAAACGCCGCTGATCACCCCGTCTTCAAGTCCGGAAATGAGGACCCCGGGCTGGATCCCTCCACCCACGGTGAATTGATCTTTGAAATCGTAGACGAGCGTCAATGGAACGTCGACATAAGTGAAGCGGTAGGCCCAAGTGGTGTAGTCGCCTGTTTTGACGTTTTGGACTTTGCGACTCCCTTTTTGGTTGAAGACCATGCCCATCTGAAACCCCAAATCCTGAAACTGACGGATCTCCAAAACGGCGCCGGCATGGAACCCCAATTTGTTGAAGCCGTCGATGCCGTCACCCCGCACTTGGGCGGCCGTGGTGCCAGCGGTAAAACCACCATTAAAGAGCCAAGGCCCCTTGGATTGACCGCTGGCCTCCATGGCCAACATCAGAATCAAGGCACAAAGCAACCCCGGCCGCATCTTCATGGGCTTACAGGCGTTGACAAGACCTGGATGACGTGGCCTTCGGAATTGGTCAAGACCGCCAGCACTTCAGCGTGGTTGGCATCCCAGTTTTCGTTCCAATCAACGGCATACGTCACCACAGTTTCGTCACCCGCAGAGGCGTCTTCGGTAACGGCCAAGCCTTTGGCGCCAGTTACACTGCCGCGGAGCAAGTGTTTGTGATTGTAGTCAGGCACAACACCTGGTCCAGGTGGGTCGACAGTGTCATACCAGCTCTGTGGGGCAATGATGTTGCTTTCCGCGATCAGGAGGGCCAAGCGCACGGGACCCTCGGCGTCCTGGAACCAAGTCACATGGGTGTGGACCACCAACTCTGCGTCTTCCGCGATGTAGTCCACCACAGACTGCAGACCGGCCGGAGGCATGGCACCCAACAAGGGCACAAGCGCCGCGTCCCATTGACTGAGAAACAGCCCCTCGTTTTCGCTGGGCAGGCGGTTGATGCGTCCAAGCGGGTTTCCTTGGAAGGACAAATCGCTCCAAAAGGCATTGCCTTCCTCGCATGTCCAATCCATCGGGAAGTCCTCGTTCGTGGCAGCCAAGCCTCCTGCATGGATGGCCAGTGGCACAATGGCCTCTCCATGCGCTTGCACCCATTCCTCAATTTTGACGGCTGCGGGGGGGCAATTGCCACACTGATGTGCCGTGAAGTCTTCAACCAGAACCCGTTGCATGTCGGTGTCAAGAGGGTCGAACTCGGGGGTGACAAGGTTGGGGTTTTGGCCTGGGATGACATCGATGACCGGGTCATCCAGTTTGTCACAAGAGCCAAAGCCAAGCAACAGAAAAAAGGCACAAGATGCCAGTAAAATTCGGTGTTCTTTCAAACTCATTGTCGAACGATGACGTGATGTTCAAGCACGCTTCCCTTTTGGAGGTGGAAGACGTACACCCCAGGAACAAGGGCCTGCAAATCCATAGAAAGGACGTGCTCGCCGCGAGGCTGCACACCCAAATGGTCCTGCATGACCTGCTGTCCCGTTGAGTTGTACAGACGCCATTGAACCTCCGCATGTTGCTTTTGCGTGAAAGAGAGCGTAGTCGGACCCTCAGTGGGGTTGGGGTACAACACCATTTTTGTCAGCAGAGAGGGGGCCAATTGCTGGGTCTGACTTGGCTCCTCCGTGATTTGGTCGACTTCAAGGGCAAACTCCAAGAACTGAAAGGCCTCGACCTCTTGGTAAAACACATCTTGATCCACGATGACATCTCCATCCATGCTGCTCACTTCGAAGTAGCCCACGCCCTCAAAGGAAGTGGCTCCGTTGAAGAGTCCATCGGCTCCTTGGTCAATCAACGCCAGCTCGTAGCAACCCAACTCTGGAAGGTTGAGGTCCCAAGTGTAGATGGTGTTGGATTCGGTCAGTTCTGTGCTGGGTTGAACGGCAAACAACGTCTCGCCCATGTCGTTCGCCAGATTCCATCCGATTTGTTCCGGCGCTCCGTCGGTTTTCAAGTTGACACGGAGGTTGCTGGTGGCGCGCTCGCTGCCACTGACTTGTCCCAGGACCGAATTGTTGTCTTCGTTCTCATCGCCGTCGGCAATGACTTCGAAGATGTAGGCCTCTGTTCCATCGCCCACAACATCCATCAATTCAACGGTTGTGAAATCGTACGTCCCCAGGAGGCCTTCCCATTCCTCGGTGCCGACGACCTCTGTCTGATTGAAAGGCAGGACTTTCGAAATCTGAACGGAGCATGAGGTCAAGTCTTCCAACCCCAAGTTCATGAGACGAATGGCGAGGGTGGTGGGGTTGTCTCCACAAGAGGTTGTCGGCCCCACATAATCCACCATGAAAGCATCGGAAGGATCAGAGGCTGGTGCACAAAGGTTGGCGTTGATGGCGTTGACATGCCCTTCCACCGTTGACTGGCCGGTCTGCGTGAGAATTTTGTTGGGACAGATGGTGAAGATGGTGGGAAAAAACTCGCACTCGTAGTCCGCAAAAATGTCTCCACCGTTGTCGATGATTGGGTACGACGTGCCTTCAAACCAATCGCCCTGGGTGGCACCTGTGAGGCCTTGAAGGTCAGCCGTGGAGGTGTTGTTGTCCCCTTCAATGAAGAAGACGTAGACTTCGTCCGTTCCGTCGGGGCCATAAGTCTCCCAAATGTCTTCTAGGACTCCGGTTTCATGGTAGCTCCAACAGGGTCCGCACCAAGTTGCAGAGAAGTCCACGATGACCCGCTTCCCTTGCTCGAGCAAATCGTAGAGGTTGTATTCGGTTGAATCATAATTCGTGTACACCACGAGGGTGTCATTGCCAACAAAGGTGGTGTCTGCGAAGTCGAACTCGTCGTCTGCACCCACGAGGTGCTCTGTGACCCCGACTCCGGTCCAATCAGGAGCGATGGTTCCATTGGGCAATTGGGCCATCAATGACCCGACGGTGCCCAAGCAAATGAGAAAGGCAAGGTGTTTCATGGAGTTTTGTTGTTCGTTGGCCTGAAGTTACGGGGATTCGTCAGGAGGAAGAAGATGTTCAGCCTTTAAAAAAGATTCGCCATAAAAAAAGGGCGTCTCCTCATCTAGGAGACGCCCTTTTTTTCAGTTGGATGCCGATCAGCGTTTGGTGACACGCGCAATTGTGGCGCGGTCGCCCTGACGCAAGATGACTGTGTACATGCCGCTTTCGAGGCCAGAGAGGTCCAAGTTTTTGCGTTGTGTGCCAACACCCAAGGTGCCTAGTTGGTTGAAGCCCACGCGCTGACCCAACGCGTTGTTCACCTCCACAGTGACCAAACCGGGTTGTGCCATGTCAAACTGCAATTGGCAAAGGTCGCTCGTTGGGTTGGGGTACACCGCGAAGTTGGCCTTTGCTTCCAACTCATCGACGTTGGTTGATTGAGAGTTGACGTAGAATGGCGCGTCCCAAGCAGTGTAAGCCAGATCAGAGTTGTTTGCCTCACCTTCGAAGCTCAAGATGGTCGAAACCTGCGATGTGCCATTGTAGCTGTACACGGCAGCACTTCCGCAGATGGTGCACCCGTCACCAGTCCATTGGCATCCATTCAAGCCATCGCCAAAGGAGTCAAGCAACGTGAACGTGTAGCATCCATAGCTCGGTACGGACACAATCCACTCTTGCTCCACACCAGCAGGTTGCCCTGCAGCGAGTGCTTGACTCTCGATGAGTGCCCCTGATTCACTACGGATTTCCCAGGAAGTCTCTTCTGGCCAGCAGTCCGGTGTGACTTTCACGACGAGCATGTCTGTGCTTTCAGTGGAACCAATGATGGTTGCTGAAGTGGATGCGTTGCGAGACTGACCGTTGAGAGAGATGAGGACGGCTTCCAAATCCCCAGATCCAGTGAATGCGCCCAGGTCTGCAGTTGTGCTTCCCCCGGCGCCAACATTGCCGCTCCAATCGACAGTGGTGGTGCCACCGTTGAAGTTGACGTTGAATTGCGCAGAAGTGATGGTTTCGTTTCCGAGGTTATTCAATTGAGCACTGGCATTCCATGTGCCTTCGCACTGCGATTCTTCGCCGTTGTAGTTCACCGTGGCTGCTGCTCCTGAGATGGCGTTGCCACAGTTACCGAACGCAATCTCGGCGTGTTGGCTCACGTTGTTCACGCTTGTGCCATTCCAGTAAGATTCATTCACCACACCTGATGGGCAGATGGTGTAAACCGTGGGGAAGGCAGGAACCTGGTAAGTGTTGCTGAGTTCGAATGCAGCTTGACCATCAACAAGGGGATATGGCGTTCCATCAACCCAGTCACCTTGGGTGTTGGTGCCTGTGCCATTGAGGTCAGCCTCCGTTGTCGTGGGATCAGACTCGATGTAGAACACCATCACGTCGCCAGTGCCACCCGGTCCAAAGGCGTTGTAAAGGTCTTTGAGCGTTCCTTCTTCGTGAAATTCCCAGCATGGTCCGCACCACGTCGCGGAGAAATCGAGGACCACGCTCATGCCCTGGTCCAAGTACGTCTGGAGGTTATGAGATTGACCGTTGATGTCGGTGATCGTGAAATCTGGGGCGATGCTGCCATTCGGCAGTTGTGCAAAAGCACCAGTTGCAAAAATGGCCGCAGCCAAGAGTGTGAAGAATTGCTTCATGAGAGGTTGGTTTTGAATTCGGACAGGTCCCGTTGGGAGCACCAGGGAGTCAAAAATAGAGAGGTCTTAGTCACATTGAGGTCAAAAGCTGCTTGTAAATGCAATTTCGAAGCCATTGGATGCAGGTACGGCTCGACAGACACCCCCGATGCAGAAAATGCCTTCCCTTCGCTTTCCGTACCCAAGGCTGAGTCGGTGTGGGCCGTTCACGTATCCTGCAGACGCAAACACATAGTGGATCCTTTGACCTGGGTCGTTGTTGCCAAAGTTGTATTGGTCAATGACACTCAGTGACCAATGCGGACTCCATGTGTATTCCGCAAGAACGGTGGCCCAATGGCCTTTGTCTTGGAGCTGGTCAGGGTTTTTCTCGTCTTTGCCCACCCAAAGACCTTGGATTTCCGTGCGGAGACTTTGTTTGGGCTTAACCTTCCACTGGGTTTCGATCACATGGATGTTTGCGTTGACGACGCCCTTGTAGTCTGTGGTCACAGGGGTGATTTCCGTGTTGAAGTCGAAGTGGTAGTAATTGTATTTGGCCTTCCACCTCTTGTTCAGTTTGCGGCTGATGGAGGCATTGAAATCACGCACAAACAGCACCTCGCCAAATCCCCAGCTGTTCCGCTGAAAACCATACAGTGCTGCGTCCTCGGTGTCCGGTGCAAAACGCGTGGTGTCCAAACTGTTCGCAGCCGAGAAACTCGCAGTCAGTTTCGTGCCGTATTTGCCGCCGAGTAAGCTCCCTTTGGGAAGGGTGTAGAAGACCTCAGCGCTTGCACTCGTCTCCCCTGAGATGACCGTGGCGTAAGGATAGAGCGTGGCTGCCAGGTTGTGCGTGTGCTGTTGGGTGACCGCAGGAATGAAGTTGATGGGCAGGTCAAACAGGCGCAAGTCCCGGTCGGAACGGAAACTCATGTTGTCGACCATTTTTCCGGTCATCAACACGCCGAGACCCTTTTGACTGTAACCAAGCGTGGCAAAAAAACCCTCGCCGTTGCGGAAGGTGAAATTGTTGTCCGCGCTGGGGTCGTTGATTTTCCCCACGTACTCGACACTGGCGCTCCAACGCTTGCGAATCGCATTCAATCGGTAGGACCAAGCGCCGATGTTTTGGGGCATTGCGAGGACCAAACTGTCGACGTTGAAGGAAGATCCAGCTTGAAATTTGCTCACAAAGCTTCCGCTGAGGCTGACTTTCAACGGGCGGTCTGCCCACGTGTCAAACACGTCGTTGAGGTCCGCTTGAACGTCGACCGCACGTACGACTCCAGGGCCATTGATGAGCCCACCGTCGAAGTCGAAACGCTGCTTGCCGTAGATGAATTTGGCCTGGATGCCGTCCACGGGTTTGAGGATGACACGGAAGCCATCCATGGCGTTGTCGATGCCCAAATTCCGCTCCTCGTACGCTCGGAAGATGAGGCCACTCCCGAATTGATCGTAGAAGTTGCCAACGGTGACATCGATGCCTCGGTCGTCGTCTTTGTACCGCGCAAAGCGGTACCCAAGCCCGGTGCCTTTGAATCGCCCCGGAAACCCGATGACCGCGTTGAGATAGCTCTCGTAGCGGATGCCTGCGCTGAAGTCACCCTGGTTGTAGAGCACATTCGCAAAGGCGTTGTACCCAGTTTTCGAAGGGGGCACCACCGCCCCGATCAGAGAATCTTCCGAGTACGATTGCCACAGAATCCCGACGTTCCCTGACACTGAAGCGGGCGGCAATCCATCTCCAAACTGACCCCACGCCAGGGTGCAACAGCATTGAAGGCTTGCCGCGAGAAGGCCAACGCGAACAAAAAAGCGACCGGTCATTCTGCGAATTTCTCCAACTGCTCCTGCAATTCGTATTCGTCTCCGTCGGCGTAGTTGTTGTGCGACCAAACGACCTCACCGTCGCGGTTGACGACGAACGTGTGAGGCACGTTGTTCACGTTCAACGCCCTCGCAAATTCTCGGTTGGGGTCCAGCAGGATGTCGTACTCCCAGCCCACGCTGTTGACGTAAGGAGCCACGCGATTCATCGAACGCATGTCGTCAATGCTGACTGCGACAATTCGGACATTGGTCTCGTCCACCCAATCCTCGTAATGCTCGGCGTAGTTGTTCAACTCGCGCTTGCAAGGGCTGCACCAAGTTGCCCAAAAGCAAAAGACTGTTGGCCCGTCATGGTCGAGAAATGACGCCGTTTCAACCGAGTTTCCCTCGATGTCTTTGAGTTCGACGTTGGGGAGGGTTTGAGACCAAGTTTGTCCTGCCAAGCAAGAGCCGGCGAAAAGAAGGAGAGATAATGCTTGTTTCATGGATGAATGGATCAGTCGAAGTCAGGCGGGGTCTAAAAGTACGTCGACACCAATCAAACACCATTCCACGTTGGTGCGTTGCATCATCCGGGACTGAATTCAAGGTCTTATCTTTGGGACATGTTGAAACGTTCTTTGCTCGCAACCCTTGGGGTGATGGTGTCCTTTTTGGTTGCTCATCCCGCCCTTGGCCAAGCCACGCTGGTGGATGCTCCAGACACCGTGCTGGTGACAACCACCTCTGTGGATGTCTCTTGGGATGTCCTCAACGACACTTCTGATTCCCTTTATTTGGTGGTTTCACGCTTCTTCGTAGACACCGTTTCTCCGTTCAACTACCCCTATGGCTCTCAGCCCGAGGGCTCCAGGGAGCAGTTTTGTTGGGCCGTTGGGTCAGATCAATTTTGTTATCCCTTTGGTGCGGACTCCTCCTTCCCCAACGGCATCGCAAATCTTGCTTCGGGGGAATCCACATCGGCCTTCAAAATCACCTTCGTGCCCAACGGTATTTCTGGCACGTCGATTTTGCGCTATTGCTTTCACGATCCAGCGGGCGCGTCCGAAAACGGGGTTTGCCACAACGTGACGTTTGTCGCCGACGTTCCTTC
>JBELLK010000009.1:22175-52992 GCA_042088625.1 Flavobacteriales bacterium
GTGCTTGGGTTGGGGGACATCGGTCCCGAAGCCAGCAAGCCTGTGATGGAAGGGAAGGGGGTTTTGTTCAAGGTGTTTGCCGACATCGACGTGTTCGACATTGAAGTCGATGCCTCCGACGTGGACCAGTTTGTGGCCACCGTGAAAGCCATTGCACCCACGTTTGGCGGGATCAACCTCGAGGACATCAAGGCGCCTGAAGCGTTTGAAATTGAACGCAGACTGAAAGAGGAGCTTGACATTCCTTTGATGCACGACGACCAGCACGGCACGGCCATCATCAGTGCAGCCGCTTTGCTCAACGCATTGAAGCTCGCAGACAAATCCATTCAGGACATTCGCGTTGTGGTGAGCGGCGCGGGCGCAGCGGCCATGTCTTGCCTCGACATCTACGACCAGCTCGGCATGAAGCGCGCCAATGCGGCGGTTTTTGACAGCCGAGGGCACATCCATGCCGGTCGCGAAGGGCTGGATGAAAGCAAGCAGAAATACGCAACGAAGACGGAGTACGCTGATTTGGCTGAGGCCATGAAGAACGCAGATGTGTTTCTTGGCTTGAGCAAGGGGGGGCTGGTCAATGCAGACATGGTCAAATCCATGGCGGACAATCCCATCGTCTTCGCGCTGGCCAACCCAGACCCAGAAATAGCGTACGACGAGGCCATGGCTTCGCGTGAAGACGTGATCATGGCGACAGGCCGAAGCGACCATCCCAACCAGGTCAACAACGTGCTCGGGTTCCCATACATCTTTCGCGGGGCCTTGGACGTCCGCGCCACCGGAATCAACGACGCCATGAAACTCGCTGCGGTTCGTGCCATCGCTACTCTTGCCGAGGAAAATGTTCCTGATGAAGTGAGTGAGGCATACGGCGAAGGGGCTTTGACGTTTGGTCGGGATTTGATCATTCCCAAACCGGTGGACCCGCGCCTCATCACCGCGGTGGCACCGGCAGTGGCTCAGGCAGCCATGGAGTCCGGCATTGCAAAGGCGCCCATCACTGACTGGGACCATTACCGTCGCCAGCTCGAGATGCGACTTGGCAATGACAGCAATTTTTCGAGAAACATCGCCACCCGTGCAGCGCGTTCTCCCAAGCGTGTGGTCTTCGCTGAGGCTGAGCATTACAAAGTGCTCAAAGCTGCCGAGATGGCCATGGACGAAGGCATTGCCCACCCCATTTTGTTGGGACGTCAAGACCGGATTGAAGCGCTCATCGAAGAAAACAACCTCGAGTTGAAAGGAGCAACCATCCTTGATCCGAGGGGAGAGGACCAATCGGAGCGCAGACAGGCGTTTGGTGAGGTGCTTTTCGAACACAGAAAGCGCCATGGTCTGACCGCCCTGGAGGCCGAACGGTACATGCGCCAACGAAACTATTTCGGAGCGATGTTGGTGGATCAGGGTGAAGCAGACGCACTCGTCTCTGGCTTGACACGGAATTATCCCAACGTCATTCGTCCTGCACTTCACGCCATCGGCAAAGCGCAGGGCGTGGACAAGGTGGCAGGGATGTACATCCTTCAGACCAAGACGGGTCCGATGTTTTTCGCAGACACCACGGTGAACACGAATCCAACGGCTGAAGACATCGTCAACATCACTCTGCTTACGGCGGAAGCGGTGCGAAACCTTCGCATTGTGCCTCGCATTGCGTTGTTGAGCTATTCGAATTTTGGCAGCTCGAAAGGGCATGACGCAGAGAAAATGGCAGAGGCCGCTCGCTACCTGCACGTACACCATCCAGAGTTGATTGTGGATGGCGAAATCCAGGCCAATTTTGCCATGAACCAAGACAAATTGGCCGAGAGCTTTCCGTTCAGCACGTTGCACAAGCGTCAGGTGAACACCCTCATCTTCCCCAACCTCTCAGCAGGCAACATCAGCTACAAGCTGCTTCAAGAGATGGCGGGGATGGACGCCCAGGGGCCGGTCCTTTTGGGAATGCGCAAAAGCGTGCACATCCTGCAAATGGGCTCTAGTGCGAAGGAAATCTTGGACATGGTCCGGTTGGCAGTCGTGGACGCCCAAATCAAAGACGTCAAACTGTGATTCACCATCTGCACGGCCGCCTCGTCGAAAAGCACCCCACGCACGTGGTGGTGGAATGTGGTGGCGTGGGCTATTACGTCGCCATCAGTTTGACCACGTTCGACCAACTTGGCGACAACGAGCTCGTCAAGATTCACACGCACATGGTGGTGCGTGAAGATGCCCAGCTTTTGTTTGGCTTTGCCACGGTGGAAGAGCGTACGCTCTTCCTGCAGCTCTTGGGCGTCAACGGAGTGGGAGCCAACACGGCCAGATTGATCCTGAGTGCCATGGACCCGGACACTGCGGCTTCAGCCATTGCCTCAGGCGATGTGGATGCCATGAAAAAGGTCAAAGGCATTGGGGCCAAAACTGCGCAGCGCATCATCGTGGATTTGCAGGACAAAGTGACCGCCTCTGGTGCGGCGCCACAGAGTACTGGAACAACTTCGTCTGCAGCGCACAATACAATCAAGGCGGATGCGTTAGGGGCACTGACATCGCTCGGCTTTGACAAGGCCAAATGCAACGCTGTGCTCGACAAACTCTTGGAATCCCAAGGAAATTCGGCCACGTTGGAGGGTCTGATTAAGGCGGCTTTGCGCGAACTTTGACGACACCGACGATTGAACTCGACTGACGCATGATCCCCCTGCCACAGGCCTCTGCATTGCCATGGAGGAAACTTTGGAGCCATGGCTTGGCCTGCTTGTTTTGCGCCTTGGGGTCGGCTCTCGGTTTCGAGGTTCTGGCTCAGGTCAATCTTGACACCACGTTCAATCTGCCGTTTCCCCATGACAACGGGGACATGTTCAATCCAACCGAATTTCCAGGTGGCGTTTCGCTCCAATGGCCGAGCAACTTCAATTACGGCGTGGTATACAACCCTGTGACGGGATTGTACGAGGTGGGGCAAACCATCGGGGATACGCTTCAATTCAGGCCGTCGAGTGTGTTCACGCTGGACGAGTATTTGGACTACAACATCACGGGCAACCTGAGTGAATTCTGGAACGAACTTCAAGAGGAGGAAGATGAGGCCGACCGAGCCTTTGCCCCGAAGCTGGAGATCGACAGCGAGCTGTTTGAAATGATCTTCGGCAGCAATGAGATTGAAATCAAGCCTCAAGGAACGGCAGAAATTTCGCTTGGCTACACTTGGAACAACACGGAGAACCCGAGGATCCCTGAGCGTCAGCGACGGGCGGGGTCGGTGGATTTTGACCAGCGCATTCAGCTCAACCTCGGCGGGAAAATTGGCGACAAGATTGAGCTCGGGACCCAGTTCAACACCCAAGCGCTGTTCGACTTTGAAAACCAAATGAACATCGGCTTCCAGGGCGAGGAAGACGACATCTTGAAGAACATCGAGGCGGGGAACATCAGCATGCCCCTCAACAGCAGCCTGATTGCGGGTTCCCAGAGTTTGTTTGGCTTGAAATTGGAAACCCAATGGGGCCGTCTCTACAACACCACCGTATTCAGTCAGCAGAAGGGAGAGCGGAGTGAAATTGAGGTTGAAGGCGGGGCCCAAACCCAGGAGTTCGACATCCGCGCCGACGACTACGAAGCCAACCGGCACTACTTCTTGTCCCAATACTTCGTCGATCAGTACGACGAGGCCATGAGGTCCTTGCCCGTTCCGAATTCGGGGGCGATGATCAACCGGATCGAAGTCTACGTGGTCAACACACAAGCCAACACGCAAGACGTCAGAAACATCCTGGCGTTCACCGACCTCGGGGAGCACCCATCTTATTTGTCGACCAACGTGCCGGCGGGTGATTTGACCAACAACACCAGCATCTTCACGGGAGAGGGGCTTGAGCCCGCGACTGAGGCCACGCAGAACCGGGCCCCCAACAACTACAACAACGACCTGTTCCGAAGCATGACGCTGAACGAGTCGGTGATGAACTACACAGGGGCAAACCAGGCCATTTCGACGGCGCTTGGAGGCGAATTGAAACAGGGTGTGCACTACGAGCGGGTGGGCAATGCCCGTCGACTGAGCCCGTCTGAATTCACGTACAACAGCAGGCTTGGATTCGTTTCGTTGAGGCAGTCATTGAACAATGCCGAGGTGCTTGCGGTCGCCTACGAATACACCCTGAATGGTGAGACTTACCAGGTGGGGACGTTGTCTCAGGACGGCTATGCGGCGCCGGGAGCTTTGGTGCTGAAGATGTTGAAGTCTTCCGTCACCCAAGTGAAACTGGACAACGGAGATCAGGCGCCGCTTTGGCGCACCATGATGAAAAACGTCTACTCCATGGGGGCGTTTGGGGTGAGCAACGAAGAGTTTCGTTTGGACGTTTGGTACAACGACCCCAACTCAGGGGTGGACCTCAACTACATTCCTCGTCAGCCGCTCGACGGCCGCTTGTTGATTCAAGTGCTGGGTATGGACCGCATCGACATCAACGGCATGCCCAACCAAGATGGGGTGTTCGATTACGTGGACAACGCCGCAGTTCAGGGCGGAACCATCAACAGTCAAAACGGCCGCATCTACCTCCCGTCGGTCGAGCCGTTTGGAGCCAACCTCGCAGAAAAGATTGGAGAGTACGTTGCGGAATCGGACATTGCGCCGTCCGACCAGGACGCGGTGCGCGATGCCTTGGTTCAGTCATTGGTGTTCCAGCCCCTTTATGACAGCACCAAAACGGCCGCGCAGCAAATTCCAGCCTTGAACCGATTCCGAATCAAAGGGCGGTTCCAGTCCCAGAGTTCGTCCGAGATTCAGTTGAATGCGTTGAACGTGCCGGAGGGGTCCGTGACGGTGACAGCTGGCGGGGTGCGCCTCGAGGAAAATCGGGACTACACCGTGGACTACAATTTGGGCCGGGTGAGGATCATCAACGACGGACTCTTGGAGTCGGGTCAAACCATCAAGGTGTCGCTCGAGTCCAATTCGTTGTTCAACATCCAAACGAAAACGTTGCTCGGCACGAGGTTCGATTACGTCGCCAGCGACAACTTCAACATCGGGACGACCTTGTTGAACATGCGGGAGCGTCCGCTGACACGCAAGGTGAACATGGGCGACGAGCCCGTGAACAACACGGTGGTGGGGGCTGATTTCTCTTGGCAAACGGAAAGTCAATTGTTGACTGAAATCGTGGACCGTTTGCCGTTTTACAGCACCACGGCCAAATCGACGTTCGACATCAGCGCCGAAGGGGCCTACCTCATTCCGGGTCACAGCCGGGCTGTGGGGGATGAGGGCACGGCGTACATCGACGACTTTGAGGGTTCGCAGAGCACCATCGACTTGAGGGCGGTCAACCGTTGGTTCTTGGCGTCCACTCCACGATGGCAAAACGACAGGTTCCCAGAAGGGGCCTTGGAAAACGACCTGGCCTCCAACTACAATCGGGCGGGATTGAGCTGGTACACCATCGATCCCTCATTGATCAACGGCAGCGCATTGCAAGACGGTCAGGTCGACGCTGAGACCCGCCAAGACCACCGCATGCGTCAAATCCTGCTCCGGGAACTTTACGAGAAGGGGGACTACAGCAACAGCGCCACAGCCGGCATGCCCACCAACCTGCCCACGTTGGATTTGACGTTCCGTCCCACCGAACGCGGCCCCTACAACTATGAAACGTTTGAAGGATCCGACGTCTCACCAGGTTTGGAGGCGGACGGCACGTTGAAAAACCCTGACGAACGATGGGCGGGCATCCAAAGAGCACTGACGACCACGGATTTCGAGGCGGCCAACATCGAGTACATCCAATTTTGGGTCATGGATCCGTTCAACGAAGATTCTGAAAACGAAACGGGTGGACGTCTGTATGTGAATTTGGGCAACGTCAGCGAGGACATCCTCAACGACAGTCAGCTGCAGTTCGAGAATGGGTTGCCGTCGGCCAACAACAACGAATTGGAAACGGACACGAGCGCGTGGGGCATCTATCCCGACCCGACGACATTCAATGTGGTCAACGCTTTTGACAACAGCACCAACGACTACAGTGCGCAAGACGTGGGTCTTGACGGGTTGAATTCTGAGGCTGAGCAGACCTTCTTTGCGACTTGGCTCAATGGGTTGTCCACAGAATTGGAGCCTGACGCTTTCGCCGAATACCAAAACGACCCTTCGGCCGACGACTTCCGCTATTTCCGCGACCCCGTTGCCCAGGCCAACGAAGAGGACATCCTGGAACGTTACCAGTTCTTCAGCCGCTACGAAGGGAACTCCAACACCCAACAGCCCGACGGCTATCCAATCACCTCGACCACGATTCCCAACACGGAGGACATCAACGAAGATTTGACGCTCGGAACCATCGAGTCGTACTACCAGTATGAAATTCCGATGACCAAAGCGGATTTATCCCCCGACAACATTGGCAAGGGTTACCTCTCGGACATTTTGGAAACGGTGTCCAAGACCAATGGTGCGGGAGAACAGCGTCCCATCAAGTG
Source organism: Flavobacteriales bacterium (assembly GCA_042088625.1). Lineage (GTDB taxonomy): Bacteria > Bacteroidota > Bacteroidia > Flavobacteriales_D > Sanyastnellaceae > UBA11663. The sequence continues at coordinate 28,644 of JBELLK010000009.1, forward strand.
GTACCAGTTCAAAATCCCCGTGCGTGAATACCAACGTGCATACAACGGCATCAGCGATTTCCGTTCGATCCGTTTCATGAGGATGTTCATGCAAGGGTGGAGCGAGCCCGTGACGTTGAGGTTCGCCCGAATTGAACTGGTGCGCGGTGAGTGGCGTCGCTATGAGCAAAGCCTCGCTGGCTTGCAAGAACTTGAAGTGGACGACCCGACGGGAACGCAGTTTGCCCTGTCGGCTGTGAACCTCGAGGAGAACGGTGTGCGTCAGCCTGTGCCGTATGTCATCCCGCCCGGCATCAACCAGGAGATCGATCCGTCCAACCTCAACCAGCGCCGTTTGAATGAGCAGTCGCTGTCGTTGGAGGTCTGTGGGCTGGAAGATGGCGATGCTCGCGCCGCTTACCGAAACATCAATTTCGACATGCGGATGTACGAACGACTTCGCATGTTTGTCCACGTCGAAGCAGGTCGACAAGACGAAATCCTGAATGAAGGGGACGTGAACGTGTTTGTGCGTTTGGGCAGCGACTACGACCAAAACTATTACGAGTACGAAATTCCACTGCGGCCCACGCCCATCGACGTGACGGCGTTGGACGAGTACGACATTTGGCCGCTTGAGAACAACATCGACATCAACCTCGACTCCCTTCGGCAGTTGAGTCTCGACAAATTGAGCAACCGTTATGTCGATGGCGAACTCTCTACGAACGGCGTGTATTCCGTGGTCGACGAGCCTGGCCGCCGCAGGCTTTCAGTCAAGGGCAACCCCACCCTGAGCAACGTGGTCACCGTCATGGTTGGCATTCGGAACCCGGACAAGGACCTCGAACAACCGCTCTGGTCGTCCGACGACGGTGAACCCAAGTGTGCCGAGCTTTGGGTCAACGAACTTCGCCTCTCTGGATTCAACGAAGAAGGGGGGTGGGCCGCCGTGGCGCAAGCGAATGCCACGCTTGCCGATTTGGCCAACGTGAGTGTCGCGGCGAACATGTCTGTGCCAGGATGGGGAGGTTTGGAACAGCGCGTGCAGGAACGTCAGCGCGAGACGATCCAAGGCCTGGATGCCAACGGCACCATCCAACTGGGGAAGCTCTTGCCTGAGCAATTGGGCGTCACCTTGCCGATGTACGTAGGATACAGCAACCAGCGGAGCACCCCTCAGTTTGACCCCCTGTCGCCGGATGTGGAGATGACCGATTTGGCCGCATTGGCAGACCAAATCACCGAAGAAGACGACATCGAAGCCATCGACTCTCGACAGCAGAGCGCAAGGAGCGTGAATGAAGTCCGCAGCATCAACTTCTCCAACGTGAAGATCGCGCCGCAGTTTGGCAAGAGAGGGGGCGGTAGCAAGGACAGAAACAACCGTGGAAACGACCCCAAAGGAGACAAGGTCACGGAGGAGCGCGAGCGGTTTGGGTCAAACAACCCGCGTGGAGGTGGCAGCAGCGGACGTGGGGGCGGAAGCTCGAGCGGAGGGCTCTTTTCCATTGTCAATCCGGCCAATTTTTCAGCAAACTACAGCTACAACGAGCAGTACCGCCGAGACATTTACACCGACAACTTCAGGAATGTCGAACATCGCGGCGGGTTGAATTACAGCTGGCAGCCCAAGCCTAAGAAACGTCAGCCTTTCAGCAAGGTCGGATTCTTGCGGAACTCAGAATACCTCAGGCTGATCCGAGACCTCAACTTCTATTTGCTTCCCAAACAAGTGTCTGCCTCCAACCAAATGCAGCGCATGTATGAGGTGAGCACGGTTCGGGACAACATGGCCGTCTTGAATCCCACCACGGACTTCGAACCCATCATCACGCCGCAAGTGGTGAAGACGTGGACGTGGAACAGGAACTACACCGTCAAATACGACCTCACCCAGGCGCTGAAGTTTGACTACCAGGGCACGGCGCAGGCGCTCATTTTGGAAAACCCTGGATTGATCCCTTCTGAAGTGGAGGATCCGGATGGGTTCAACGCCTACCGAGAAGAAGTTCAAGCGAGCTTGATGCAAGGGGGGGAAGTCACCAATTACAACCACCAAGTCAACGGAACGTACAAATTGCCTCTGGACAAATTCCCGTTGACGGATTGGTTGAGTGCGGACACCCGTTACCAAAGTTCGTTCCGCTGGGACCGCGCGCCATTCGCCCAAGACACCCTTGGAAACACCATTCAGAACAGCCGCAACTTGAGTTTGAACACCCAGGCCAACCTCAAGAACTTCTACAACAAGGTCCCGTTCTTGAAAGAGATCAACAACAAGCGTAGACCACGTCCTTCAAGCCGAAACGTGAGCAACGAGAAGCGCGATGGGTTTGGTAAAATTGAAGAGGACGAGGAGAAGGAAAAGATTGAACTGAACCCAATGGAGCACATCCTGCGGTTTGTGATGGGGCTTCACAACGTGAGTGGAACCTACGCCCGCAACGAAGGGACGATGCTTCCGGGTTTCAATCAGCGCGCGACTTACGCCGGCTTTGACCAAAACTTCACAGCACCAGGGTTGCCATTCTTGGTGGGCCACCAGTACACGGATTTGTACGGCAATGGATTTGGCGACGGGGTCTTTGCCCAGCAAGCCGCCTCCAATGGATGGCTCGTCCAGCAGCCCAATCTGAACAACCAGTACACTGAGTCGTACAGTGAGAATTTCAACGTTCGCGCCAACCTCGAGCCCATTCGAGATTTCAAAATCGAACTGACCGCCAACCGAAACATCACCAAGAATTACCAGAGCTTCTTCCGCTACGATGAAGACCTGCAAGACTACGTCAACGAATCGGCCAATGAAACGGGGAATTTCACTGCCACGGTGTTGAGTTGGCCGACGGCGTTTGTGGACGATGACAGCACGTACACCAACGCGGTTTGGGAGAACTTCTTGGCCGGTCGTCGCGCAATCAGCGGCCGTCAAAACGAGTTGAACTACAACGACGAGCTCAATGAGATTGGGTACGCGCCTGGGTTTGGGCCGATCAGCCAAAACGTCGTGGTGCCCTCCTTCATGGCGGCCTACTTGGGCATGGCACCGGAAGATGTGCCATTGGATGTGTTTCAAGCTCCCGTTCGCCCCAATTGGCGGGTGACGTACGACGGTTTGTCCAAGAACCCCACGTTGAAGAAGACGTTCAAACGATTCAGTTTGAACCATTCGTACCGCAGCACGATGTCCACGGCGTACACAACCAACCTCGGTTTTGAAGGCGACGATCAAGGTCGTCCGACGGCCACGGACCAGGGAGATTATCAGGACTACATCAGTCAGCGCCAATACAACTCCGTGACGATTTCAGAACAGTTGTCCCCGTTGGTCGGTGTCGACATGAGCATCAAGACGGCCAACGACAACGAGCCGCAAGTGCGGTTTGAGGTGACGAGGGATCGAAATGTGAATTTGGGCCTTTCGAATTACCAAATCACGGAGACCAAAACGAAGGGCATCGTCATCGGCGTGGGCTACAAGTTTGACGACGTGCCCAACCCGTTCTTGCGGACGTACGGCAAGCTGCCCATCAAAATGCTGAAGAAGACGGATTTCCTCGTCCGTTGCGACGTCAACATCCGGGAGAACAGCACCGTCATTCGCAAAATGGTGGAGCAGCAAAACCAAGTGACGGCTGGTCAGCGTTTGGTCTCAATCAAGTTGAGTGGCGACCTCGAGGTGAGTGACAAAATGACCCTTCGCGCCTTCTACGACCAGCAAATCAACAAGCCCAAAGTTTCGACGTCGTTTGCCACCACAAACATCAGTTCAGGGATCGCGCTTCGATTCAATTTGACGCAGTGATTTGCACGCCTGGTGCGTGAACAAAATGAGGGTCCGAGTGGTACCTTCGTCGCATGAACATTCCAGACAACCTGAAGTACACCAAAGAGCACGAATGGGTGCGTCTTGAAGGTGATGTGGCCGTCATCGGCATCACAGATTTCGCCCAGAGCGAACTGGGAGACATCGTGTTTGTCGAAGTCGAAACGGTGGACGAATCCCTGGCCGCCGACGAAGTGTTTGGCACGATTGAAGCCGTCAAAACAGTGAGTGACCTTTTCATGCCTGTGGCTGGAGAAGTGGTGGCGTTCAACGAGGGCGTGGAAGACGACCCCTCTCAAGTCAACGAGGATCCTTACGGCGACGGCTGGTTGATCAAAGTGAAAGTCAGCAATTCGGAGGATGTTGCGGCTTTGCTCGACGCCGAAGGTTACAAGGCCCACATCGGGTAACCCCAAGCGGTGGGAAGCGGCTTGTCGCAAAGCGTTGGGCCTCGTGTGTATGTCATGCCCGTTCTGGTCACGGCTGCGGTTGTGGTCATGCATTGCCTGCCGGGCACCGATTTGGATGCCGACGATTGGTGGGCTCGCTTTCACATAGACAAGCTCCTTCACTTGATTGCATTTTGCGTGCTGGGCCTGATGTGGGCCATCGCCTTGGCCAAACAACGCCGGCTTCAACAAGGATGGCAACTTGAACTGGGATTGGTGGTGGGGTCTGCGATTTTCGGCATGGTCCTTGAAGCCATTCAGGGTGCGTGGATGCCTGGTCGAACCTTTGACCTCGCGGATGTGATTGCAGACATGACGGGGGTGACATGCTCCTTGGGACTGTTCTTCAGCATCTTTGGTCGCAGGCCGGGCAGAATCGCAAGCGATTGATTAATTTCACACCCTCAAACCCTGTCTCATGCTGCGCAGAAAGACCCCTCAAGCCGACTTGGAAAACAAACGCTCGACATGGAGAGCGCTTGGTTTTGTGGCCTCCCTCTCATTGATTTTGTCCGCGCTTGCTTGGACTTCTTACGACGTGGCCATCACTCGCGCCATCGATTTTGAAGCCGACCTGTTGGAGGATGAGGAGATTCCTGTGAACGTGGTCACCCCACCACCACCGCCTCCTCCGCCGCAGCAAACGACCGTGATTGAAATCGTGGATGACGAAGAGGAAATTGAGGAAGAGTTGGAGATTGAGGACATCGAGCTTGACGAAGACACCGAGATTGAGGTCATCGAGGAGGAAGAAGATTTTGAGGAGGACACCCCGTTCATGATTGTGGAGAACATGCCGGCGTTTGGTCCTTGCACGAGCATGCGTGGTGATGAGCGTCACCAGTGCACCCAAATGGAGATCATCAAGTACGTCAGCAAAAACACGAAGTACCCACCCATCGCCAAGGATGCAGGCATTCAAGGCACGGTGTTCGTCTACTTCGTTGTGGGCAAGGACGGGAAGGTGCGGGATGTGAAGGTCCTCCGCGAAGTGGACCCACGTTTGGACAAAGAAGCGACTCGCGTCGTGGAAAGCCTGCCCAAGTTTGAGCCGGGTCAGCAGCGCGGCAAGTCGGTTTCCGTTCAGTACACCATCCCGGTGAAGTTCATCATCAGGTAAGGGTGAACCACGAAATCCCGTCGAACCACCCATCGACGGCAAGCAACGTATACAACGCGAAGAGGAGTGCCCCCCAAGGCATTCCTCTTTTTGCGTAGAGGAAAATGCTCACGGCATCGATGACCATCCAGTAAAGCCAATTGGCAGGATCGCCATGAATCATCCACCAGGTGCCCACGACACTGAACACGCTTGTAAAGGCATCGAGGATGGGCATCGAGCTGCCTCGGCGTTTGAGCAACGGCACGGCCAATCCCCAACCAACCGCGCCCAATGCCAACCCAAGGACGTGCGCGCCCCAGCCGTGATGTTCTGGTGCCCAGTCTCCCTGCCCCAGCAGCCATGCGCCGACTCCCGCCATGACGAGATAGAACCCGTGCAATGCGGTCTCGGCTTGCAGATTGCGTTGCCAACAGGCCCAGCCCAAAGCCACGGCGCCCAGCCCAGCGAAGGCATAGCCGAGCGGCAACGTCCCGTTCAGGTACAACCATGTGTAGGCCAGGTTGAATGCGACCCCAATCCCTTCAGACAACCTCACCATGGCCATTGCGAGAGGATGGATGCCAGCCTGGCTTCAAGGGTGTCTCCCTCCGCAACAAGGTGCGGGCGCAGGGTCAAGTGTGCACGGTATTGTGTTTCCAGTGCAAGGCGATCTTCCATCTTGGGCAGGGTGCGCAAGGGATCTTCTTCCCACTGTTCGAGACAAGGACAAAGGATGTGGAGGTCGACACGAGGTTCTGGGGGCAGGAGGGGATGCCAGCTGAAGTCCATGATGGATTCCGCCCACAACCGCAGCACCAAGTCTCCTGTGTCGCAAACGACACCTTCGTGGGTGGTGCGAGCGTCGGCCGCCATTTGGGTTTGCATGTCGTGGAGCTCATCAAACGTGCGCTCCGTGACGGCTCCTGCAAGCACGTCGGGATGCGTTCGAGCAGCCTCCGGGACCCAAGCCCATCCCATGTGCTCTGCCAACATCGCCGACAATGTGGTTTTTCCGGAACATTCCACCCCGGTGATCACCACCCTTCTGAACGGACGGGGCATGTTCATTGTCTTCTGTCTGTGGGGTAGGAAGAAAACCCGGTGTCAAACTTGCAATTGCAAGGTTGGGACATGTTCAGCTGCACCTCCGGCAGCAGTGCTTTGAGCGTTTCTTGCTCGTCCACCGTCATCTCATTGTGCAGCAAGTCGAGCACCTTCAAGTTGGGCAAATCTCCGAGCGACGCGGGAAAGGATGCTAGCACATTGCCCCACAAGCTCAAATATTGAAGGCCTTGCATGTTGTCGATGTCCAGGGGAATGCCCCTGAGGTAATTTTCACCGATGCTCAGTTGTTCGAGGTGAGGCATGCTGAGAAGCACCTCCGGGAATTCGTCAAAGCGGTTGTGGTCGAGGACCAACGCTCGGAGCTGTCCCATGTTGGGCAGCCAATCTGGAAGGTCTCTCAAGCGATTGCGATTCAACAGGAGGTAGCGCAGGTCTTTGAACTGCTGCAGCCCCTCAGGGAAGGATTTCAGCTTGCTCCGTGTGAGGTCGATTGCCAGCACGATTTCGCCGTTGGCCATGGCGTCTTGGGCCTCTTCCATGCTGTCATGCCAAACCAAATCTGAAGGGGTGTTTTGAACCACGTCGCGGCGTCCTTGCCCCGCACCGTTCAAGGGTACATAAAGGCAGGTCACCACCGCGAGAATCAGAACAGGGCTGGTCGTCACAAACAAATTGCGAATCGCATTCATCAGGACTTGAAAATTACATCCTGATGACAAAACGTCGCCGCTCAAAGTCCACCAGGTTCGCAGCCTGCGAGCAAAGTGCGGGCTTTTGTTCGGTCCAGACGCAGGGCTTCTTTCAATTCTTCTTGCGAAGCAAACTTGACCTCTCCCCTCATCCAGTGCATCCAGCGCAGGTGAAGCACCTCGCCATACCAATCTCCTTCCCCGTCGATGACGTGCACTTCGAGCTTGGTTTCCTCACGGTCCGAGACTGTTGGACGTTGACCTACGTTGGCCATGGCGGGCCGCCAGATGCCGTCTGGAGTTTGGCACCAAACAGCGTACACACCTCGAGCTGGCAAGAGTTTGAGGGAGTCCTCGACATCCAAGTTTGCGGTCGGGAACCCCAACTCGCGTCCCAAAGCGTCTCCCCGCTCAACCCTGCCGGAAGTTGGAAAAGGGGCACCTAGCCAGAGGTTGGCTTCAGACACGTTGCCAGCCCTCAATGCCTCGCGTACTTTGGTGGAACTCACGCGAACATCCTCCACGCGGTGGGCATCAAGGGCTTCCACTTCAAACCCGAGGGCTTCTCCCAAGGTCTTCAGGGTGGAGAAGTCACCGCCGCGGTTGCGCCCAAACCGATGGTCGTCCCCAATGACCACCGCAACGGGCTTGATGCAATCTCCCATCAGCGTCTTTGCATATTCCCATGGCGTCATTCGAGCCAGGCTGAGTGTGAAGGGGTGCAGGACCACGTTGTCAAGCCCGGCAGACTCCAGCAGGGCAAGCCGTTCCTCGAGGGTGTTCAAAAGTTCCAATCCGTGGTGTTCCGGATCCAGAACCGTCCTTGGGTGAGGGTGGAAGCTGAGCAGGGTGGTGGAGGCGTTGTGGCGCTGCGCAACTTCCCTCAGTTGCTGCAACACAGCGCGATGACCAGCGTGGACACCATCGAAGGTTCCGACGGTCAGAACCGTGGGTTTCGCTCCTTCGACATGGCTGGGGAATTCAGAGGCGTGGTGATGCACTCGCACTGTGCAAAGTTAGGTGCGGAATTTCGAGGCGAACGAACTATTTTTGCCTTCGATTTCACAAGCAAACCACACCAATGTCCGCACAAGGAACCATTGCACAAGTCATCGGCCCAGTCGTTGACATCCGCTTCCCCCAAGGAGTTGCCCTTCCCAAGATCCTCGACGCACTGGTGGTCGAGCGCGCTGAAGGCAACCTGATTCTCGAAACCCAAAAGCACATCGGTGAAGACACCGTTCGCGCCATCTCCATGGAGGCGACGGAAGGTTTGAGCCGCGGCATGGCAGTCCAAGCCACCGGAACAGGCATCACAATGCCCACCGGCGAAGGCATCAAGGGTGGCCTGTTCAACGTGGTGGGGCAACCCATCGACGGCATCGAGGGCCGTTCTTTCGGCGAAGGACGTTCCATCCACCAAGCGCCTCCCAAGTTTGAGGACTTGAGCACGTCGACCGACGTGTTGTTCACGGGCATCAAGGTGATCGACCTCATCGAGCCGTACGCCAAGGGGGGTAAGATTGGGTTGTTCGGTGGTGCCGGTGTGGGCAAAACGGTCTTGATCATGGAGCTCATCAACAACATCGCGAAGGGATACGAGGGCATCTCGGTCTTTGCCGGTGTGGGTGAGCGCACCCGTGAAGGAAACGACTTGTTGCGCGAGATGATTGAGTCTGGTGTCATTAAGTACGGTGAAGCGTTCGTCGAGAGCATGGAAGCTGGCGGATGGGACCTCGCCAAGGTGGACAACAAAGAACTCGAGAAGAGCCAGGCGACGTTGGTGTTCGGCCAAATGAATGAGCCTCCAGGGGCACGTGCACGTGTGGCCCTCTCTGGGTTGACGGTGGCGGAGTACTTCCGTGACGGAGACGAGCAGAGCGGCGGTCGTGACATCCTTTTCTTCATCGACAACATCTTCCGCTTTACCCAGGCCGGATCAGAAGTGTCCGCACTGCTCGGGCGTATGCCTTCAGCGGTGGGTTACCAGCCAACACTGGCGACGGAAATGGGTGCGATGCAGGAGCGCATCACGTCCACCAAGCGCGGTTCGATCACGTCTGTGCAGGCCGTTTACGTTCCTGCGGATGACTTGACGGACCCTGCACCTGCCACGACGTTTGCCCACTTGGATGCGACGACGGTACTCTCTCGTAAGATTGCGTCACTCGGCATCTACCCTGCAGTGGACCCGCTCGACAGCACGAGCCGAATCTTGACCCCCGACGTGGTGGGCAAGGAGCACTACGACACGGCAGAACGCGTGAAAGAGACGCTCCAGCGCTACAAGGAACTTCAAGACATCATCGCCATCCTCGGCATGGATGAATTGAGCGAAGAGGACAAGCAAACGGTGAACCGTGCCCGTCGCATCAGCCGTTTCCTCTCTCAGCCTTTCCACGTGGCCGAGCAGTTCACCGGCATCGAAGGCGTTCTCGTTCCGATCGAAGACACCATCAAGGGCTTCAACATGATTTTGAACGGTGAACTCGACCAGTACCCCGAGGCGGCTTTCAACTTGAAGGGCAACATCGAGGAGGTGATTGAGGCCGGTGAAAAGATGTTGGCTGAAGCCTGATTGCCATGACGGTTGACATCCTCACACCCGACACCACCCTGTTCTCTGGAGAAGCCACGTTTGTGGGGTTGCCAGGGTCAGATGGGAGTTTGGGCATTTTGAACAACCACGCTCCCTTGGTGACTACGCTCAAGGCAGGTCAAGTGGTGGTGCGCGCCGAAGGCGGAGAACAAACGTTCGACGTGAATGGGGGCAGTGTGGAAGTGCTCAACAATGTGGTGACGGTCCTTGCAGAGTAAGTCGACATCACATCGCAACGCAAACAACGCGACCCTCGGGTCGCGTTGTTTCGTTTGGGGAAAATCCTGGTGGCGAGGCGTCGACCTTGCGGGCCCTCAAGGGTGGTGGTAGGGCTCGCCTTTGAGGATGGTGTGGGCCCGGTAAAGTTGTTCGGCCGCGCAGATTCGTATGAGTTCGTGCGGGAAGGTCAGCTTGCTCAGGGACCACGTGCCGTGCGCCCTCGCGCGTAAGGAAGGGTCAAACCCGTACGGACCGCCAATGAGGAAGGCGGTGTGACGCAAGCCCCGGTTCATCAGTCCTTGCAGGTGTTTGGACAAGGCAATGGAGCCCATTTGGGGTCCGTGTTCGTCGAGGAGGATGAGGTGGTCGACACCTTGAAGGTGTTTGTCGGCCACAGCAGCCTCCTCTTTCATCACCCGAACGGGATCGGCTTTGGCATGCTTGCTTTTGAGATTGGGGGTCTCGATGTACTGGTATTTGGTGTAGCGATGGAGCCGCTTGTTGTACATGTCCACCCCTTCTTTCACCCAAGGTTGGGAGGTTGCGCCGATGGCAATCAAACTGAGTTGCATGCTGCAAAGCTAGGGCGGGTATCTTCGCAGCATGTTGGACAACCACATGTTGCGGATGCTCGATTGGGCTTTGGAAGAGGATTTGGGAGCAGGAGACTGCACCTCCAATTCAAGCGTGCCTGAGGGGTTGGTGCATGAAGGCTTCATTTTGGCCAAAGAAGAAGGTGTCGTCGCTGGCATTGAGGTGGCGCGCGAAGTGTTTAAGCGCGTAGACCCTAAAGTGGTTTTCGAGGCCAAGGTGGCCGACGGCGATGCGGTGTCGGTGGGGGATGTTGTGATTCGCATTCAGGGCAACGCCAGAAGCATCCTGGCTTCTGAGAGGCTCGCCCTCAATTTCATGCAGCGCATGAGCGGAGTGGCCACCACGACGCGCAGGGCCATGGAGGTGCTTGCAGGCACGACAACCCGTGTCTTGGACACCCGCAAAACCACGCCTGGTCTTCGCGCCTTTGAAAAGTGGGGCGTGCGATTGGGCGGAGGCGTCAACCACCGAATGGGATTGTACGACATGATCTTGATCAAAGACAACCACGTGGATTACGCGGGAAGCATGACAGCTGCCCTTGCGGGCGTGCAGGCGTATTTCGAGGGGGGAGAGCCCAGGGTGCCTGTGGTGGTCGAGGTGCGTTCGATGCCTGAATTGAATGAAGCTTTGGCCGCGTCTGAGGCCGAGGGCTTGAAGCTCGAGCGCTTGCTGCTGGACAACTTCTCGCCGGCCCAGGTCAAGGAGGCCGTGGCCCATGTGTCAGGCCGCCTGCCCTTGGAGGCGTCTGGCGGCATCGAGTTGTCCAACCTGCGAGCTTACGGCGAGGCGGGCGTGGACTTTGTGTCCATGGGGGCGCTGACGCACAGCGTCAAGAGCTTGGACCTGTCGTTGAAAACCACCTCCAAATTGCCAGGATGAGCCTGCCTGACGGTCCATTCTTTCAGTGGTTGGCTGGGCGGCGCTTGGTGCAGCGGACGCAGTCGTTTTTGCGCACGCTCCAGCCCTGGGGCCAAGAGGGCATGAACGTCTATGACGTGTTGCGGTTCTTTTTGGTCGGGTTGATGAATGGCGCGGTTGCGACAAGGGCGGCTGCCATTTCGTTTCGCTTGTTTTTGGCCTTTTTTCCGGCGGTGATTTTTGTGTTGAGTGTGCTTCCGCACACGCCCTTGGAAACGGAAGCTGTGATGGACGCCTTGCGTCTGCTGTTTCCTGGAGACACAGTCAGCCTGTTTGAACAGACGGTGGAAGATTTGCTTGGCAAGACGCAGGGCGCCTTGCTCTCGGTGGGTTTTGTGCTGACGCTCTACTACGCTTCAAGCAGTGTTCATGCCGTGTTGTCAGGCTTCAACGAGAGTGCCCTGTTGGACCAAAAAGGCAACCCCTGGCTCATTCGCATTTGGTCCATGTTCCTCCTCGTGTTGCTTGTGGTGTTGCTTGGCGTTGCCGTCTTGCTCATTGGTTTCAGCGGAGACTTGCTCGATTGGATGTCGGCGCGGAATTGGCTGCCTGGAGAGTCCTTGTTTTGGTTCAACATGGCGCGGTGGATTGGGGCGGTGCTGTTGATTTACAGCTCGGTGACGTTGCTTTACAACGTGGGACATTGGGACCGCTTGAAGTGGAGAACGGCCACGCCAGGAGCGGCCATGACGACCCTGCTCACCGTGCTGTTGTCTGTGGGTTTCAGCTTCTTCATCGCCCAACTGAACACCTACAACAGGTTGTACGGTTCATTGGGAACGCTCATGCTTTTGCTGGTTTGGGTCAACGCCAACAGTGCAGTGTTGTTGGTGGGGTTTGAGTTGGACGCGAGCATTGAAAAAGCACGTCGTCAAGCGCGGGAGAAGTTTTCAAGTTCTGCGACTTGAGCAACTTGCTGCGGCCGACGAGGAGGGGTAGGCGCCTCTGAACTACATTGACCCCATGAAGCAGATCTTATCCCTGGGTTTGGCCTTGGTGCTCGGCATGGGCGCCGCATGGGCTCAAGGCAATCCCTTGCTCGGCAAGTGGAAGACCAAAGACGACGAAACCGGTCGCATCAAAAGCATCGTCGAAATCACGGAGCGTGATGGCATGTACTTCGGAGAAGTGGTCGAGTTGTTCAGGCTCCCTGACGAAGATCAAGACCCCCACTGTGACCAGTGCGAGGACGACCGCAAGGACCAGCGCGTGTTGGGCATGGAGATTGTCCGTGACATGAAGGCCAAGAAAGACCTCGAGTGGGGCAAAGGCACCATTTGCGATCCCAAGAAGGGAAGCGTGTACGACTGCGAAATGTGGTTCGAAGAGGACGACCTCAACACCTTGAAGGTGCGTGGTTACATCTTGTTTTTGTTCCGGACCCAAGAATGGTACCGCGTGGTGGAGTGACCTTCACTTGAACCCATTGCAAAAGCGCTTGCTCAACTCTTGGGCAGGCGCTTTTGGATTTCGGCAGTGAGTTCGGGCAATCCTCCCATCGCCCAGCTGCCGCCCAAAACAACCCCTCCAGCCACTCCGCTCACAACCACGGCATACGCGATTTGCCAAACGGGATCTGAGGCAACAACGAGGTCTGGGAGAGAGAGGAACAAGCTGGCAGCACCCACCCCCACAGCCAAGGCCAAAACGCCCAACCACTGTGAAGTGAATGGATGAATCCTGAAGAGGCGCCACATCAAACTGGTCCGCCACCCCATGTTCCAGACGCCCGTCAATCCAGTGGCCAACGCCGCCCCTTCGATGCCCCAACCCCACCAGGACATGAACACGTAGTTTGAGGCCACAGTCATGAGCACCAGGCCAAGGTTGATCGGCAAGTAGAGTTTGTACCTGGATGAAAATTGAAGAATGGGTCCTGCAATTCCGCCAGAGGCTTCCGCGGCAAACGCCAATCCCACGGCCAGCACCACCCATTTCAATCCGCGATACGTTTCTGGAAGGGCCAGGTCGAGGGCAGGCATTCCCGCAAGAATGGCGACCAACAAGGCCGCGGTGACCGTCAATTGCACTCGGGCGGATTGACGCAGTTCGGGCTGGCATTGCTCTGGGCCTCGATGCTGCACCGCTTTGGCGGTGAGGGATTGCAAAATGGGCGACATGGCCCTCACAGGCATCGATACCACGGTGGCGATAAAGAAGGCAAAGGTGTATCGAGGCACCATCGCAAGGCCCAACAAGGCCCCCACCATCACAAAGTCCAAATTCTTGGCCACCACGCGTGCCCCGCCGTTCAGCAAGGAAAACAGGCTGTATTCCATGAACGGCGCCAGGTCTTCTTTGAATTCAGGTTTGGCCAGCGTTGCCCGTGTGCTCCAAGCCTCTGCGAGCATCATGAAGACAGCGGCAGCATAGCTGTAAAGGAACCACGTGAAAAACGTCTCAAAGGGCATCCATCCTTGCAAGTACACCACGGCAAGGGCCAAATAAGAGCCCTTCAACCACACTTCTTGGACGAAGGTGATCACCACCGTTCGAAGGCGATGGGTCAGGACGGCCCGCAGCAGCAACATGGCGAGGTAGGCGGCGGCCATGAACAAAAACGCACCAACCCGTCCCTGCAACAAGTAACCCGCGTCGGCATCCAAGGCGAGCAACAAGTCGTCACTGGCGAACGTCGCAAGCACTCCCGCCAGCGCCAGTGCAACTGATGGAATCAGGCAGAGTGTGGTGAGCATTGAGGCCTCTCGGCGCCCATCCTGGGCCGAGGGCAAAAATCGCAGGATGGCGCTGGGCGTTCCCATGGCAAGCACTTGGGCCAAAATTGTCCCCCAAGCGGTGAGGATGCGCAACAGGCCCCATCCCTCCTCGAAGCCTTCGAAGGCCTTGGGCAGGACAAACATGGTGTTGACCGCGCCCAGCAACAGCCCCGTGATCAAGATCACCGAATTGCGCGCAGATTGTTTGGCCACAATGCCCATGCGTCAGAAAGAATGGGATTCCACAGGATCCAGGACGACGCAATGTTCACAGTACTTCGCATCAGAGGCATGCGCAAGTTCATGTCCTTTCGCGACGAAGGCTTGCAGTTGATTGGCGAGCCATTGGATGAACGTGTTGGCGTGATGCGGTTTGATCAGCGGTTCGCCGTCAATCTCAAGCGAGAGCAACCCTTCGCGGACGTTGCGCCCAGATCGGATGGCGGCGAGGACCCCGCGTTCCTGGGCCTCAGGGCTGAGGGTGGCCAAGACCATGGTGGCGTAGACCACCAATTGCAGTGCCTTTGATTTGTCGCCAGTTTCCAGTTGGGCGGTCCAATCGCCTTTCAGACGAAGCTCCTTGGCTTCGACTTTTCCTGTTTTGTAATCCACCACACGGGGGATGCCTGAGACCTCTTCACGGCGATCGGCGAATCCGCGCAACGCCAAGTCGCCCGCAGAGGTGCCAAGATGTTTGGATCTCAACTCCTGTTCGAGCTCCACGATGAATGGTGCGGGGTCTCCACTTGTCAGTTCCTGACGTTCTTGCCGCAGCAATTTTTTCAATGTGCTGCGCGCAATTTCCAGTTGCAGCACATTCTCTCCCCGCTTGACCAAAGAGGCATTGTACACTTCCTCCAACGCTTGGGTGAGCAAATCGTCCAGCGCGGCATGCACTTTGTCCAAATGGTGCACCTCCAACAAATGGCCTTCTGCCTCGGACAATCCATGCTCCATGACCCAATGCACCACGCTGCCCAGGGTGCTGGCTTCCATGGCGTTTTGAATCTCCGTGGCTTCGCCCATTTGGTACAGGTACCTGTAGGCAAAATTCCGAGGGCATTGCAACATGGTGTTGATGGCACTCGGAGACATTCCTTGTGAGGACCACTCGGCCAGGCGCACCCTCATCTTGTCGGTCACGCCCAAGTCGGGAATCTCTGGCCGGATCTGGGGCAGGGGCAGTTGGTGCCTGATGTGTTCCACCCGGAGGTAGGGTGTTCCTTGGGCGTTGTGAAACGATCCTTCAAGTTGCATGAGATAACGGGAGGGTTCGCCGCCGTCTTTTTTGTCCGCCGCACCGCGATACAGCAAATGAACTTCTTTCGATCGGTTCATCAGGCGATGGAGCAGATAGGCGTAGCGCGCCTCTCGTTCCCTTGGGCCAGGCATGCGAAGTGCATGCCGTAAATCGAGGGGAAGGAAACTGTCTGGCATGGACGTTTGCGGCACGGTACCCTCGTTCATGTCCAGCACAAACACGCGCTCGAAATCCAAAGCACGCGTCTCCGTCAATCCCATCACCTGAAGGCCTTGATTGGGTTCGCCAAGCAAGTCGATGCGCTCGTTTCTCAGCAAACGCTTGGCCATGTGGCGAACCTCTTGGGCTGTCGTGAGCGGTCCATGCGCGTGCTGAAGCCGCTCGAGCACCGCCAACACCGTTCGGAACCGCCGCCATCCCGCCGAGATCCAAGGCACTTCTCGTGCGTCGTCCTCCAGCGATGTTTCTTCTTTCTTGGAAAGCAGGTTCGGTTGGGCTTCCATGCCCTGTTCTAAGTCGAGTGCCCAAACCGACAAGGCATGCAAAAACCCATCTGCACCATTGGTTTTTAGGGTGGCGAGGCCGTCTAACACCTCGGCCCAAGTCTCGGCACCATGCTCTCGAAAATCCTGGGCCTTTACCCAAGCGCGGTGGGCCTTGGCGAGGCGATGAATGGCCCTTCCAGAGTGGGCTCGAGAGGCTCCGCGTTGCATGACGTGCAGCATCACCGGATGGGCATGAAGGGCCTGCACCTGCTCCAAGCGCCACCCCGATCCTTGCGTTTCGAGCATCCCAAAAATGTGGTCCACGAACGACACAACCGGGGTTTCGTGGAGCGCCACGCCCATTGTGACGTTGATGCCGTTTTCCTGGACGGGAAGGGACTGAAGGATGGTTCCCAAGCTGCTTCCGTCAGGGAGCACCACCAAGGTGCGATCCAATTCCTCTGGGGAGCAATTGGCCAACACGTTCCGCACGTACTGGGCCTGACTTGCCGTCGAGGAACACGCGACGGCCTGAACCCGAGGTGGAGCACTGGCGATGCCCTGACGAGGGAAGGACGAGGCCGTGCCCCGGTATTTGCGAATGAACAGACCCGCCTCGTTGTGCACGTCGTCCACATAGCTCGCGTCACCGTCCCAGATCAGGGTCAACGCCTCCGTTTTGTTCCACTGTTGAAGGCAGGTCCATTCGGCCTTGCTCATGGTGGCCAAACCCGCAGCCAGCACGTGGTCCGCATCGAGTCGGCCTGCTCCCTCTGCCACCTGACGCGTCAAGTGCGCCCTGGTGGCCATGCCGTCTTGCGCCAACGCGTCATTCAGTTGGGCATACAAGAGGGGCAAACGACGCCATTGGCGCTCAAACGCCTTTTGGTCCTCAGACCAAGGGGACTCTCCAAAGCTCCAGTCTTCAATGCCTTGGATGTCGGCCAAATTTTGGAACACGTTGCCCACATCGGCCAACTCGTGGTCGACAGCAGCAAAGTCTGAGAGCACCACCGTAGCCCAAGGCACGAATCGGTCGAAGGTCAAATCAGGTTGCTCCGCATGCACGAGCTGGTAGAACCTCGCCATCACTTCGAGCGGATCGGCCGCCGCGGACGGAGACGAGTCTTCCACGAACCCAGAAAGGGCGTAGAAAGCAGGGAATCGCACGGGCGCGGTCAAGCGTTTCCGCAAAGCGTGCCGCAGCTTCGACATCACGCGGTGACTCGGAACCACCACAGCCAGACGGTGCAAGGCCCCTTCTTCGCACAGGGGGTGCGCCAAGATGGTTTCCAGGACTTCGTCGAGGAATGTGGGTTCAAGCAGGGTGAGAGAGGCTTCGCTTTGAGGATGGCTCATCAGCCCCTCAAGGTAAACCCATTCGTCACGAATGTCCACAATTCATGTCGACCCTCTTTGGTGTTGATGGCACGGCGCAATTCGGCCCAGAACGACCGCGATTGTGGCGCATCAGATTCTGGGGCAGGTGCACGTTGGTCCGGTTGCGGTGCCGGGCGCTCGTCGAAGGCCGGGGTGCTCGACTCGGGATCGATGCCGTGCTCGTTCAAAATGCCCAGCAATTCGTCGCTGACGCGGTAGCGTTCTTTGGCCTGTTCTTGGTAGCCCAATTGTTCTTCCAACAATCCAAGGTTGTTCCACGTCACCGCATCGTCTGGGTCCAATTCAAGCGCCTTTTTGTAGTCCTCGATGGCACCGTGGGTGTCTCCTGAGGCTTGTTTCATCCAGCCGCGTGAACTGTAACGGTAGCTGTAGTCGGGTTGCGTGCTGGCAGCTTGGTTGAGCCATGACATCGCCGCTTCCTTGTCCCCGCAGTGAAAGTGGCACACCGCACGGTCGTGCATGGCGTCTGGGTCAAGACTGGCCGCAGACTTGGACACCTTCCACCACGCTTTCCACGCAGCAAGTGCTTGGGACCAGTCCCCTTCCTTCATGGCTTGTTCAGCCGCGTGTTTGGGCGCAGAGTTGTCAGCGTTGGTGTTGTGAGAAGCTTTCATGTCGCCTGCAATCGAAATGCAAAATTGCAGCAACTTGGTCACATGCAGTATCCTGTGTACCTCCAATTGACAGGAACCGAGAACGTGTATGCCGTTCAAGGTCCGGATCGTTTTTGGGAGTGCACCCAGTTGGGAACCCAAATCGCATGCCACGACATCGTGGCCACGACCTGGCCAGAGCGCCAACGCATCCTTGACATGGTTGCCGACGGAGGGCCGTGGGAAAGAATCGAACGCTCGAGGTTCCATGCAAAATGGAACCGTGGAACTTGCGGCATGTCCGCTTCTTCCGCCACCCTTCACGTCGAATCGCACGTTGAGTTGGCCGATCACACCACGTTTGGCATTTCGGCCAAGGCCAGGTGGTTTGCAGAAGTGGCGTCGGTCGACGAATTGAGACAGGCCTTGGATTGGGCGAAGGATCGCGACTTGAAGGTGCTGGTCCTTGGCGGAGGGAGCAACATGCTTTTTCACGGCGATGTCGATGCGCTGGTGATCCAAGTCCAAATCCATGGATTGGAGGTGGAATCTGACGACGGCAGGCACATTCGCGTGGCTGTCGGCGCTGGCGAGGTGTGGCACGACTTTGTCATGAAAACCCTGGACAAAGGGTGGGGAGGGTTGGAAAATTTGTCCCTCATTCCTGGAAGCGTCGGAGCAAGTCCCATGCAGAACATCGGCGCGTACGGCGTCGAAATCAAGGACCACTTTGCATGGCTCGATGCGGTGCGGCTGTCAGATGGCGCGCTTCAACGATTCACGAAGGAAGATTGCGCGTTTGGCTACCGTGAGAGCGTGTTCAAACGCGCGGAGAAAGGCAAGTGGATTCTGGTTCAGGTGGCGTTTGATTTGGACAGGGAGAGTCCATTGCGAATGGGGTACGGCGCCATTGAGCAAGAGCTGGCCTCCATTCCGGTGGAACAACGCACCCACAAAGACGTGAGTGATGCCGTCATACGCATCCGTCAATCCAAGCTGCCGGATCCGCGTGAAATCGGGAATGCAGGCTCGTTTTTCAAGAACCCCACGGTCCCTGAAGAGATGGCCGCTGCGTTGGTCTCGACCCACCCGGACATGCCGCAATATCCCCAACCTTCAGGTCAGGTCAAACTCGCTGCCGGTTGGCTGATCGAGCAAGCGGGATGGAAGGGGCACAGTCGAGAAACGCACGGCGTGCATGACAAGCAAGCCCTGGTCCTCGTGCATCATGGTGGGGCAACCGGTAAGGAGGTTTGGGCCTTGGCCCAAGACATCATGGCCTCGGTTCAATCCACCTTTGGGGTCGCGCTGGAACCCGAGGTCAACCAGATTGGACTGGAGGCTTGAACTCCGAAATCAATACTCCACGCATGGGTGGTAGGGAGGACGTGGATCGCGTCGACGGGCAACGTCCCACAAGTATTTCAAGCTGATCTCATGAGAACCACCTGAACCCAAAGCGCCCAAACGGTTCAGCGACACATCGTAGCTGTATCCCATTTTGAGATCTCTGCTGCCAAACCCAAACACAAAGCTCAGCGCGTCCACATCCAAGGTGCCGTCGGCCGCCTTTTGGACGGGAATGCCACGGTACCAAATGCCCAAGGTCATCACAGACAGGTCGTAATACGCGCCCATGTCGAGCTGGTTCCGCTCTCCTTGTTGGACGTACTTCCAAGACCACACCACATCACGGCTCAAGCGCCCCTTGGGCCCATGCACGAGCTGAATGCGTGCGCCACCGTGAACGGTGTAGAGGATGTCGAGCTTTTCAGGCAAGGCAGGGTTCAAACTGGCGTTGGGTGAGAGCAAGTGGTTGGCAGACATGCCGAGCCAAGTGCGTCTGGAGAGCAGCATGAATCCAGCCCCCATGTCCAAATAGTTCCGTCCGCGGTCTGTAGGGGTTTCGACCGACATCGCGGCGTTGTCGCGAAGGAGTTGGTCGGTGAAAACGAGGTTGTCGTAGTCGATGCTCCGCGCTCCTAAGCCCAGCTGCATGCCCGAGCGCAAGTTCAGTTTGCGATTCAAGCGCAGGTTGTGGGCGGCCTGTCCCATGAATTGGAACCGGCTCAGGGCACCTGCGCCAGCTTGTTCGTTGCTGACCAAGAAGCCGTAGCCCATGCTTTTGTCCAATGTGGGGCGGTCGTAAGCCAAATGGAATCCCGTGAAGGCCTGTGGAAGCGCGGTCCATTGCGTCCTGTAAAGGGAAGCCAAACGGGCCTTCCCGGACACTCCAGCGTAGGCCGGGTTGATGGACGTTGGGGCCGCGTTGAATTGTGTGAACTGCTGGTCCTGTCCGAGCATCGCTGAGGCGACACCGAAGAAAAACAGGGCCATCACCCAGGCTTGAGCGCCTCGGACAGTCGTGTTGGGGAACAAACGCATGCTCCCCCATACGGGACTTCGCCGATTGGAGTTACATCAACGGGCCAACAAAGTCACATTGCCCACTTGCTGCATGCTTTCACCGTTGCTCAGCGTGGCAGATGCCTTCCAAGCGTAGACATCGGTGGGTGCGAGTCTTCCGTTGATGTAGCCGTCCCAGCCCACGTTCACATCGTCGCTGTAAAAGATCATTTCGCCCCATTTCGTGAAGATCATCAGCTCGTAGTCCTCAACACCCGCATGCAGGGGGTAGAACACGTCGTTGTTGTAGCTGGTGCGGTCGTAGAATCCCCCGCTTGGACCCGATGCGCTCGGGGTGAAGGCCGTTGGGAACACCAACAACCCGCCTTCTTCAGCCAAAACGCCTTCCTCCAACACATACGTGGTCTGACAACCCCACTCGTTGTTGGCTGTGAGGCTGATGTCGTAGAGCCCCGCAGCATCGTACTCGTGAACGGGCGTTTCCAAATCTGAAGTCGCACCGTCCCCAAAGTCCCATGCATAGCTTGTGGCGTTGTCTGACAAATTCACGAAGTACACCGGTTGTCCAGGTGCGGTCACGCGAGTGGGACTCAGGGAGAAGGCTGCATTGGCGGTGGGATAGACCTCAACCACTGCGGTTTGGACTTCGATCAATTCCGTGCCATCGTAGCCTTCGACGAACAGCGTCACGTCGTAGATGCCGGGTTCGTTGAACACGTGCACAGGATGTTCCTCGGTGCGGATGGACCCGTCCGAGAATTCCCAGCGGTATTGGCTTGCGTACGTGCTTGCGTTGTCAAACGAGACCGTGAGCGGCGCGCAGCCAGAGCCTTCTCCTGAAAAGCCAATGGTGGGTGTGGGGGCCAAAATTTGGACTGCCGACGTCGCCACAGACGTGCACGCGCCATTGCTCACCTCCAAGGTGACATTGTAGGTGCCCCAACCCTCGTAAGCATGTGCATCGGGCTGCAAGTCATGGCTGATCTGCCCGTCGCCGAACGACCATATGTGGTCGGCACCTGCCACTGCGGTTGACGTGTTGGTGAACTCAAACGTGGCTTCTGGGAAGGTCAGTTGCATCTCGTCGCTCACAAAATCAGCTTGGGGCGTATCGAAGACGTGAACCACGACTTCCGAGGTGTCGTGGCAGCCATGCACAGAGTGCGCCACCAAGGCCACGGTGTACGTCGTGTCCTGTCCAGGAGCATTGAAGAACGTGTGCGTGGCCTGGTCCGACGTGGACGCGCTCCCATCTCCAAAATCCCAATCGTAGTGGGTTGCGCCTTCACTTGTATTCAGGAACGAGACCTCGAGGGGTCCACATCCCAAGGTGTTCCCTTGAACATTGGCCTCGACTTGCGGCAACACTTCAATCAAGACCATGTCTTCGGTGCTGCAACCGGCACTTGAGCTGACCGTCAACACAGCGGGGTACGTTGCGGGTTCAGAAGATGCATTGAAGTAGGTGAAGGTGTGTATGGCATCGGTGGTTTGGGACGTCACACCGTTGCCATAGGACCACTCAACGATGTCACCGCCGTTGCTTTCGTTGGCAAACGTCACCGTGGACGGGTAGCAACCTTCCTGGGCGATCACAGCCAAATCCGCCACCGGGGTGGATTGCACGACCACGTCGTGTCGCACGCTGTCTGCACAACCGTAGATGCTGGTCGCTTCGAGAAGCACAGAGTACGTTCTGTCCTCGTTGGGAGGCGTGTCAAACACGTGAACGGGTTGTGCCATTGCGGATGGCGCACTGCCGTCGCCGAAGTCCCAAGTCAGGGTCCCGTTGGCGTTGGTGCTGATGTTGACCAAAGTCGTTGTGAATGGGGCGCAAGCGGGCGCGGGTGGCAAAAATGCGGCAGTCACCTTGGGGTAAACGATGTGGCTGACAATGGATTTTGCTTCGCACCCGAAGGCTGACATGGCGGTTTGGACCACCTCCAAAACCTCAGGGGCAAAGCCGTCGTTCTCAAACACCAACGACGTCGGTGGGTTGGTCACAGGGCCCTCCCCCCAATCCAATGTGATCGCGTCGGCGTGCATGCTCGAATCGACTAAGAAAATCTCGGTTCCGGCACACGCGGCCTGCGAGGAGAGGTCGAGCTTGGCCACAGGAGTTTGCCTCACGATCGCCAGCACTGTGGAATCCGATTGGCAACCGTAAGGGGAAGTCACAGAGAGGTTGAGTTCCACCGTTTCGTCGACGTTTGGTTGCCCCAAAAAGGTCCTTTGGAGTGCAGGTCCTGGCACGGTATCATTGCCATTGATCACCCAGGCAATGTCATGTCCAAACGCGTTTTCGTAACCGGACGCCACCAAGTCCGCCTCGTAAGGGGCGCACGACTCGAGGGAGCCATTCGGCACAGCGCGCACTTCGGGGTAAATCTCAATGCCAACGACGTGCGTGTCGGAGCATCCGCCTTCAGCCACGACAGTCAAGCTGACGTTTTGGGCGACAAGCTCGGTCCCTTGCACTTCAAACGTGCGCACATGGCTGCCCCCATTCAAGCCTTGAGCTGAGGTGTTGTCGCCATAATCCCAAGTGAATGATTGGCCGCGCAGGCTGCTCTCTTCGAACGTGACGGTCAAAGGGGAGCACCCGTTTTGCACATCTGCTGTGAACGAAGCTGAGGGGCTGGGTTTCACAACAATGTCCTGGGTGGCCATGCCTGCGCATCCGAAGGAGTTTTCAGCTTCGACTTTCAGGGTGTAGGTCACGAGCGAATCTGTGTTGTTTTCAAACACGTGAACAGGGTTGGGGGTGACAGAAGCGGGTGACCCGTCGTCAAACGTCCAAACGTGATTTTGAGTTCCAGCGATGGCAGGGGTGAAGACCGTGAATGGTGCACACGCCTCCGTTTCGTCAAGGTTCAGCGCAAAGTCAGCTGCAGGGCGAACGTAAACGACTGCAGATGTGGTGTCGTGGCAACCGCTGGCCGCCAAAGCAACCAATTCAACCGCCTCGGACAAAATGTTTTCCGAAGTGTTGACGTACGGCTTGCTGGGTTCAGCCTCTTCAAAAACGGTCCCATCCTCAAACGTCCAAATGAACTCGATGGCGCCTTCACTTTGGTTCAAGAAGGTTTGTTCCACTGGAGCACATACGGTCTCGGGAATGCTCATTTCAGCGCGCGCGCCGGGAAGCGTTTGGACGGCCAAGGTTTCCTCAGTGCTGCAAGCCGCTTCATTGGTGGCCGTGACAAGCACTTCAAATGTGCTGCCATTCACCTCGTCACCTATGAATTCATGGGTCGTTGAGACCCCTGACCCTCCAGATCCATCGCCAAAGTCCCAAACGACGTCGGCCTCACTCGAGGCTTCAAACAGCACCTTCAAAGGCGAACAACCGTCAACGACGTCACTCGAGACCTCGAGGCTCGGGAGGCTGTTCACGACGAGATTTTGGGTTGTGGTTGCACTGCAATGGGCGTCCCCCACTTCCAGGGTCACAGTGTATGCACCCAATCCAGAAAAAATGTGCATGGGATGTTGGAGGTCAGAAGTGCCTTCCTCTCCGAAGGTCCACCCCCAGGATTGAATGGCGTTTCCGCCTCCGGGCAAGCTTGTGTCTGTGAACGTCGATTCCACTCCTTCGCACACGTCCGCTGCGACAAACGCCGCCACCGGGGAGGCATGCACAGTGGCGACATCGTTGGCCACGTTTTGGCACCCAAAGGCATCGGTGACCGTGACAGCAAACAGGTGCGTGCCCACCGTGTTGAGGGAGACTGGGTCGGTCGAGGGCCCCGAGGCGGTTGTTCCATCGGGCAGGACCCATGAGTACGATGTTCCTTCTGCGGCCAATTCTTCTGCGGTCACTGTCAAGTTGTCGCAACCTGCATACGCCGACAGGACAAGGTCAACCTCGGGCTTTTCATGGACCTCGACCACATGTGTGGCTTGGGCCGAACAAGTCGCCGATTGGCCATTGAGCCCAACTTCCACCGCGACCTCATACGTTCCGGGCGTGTTGTGGGTCCATGTCACGTTTCCAGAGGACGTTGGGATCCAGGTTTGGCCCGTGCCGTAAAAGTCCCATCGGAACGAGTCTGCTTCAGGGGATGTGGCAGTGAAAG
>JBELLK010000009.1:53092-60812 GCA_042088625.1 Flavobacteriales bacterium
GACAGGTTTCGAACGTCAATGGTGTTGTCTGGCCAACACAACACGAACGCGGAGGCACCGATGGCGGCGTTGTCACGATCCCAAATGTTCACATAGTCGATGCTGACCGACGCGGGCATGCCAAATTCCCTTGTCCGACAATTGTTGGTGGCCGTCAGGGTGACCTCACGTTGACACCCCGTGGTGAACGCTTGGTACAAATGGTCCACAGTGGCCCCTGCGTTTTCAGCCCCTGCCGAGAACGAGGTGCCGTCGTCAAAACTCCATGTGAATTCCGTGTCCGGGGTGACGTTGGTGGATCCATTTAGGAAGCTCAGGGTATGCGGCGCGCACCCTCCGGTTTCCCAACCTTCAGGAACCACGATGGACGGGTTCACGGACACACTTTTCTCAAGCGTGGCCGTTGCGGTGCAGGAGGGGGAGGAAAAGGTCAGCGCATAAGTGGCCACGGACTGGTAAGCGTAGTCGTGGCTGATGGCGACAAACTCGTTCCACTGCGCAAAAAACTCAGGTGAGCTTCCGTCCCCCCAATCGACGGTGACGTCGGTCCATGATCCGTTGGTCAAAGGAAAGAACGAGAAGGTTCCGCTACCATCGTTGCATTCCGAGTAGATTGGTGATTCAGCTGGGATGCCATCGCTGTCAAGCAGGGAGCCACATTGTCCCAGACCCTCGACGCCATGCATCATCGCCCAACCAAAGGCTGCAAGAAAGAAAAGGGGAAGACGGAGGTTCATGGGCATGTTCACGCGTACGGGCGACGACATGCAAAAGTTACATCAGTGCGGGTTGCTGTATGCAGGGTTGCTGACAAAAGAAGTGTCGGTCAAGGTGTGCAAAAACGCAATCAGATCTTCCTTTTGTGAAGGCGCCAAAGAAAGTCCTCCAGTCGTGTACTTCATGAAAGGATCAATCGTGGAAGAGGCGACACCCCCTGAATTGTAATGGTCAACGACCTCCTCGAGCGTCTCGAAACGGCCGTCATGCATGTATGGGCCGCTGAGTGCGATGTTCCTCAGGGTTGGCGTCCGGAATTTCCCAGAGTCCAAAGGATTTCCGGACACCCTCACATGGCCAGGATCGGATTCAAAGGAGGGGTCCAGGCCATTGTTGTGAAACAAGTGGTCCGTGAATTGCAGGCCCGCTTCGCCGTGACAGTGAAAACAGTCAGCCCCGAATTGACCGCCAGGGACCACTTCCGGATCACCTCCTTCTCGGAGGAACATTTGGTAGCCGTTGTATTCGCTGTCCGTGAGGTCGACTTCGCCTCGCCTCCAGCGGTCGAATTTGCTGTCGGAACTGACCATGGTTCGGACGAATTGAGCAATCGCCTTCGACACCAAATCGGGGGTGATTTCGGTTGTCCCAAACGCGTCAAAAAACTGCTCCGGATAGGTGGTCGACGTCTCGTCCGACTGCAAACGAGCGACTGCCTCCGACCATGGAAGATTCATTTCATCCGGGTGGGGTATGGGCTCGAGGATTTGGTCTTCCAACGTCAGACCCCGTCCATCCCAAAAATAAGCTGGCGCCCATCCCATGTTGACAATGGCCATGGCATTGCGATTGCCCACAGCTCCAGTCACGCCTGTGCTGTAGCGCTCAGGATCTGAAAAGCTCGCTTCCGGATGGTGGCAAGTGCCGCAAGACATGCTGTTGTCCTGACTCAGGCGCGTTTCCCAAAACAAGAACCGTCCCAATCGCACCCCTTCCTCGGTGAGCGGGTTGTCCTCGGGGATGTCCATAGGAGGGAAGAACGGTGGGATTTCGAGGGCATAAGGCGTGGGCTCCCAAACGGGATCAGGCTCGTTGCAGTTGCAGCCAGGAACCAAAATCAGACCTCCCAGCAGGCCAATCCACATCCATGTGCGAGGCGAAACCATCACGGTTGGAGTGACCACGCGTTGGTGTAGAGGTTGACCCAGCGCAACGCCAACGGGAGGTTGTTGCCAGTGTGTGTGATGGGA
Organism: Flavobacteriales bacterium; assembly: GCA_042088625.1. Taxonomy (GTDB): domain Bacteria; phylum Bacteroidota; class Bacteroidia; order Flavobacteriales_D; family Sanyastnellaceae; genus UBA11663. The sequence continues at coordinate 55,060 of JBELLK010000009.1, forward strand.
TCGACTTCAATGTCAATGGTGTCTTGCGCGCCGTGCAAGCAGAAATAGGCATCAAGTCCCAAATCGATGGTCGCGTCATCTGCGCCGCATGGAAGCAGCCATGGCTCCTCCCACATCAGTTCAACCTGGCTGTAGCATCGGTCGTTGCCGGCGTGGTAAGCAAAGGGAACTTCAGGATCCGTTTGCATTCTGCCTTCGTAAATGCTGAAAATGTACCCGGCCGCCCAGCCCCAGTGCATGCCGGCAGACCCCTGAACACCAAGCGGATGATTCGAGGGGTAAGCAGCAGGGTCCACATCTATGTTTTGGTCGGCAGGAACGCCCAAACCCATCCGAAAGCCATCAATTTGAAGGTCGCCCTCGGTCACAAGGTCCAACGTGGCATGTGGATCAGCGTCGCCGAAGTCAATGCGCGCGATGGTGTCCATGTCAATCCATCCAATCTCCGTGTCGTGCAAGGCAAACGCCCCAACAAAACATTCCAGGCGTTCCAGTTGGACCGGTCGCCCCTGAACGTCAAGACCGGTCTGGCCCAATGTGAATGCTTCTCCGTTCCAAAGGAGGTCGAAATTCAACCGCACTTTCGCGTCTGAAGTTGTGCTTCCGCGGTTGCATCCAGCAAGGCCAAAAACGGCGATTGCCATCACGGCAAGGGCGGAGCTAAAAGAGGTGCGGGGGTGTGTCATGTGTCCAACTAACAACCCCTAATTTGCACCAAAAGTTGCGCATCATGTGCAACCGCAAGCACAATGAAGTCTCCAACGTCCTTTGAAGTGGTCCGCGCCTCTGCGGGAAGTGGCAAGACGTACCGGCTGGTGAGTCGGTATTTGGCGTGTTGTTTGGCTCACGATGACCCGCGGTCGTTCCGCCACATTTTGGCCTTGACCTTCACGAACAAGGCGGCTTGGGAAATGAAAGAGCGCATCTTGTCGGACCTCGCCAAGGTGGGTTCAGGCGAGGCGTCTGAGGATTTTGTCCAGGAACTGTCAAACCAAACGCAACTCGACGCGGCCACCCTCGAGAAGCGCGCCCGGGCCCTTCGAGCCACCATGCTTCACCGTTACGGGGAACTTTCCGTCATGACCTTGGACAGCTTCACGAACCGGTTGGTGAAGAGCTTCGCCCGGGATTTGGCCTTGGATCAGGACTATCGCATCGAATTGGATCAGGATCGCTTGGTGGACGAGGCGGTCGGCAATGTGCTTGATCGGATTGGCGGAGAGGGGGAGGAGGAACTCACCGAGTTGTTGAAAGGGTTTGCCCGATTGCAAGTGGAGGAGGAGAAAGACAGCCGGATTCGGCACCCCTTGACCACCTATGGCAAAGAGGTGCTCAAGGAGAGCATGCGCAACACCCTAGAGGCGCTTGGAGACATGACCCCTGAGGATTTTCGTGCGCTTTCTCAACGCATTCGCAAGGATGTGAAGGCTGAGGAACAGGAATTGGAGTCTCGCACGAAGGTGGCCCTTGCGGAGGTGCGCAAGGAAGGGTTGACCAAAAAAGACGTGTCGCGCGGTTCCCTGCTGACCTGGCTTGAAAAGAATCGTCGCGGAGAGGCGTTGGCGCCCACCCCCACGTTGCAGGGCATGTTTGACGAAGGCATCTTCACGAAGAAAACAGCACCTCAAAGCACGGTGGATGCGGTGGAGCGGGTTCGTCCGCATGCCGAACACGTCCTGGAACAAGTCGCCCACATGGTCCCTGGCACGACCCGCGGGGAGGCCCATGTCTTGCGCAAGCGATTGTTGCACAAAGTGGACCTCGTGGGCACGCTCGCCCTGATCTCGGAAGAGATGGAGCAGGTCCAAGAGTTGCGCAACGTTCGGACGTTTCATGCGTTGCACGACCGCGTGGCGCGGGTCGTGAGGCACAACCCCGTGCCGTTTTTGTTCGAGCGTTTGGGCAGCCGGTACAGGCACGTGTTCGTCGACGAATTCCAGGACACCTCTGTCACGCAATGGCAAAACCTCATTCCACTGGTCGACCACGTGCTTGCCGAACGCAACCGAACCCTGGTGGTGGGCGATGGAAAACAGGCCATTTATCGCTGGAGGAATGGCGATTACCGTCAGTTGCTTCATTTGCCCAACGTCATTGACGACGACGAAGGGGCGTTTGCAGACGCCGAGGCCACCTTCAACGAGGCCTTGGATGACCAAGTCCTCAAAGACAATTGGCGAAGTGGAGCCAAGATTGTGGATTGGAACAACGACTTCTTCGACGCTGTGCAATCGCGTTTGCCTGCTGGCCTTCAAGACGTGTACAAGGACCATCGCCAAGATGCCCAAAAGGCCTTCGAAGGTCAGGTGTGCGTCGAAGCCATCCACGACGCAGACAAAGACGCACGTAAAGAACTCTTGAATGACGCCTTGATCCGTCGATTGCGTTACCACAAGTCGGCCAAAGGCGGTGGGTTTGACTGGGCGGACATGGCGGTGTTGGTGAGGACCAACAAACAAGGCGCCCTGCTCGCCCAACACATGCTCAACGAGGGCATCACACCCCAAACAGAAGACAGCCTCCACGTGGGAAGACACCCTGCGGCATTGGCGGTCATCGCTCTGACCCGTTGGGTGGTGGACCCCAATGAGGAGCGGCATGCCACGGCTTGGTTGCAGTGCATGGCTGCCCTTGAACCTGACCGCATTGACGAGTCGAAGGAATTGGATTTGGCAGTGACCTGGACCCAAGGAGCTGATGAAAAACCCCGCCGGCGATTCGCTGCAGCGGAGATGATGCGCAGAATTTGTCCAGACTTGAATGTCACCGAGCGGGCCCATGGACCCTTGGTTTCTTGGGTGGGGCACGCCTGCGAAGTGTTGGGGGTCACGGGACGGTTCGACGCCTATGCGGAGGCCTTGATGGAACTTGCCCGCGAAGTCACAGGCACCGAAGAAGGTGGGTTGAGAGGGTTTTTGCGCTCGTGGGACCGCCAAGGTCATGCGCGGTCCATTGTGGCCGGGGGAGGGCGTGATGCCGTTCAAGTGATGACCGTGCACAAGGCCAAAGGGTTGGCATTCCCAGTCACCATTGTGGTGGTCGGGGACAACAAAGCACGCGAAGTCAAAGGCCATGTCCCGGTTGTGCTCGATCCCGCCGTTGGGATGGACTTGCCAGCAGCGTTGTTGAAGGTGTCCGACATGAAGGACACGGCGTTGCATGACGTCGCTGAGGCGGAACTCGACGCTGCGCTGCTGGACCAACTGAACATCGTTTACGTGGCCATGACCCGGCCTGTCGAGCGGCTGGACGTCCTGGCCGAAACTGCCAAAATCGAATTCGACCGCGCTGATCCCAACAGCGTCAGTCAATGGGTCCTTGCGTGCGCGGAAGACACCTCTGGCAAGGCCTTTGTCGCCAACGGGGATGCAGTGCTGTGTGGGAAGAATGACCGCCGCCCCGTGGACCCATCCGAGAAAGAGCCCCCGTCAGAAGTCGTGGTCACAACGCACCTCCGGCTTGGGGAACAAGCGGCCCAGCGCGTGGTCATGCCCATGGCGCACCCTTCCCAGGTTCATCCTGACGGGTTGGATGAAGCTTCATTGGGAACGCTGGCACACAACCTTTTAGCCGAGGTCAAGGAACGTTCGGATTGGCCCCAAGTCCGTGCGCGATTCAATGCTCGTTGGACATTGAACGAAACAGATCAATCCACGGTGCTCAAGTGGGCAGATCGCGTGTTTGAGGATGAACGTTGCCAGACGTTTTTTGCCGCCGGATCTGTGGTTGAATGCGAGCCAGAGTGGATGGGGCAGAAAGGAGTGATGCGTCCGGACCGCGTGGTGCGCAACCAAGAAGGTTGGCATGTGGTGGACTACAAAACCGGCGAGGTCAATCTGGACGTCCATGCGAATCAGGTGCGCAAATACATGCGGACGCTGGCCGCCCTCGAGTCCACCCAACCCCGAGGGTGGATCCTCTATCTCAACCCTTTGCGACTTGTGGAGGTCTTTCCCGAAGAGACACCTCTTATCTTCGAGGCCGACTGAGTCGCCCTCTCCAGTTGACCGTCGGAATTAGATTCATGAAGCACGATTTCCCTTTCCTCCGTCAAGGTGGTGCATTTGCTGTCGCGGCAGCGATGACCTGTTTCCTCTTGGCACCCTCCGCCTTTGCCCAAACCGCGGTTCGCTACCAAAAAGGATTGCCTGTGCCAGCGCCAACCAACGCGGCGGCAGCAGGGTCTCGGGCTGAAGCATGCGCTCCGGCCACGGCCTTGCGCGATTTGGAATGGAACAACGTCAGGGCGTTGATTGAAAATGGCGGGGCGCTTTGGTACAACCGTGCGATCGACCGGGGTGCACATTTCGTTCCGAAGGAGGAAGGCGTGTCCGTCGTGTACGGTGGTGCCCTTTGGTTGGGCGGCATCAGTCCTGACCAGCAGCTCAAATTGGCGGCCGTGCGTTACCGGACCACGGGCAACGATTTTTGGCCAGGGCCCTTGACCAACGACGGATCTGCAGAAACGGATCCCAACACATGCGATTCGTACGATCGGTTCGCGGTGAGTTTCCGTGCGGATGCCCAACGCCACCGTCAATATCACGAGGCCGTCATCGCCGGTACGGTCGACGCCGACTTTCCTGACGGGTACGCCTATCCGGCCTACTTCGACGAATACCCCGCCCATGGCAATCCAGGATTGAACCAAGACTATTACTTGGCGCCCTTCCTGGACTTCGACGGCGATGGGTCGTACAACCCGGCCGCTGGAGACTACCCTTGGTTTGACTTCCTGCAGGAGATTGACTGTGGGAACCGTCGCCGGGAAGATTTGGTCCCTTTGTACGGAGACCAAAATTTCTACTGGATCCTCAACGACAAGGGCAACGTCCATTCCGAGTCTCAAGGTGAGCCCATCGGCATGGAAATCCGTGCGCAAGCCTTTGCGTTTTCAACCAACGACGAGGTCAACAACATGTCGTTTTACAACTATGTCCTGATCAATCAAGGCACGCAAACGTTGACCAACACCTACATGGCGCAGTGGGTGGATGTCGATTTGGGAGGGCATACGGACGACTATGTTGGGGTGGATGTGCGGCGCGGTCTCGGATACGGTTACAATGGAGACCAGTTTGACGAGCCGACGAGCTACTCCATTGGCTACGGCGAAAACCCACCGGCCATGGGGGTCGACTTTTTCGAAGGCCCCTACCAAGATGCCGATGGCCTCGACAATCCGCTGACCGACAACTTCTCCAATGCCATTGACTCTCTGGGCATTCCCTATGAGGGCATCGGCATCGGATACGGCGATGGTGTGGTCGACAACGAGCGTTACGGCATGCGGAAGTTCCTCTACTACAACTGGAATTTTGGCATCAACGGTCAGCCGACCCTGGCCTCCCACTACTACAACTACATGCGGGGATTCTGGAAAAACGGGCAACGCATGGCCTATGGCGGAGACGGGCTCAGTGCGGGTTCTGGAGCCAACCTCGAGATCGCAGCCGACTACATGTTCCCCGGGGACACAGACCCTTACCAGTGGGGCACAGTGGGCGTCGAAGTGGAGGACTGGACCGAAATCTCGGCCAACAACCCTGCGGGAGACCGATTGTTCCTGCAAAGTGCTGGCCCTTTCACCTTGGAGCCTGGCGACTACAACAACATCACGGTGGGGATGGTTTGGGCCAGGGCCACCGGAGGCGATCCCTTCGAAAGCGTCCAGTTGTTGCGCATCGCAGACGACAAGGCCCAAGCGCTGTTTGACAACTGCTTTGAAATTGTCTCGGGTCCCGATGCTCCGG
>JBELLK010000046.1:0-13782 GCA_042088625.1 Flavobacteriales bacterium
ATGGACTTCACCAAGAGCGTCCACAGCGTGGTGGGTATGACGCGCCGACTCGGCGACCTGTGGACGATGAAGGCGGAGGTGTATTTCCAGCACCTCTACGACGTGCCGGTGGCGGACACCACCACGGCGTGGGGCGCCAACAACCTGAGCTACTCCATCATCAATGCGGGCAGCGGCTTTTCGAGGTTGTTCCCGGACACGTTGGTGAACGAGGGGAAAGGTCAAAACTACGGGGTCGAACTCACCCTCGCCCGGGCCTTCCGGGACGGTTGGTTCATCCTGTTCACGGGCAGCCTGTTCGACGCGCAGTACACCGGCGCCGACGGCCAGTACCGCAACACGGACTTCAATGGCCGATACGCCTGGAACGCCTTGGCCAGCAAGGAATGGCAACTCGGCACCTCCCTCAGCCTCGTCACCGGCGCCAAGTGCACCATGGTCGGCGGCCGCTGGTACGGCGAGGTCGACGAAGCGCAGTCCGACCTGCTCCGCGAGCTTGTTTGGGACGATGCCACACGCAACACCCTTCAATTCGACGACTACTTCCGATTTGACTTGAAGACCAACCTCACGTGGAACCGCCCGTCGACAACCCACGAACTGGGGATCGATTGGGTCAATGTCCTCGGCACAGAAAACGTCCTGAAACTCACCTACGCCCCGGACGATGCCTCGGAAAGCTCCGTGAGGGAAGAGTACCAGCTCGGCTTCTTGCCCATCTTTTTCTACCGGGTGGATTTCTGACCGGTTCACCTCGCGAGACGGCAACCTCGTGAACAACAGTCGTTTGTTTGTTGTAATTTGAGAGTGCACGAGGTTTCAGCGCCTCAACCAAAACTCAAACCGACTCTCATGATCCGCACCCAAATTTCCCTCATCCTCGGCACAGGCGTGCTCGGATTGGCCTTGATGTCCAGCAGCAGCGGCGTTGCTGAAATCCAAAATGCAAACCGCACAGGCGAACCTGGCGCTTCAGCCACATGCAACCAATGTCATGGCGGAGGAAGTTTCGGTGCAACCACCACCATCTCCGTCCTGGACCCCAATTCAGGGCAAGCCGTGACGGAATACCTCCCCGGCGAGCAGTACGTGCTGGAGGTTGCGATTGGGGGCACGTCACCACGATTTGGCATGCAGGCCACGGCGGTTGACGCAGCGGGTGGCAATGCAGGGACGTTTGCGAACCCGTCGAGCAACACCCAACTCGAAGACGTGGCGGGTCGTCACATTTTTGAGCACAACGCCGCAAGCGCCACGAACACGTTCAGCGTCGATTGGACGGCCCCCGCGACCGGGGGTGACGTCACCATTTACGCCTCGGGCTTGGCAGCTGGAGGGGCAACGAGCTCAGGGGGAGACCAATACGCGGGAGCAAGCCTTGTGATTCCTGAAGCCCAAATCGTCATTGAGATCGGCGGCTGCACATACGACTTCGCCTGCAACTACAACCCACAAGCCGCCTTTGACGACGGCTCTTGCGAACTCACCTCATGCGCATTGCAAGGCGACTTGGACGGGGATGGCGCGGTGACCACATCAGACTTGTTGGCCTTCCTTGGGGTCTTTGGTCAGACATTGTAAGCGCCTTACTTTCGGCGCAAACCTTACGTCATGCGCTCCAACTTTGAGATTTTGTCCCGTTCCTGGGACGCCCTGAGTTCCAAATGGCTTTTGGCCATTGGCATCGCTCTCCTGCACAGCATCATCAACTCAGTGGTTGGTTCGGTTGGATTCGGGATCGGCACGTTGGCATTGAGTGGGGCCTTGTCTTTTGGACTGTGTCGAACCATGGTGCTCATTTATCGTGGTCACACGCCACAGTTTGAAACGTACTTCGACGGATTCAAACACTATTTGCCCACCCTTGTGGCCTTTTTGCTCGTGTCGGTCATTGTGATTGTGGGCTTTGTGTTGCTGATCATCCCAGGCATCATTGCGGCCATTGGCTTGTCCCAAACATTCTACATCCTCCAAGACCATCCCGAACTCGGAGCCGAGGGGGCGATCCGAGAGAGCTGGCGTCTGACCTGGACCAACGGCCACATGTGGAAGGTCTTTTTCATGGGCATCCTCTCGGCATTTGTGGCCCTTGGTGGCCTTCTCGCCTTGGTCGTTGGGTTGTTCTTTGCCATTCCGCTGGTGAGCGTGATGGCGGCAGGGCTTTACGAAGAGTTGCGTTTGGCCGATGGTCAGACGCCATTCGATGCAGGGCGCGTCGAATTCGTTTGACGTTTCAAAGACCAGAGCTCGAAGCCCCGTCGCGCTCACATCGCCGAGCTGAAGAAGACGGCGTTGGCGAAGAACTTGTGGCCGTCCTTCCAAAACGCGCGGAACAGCACATTGTCCGCCAAGTAAATCACGTGACCGCGGCCCATGTCGTGGACCCCGAAGCTCAAGCTCTCGTCCAAGGCCGCATTCGCACGCACCCCAGCGAATCCGCTGACAGGCGCAGGCGCGTTGCCCAAAATGCCCACGTTGTGTCCTCCGTCGAGGTGCGCGTAGCGGCGCCCTGACGTTTTGATGCTCCAGTAGCGGTCGTCATATCCGTAGGCGAGGGGGTGAGTGGGGTCGAGGTCGACTTGGTACACGGCGCCGGGAATGTCGCTGCGAATGCCGTTGCGCTCAGACAAGGCGTAAGGCGCGTAGCGGTCAGCAGCGGCATGGGCGTCGCGTTCGTCCTGACGTTCCGCACGGTCGCCGTCGTTGCTGTAACGAGACAGCCCCCAATCTTCAAGTCCCAAGTTGCACGCGTCGCCGATGGTCACGAGACGGCCGCCCTCGCGGACCCAGGTTGCGATTTGGTCTTTCGCATCTTCGTCGACATCGTACCAACCCCGCGGCAGCACCACCACGTCGTAGGCATCCCAATCGAGCCAGTCCAACCCGCGCACGGCCGTCATCGGGTAGTTCCACATCTCTTCGAAGGTGAACCACACTTCTCCAAAGCTCAAAGACGACACGTCGTCGCCCATCACCACCGCGACGCGCGGCGCAGGAATGTGGGCCACGTCATACGCGCCCAAATCGGGCCCCTCGTCGACCATGCCGCTCTCAAGGCGTCCCACTTTCAGTCCAGGCACGCCAGCGGCAAGCTCAGCAAGCCGTGCAGCCATTCCGTCCCAAAACGCCTCGTTGTTGCGTCGCGTGATGACCACCGACCCGCGTGGGTAGGTCGTTCCACCCGAGACGATTGGGCGCTTGGCGACCCTCGCGGTGACGCCGTCTTGAAGCAACTGCGCCAACATGGGCGTTCCCAAGTCGGTGTTGTAATCCAAAACGTAGGCGTAGGCCGTGCCTTCACCGTCAACGTTCACCTCCCCAACAGAAGGCGTCCAATCGGACGCGGCAGGCACCGATCCGGTCAGGGCATAGGCCTCAAGGCCGTAGGCGTAGGGAAGGGCCCATGTGGTGATGTCGTAAGTTAGGCTGTCGCTCAGCTCGGGGTTGGGGTCCATCAGCACCTGAAGCAAACTCGAGTGGGCTTGCCTCGCATCGATGACCAGGTCACCTTCCTTCACCGAAACCCAAGTTTTTTGCATCGAACGGTAATCCAGGCCACGGGTTTTCAAACTTGAAGCGGCTTGGCCGTAAGCAATGCCGTTGACGTCAAGCAGATCGGTCAGCCAGGCCAGCTTGGCGGGATCGTTTGTGGCCGGGACGACATACCCTTCGTAGTCACCCCAAGGCTCTTCGAGGTTGCGTCGGTGGAAGGCTGCGAATTCCTTGAGCATGCGGTCGGCGTGGGAGGAGGCCGCTTCAATCGTCGAAAGGCCGCTTTCCATGTGGTTTTGGATGCGGTAGGCCAACGTCAGGGTGTCGCCGACCGACGTTTCAACGGCACGCCCGGCCCGTCCGCTGCCGCCTTGTTCGTAGGTCATGCCAATGGCACCTTGGAACATGGGCCAAGTGTCGCCATAGGACGGGTAAAGGAGGTCGAACACTTCCCGGGTGAAGTACAAGGCGCCCCGCTGGTCAAAGTATTTGGCGTTGTTGGCGCCGATGTGGCCTTGGCATTCGCGCTGCCACGGAGTGATGACCTTGTGATAAGGCTCGGCCGCTGGAGCGAAATAATAAGGGCTGTTGACGCCCTGCTCGTGGAAGTCGACGTGCACTTGCGGTTGCCATTGCTGATAGAAGGCCGCACGTGCTTTCGTCTCGAGTTGGGTTTGCCAGGCCAAATCCCGGTTCATGTCAAACATGTAGTGATTGGGGCGCCCCCCAGGCCAGGGCTCGTCGTGTTCCCAGGCTTGCGGATCTGCATTGGGTCGAGGACCGTTCGATTGGTCTTGAAAGTGCACGTACCGGTCCCGGCCGTCGGGATTCACGCACGGGTCCATGACGACAACCGCGCGTTCCAACAGGTCTGCGTGCGTCGTGGCCAGCGCCTCAATGGTGGCCATGGCCGCTTCCGTGCACACCGCTTCGTTGCCATGAACGTTGTAGCTCAGGTACACCCAAACCACGCGCTCGCCACTGTCCACACCTTCGTTCACGCGACGGGCGTTGTCGGCTTTCAGCGCATCGAGTCTCGCCATGTTTTCTGGCGAGGACATGACGAGCCCCAACAAGGGCCGACCTTCCGAAGTCTCGCCGTAGGTGGTCAGCTCCCAGTGCGGAACCGCTTCCGCCATGTGCTCCACGTAGTCCACCACATGGTGGTGTCGAGTGAAAGCCTCACCAAGTTCGTGCCCGATGAAGGGTTGGGGAGAGGTTTGGCCCAAACAAACATTGGTGCTCGCGATGATAAGAGCCGTGAGCGCAAAAAGACGATTCCCGAGAGTTTGATTCATGGCGCAAATATCGACCACACATTGCGGGTATGTGCCTTATAGGAAGGTTCAAAACAATGCTTCAGGGCTTGTGAATCCTGGGACGTAATTAAAGTTACACTACGCGCCTTTTTGTCGGAGACGCACGTATTTTCGTCTCGATGAAACATCCAATGGCGCTCTCTCAATTTAGCATGTTTAGACCGTGGGTTTGCCTATTTATCATGCTTGTCTTCTTTCAACAAGCCGTGGCTCAGGATGCTGTGCAGGTCAGGATGTTTGGTCATTTGGAATCGGTGACTGAGACGTATTCTGACAACCATTCGGGGCATGATCACGCGAACTGGGAAACGGGGTTTGGCATCGGGGAGCACGACATGTTCGTCACAGCCCGAATCAGCGACCGCATCTCATTCCTTTCCGAGACTGTGGTCGGCCCGGCATCCAGTCACGGGCATGGCGCTGGTGGCGATGGGTTCATGGCCAGCATTGAACGCGCTCGGATCAAATTTGACTACGCACCCAATCACAGCGTGATTGTCGGAAAAATGCACACCCCAGTGAATTACTGGAACGACACGTACCACCACGGTCGCTTGTTTTTTCCAACCATCGATCGGCCCTCGAGTTTTGGGTTGGTCATCCCCATCCACACACTCGGCGTGCGTCTTCAGGGCCAAAACATTGGCAACCTCAATTTTGGTTACGACGTTGTTGCGGGAAATGGCCTGAGTTCGTCCGACGCAGGCGACGACGACATCTCGAAGTCACTCACGGCCGCCGTCCACATCAAGCCCTTTGACGACTCAAGATTTGGGGTCAGTTACTACATGGACAACATCCGTGGAAACCGTGTCGGGTCGCATGGAGGGCACTCGGGAGGTCATTGGTTGCAGGTCCTGTCCGATGACGACCCCACCAACGACACGTTGTTCTACGCCGGAGATGTGAACATCCAACTTGCTTGCGCGAGTTTCCGAATCCAAAAGCCCAAGTGGGAAACCCTGGTGGAGTTGGCCTTCAACCGAAATGCTTTCGAAGATGACGCGATGACGAAGACGTCGAATGTCTTTGCCTTTGGGTACTTGGGGCGCGTCGTTGAGAACGAAACGTTCTATGGGTTGGTCGACTACACCCTCACAGCTGAAGAGGATCGGCATTACCTGCCGCAAGAACTCACCAAACTGGGTTTGGGTTGGAAACACGAGTTCACTCCTGGCATCCACATCAAAACGCAGTTTGAACGCTACATCAGTTGGCGATTGAACCCCGTGACGATGGAGCGGGCACCCGGCGACAAATGGGAGTTCAAGGTTCAACTTGCTTACGGTTTCGGGGGATGAAACAGGCACTGATCATGTTCTTGCTCTCTGGGCTGTGCGTGCTGGGAATGCATGCCCAATCGTTGCCCGCTAACGTCCAAGTAGTCGGCAACGACATTGGTGTGGAGGAGCTCACCGTGAAGGAATTGAGACGGGCCATGCGCGGGGAGATGTCATTTTGGGCGGCATCGAAAAAGGCCGTAACAGTCGTACTCCCCGCCAAATCCATGGAGGTTGAGTCAAGCCAAACCGCCCAGTTCGTGGTCAATTCTCCACGTTCTGCGGTGCTGCAGAAGTACTGGTTGGGCAAGGTGTTTGAAGGCAGAGCCAATCCGCCCATTTTTGTTCGATCGCAAGATGAGCTTGTCGAAGTCGTCTCTACCACGCCAGGGTCCATTGGGTTGCTGTTCAACGTTGATTCACAGCCAGGTCTCCGCATTGAGATCAACGAGGAATGAAATTCAATTCCGTCTTGGTTCGCATTTGGTTGCCGTTTTTGGCCTCGGTTCTGGTGTTGCTCTATTTCCTTACCGTGTACGTTCCGAGTTTGCAGCGATCTACGCTGGAACGCTTTTACATGAGCAAACTGCAAACGGTGGCCTTGACGGTGGACAACGTGGTTGGATATGGGTTGGAGACGTATGATTTCAGATTCATTCAGGCCTCATTGAATGACCTTGACAGCGTGCCTCTCATCGATCGCATGGGGTACTTCACGTTCGATGACGACACATTGGAGGTGCAAGCCCTCGGTGAGTCGTCGTTTGGTTTGAAAGACTTGTTGCGGGAGAATGTGACGGTGGAAAATCTCAGAGGGTTGTCTGGGGCCGATCATTCCACTGTGGACGACTATTTCGTCGCCGGCCGGTTGGGGGGGGTGGATGTTCGAGAATTTTTGTCACTGATGGAGGGAAGGTTGATTGCGACCAACCCCATTTCAGAAGTCGACGGGATTGTTTACCAGTCTTTCGTGACTGGATCAGAGGAAAAGTTCATTCAAGAAGTCAACGATTTGAGGCAGCCTTTTGTCGTGCTGCAAGCATTGTTGGCCATTGGGGCGGTTTCCTTGTTTGTGTTCCTGGCGTTTTACATCACTCGTCCCATTCTCGAAGTCACGGAAGTCGCAAATGAACTTCGGTTGGGCAACTACGAAGTGGAGGTGAAAGAAGTCAGCACCTTGAATGAGATTGGAGCCTTGACTTCTGCGCTGTTGAGTTTGAGAGACGAACTGAACGTTCAGCGAAAGGAGAACGAGTCGCTGACCAACGAGATGGAGTCCAAAATCGTGCAACGCACAGCGGAACTTGAGCAAGCTCTCCTTGCGAAGGATGAATTCCTCAGCACCATGTCGCATGAGATCCGAACGCCGCTGCACTCGCTCATTGCGATTGGCGACATGTTGAAGGCAGAAGAAGACCATGGAAAGCAAGAAGACTTGCTGGCCTCGTTGGGCACGTCCTCCAGGCAGCTGCTCACATTGATCAATGACATTTTGGATTTTTCCAAGATCAGTGCAGGAAAGCTCGAGCTGGACTTAGAGCCTGTCGCCCTCAGAGGATTTCTGGAGGATTTGACTCAGCCGTTTCAATTGATGGCCAGCGACAAAGTGCAGTTCTCCAATGCTTGGTCACAATCCATCAAGGATTTGACGGTCAACATCGATGCGATGCGTTTGTCCCAAGTGATGCACAACCTGTTGTCCAATGCGTTCAAATTCACCGAGGAGGGGGAAGTGGTGTTGGCCATTCGTCACCGAGAAGGGCCGAGCCAGGAACAAGTTCGTCTTGAATTTCAAGTCTTTGACACGGGAGTTGGCATTGACCAAGAGAACATCGACATCATCCAAGAAGCCTTCACCCAGGAGAATTCCACGATCAGCAGAAAGTTTGGAGGCAGTGGTTTGGGGTTGAGCATTGTTCGGAGTCTGTTGGAATTGATGGGCAGCCGCTTGCAGGTGGAAAGCACGCGAGGGGAGGGTTCGATGTTTGGGTTTGAGCTGACTTTGGATTTGGCTGACCGACCAGATTTGCCCGGTGACCTCAAGGACCATTCAGCCATGCCCCTGAAAGGACTCAGGATGCTTTATGTCGAGGACATGGAGCCCAATCGATTTGTGATGAAGGCGATGATGAAACCCTGGGAAGTGACGTTGGACATGGCCTCAAGCGGCTTCGATGCTTTGAAATTGGTCAAACAACATGAATACGACTTGGTCTTGATGGACATCCAGATGCCAGAGCTGGATGGGGTAGAGACCTTGGCCCAAATCAAACAAGAGCATGGAGCCCAGTGGCGCGTGCCTGTGGTTGCATTCACTGCACATGCCCAAGCGCAGGATGTGTTGAAGTACGAGAGGGCGGGCTTTGTTGAGGTGTTGACCAAGCCAGCAGGACCCGATGCGCTGAGAGCCTGTCTGCAGAAGCATGTTCAAGGAGGTGAGCGTATGGGGTGAAGAAAAAAGTTGCGAAGTGACGTAACATAATTGAACGAGCCCTCGTTCACTCTACCAATTCCTCTCCTTTAAACATTCAACAACACGTACCATGGACACCCTTTTGCAATTTTACTTTCTCGTCGGTCTGGTTTGGGCCACGTTCTGGACAGTTGAAATCACAATTTCTGGCATTCAACGACTTGCAATGGCGTCATGCAAACAAGCGATCCAAAACCCGCTGAAATGAACCTTTTTTTGGTTTTGTGAGATGTGATTTCATGAAAACAACACCAAATGGTATGCTCACAGAGACTGATTTCGAGTGACTTGAATCGAGTTTGAGGCGAAAATGGCGGCTTTTGGTCGCCATTTTTAATGTGCTGAAAATCAGTCCCAGCAGGGGGTGTGGGGGATTTCCACGACGAGGTGTTCAAGGATTCGTATGGTGTACAGTGGACACCTTTGTAGTTCGTGCCAGTTTTGCTGCAGTCCAAACCTCAAAACCCTTACATCATGGACAATGTGTTCAAATTCATGGGCGGCTTTTTTTCGAGCCTCACCCAACTCTTGATCGGTTTCGCTGCACTCGCTGTGGTGACCGAAGTGGTCTTCGGAGCTGAAATGTTCCCAGGCATGACTGTGGTCGACAACTTGACCTCACTCATCACCACCCTCGGAAATGGTGGATTTGTTGGCCTCGTGGCCCTCTTGATCCTCTGGAACATTCTCACGAAGAAGTAAGTGATTCGATAGAAGGCGTGGCTGCTGAATGAAAGCGGCTGCGCCTTTTTGTTTTCACTTGTCGTCTTAAAACCAAATTCCATGGAAAAGCAAATCACCGCTGTGGCTCTCGTACTCAGCATTGCAGGCTTGGGCTACTTGAAGGCTCAGCAGCTCGATCGCATGGAGGCGCAGGCTGAAATCGATGCTACCGCCGCTCTAATGGCGGCTGAAGCTGAGGCAGAAGCAGCTGATGAGGCCAGCCGTGTGCAGTTTGAAGTGCCCCACGACCGGGACTCTGAGACTTCGGAAATCGGCATCGTGTTGGATGGCATGGCCTCCTACGATGTGGACAAGGATTCGATCACGTTTTCTTGGGCCCAAACTGAAGGCCCTGAAGTTGTCCTTGCTGAGGACGGCCCCGGACGTTCCACATTCAAGGCATCTCCAGGCAAGTACACCTTCGAGCTCACCGTGACCGACATCTACGGTGAGTCTTCTAGCCAAGAAGCGAGGGTGTCCGTTCAATCGGAACCCAATGTCGCTCCGTCAGTCGAAATGTCGGTGTACACACAACCCCATTCTGACGAATGACGCATTCATAGAGAACTCGTAGAACAGGTTCTTTCAATCAGAGGAACGCGCCCAGCGATGGGCGCGTTTTTTTTGTGCCCGGACACCTGGGGTGTGGCATCTTTGCAAACATGTCCATGCTCGAACAGGTATTGAACGCCAGGGATTTCTTGGAGGCTGCCAAGGATGGGGTGGTGCTGGATGTCCGAAGCCCCAAAGAATTTGAGGAGGGGCACATTCCCGGCGCGGTGTCGTTTCCCTTGTTTACCGACGACGAGCGTGCAATGGTGGGGACCACCTACAAACGGATAGGTAAATCGGAAGCCATTGATGCCGGTCTGAGTTTTGTAGGTCCCAAGCTCCAGTCGTTGGCCTCCCAAGCCCGAGCCTTGTTCGAGGCGCAAACCGAGCCCAACCCCTTGCTGATTTATTGCTGGCGGGGTGGGATGCGAAGCGGGAGCGTGGACTGGCTCTTTCGCACGGCCCAAATCCCTTCCGTGCGTTGCGAGGGCGGCTACAAGGCGTGTCGTGCCGTGTACAATGAGGTGCTGGAGGCGCCCCGGCCTTATGTGGTGGTGGGAGGCATGACGGGCTCTGCCAAAACCGAGATCCTCCACGCCCTCCGTGACGCGGCCGAGGACGTCCTTGATTTGGAGGGGCTGGCACGCCATTACGGGTCGGCCTTTGGCAATTTGGACGACCACCCTCAACCGACCACGGCCCAATTTTCCAACTTGCTGGCCAGTGAGCTCATGAACTTGGATGCCCAACGCGGAGGGGGTCCCATTTGGGTGGAAAACGAAAGCCGCCAAATCGGAAAGGTGCACATGCCTGAAACCTTCCACAAGTGGCAGCGTTCTGCGCCAGTGCTTGAAATCGAGCGCTCCGAGGACGATCGCGTGAATCACCTCCTGTCCATGTACGGTGGAGCATCAACCCAAGCGTTGGTGGAGGCCTTCGAGCGCATCCGGACGAAACTTGGAGGTCAGCATGCCAATGAGGCCATTGCTCATGTTGAGGCCGGCGATTTGGCCTCAGCGGCCCGCATTGCTTTGGTCTACTACGACAAAACATATCGCCACGGTCTTGACCAACGCGATGCCAAAACCGTCGATGGACGGGGATGCAAACCGGACGACATCGCACAAAAGTGCATGGACGTCCACAACGACTGGAACCCATGGAATCTCAAGTCAAACTGACTCAATACTCCCACGGCGCGGGCTGTGGCTGCAAAATTGCACCTGCCGTGCTTCACACCATGTTGAGCGGCATGAAGTCGGGTCCTGCCCATCCATCGTTGCTTGTGGGCAACGACACCAAGGACGACGCAGCAGTGGTAGACCTTGGCGACGGCACGGGCATCATCAGCACCACCGACTTTTTCATGCCCATCGTGGACGACCCTCACACCTTTGGGCGCATTGCGGCGGCCAACGCCATCAGCGACATCTACGCGATGGGAGGAACGCCGCTTGTGGCGATTGCCATTTTTGGTTGGCCCATTGACAAACTCAGTGAAGAAGTGGCGGGTCAAGTGCTGGAGGGAGGAAGGAGCATTTGTGAGGAGGCAGGCATTCCGCTTGCTGGCGGTCACAGCATCGATTGTCCCGAGCCGATTTTTGGTTTGGCGGTCACGGGGCGCGTTCCGTTGGCGCAACTTCAAAAGAACGCGGCGGCCCAACCTGGTGACGTCTTGTTTTTGACCAAGCCGCTTGGTGTTGGCATTGTGACCACCACCCAAAAACGTGGCGACGTAGATCCTGAGCACCTTGCAGCAGCGGTTGAGAGCATGCAAACCCTGAATGCCATCGGCGCTGACCTGGCAGCGATGCCGGGGGTGCACGCCATGACGGACGTGACGGGGTTTGGGCTGATGGGGCACCTTTTGGAGATGTGCCAAGGCAGCAACACGCAGGCCGAGGTGCATGGCGATCAAGTCCAAACCTTCGAAGGCGTCCCCACCTACCACGCCCAGGGCATGGTGCCTGGAGGCGCCCGCCGCAACCACGCCAGTTACGGCACTCACCTCGACTTGCCTGAAGGCTATTTGCGCGACTTGCTCTGCGATCCACAAACGTCGGGCGGCCTCCTTGTTGCCGTGGCACCTGAACATGCAGAAGACGTGTCAAACCTCCTGGCCCAACGTGGCATGCCCAGCGCCCCCGTGGGGCGCATGTTGCCGGAAGGCGAAGTCCTTGAAGGCGGAGTCACCGTCGCCTATCGGCCCGTTGCCTGATTTCAGGCTTTGACTGCGCGCAATTGCGCCGGTGCCCAGTGATCGAGCAAGATCATGTGAGGTACGGTGCCTGCCAGCAAAACTGCCCAAGCCCACTTCACGTCGACCCACCCGGAGTAGGCTGCCCAGCCGATGGCGAGCAGTCCACCAATGGCAGTCAGGGTGAAGGGCACGGCGAGCATGTAGTAATTCCAGAACGCTTTGGTGACGTTTTGATGGTGCAAGAACTCGCCTCTCCACGAGTCAGCAGCGTGTCCCAAGCAGAAGTAGGCGGTGAAGGCCCAAAGCAGTTCTGCCGAAGAGGCAAGCATCCACATGGCCACGACCCAGGCCGCTTCGCGAAGCAATCGCATGCTCATGCGGCGGCTGTTGGGAGCGCGATGCCACGCCAAAGCGGCCGCACCAGTCCAAATCAGCTTCATCCACGCTGTGCCGACGCCCATGACGCCTAACAAATGGTTGGCGTGGGCTTCAGAAAGCCAAATGCACAGGACTTCAGCAGATGCCGATTGTTGCGTGCCCAAAAGGGTGCCGAGCAAGACTGCACCAAGGGCAAAACCACGGACCCGATCCAAGATTTCATCGGTGCGCACCTCGACGTGGCTCTGCCCAAAGTGCCATGCAGCCAAGGCCAAGAACGTCCACGTGGCGAGCCTTGGTGCCACCAAGAACAGGGCGGTGAACAACGCCAACCCAATGAGGTAGGGCGTCACAAAGCGCCAAGGGGCACTGCGTTCGTTGCGACCAAGTGCGTGGTGATATGTAATGTGATCGACTGCGCCATGAGGCAGGCCAAGGGCCAGGAACAAGGTCCCTGACAACACCCAAGTCAAGGCAGCATCCGAGGACATCCACGGACCCAGCACCGCGCAAAGCACGACGAGACTTGGGGCGAACCAGCGGTGGCTCAAATAGGGAAGGGCGGCATTCATGGCTGTTGGATTTAACGTGAAGTGGCCAAGCGTTGTTGCAGTTGGGGTCAGGAAGTTTGGGGGAAAAGAAAGGGCCGGAAACACTTGGCTTCCGGCCCTTCACAGGTCACGATTTCAGGTTAGAGGGTACAGGGGATCACTTGTCGCTAACCGCGAGAGAGTAGATCACCAATCCGAAACCGATTTTGTTGATGGCGTCACCGATGTTGTAAACGACGTCCATGTCGACAGGGATGCCGTCGACGAAGTCGTACCAACCCTCGGTTCCGATCATGTAGCCGAGTGGGTAGATGCCCCAACCGATCAACACGAACTTGCAAAGGATATCGTGGGCCTTCTGCACGGCTGGAGTTGAAGCGTTCGCCAACTGCTTGGCTTCACCTGCCATGATGAGGTACACGATGTAGAAATAGGCCAAGCCTGAGAAGAGACCCCAGATGGCTGGTCCTGTTCCCGTGTTGTAGACTGCCTCACCGAGGTAGCCAGTCACGAGCATCACCACAGAAGCCCAGATGAGTTTCCAGAGGAGGCCTGTCTTGGCGCCAGCGGCTTTCAAGATGAGGTAGAACTCCACGCACATCAGAGGCACTGTGAGGGTCCAGTCAACGTAACGGAAGAACGTTGGAGACTCGCCTACAGTTGCCCAGTAATCGCGCATGTAGAAATAGTGAACGGCAGCGATGAAAGTGATCAAGCCGCTCACGAGGAGTGACGTTTTCCACTTGCCTTCCACGGAGCTCATGGAAAGGAAGAAGAACGCAGACGCAGCCATCATGGCCATGCAGCCCACGAA
>JBELLK010000010.1:0-60327 GCA_042088625.1 Flavobacteriales bacterium
GCAACGCGATGGGGGCGAGCACCCCAATTACCAGAGCCTGGTGTTTGATGCGGTGGAGCATCCCTGCGATTTGTCTGGGTTCACCGACAAACTTGACGGGTTGGTGTATTGCCCTGGAACCATCAAACTCAAACCGTTGCGCGGCTTGAAGCCTGAGCAATTCCAGGATGATTTCCGCATCAACGTGTTGGGCGCAGTCCAAACCCTGAAGGCCAATCACGCCCTGCTCAAAGCAGGAGCGGTGAATGGGGCCAAGCCTGGGGTGGTGCTGTTCAGCACGGTCGCCGTGCAAACCGGAATGGCGTTTCACGCGAGCATTGCGGCCTCGAAGGGCGCGGTGGAAGGTCTGGTCCGGACGTTGGCTGCAGAGTGGGCACCGGACATCCGGGTCAACGCCGTGGCACCGAGTTTGACGGACACGAGCTTGGCGGCGAGCTTGCTCGGCAACGATGCCAAGCGAGAGGCCTCGGCGGATCGTCACCCGTTGAAGAAGGTGCTCTCCGCAGACGAAGTGGCATCGGCAGCCGCTTACCTGGTTTCCGATCACGCTGCGGGCATCACAGGGCAGGTGATGCAAGTGGATGCTGGGATGGGCGCCGTGCGATGAATGCATCGGCGGACATGAGGCGGTGGACTCGGGAAGACCTTGACGCGTGGCCTGCCCGTAAGCGTGCGCGGACCGTCAACAGTTTGAGTGGATTCAAGAGTGCCACACTCGTGGGGTCAGTGGATTTGAGGGGCGTGCACAATTTGAGTGTGGTGAGTTCGGTGGTGCATTTGGGTTCGAGTCCAGCCCAAATGGGCATGGTGTTGCGCCCCCCAGGCGACGATGCCCACACGTACAAGAACCTTCTGGCTACAGGACAATGCACCTTCAACCACATCAGCGTGGATTGGGTGGGCAAGGCCCATCAGTGCAGTGCACGGTACCCGGCTGAAGTGTCGGAGTTTGACGCAGTGGGATTGACCCCGTGTGGCATGCTGGGGGAGTGGAAAGCCCCGGCAGTGGCTGAAGCGCGTGTGCGCATGGGACTGACGTTGGCCGAGGACATGGTGTTGCCCAACCGCTGCCACTTCGTGGTGCTTGACGTGCAATGGGTGGAAGTCGATGGGCGAGCTGTGGCCGAGGACGGGTACGTCGATTTGGGCCGGGCCGGAACGACCGCCATTAGCGGTTTGGACGGCTACCACGACACCAGGCATTTGGGGCGATTGTCCTATGCGAAAGTGGGCAAGGAGGTGGAGGTGTTGACTGACGTCATGGCCGGCTGGAACGACATGTGATGGCGGCGGGGGTGCATGTGGTCTGGTTCAAGCGAGATCTGCGAACGCGGGATCATGAGCCCTTGCAGCGCGCCCTTCAAGCTGCGTCTCACTCAGGAGGGAAGGTCCTGTTGTTGCAAGTCTTCGAACCTGGCTTGTTGGCCCACCCTACCACGTCGTCCCGGCATGTGCGGTTTCAGTGGGAATGCGGCGACGACATTCAATTCACGTTGAAACAGGAATCTTGGGGGTTGACCTATCACCGGGTGTGTGCTCCCGTGTTGGATGTGCTGGAGCATCTTCGTCAGACCATGGGGGTGACAGCGCTCCATTCTCATGAAGAGACGGGGGTGAAGTGGACGTTTGACCGCGACAAGGAGGTGGCGCAATGGTGCAACGCGCATGGTGTGCCTTGGCATGAAGTTCCCCAGGCAGGTGTGCAGCGTCGACGAACGTCCCGAGCGGGATGGGTTGAAGCTTGGCACGTCAACATGGGTCAGCCTTGGGCCAATCCAGATTTGGAAGGTTGGCGGGCCTCAGAGGGCAAGGAGGCGGAGGTGTTTTGGCCGAAAGCTTGGAGGTTGAATGAGGCACCTCAGGTGACTCACGGGAACGATTTGAAGGGGGATGGACGTTTTCAGCCGGGTGGAGAACGCGCGGGTCAAGCGTATCTGAAAAGTTTCCTCAAGGAGGGGCGCATTCACACCTACCAAAAGCACATCAGCAAACCTGAATTCAGCCGCAAGAGTTGCAGCCGATTGTCGCCTTATTTGGCGTGGGGGGCAATGACCATTCGGCAGGTTTATCAGGCTTTGGAGGCCACATCGCAGGGGAGGAATCACCATGCATTTGGAAGTCGTCTGCGTTGGCATTGTCACTTCATCCAAAAGTTTGAATCAGAACATGCCCTCGAATGGCGCAACGTCAACCGTGCTTACGACGCCTTGCCCGTGGTGCACAATCCTGAGTGGACCTCGAGATGGAAGGAGGGGACCACGGGTGTTCCTCTTGTGGATGCCTGCATGCGTGCCGTGCGCGAGACGGGGTATTTGAATTTCCGAATGCGTGCCATGTTGGTGAGTTTCTTGACCCACCACATGAATCACGCTTGGCAAGATGGCGCGGAACACTTGGCAAGGTGTTTTTTGGACTTCGAGCCGGGCATCCATTACAGCCAGTTTCAGATGCAAGCGGGTGTGACCGGCATCAACACGGTGCGCATCTACAATCCCGTGAAGCAGGGGCAGGAGCACGATCCGGAGGGCACCTTTGTGCGGTCGTGGATTCCGGAGCTGAAAAACGTCCCTGCTGAGTGGATTCACGCGCCGTGGACTGCGCCGCCCATGGAGGCGGTCATGGGGGGGTGGGCTTCGGAGGCGTACCCCGATCCCATGCTGGATTTGACGGAAGCGGCCCGGGAGGCCCGAGAGCGGATGTGGGCATTTCGAAAAAGGCCGGACGTCAAGGCTGAAGGCCGGCGCATCTTGGCCCGACATGTTGTGCCGCCACGCGCCCAAACAAAGGGCAGAATGCGCGAACTTTGACCCATGAACGCGCCCCGAGATCCATCAACGTTGTTGCACCACGAGATTGTGGGGGACAACCCCAATGCCCCGTGGATGGTGCTCATCCACGGGGCGGGTGGATCGATTCGCACATGGAAGTTTCAAATTGAGGCGTTTGCGCCCCAATACAGGTTGCTCCTTCTGGACTTGCGAGACCACGGGTTGAGCAAGGACATTTTGCCTGAATTTCCGGCCTACGATTTTGACATTGTGGCGGAGGACATCTTGCGGGTCATCGACCACCTCGGCATAGAAAAGGCTCACTTTGTGAGTTTGAGCATCGGCAGTGTCATCCTCCAAAAAATTGACATCGAACGCCCCGAACTCATTGACCGCATGGTCATGGCTGGTGCGATTTTTGACGGCAGCTGGCTCATGCACCTGTTCGTGCACAGCGCCAAAGCCCTCAATTTCATCTTGCCGTACCAGGCGATTTATTGGTTGTTCTCGTTCATTGTCCTGCCGCGACGGAACCATCGCTTGAGCCGATGGATTTTCCGCAGGCAGAGCCGCAAGCTTTCCCAAGGCGAGTACTTGAAATGGGTGGAATTGTACAAGCCGTTCTTCAAGTTGGTTCGCCAATACGTGCAGCGGCCGGTCATGAAAAAGGGGCTTGTGGTGATGGGCGATCAGGACCACATCTTTTTCAAGGCGGCTGAGCGCTTCACACAAATCCAGCGAAACATGCGCCTCAGCGTCATTGAAAACTGCGGCCACGTCTGCAGCATTGAAGCCCCTGAACTCTTCAATGACCTTGTTTTGAAATTTCTTACAGGCGCTGATGTTCCCACCCGAGTGACGGCCACACCCGTCCCCAGGTCGTGGGCCGAGTTGCGCGAAATGCAGACCGCCAAGTCATGAGGAGTCGTCTTCTTTTTTGGGCCCTGAGTTTCATGTGGGCTTTTCCGGCGATGTCCCAAACCATCGAAACCGACCGCCCCGATCAGACCGAGGCGGCCACCCTTGTCCCTGCGGGCGGCATCCAACTCGAGGCAGGCGTCGCCGGTTGGACCTCAGGCGACGGTTCGACCACGGGCTACACCTTGCCAACAGCGCTCCTGCGTTACGGATTGCACGATCGCTTCGAGCTTCGTGTGGTGGGGCAGCGTGACCAAATGCAGTCCAACTTCATTGACATGGAGGAGCCGTGGATGACGGCCAGCGCTTGGGACTTGGGCGCCAAGGTGGCGGGCTGGAACAGCGACGCGTCACAAATGTGTTTGCTCGCCCATTACCGCTTTCGTCCAGGTGCAATCGACGGAGGTCAAGTCCGCCTCAACGTGTCCAAACCTCTGGGCACTCACTTCAGCATCGGGACAAACATCGGCATGGTCTGGGAGTGGGCCACAAAAGACCAAGCTGCGGTTGGAGAAGTGGAATACACCCTTGCCCTCGGCTACGACGTGACGGGAACCCTATATGCTTACGTCGAAGCGTTTGGTGCAGGAGGCGGGTTGCAAGGGGACGCAGGCCTCGCTTGGCGCCCAGACCCATTGAGCCAATTCGACGTGAGTATGGGCTGGACCGACGGTTCAGGCCAATCGTATGTGGCCGTGGGGTGGTCCAAGCTTTGGATTCCCTGAGTGGTCGTGGCACATAAAAAGCCCCACCTTCCAGAGAAAATTTGTGTCACCTGTGGCCGTCCATTCGCCTGGCGGAAAAAATGGGAACGCGATTGGGAACATGTCAAACACTGCGGCGAACGCTGCCGTCGAAATCGCTCCTCGTCGAAGGGAACATGATGCGCGTCGGGGTGTTTCATCCATACCATGGACGCACCCAAATCATCCTCCCTTCAGTCCGCTCGCGTGGTGCGTCTTTTGACAGGCGATCAACTCAATGCCAATCACTCGTGGTGGCAAACGGCACAAGAAGACGTGCTGACCGTCATGATGGAGTGTCGCCAAGAAACCGACTACGCCCGCCATCACGTGCAGAAGGTGCTGGCGTTCTTTCTTGCGATGCGCAGCTTCGCCAAGGAGCGCATCGCGGAAGGACATCATCTGCATTACCTCCCCATTGACGGTCCTGATGCGACCCGCCCCATGTTGGAGGTCTTGCGTGAGTTGGTGTCCGCCACAGGTGCGACGGAGGTTCGTGTGCAAGCCCCGGATGAGTGGCGGCTCGACGAGATGTTCCGCGAAGCGATGAACTCCTGGCCGGAGACATTGGGGGTGTCGATGACCATGGACGACACCGAGCATTTTCTGACCACCCGCACGGATCTGGCTGACCATTTCCAGGGAAAGAAGCAATACCTCATGGAGTCGTTTTATCGCATGATGCGGAAGCGGCATGATGTCCTGTTGGACGGTGCAGGGCAACCAGAAGGAGGCAAGTGGAACTATGACGCCAACAACCGCAAGAAACTGCCCAAGGGTCACGTTCCTCCGGCACCGCGTTTGTGGGAGCGAGACGTCACTGAGCTCTTGGACGCCATTCACAGCGCAGGCGTAGAGACGGTGGGTAGGGTCGAGGCAGCGCGGTTCGGTTGGCCCGTCACCCGAGCCGAGAGCCTAGAGTTGCTGGACCTTTTTGTCGAGGAGTTGCTTCCTCGGTTTGGGGACTTTCAAGACGCCCTTACAGAGGACAGTTGGACGGTCTACCACAGCCGACTCAGCTTTGCGATGAATGCCAAGATCCTAAGCCCGCGCGAAGTCATCGAGGCGGTGGAGCACAAGTGGCGCATGTCGCCAGACCACGCCAGCATCGAGCAAGCGGAAGGCTTCATCCGCCAAATCCTCGGTTGGCGCGAATACATGCGGGGCGTGTACTGGGCCCACATGCCGGAGTACGCGAACCTCAACTTTTTCCAGCACGACCGGAAGCTGCCCTCCTGGTTTTGGACTGGAGAGACGGGCATGCGCTGCCTTCAGCACGCCATTGGTCAAACCCTAGACCACGCCTACGCCCATCACATCCAACGCCTGATGGTCACAGGCAACTTTGCGCTACTCGCAGGGATCGATCCCGACGAAGTGGATCAATGGTACCTCGGGGTGTACATCGACGCCATCGAGTGGGTGGAAATGACCAACACACGAGGGATGAGCCAATTCGCCGATGGGGGCATTGTGGGCACCAAGCCCTACGTCTCGTCTGCAAACTACATGCACAAAATGGGGCCGCATTGTGCCTCTTGCAAATACAAGCGCCAGGCCAAAACAGAGGACGACGCCTGTCCCTTCAACAGCCTCTACTGGCATTTTCACACGCGAAACCGAGACTTGCTAGAGCGCAACCCTCGCATCGGCATGGTCTACCGGACTTGGGACAAAATGCAGCCCGCCCAACAACAAGCCCTTTTGGATCGCGGGGATGCGGTCCTGGCCAACCTTGAAAACCTCTGACATGAACACTACCCGCATCCTCCACTGGTTCCGCAAGGACTTGCGCCTCGATGACAATCCAGCGTTGGCAGAAGCCTTGCGCAGCGACGAGGTGGTGCCTGTCGTGGTGTTGGACGACCGGTTTTGGTCCAACGATCGGTGGGGACATGTGAAGACCGGTCCGTTTCGGACGCGGTTTGTCCTCGAAAGCCTCGTGGATTTGAAGGCAGCCATCGAAGGTGCTGGCGGCGGCCTGCTCATCAAACAAGGACGTCCCGAAGAGATTTTGCCAAGGTTGATGGAGGAGTGGTCCTGCACATCCTTGACGGCACAAGCAGAGCACACCCCGGAGGAGCTCGACATCGAATCGGCTGTGGCGAAAGCCATTCAGGAAGTAGGTGGCACAATCCAATGGGTTGAGGGTCACACGTTGTTCCATCCCGACGATTTGCCAATGGATCTCGATGCCATCCCGGACATTTTCACCCAATTCCGGAAAAAAGTCGAGAAGCACAGCGAGGTCCGAGAATGCATCCCAGCAACTGCTGCGCTGTCCTGTCCCAAAGGGCTCACCTCGGATATGGTTCCTACGTTGGAAGACATGCTCGCCCAAACACGCCAAACCATGCCTCCTGCCGACAGCCGAGGGGTGTTGCCGTTCAAGGGAGGCGCTTCAGAGGCGCGCGCCCGTTTGAAGCACTACTTCTGGGACACCAAAAAACTCGCCGTCTACAAAAAGACCCGAAATGGCTTGGTCGGCGCGGACTACAGCAGCAAGTTCAGCCCGTGGCTGGCCCATGGCTGCATCAGCCCACGACGCATTGCGAGCGAGGTGCATCGGTTTGAGGACAACGTTGAAGCCAACGACAGCACCTACTGGTTGGTCTTTGAATTGATCTGGAGGGATTACTTCCGGTTCATCGCCATGAAGTTTGGGTCGCGCATTTTCCACCGCAAAGCCTTGAAGCCCGAGAGCGCCAACCGCGGAACCCAAAAGCCCGCATTCGAAGCTTGGAAGGAAGGCCGAACCAAGGACCCCTTCGTCAACGCCAACATGCGAGAGCTTTCGCGCACTGGATTCATGAGCAATCGGGGTCGGCAGAACGTGGCGTCCTACCTCGTTCACGATCTGGGCATCGACTGGCGCATGGGCGCGTCTTGGTTTGAGCACTGCCTGCTCGACTATGACCCTGCGAGCAACGCGGGCAATTGGATCTACGTGGCGGGGGTAGGCAACGACCCGCGGCCCAACCGCAAATTCAACACGCAGCGACAGGCCGAGATGTACGATGGCGATGGCAAATACCAAACCCTCTGGAGCACCGATGCTTTGGAACTTGACGTACGCTGACCCCGACCGCTGGCAAGAGGTCTACGCCATTTCTGGCAAGCCACTCCCTTGGTGGAAACCTGCGGGCAGTCCGCGCATGCGGTTGCTCGATGGGCCAGGTCCGCTGACGGACATGATTGAAGAAACGTCCGACGTGAAGTGGGCCAATTTGCAGCGCACCCAAGCAGGGGCCATTTTGTATTTCCGTGTTCGTTTGGAGGTTTATGGAATGCCGTGTGCTTCGGAATCAACCCAGTGGCAGCTCCATGCTGCAAAGGGACTCACCGAGTTGCACCTGCATCACCATGCCGGATTGGTGCGACTTGGATTGTCATCCACGCCTTCAAACGGGTTCTTGGGGCTGTTGAATGCGGCATTTGGTCCTGAAATCGTGTCCAAAATACACATGTAAATTGTTGAAAACGTGTATATTGCATATCTCGGGTTCAACGATGCCCGTCCATGACAACCCTTAACAAGATGATGAAATCTCGCACGATGAACGAGTTGCGTCAAACCCGCGACGCTGTGTACAACCCGCCTGTGTCCCATGACGAACGCATGAACGAACGCTTGGTGGGCGACATCTACGTGATCCTCGATGGGGAAGGTCTGCCCGCTGTGGCGTGTGACGACGTGCAATGCTTGATTCAAGCGCGTCCTGAGTGGTCTGCACAAGCGATCAAGTCGCATTTCAAGGCCTCCGAAGAACAGTACGTGGCGCCCAACGGCGAGGTCGTTCACCACGTGCGCCGCCGCAAGGGCCGCGTGTGATCCTTTCCGTGACCGTCTCCTGAATGGACACAAAAAAGCCCCGGTGCACATCGCACCGGGGCTTTTTGTTTGTCGTTGGATTCGGACTTAGTGGCTCGCGAGGTACGCTGCAACGCCGTCCGTCGTCTCGGCCATGGCGTCCTTGCCTTTCTCCCAGTTTGCGGGGCAAACTTCGCCGTGCGTTTCGTTGTGAATCCAGGCGTCGAGTACGCGGATCGCTTCGTCCACATTCCGGCCGATGGGGAAGAAGTTCACGAGCTGGTGACGCACGATGCCTTCTTTGTCAATCAGGAAGAGTCCACGATATGCGACGAGGTTTCCGTGGGCGACCAAGTTCCCCTCTTCGTCATAATCATAATCCCCAGCCAGGACGTCATAATTGGTGGAGATGGTCTTGTTCAAGTCGGCGACCAAAGGGTACGTTACGCCTTGGAGCCCACCATCCTTCTTGGGCATGCCGAGGTAAGCGCGGTGAGATTCCGGCGTATCGGTAGAGACACCGACCACAGCACAATTGCGCGCGTCAAAATCTCCTAGCTTTTCCTGAAAGGCATGGATCTCTGTGGGGCATACGTAGGTAAAGTCACGGGGATAGAAGAACAAAATGACATATTTGTTCCCGAGGTATTGGTCCAATGAAAAATCGTCGACAATGTCGCTGCCATTGACAACGGCGGCTTCACTGAAATAAGGGGCTTTGCGGCCAACAAGTACAGACATGGTATGGGGGTTGGGTTGTTTTGTGTTGTCAAAGATAACAGGCGCGGCGTGGTGGGGTTCTCTTTTGGGCCTCAAGAAATGGTAACATTTGTTCCACGTCATTCCGCCCCATGGTTGGCGCATTCCAGTCCATCTTTGTCTCATGAGAAAAGCCCCCGCAGAACGGCACTTCATCAACCGCGAGTTGAGCTGGTTGTCCTTCAACGAGCGCGTGTTGCAGGAGGCCCAGGTTGCGCGTACGCCGTTGATTGAGCGGGTTCGGTTTTTGGGTATTTTCTCCAACAACCTCGATGAATTTTACCGCGTTCGCGTGGCCAACTTGCAGCGGGTCTTGATGGTGGACAAAAAAGCCAAGACCACCCTCGGATTCGCCTATGATGAAACACTGTCCCAAGTCGTCTCGCGCATCGATGGCTTGCGCCGACAGTATGACAAGACCTTCCACGAGGTGATTGCGGCGTTGGAGAGAGAGAACATTCGCTTTGTACGCGAGGACGAGCTGGACGATGCCGATGCGGAATTTGTGTCCGCGTATTTCCGTCGTGCCGTGCGACCTGAATTGGTGCCGATCATGCTGGGCCGCAAGGTCAAGATGCCCCAGCTGGTCGACGGAGACGGATACCTCGCGGTGCGGTTGACGTTCGAAGAGGACAAGGAGAAGTTGGCGGTCATCCACATTCCGCGACACTTGGACCGCTTCTTGACCCTGCCCGAGCGAGGAGGCGCGCAGCGAGTCATGTTTTTGGAAGACGTCATCCGACATGTCCTGCCCAAAATCTTCAGGCTCTTCGAGGCCGCGGGTGTGGAAGCCTACGCGCTGAAGGCCACGCGAGACGCCGATTTGGACATGGATGACGACGTGGCGCGGTCGATGATGAACCGCGTGGAGCGGGGCTTGAAAAAACGCAAGCAAGGCGAATACGTGCGCCTCATTCACGACCGCGACATGCCTGAAGACATGCTCGCCGGGTTGTTGAAGAAGATGAAGGTCCCTTCTGCAGCGAGTGTGGTGGCGGGAGAGCGGTATCACAACCGAAGGGACTTGATGGGGTTCCCTGATTTTGGACGTGCAGACCTCGTGTACCCGGCACAACCTCCCATCACCCATCCTCGACTTCGCAATGCACCAAGCGTCATGAGTGCCATTGCTGAGGGAGATGTGTTGGTGCACTGTCCCTACCACAAGTTTGTGCATTTGGTGGACTTCTTGAGGGAAGCGGCCATCGATCCGCATGTGACGACGATTCAAATCAACTTGTATCGCGTGGCCAAAAACAGCCAGGTCATCAATGCCTTGATGAATGCTGCGCGCAACGGCAAAAGGGTGGAGGTGATTGTGGAGCTGGCGGCGCGATTCGACGAGAAACACAATTTGAAGGTGGCCAACATGTTGCAGGAAGCGGGCGCCATCGTGCGCATTGGCATTCCCAACCTCAAGGTCCACTGCAAAATCATCCTGGTCACCCGTCGCAAGCAGGGCAAGGTGAGGCGGTTTGGGCACATTGGAACGGGCAATTTCCACGAGCGCAATGCAGGCATCTACGAGGACCTGAGTCTGTTCACCTCCAACCCCAAAATCACAGGGGAGTTGGCCAAACTCTTCGACTTCTTCGAAAACAGCTTTGAACGGAAGGTGTATCGGAATTTGTTTGTGAGCCCTTTTTCCACGAGAAGGCGTTTTTCAAAGCTCATCGACGATGAAATTGCCCGAGCGGAAAAGGGGCAAGAAGCCTGGATGGACCTCAAGCTCAACAACATTGTGGATGCTGGCATGATCGACAAGCTTTACATGGCGAGTCAGGCCGGGGTCAAAGTGAGGATGGTGGTGCGAGGCATTTGTGCATTGAAGGCAGGTGTGCCCGGAATGAGCGAAAACATCGAGGTGCGGTCCATCGTGGGTCGCTATCTCGAACACTCCCGTTTCATGCGGTTCTGCAGTGGAGGGAAGACCCAGACCTACATCAGCAGTGCGGACTGGATGACGCGCAACTTGGACCGTCGCGTGGAGGTGACCGCGCCCGTGTTGGATGCAGACATTGCGCGTGATTTGGGCGAGCATTTCGAACGCATGTGGAGCGACAACACCCATGCGCGAAGGTTGCTGCCCGACGGAGCAAATGAATGGGTCCAACTCAACCCTGCCGAGACTCTTGTTCAAGCCCAACAGGACTTGTACCTTGAGCTCAAAGGCAGAGAGCAGTGAAATTTGGGGCCATTGACATCGGATCGAACGCTGTAAGGTTGTTGATTGCAAAAGTGGAGGAGTCAGATGAAGGTCGGCTGTCCATTGACAAGCTGAGCTTTTACAGGGTCCCGGTGCGATTGGGTGCGGACGTGTTCAGCGATGGGGCCATTTCAGAAGGCAAAATCAAACATTTGGTCAAAACCATGAAGGCCTTTTGGTACCTCATGGATGTGCAAGGAGTCGAGTGGTTTCATGCCTACGCCACCTCCGCCATGCGCGAGGCCACCAATGTGAGGGCAGTGATCAAGAAGGTCAAAAAGGCCGCCAACATTGCCATAGAGCCCATCAGTGGGGATCGCGAGGCAGAGCTGATTTTTGGGAATTTCGCGCTTGCCATGATGGACAATTCGAAAGACTACCTGTACATCGATGTGGGGGGAGGGAGCACGGAGCTGACTCTGATCAGAGACGGCAAACGCATCAAAGGCAAGAGCTTTCAACTCGGCACCGTTCGAGCGCTGGCGGGCCGTTTGCCCGATGGAGAATGGACGGCGGTGCAGGCCTATGTAGAGGACCTGCAGGACGCAGGCAGGCCGCTTTACGCCATTGGCACCGGGGGCAACGCCAACCGGTTGCAGCGCCTGGCATTGACCCCTCGCGACGAAGCCATTCCAAAGGCCAAGTTGGCCCAGGTGGCGAATGATTTGGCCAAGTTGACGGTGGAGGAGCGTCGAAGGACGTACCATTTGAAGCCTGACCGTGCCGACGTCATTGTGCCTGCAGCCAACATGTATTTGGAAATCATGACGATGGCAGGTGCCTCTCACATGGTGGTGCCCAAGGTGGGGCTTGTGGACGGCATGGTGCTCAGCACTTACAAGGAGTGGAAGGCGGAGCAAGCTTCCTGATCGCCGCAGAAAGCTGATGCAAAAAAGGAGGGGCCATGCCCCTCCTTTTTGGTTGCTGTCTACCCTAAGGTTGGCGGCTCACAGATTCTTCGCCAAGAATGCGTCCACTTCATAGATGCGCTTGGGCTTCAACACAATCTTGCCTTCACTGTCGAGCAAGAAGTATGTGGGCGTAGACGTGATTTTGTAATCCTTGACAATGGGGGAGTCCCAACCTTGCAACTGGCTGACGTTGGGGTATTGCATGCCACGCTGTTCGATGACGCCCACCCACGTGCTTCGTGCTTGGTCGAGGCTGACTCCGACGGCTTCAAAACCTCGGTCTTTGTACTTTGCGTACACCGGAATCAGCACGGGGATTTCCTGTTCGCATTTGTGGCACCAAGAAGCCCAAAACATGACCAAGGTGTATTTGTTGGCCTGGGCTGTTTCCATGAGGTTCAGCGAGCCGCCATCCCATTTTTCCATGGTGAAGTTCGGCGGCGTTTTGCCCACCTGAAGGTTGATGATGCCTTGCGCACGTTGTCGGATGACGTCGCTCAGATCGGCCCCACAATCCTCGTCGTAGATGTAATTGTCGAGGATGTATTGACAAATGTGCTCTTTGCCTGTGTTGTAGAATCCCTCAAGCATAGAATAAAGGGCGCTCTCCAAGGTCACTGGGTTGGGTTCGAAGTGCGCTTTCACCATGTCGATGCAAGCCAAAAATCCGGGGTCGGAACCTTTGCTGTACGCCACCATGAATCCCTGGATGCGGTCGCTGATCGCCATGCTTCGGACCAAACTGTTGTCCATGGGGTCGATGTCGTCGAAGAAGTTGCCTTGTGATCCAGGATACTTGGGGTTTTTCCAACCGAGGAACTTGGCAATGTACGTGTCGGGGTTTGCGGCCATCAATTCGTGCTGTTTGGCCACGAGTTCCATCTCCTTGTCTTCAATCTGCTTCTCAACTTGTGCGCGGAACGGGCTGTCTTTGAGTTGCTTACGTAGACCTCGGATTTGGTTGTTGTTGGCACGGCTGAAATTCTCGTATGTGAACCACGTGCGATTTTCCGCACTGGCCGGCGCCGTCTTGCCGCTCGTCATCATCTTCGAACGGAACACCAGGTTCAAGTCAGACTCGTCCGGATTCATCACGAACTGGCAATTGTTCTTCGCGTTGGTTCCTGCCAATTGGTAGAATCCTCTGTGCACCTCGACTTGCCCAAAATCAAACGCTTGGTTCATCACTTTGGTGCTGTCCATCAGCGTGAGGTTGCGTCCCTCAGTCTCGTACAGGTAAAGCACGGTTCCGTTTCCCGCAGGCATTGAGCCGTGAAGGCGGACCTTGCCAACTTTGTCGCCGTCGTTGGCTTCGCTCACGCCGGATTTCCATTTTGCCGACACCGTCACGTCTGGTTGTCCCGCAGCTGGCGTTGGGTTCTCGTTGGCGGTTGCAACCTTGTCGTCGGAAGTTGTGTTGGTTGCCGGTGCATCAGCCTGTCCGCAGCCCATCGACAACGCGGCTGCTGTGCAAAGGGTCCAAATCATGGTTTGTTTCATTTCCACGAAAATAAGTGGGACAGACAGAATTCGCCGCATGACGACTCGTGGATGTCACGTAACTTGTGTGAATGGAACGCTCTAAGGCCCTCGCGCTTCTTGGACTCGACGACATGGCCTCGCTCGATGAGGTGACGGATGCCTTGGACCAAGCCGTGTTCAAGGTGCGCGATCATTTTCTTCGAGCGGCAATCGTGCCCCGTCTCGCTGAAAGCAGAGTGGACAAATGTGTTCAGTTGAGTGACGTCGCAGCGAGTTTGGGTGTTGCCGTGCTTGGCAATCCAGTGGCCATCCCAGAGTTGGTCTCACCGGAGCCAGAATTGGAGGCTGTCATTCTTGGCCAAGTCGAGAACTTGCGACGTTGCCGAAACGCCATGGCGTCGACCCTCGACCCTGACAGTGTTGCGCAGCTAGGCCACCTCATGGCCAACATTCAAATTGACTACATGAGGTCCTTCATGTCTTTGACGGCGGGCCTCACAGGCGATGAACAGCCAGAGCTTGTGGCCGCGAGAGAGGAGGCCGATTGGATGGCCTTGTTGGCTGCCGTCCGGGCGTGGAAGCGGAGTCCAGGTCAGGCCTCGCTCCTCCAAGATCTTGTCGCCAAAGAGCGCGCCCGAATGGGGGCCATGCTCAACGCCACTCGGCCAGAGCCGAGTTGAACGTGCTCGAAGGCCTCATCACCTTTTGGCACTGTTCAGGAGCTGGACGGTAGTACCCGCCGAGGTCTACGGGTGCACCTTGCACGGCGATCAATTCTTCCACAATGCGTTCTTCCTGATTGCGCAATGCTGCGGCAAAACCGGCCGCGGAATCCGCCAATTCTGGCGATGCTTGCTGCGCTGCCAACGCCTCTGCCCAAAACAAGGCCAGGTAAAAGTGTGAGCCGCGGTTGTCGATGCCGCCCAAGCGTCGTGTCGGGCTTTTGTCTTCGTCAAGGAACCGGGTGGTCGCCTCATCAAGGGCATCGGCAAGGACCTGTGCATTGGCGTTGTCTGTGCCCGCAGCAATGTGCTCTAGGCTCGGCACCAAGGCCATGAATTCACCGAGGCTGTCCCATCGGAGGTAGTTCTCCGCCACCAATTGTTGCACGTGCTTCGGTGCAGATCCGCCTGCGCCAGTCTCAAACAACCCCCCCCCATTCATGAGGGGCACGATGCTGAGCATTTTGGCCGAAGTCCCCACTTCCAAAATGGGGAAGAGGTCTGTGAGGTAGTCACGAAGGACATTGCCCGTCACCGAGATGGTGTTGAGTCCTTTGACAATGCGCTCCAATGAGAATGTGGTGGCTTCCGCAGGCGCCATGATGCGCAAGTCCAGGCCATCCGTGTCATGGTTGGGCAAGTATGCGTTCACTTTGGCAATCAACTCAGCATCGTGGGCACGACGTGCATCGAGCCAAAACACGGCAGGATCTCCCGTGGCTCGGGCGCGGTTCACGGCGAGCTTGACCCAGTCCTGAATAGGGGCGTCTTTGACTTGACACATCCGGAACAAATCACCCGCACCCACCTTTTGGCTCATGATGACGTCTCCAGAGGCATCGATCACGTCCACTCGACCAGCTGACGCCACTTGGAACGTCTTGTCGTGCGAACCGTACTCTTCCGCCTTTTGCGCCATCAACCCCACGTTGGGCACGCTGCCCATGGTGGCGGGGTCGAGTGCGCCATGCGTTTTGCAAAAGTCAATTGTGGCTTGATAGACGCCGGCATACGAGCGATCGGGAATGACCGCCACAGCATCTTGGGTTTGGCCCTCGGCATTCCACATTTTCCCGCCCTCGCGAATCATGGCGGGCATGGAAGCGTCAATGATCACGTCCGAGGGGACATGGAGGTTGGTGATGCCTTTGTCGGAATTCACCATGGCCAAACTTGGGCGCGTCGCCATCGTTTCCGCGATCGACGTTTCAATGGCTTCTCGGTCATGTGCATCCATGTCGGGCAATTTGCCCATGAGGTCGCCCAGTCCGTTGTTGAAGTCGACGCCAGCAGCTTCAATGGCTGCGCTGTGCTTGTCGAGGACGGGCTTGAAAAACGCCCGGACCGCCGCCCCAAACAAAATGGGGTCCGACACCTTCATCATGGTTGCCTTCAGGTGCAACGAGAACAGGGCCCCCTCCGCCTTGACGTTGTCGATTTCTTCAGCAAGGAACGATTCCAACTTGGCCATGGCCATGGCCGCACAATCCACAATTTCACCGGCCTGCAAAGAGAGTCCTTCCTTCAGCACGGTGCGCTCACCGGTCTCGTCCACATGCACAATGTCCACGGTTGAGGCGGAAGTCATGGTGACGCTCTGCTCGGAGCCGTAAAAGTCTCCTTCAGACATGCTCGCCACCCGGGCAAGGCTGTCAGAGGTCCACGGACCCATGCTATGCGGGTGCTTTTGCGCGTACGTTTTGACAGCCTTGGGGGCACGGCGATCGCTGTTGCCCTCACGAAGCACGGGATTCACGGCCGAGCCCTTCACTTTGTCGTATTTCGCCTTGATGTCACGCTCCAGGTCAGTGTTCGGGTCGTCCGGGTAGTCCGGCAAGGCAAAACCCTGCTCCTGCAATTCGGCAATCGCCGCTTTCAATTGAGGAATGGAAGCACTGATGTTGGGAAGCTTGACAATGTTGGCTTCCGGTGTTTTGGCCAATGCACCCAACTCGGCCAGTGCGTCATGGGTGGTTTGGTCTTGTGGCAACACCTCAACCATGGCAGCCAGGATGCGGCCGCTCAGAGAGATGTCACGCGTTTCCACCGCCACGCCTGCTTTTGACGCAAACGCTTCAACGATGGGAAGAAAACTGTAGGTTGCCAAGGCCGGAGCCTCGTCCGTAAGGGTGTAGAGAATCTTGGACATGCGGCCGCAAATGTCGGAAATCCGGACTGACGAATCCACTCCAAGGCATGACCATTCGCATCACACGATTCCTTCGACGCGCGTGGTTCGGAGTCCAAAGTCGTCGATCACCCGTCATTCACGGCCCAGGGCGACAATGGGATCCAATTTGGCAGCGAGCCTGGCAGGGTAGTAGCCGGAAGCAAGGCTGGTCAACAAACACAGGACAACTCCGACCGTCACCCACCCCCAGGGCACGACAAACGGCGTTTCGAAATAAACGGCGATCGCATTGCCTGCCCCCAAGCCAAGCAGGATGCCAACGAGACCACCGATTTGGCCAATCACGAGAACTTCGATCAAAAATTGAGTTCGAATCGCTTGACTCGAGGCGCCCAAACTTTTCCTCGTGCCAATCTCCCTGGTGCGCTCGCTGACAGACACGAGCATGATGTTCATCAAGCCGATGCCTGCGCCGAGCAGGGTGATGAGGCCAATGAAAACCGCAGCAAGGGTGATGCCGTCTGTCGCTTCCAACAGGGTGTCGACAAGTTGGTTGCTCTGTCGAATCCGGAAGGTGTTGGGGTCTCCAGGAGCGTCGCCGCGAACCATGCGCATCAAACCCGTCGCAGTTTCCACCGCATCTGGCAGATCTTCCGTTCGATCCACCGTGCACGTCAAATTGTAGCTTCTTCCTTCGTCGGAGTATTGTCTTCGAACGCCGAGAAGGGGCATCAGGATTTGGTTGTCTTGAGACATGCCAAACGTCGTCCCTCTCGCTTCCAACACGCCCGCCACCACGTAGCGCTGGGCGCCGACAAGCACGTGCTGACCCACAGGATCTTCCCAAGACTCAAAAACCCGTTCTGCCACGGAGGTGCCAATCAGCACCACAGCGGCGCCATTCTCGATGTCAGCGGTGGTGAAGTTTCGGCCTTGGGCAATGGCGAGTCCACTGACGGGCAAGTACAGTTCATCAACTCCTTGAACGCTCACGTTGGGGTCGGTCCGCTTGTTGCCTCGCGTGACGCTTGCCATGCCCGTGCCGTACACGGAAACGGACACGTCAAACGCGTCTTTCGCTTCTCGCTTGAACCGCATCGCCTCGCGGTAATCGATCGGTGAGCTGGGAGTCGTCCGTCGTCCGTTGAACATGCCGCCGCTTCGCATTTGGTCGATGGAAAAACTCTGCGTGCCCAGCGAAGAAAATTCTTGGCGCACATTGGCCTTCAACGACTCTGTGGCCGTCACCATAGCGATCAAGGCCATGATGCCAATGCCAATGATGCCGACGGTCAACGTGGTGCGAAGCGCCTGACCCCGAATGGACCGAAGGGCCACCAACACCATGTCACGCCACAACGTCTTTGGGGATGCCATGGCTCAAAGGTATTTCAGTTTGGACGCAGACCTCAGTAGGAGAGGAGGTGGCCAGGTCCAGAGTTCGAGCTCATTTTCTTGAGCGGCGGGGCGAACTTGGTCA
Organism: Flavobacteriales bacterium; assembly: GCA_042088625.1. Lineage (GTDB taxonomy): Bacteria > Bacteroidota > Bacteroidia > Flavobacteriales_D > Sanyastnellaceae > UBA11663. The sequence goes on from JBELLK010000010.1 coordinate 17,932, forward strand.
ATGGGATGCCTTCTACGGCTCCGAGGTATTCGTCGAGGTTGGGCGTCCGTCCCAGAATGGCAGAAAGCACAACCACAGGGGTTGAAGCCAGCAAGGACTCGCCTTTCTTCCGTTCGCTGTCTTTCACCACACGGCCCTGGAACAACCGGGTAGACGTAGCCATGACGGTGTCGCCTTTCGCGGCTTTCTCCTGGTTGCCCATGCAGAGGTTGCAGCCAGGACGCTCGAGGTACATCATGTTTTCGTACTCCGTACGCGCCGCGGTTTTAGGTGCATCGTCATCAAACACGAAGCCTGAGTACTTCTGCAACACATCCCAATCGCCTTCGGCTTTCAGTTCATCAATGATGTTGTACGTTGGCGCGGTCACCACGAGCGGCGCTTGGAACGACACTTCGCCTTGCTGCTTCTCGAGGTTGCGCAGCATTTGGGCGACGATTTTGAGGTCGCCTTTGTGGACCATGCACGACCCGACGAAACCGAGGTCAACGTGCTTGTCCCCTCCGTAATAATTCAGTGGGCGGATGGTGTCATGGGTGTAACGCTTCGACACGTCTTCGTTGTGCACGTCGGGATCTGCAATCATCGGTTGGTTGATGATGTCGAGGTCCACTTCAAAGGTGGCGTAGTACTTGGCATTCTCATCGGGGGTCAAAGGAGGCTTCTCGCCAGACTCGATTTCCGCAATGCGCTTGTTCGCACGGTCGATCAGGCCTTGAAGGACGCCTTTGTCGTTGTCCATGCCTTTGTCAATCATGATCTGGATGCGTCCCTTGGCGATGTTGAGCGATTCAATCAGCGTCTCGGGTTCCGAAATGCAGATGGATGCCTTGGCTTTCATCTCTGCTGTCCAATCCGTGAAGGTGAATGCCTGGTCAGCAGGAAGGGTGCCAATGTGCACTTCAATGATGCGCCCTTGGAATACGTTTTCACCGCCAAAATGCTGGAGCATTTGGGCTTGGGTGGCATGGACGACATCGCGGAAGTCCATGTGGGGATGCATTTGGCCTTTGAAAGTGACTTTGACCGACTCGGGGATTGGCATGGAAGCTTCCCCGGTGGCCAGCGCCAACGCGACGGTGCCAGAGTCGGCACCAAAAGCCACGCCCTTGGACATCCGAGTGTGGGAGTCGCCGCCGATGATGATGGCCCAATCGTCGACGGTCAAGTCGTTCAGCACCTTGTGAATCACGTCGGTCATGGCGTGGTATTCGCCTTTCGGATCGCGTCCCGTGATGAGGCCGAAGTCGTTCATGAACGACATGAGACGGGGAATGTTCTCCTGGGCTTTCAAATCCCAAACCGACGCTGTGTGACAACCCGACTGGTAGGCCCCGTCCACGACCGGAGAAATGGTCGTCGCAGCCATCATTTCGAGTTCTTGCGACGTCATCAACCCCGTGGTGTCCTGAGACCCTACGATGTTCACTTCCGCGCGAACGTAAGAGCCCGCGTGCAAGATGTTGCCCGAAGTGCCCACTGCATTCTTGTTGAAGATTTTCTCCACGGCCGTCAGTCCTTGGCCTTCGTGGCTGACCTCCTTCGAAGGCGCAAACACTGGAGGCACCTCGATGCCCAACGTCTTGGCCGCGAAGGTCTGAAGCTTCTTGCCAAACACAATCGCGTACGAGCCGCCGGCTCGCATGAATTCCATTTTCTGCGGTGTCAACGACGCGCTGATGTCAATCAGCTCCTTGTCGCCTTGGCAGAGTTTTTTGGTCTTGGTGTTGATGGTGAACACGCTTCCTGTGTCCACAGAAAAGACTTGTTCCAATTCAGGCTCCCCGTCTTTGTCAAGCACGACGTTGCCGTCGCTGTCCACCTTTTTGACCCAGTTTTTCAAGTCGACGCCAATCCCCCCTGTGACCCCAACTGTGGTCAAGAAAATGGGCGAGATGCCGTTGGTGCCGGCCACGACTGGGGCAATGTTGATGAATGGAACGTATTGGCTGGCTTGTTTGCCAATCCAAAGCGCCACGTTGTTCACCCCTGACATGCGGGAGGACCCCACGCCCATGGTGCCTTTCTCAGCGACAAGCATCACGCGCTTGTCGGGGTGCTGCTTCTGAAGTTCCAGAAGCTCGTTTTGGCGGACGGTGTCGTGTTCAAACATCGACTTTCCGTGCAGTTCACGGTCGGAGCGTGAGTGAGCATCGCTGCCCGGGGAGAGCAAGTCTGTGGAGATGTCTCCGATGCCAGCGACGTACGTCACCACATCAATCGTTTCCTCCACCTCAGGGAGCTCGGTGAAGAACTCGGCATTGGCGTAGCTCTTGATGATGTTTGTCGCGATGGGGTTGCCAGCGTTGTGCGCTTCAGCCAATCGGTCTGTGTCCGCTTCGTAAAGGAAGACCTGGGTTTTGAGCACAGCCGCCGCTGATTCAGCAATGTCGGCGGAATTGCCCAAAGCCAAGTCGAGCAACACCTCGATGGAAGGGCCTCCCTTCATGTGCGACAATTGCTCAAACGCCGACGCCCGATTCACTTCTGGTACCGTGGCTTCACCCAAGATGATGTCCTTCAGGAACGCGGCTTTGACACCAGCGGCGCTGGTGGTGCCCGGAAGAACATTGGTGATGAAGAAATTCAAAGAAGCGTCCCGTTCAGGGTGCGTTGCATCCTTGATTTGGTCGATGATTTCACTGAGAAGTGCGGCATCGTCAATGGGCTTCGGATGCAATCCTTGGCCTTTGCGGTCTTCGATTTCTTGGAGGTACGTTTGGTACTTGCTCATCGTCTGGGTGTGGTTGATCGTCTGCGGCAGCGTTGGGCCGAATGCGAAAATACACAATTCAGAAAGGCTGAAGGCCTTGTTCATGCGGGGTGAGGCATGAATTGACGCAATTTTGGTGCATGCAAACTCCTGGGGGTAAGCCGTGGCTGTCAAATGGGTGTGAAATGTGGCTGTTGCCGCAAAAGGCCATCCTGTGGCCGGCCCAATCCATGCTCATTGTGTCGGACATGCATTTGGCCAAAGCTGAGCACTTTCGGTCCAAGGGCCTTTCTGTCCCCCCCACGGTGGATTTGCAAACCTTGGGGGTCTTGACCGACCTCCTCCGTCGCCACAGACCGACAACGCTGTTGATGTTGGGCGATTTGTTTCACAGTGCTCCCAACCGCGCTTGGTCCGATTTTGAAACGTGGTTGTCCGAGGAAAAGGACGCGGGGCTGAAGGAGGCGATTTTGGTCAGAGGCAATCACGATCGCGCCCACGACAACACTTACATGGCAATGGGGCTGACTGTGGTTGACTTGTGGGAAGATTCATCCGTGGTGTTGACCCATGAGCCGGACGATTGGATTCCCAAAGGAACCGCAGTGCACCTGTGTGGCCATGTGCATCCGGCGGTGCGCATGAGGGGGGGAGGACGTCAATCTGTGACCGTTCCTTGCTTTGTCCAAACCTCAACCGGATGCGAGGCCGGGCTGAGGTTGATGCTGCCGGCATTTGGGGCATTCACGGGAACGCACCTCATTGAGCCCAAACGAGGCGCTGAAGTCTACGTCGTCACCGGATCGGAAGTCATGGGGCCGTTGCGTTCTGAGCCTCGCCGCAACCTCAATCGTCGAGGTCGAAGATGAACTCGCCGCTGGCATTCACAGTCACGCCGTTTCGAGACGTCCTCAATTCACGCAACTCAAACACGTGGTTTGTTTCTGTGATGTCCACGTCGACCACCGCCCGTTCCATGAACCAATTTGCGCTGGAAGCTGGGGCTTGAAGTTCTTGGATGGTGAAGGTCGCATCTCCGGACTCCAGCGTCAATTCTTCCTCGTCATCGAATCCCAAGACCAGGTCGAACACAATGTCCTTGGCTGGAATGCCAGCGTCGATCTGGCTCTCCGTGCGCAAATCGGCGATCACGTGGTAGGCATACGTGACCGAGTCGATGGGCACCACTTCCGCCATGCGGAGTTCCAGATTCCGGCCATTCCAATCCAAGTTTCCGCACTCACAGCGGAAACGCCCGTCATCTCGATCCGCGTATTTGGTGCACCCTGAAAGGGCAATCAACGTCATGCTGAAGGCAGCAATGGCATGCTTTCTGAGGAAAGGGTTCATGAGACGGGATTTGGGTAGAAAGGTACGAATCGCTTGGCTTACTCTTTCGCAGATTCTGTCGGCCAAACCCCATTCCAAGGGTACAAGAAATAGGGCCGAGCGGATGCGAAAAATGCGAGGTGTGTTGTTTTCCATTCTTGCACCAATGGGGCCAAAGGTTCATTGGCTTCAAGGCTCAATCGAATGGCATCGGTCCCGGCGAGTTTGTCGAAAAACGAGGGAGATGTGATGAAACCGTCCAAGGACCCATCATGCGCTTGTCGCCATGCTTCCGCCCATGCCCAAAGGGGTTCAAGAGAAAATCCTGGCACCTCATGTGCATTTTGCAACTCGGCCTCTTGACGCCATGCGCTGGCCAATTGTGTCAATCTCTGTCCTTGACACAAGGCCCCTTCGTGTTTGGGGTGTGGGGCTGCCCCTGGGATGGGCCGCGGCGTGAACGCATCGTCTCCCAAGGCGACCTCAGGATGGCCCAGTTGCTCGAACGGAGCGTCTGTGCCTCGACCCACGCTGATTGCAGTGGGTTCGAAAAGGCAGAGGCTGGGATAGAGGTCAATGGCTGCAGTGGTGGGGAGGTTGGGGCTTGGTCGGATGCCGAGCATGACATCGTCACCATGGGACCAATGTTGGCAGGGGACCACTGTGGGGCGCCAGGTCGAAGGCACCTCAATCCAACCTTCTCCGCATGCCATCAGCGCCGCCTCGCCCAACGTGAGGCCGTGGACCATGGGCACGGGAACGAAGCCCACAAAGGATTTGAATTCGGGCTCGAGCATGGGACCTTGCATGTGATGTCCGTGTGGGTTGGGGCGGTCTAAAATCACCATCTCGACCCCGTGCTCTGCGCACGCTTCCATCACAAGCATCATCGAACTGATGAAGGTGTAGAACCGAGCTCCAACGTCTTGGATGTCGAAGACCACCACATCGATGCCTTCGAGGTGCTCGGGCTGAGGTTTTTTGTGCTTGCCATGCAGCGAATGCACCTTCAGTCCTGTTGCAGCGTCGATGCCGTCTTGGATGTCCGCCCCGTTGGCAGCCTCTCCTCGGAAGCCATGTTCCGGGGCGAAGACATGCACCACGTTCACTCCGCTGGAAAGGAGGGTGTCGACGAGATGAACCCCGTCAACGACACTCGTGTGGTTGCCAACAACCGCCACGGCCTTGCTTACGAGTAAGGGCAGGTAGATTTCCGTTTGCACGTTGCCCAGGCGGACCGTCTGGGTGGCAGCTGAATTCTCTTGTTGGCCACAGGCTGACAGGGAAGCGCTCAGAAGCAAGGCAGCTGCCCAAATCACGCCGAGTTCGTTCATCAACTTGAGGATGCGTTTGGCGATGGTGGCGTCTGTTTTTGCGGAAGCAATGTGGTGCAACGCATTCCGCCTCTTGCCGGGCAGCAGGTCGTCAAAACGGTTGAGGAATTCTGGGTCGTCGTCGAACATGTCTTGCAAATCGGGGGGGACGGGCATGCCGTATTTGCTGTCGTCCACTTCGAAATCCACATGCACCCAGCCACCGAATGTGGTTTGGGCCTGTTTCAGCTTGTCCTTGGCCGTCATCACGAACCACCGTCCGTCGCCCGTGCCCAACAGTCCGCAGTGCCAAGTGACTGCCTCGTTGACGGTGATGACGTAGCGTTTCTTGCCTTTGCTTTTGATGTCGTCCACCAAGTCGTTGGGGATGGCCAAAAAATGCATCTCGCTTTCGCCTTCAAAACGCTCGATTTGAGCAGAGAAACTCCATTGTGTCGTGGGCTTGGACATGGTTCAGTGCATTCTCAAGGTGACGGCCGGTTGAATTTGGGTGGTCCAAAGTGAAGGGGCAATCATGGCGACGACGCACAGACCAAAAGCCAACAACTCCATGGAGAGAATGGCAGGGAAGTCGATCAAAATGGGTACTGCATCGAGATAGTACGCCTCTGGATTGAGCGGCACGAGGTGCCACTGCGCTTGCATCCAGGTGAGCCCCAATCCGGCCACATTGCCCCACAAAAAGCCTTGACCCAAAATGCGTGACGCATGCCACATGAAGGTTTGAACAATGGCAGAGTCGTTCATGCCCATGGCTTTGAGCAACCCCACTTGTTGCCTGCGTTCCAAGATGATGATCAACAACGCGCTGGTCATGTTGATGATGGAAATCAGCACCATCAATCCCACAATCACATCCACGTTGAGGTCGAGCATGCCGAGCCAGCTGAACATTTCAGGGTGCTGTTGGTCCACACGGGCGGCTTGCCAGTTGTAGGGGATGGCCTCGAACAAGCGCGATTGAAGTTCTGGAAGGCCGTCGAGTCCGTTGGCCCACAAGTCGTATCCGTCCGCGACTTTGCGATGGGTGCCGTTTGAAATCTCCGCTTGCCAACCTGCTGAATCCGACCACTGCACGATCACCGAGTCCGCCAGTGCGCCTTCGCCCACAATCCAAATGGGACGTGCCGTCGTTGGGAGGCCAGCCAAGGACAAGCTGCGTCTGCCAGAGGATGAAACGCCTCCCGGTAGGTTGCCCCATCGGCCCGTCCACTTGCTGCCCTGTTCCGTCTTTCCGAAGGCTTGTCCGACAGCCCGTGCCCCCTGAGATGAGGATTCAAGGACCACTTGTCCCTCAGCGCCGCGCGATGCTGCGTCTTGAAGCAGGCCTGCGCTGATCCAAACATGACGTTCATCGAATTCGAGGAGACCTGTTTCGTAGACACCAGCGATGCGCATGGGACGCGGTCGGATGTTGTCTGGACCTACGACGATGTAGGCCGTCACGCGGTCCCCTGTGTCGAGGTCCAACGTTCTTGCCAGCGGTGCGCCAATCAAGATGTCTTTGGCCGAGGAGAAGGCCGGCATTCGTCCTCGCAACAGGCCGCTCTGGATGCGGTCCGCCCGGGACGTGGAATCCATCCCGCGTATGACCACCCCTTTCAAAGCGTTTGGGGTTTCGAGGATGCCTGCCCGTTCGTGGCGCAACGAAACGTGTTTGACACCGGGGACAAGACGCAAGGTGTCGAGCATGCCGGAGGTCCAAGGAATGCCCCGTGCGCCTGGGTCGCTGGACGAGATCTGAACGTGGCTGTCGAACCCGACAACGAGGTTTTTGACCTCATGCTGGAAGCCTTGCACGACCGCCGAGGCCAAAATCATCAGCGCCACACCAAGCGCGACCCCCGCAATGGCAATGCGGACGACCGGCCGAGAATTCAAATCTCGGTTGCTTTGCGTCATGCGGCGTGCAATCAATCTTTCCACGTTCACAGCGTGAAAGGTAAGGGCCTTCGCAAGCGCTGCACAGGATGGGAAACGCTACTTTTGGACGCATGAACGTGCATGACAACATCCTCGGAACCATCGGCAACACCCCCATGGTGCGATTGAATGCGATCGCAGAGGAATTCCCTTGTCCGATTTGGGCGAAAGTGGAGTACTTCAACCCAGGCCACAGTGTGAAAGACCGCATGGCTTTGTCCATGATTGAGGCGGCTGAGGCAAGTGGAAAGCTCAAACCCGGCGGCACCGTCATCGAATGCACGTCTGGCAACACGGGCATGGGTCTGGCCCTTGCCTGCATCGTCAAAGGCTACAAGTTGATCTGCACCACCAATTGCAAGCAAAGCAAGGAAAAGGTTGACGTGCTGCGCGCAATGGGGGCGGAGGTTCACGTTTGTCCTACAGCCGTGGCGCCAGACCACCCTGATAGCTACTACAGCGTGGCGGAGAAACTGCACAACGACATCCCCAACAGCGTTTGGTGCAACCAATACGACAACCTTGCCAATCGGGAGGCGCACTACCGCTCAACCGGACCTGAAATCTGGAAGCAGACAGAAGGCAAAATCACCCACTTCGTTGTGGGCGTCGGCACCGGTGGGACCATCAGCGGTACGGCAAAGTACCTCAAGGAGCAGAATCCGGACATCCAAATTTGGGGCATCGACTCCTATGGGTCCGTGTTCAAGAAGTACCACGAAACGGGGGAATTCGACGAAAACGAAATTTACTCATACATCACTGAAGGCATTGGGGAGGACATCTTGCCGGCAAATGTCGATTTCAGCTTGATCGATCACTTCGAAAAGGTCACCGACGAGGCGGGTGCGCACGCAGCTCGTGAACTCGCAAAGAACGAAGGTCTGCTCATCGGATACAGCTGCGGAAGCGCCTTTCAGGGGCTACGCCAACTCAAAGACCGCCTCAAGCCCACGGACGTGCCCGTCGTGCTCTTTCACGACCATGGCTCACGCTACACCGGTAAAGTCTACAACGACGATTGGATGCGCGAGCAAGGCTGGTTGAAGTAAGCCGGCTCTTGGCCCAAGAGCGGGGCGTCAATTCCGGAAGTCCAAGTTGTGGCGAAGGCCCACGAGCAATACGTGGTTGCGTTCGGCTTCGATTCCGCTGCCCTTGATCAACACTTGGCGCAGGTACCCGACCTGCACTGATGTTCCGCCTTCCCACTTGCGGTTGAGTGCGACGGACATGCGGTTTTGTTGCAGCAAATTCGAGACAGGGGTGTCCAAGGCGCGCAGCCCGATGAAGGCCTCTTCGTAGGCCGTGACCGCCCACTCCGGGTGGTTGGGCACAGGCCATTTGACCTGCATGAAGTAGCGCGCTCGATGCTGCCAACGGCTGCCTGACGAGAATTGCATCAGACGCTGCTCCAGGCGGTAACGATGCACCCATTTGAACTGTCCGGTGACGGATTTTGTCACGAGTTGTTGCCAAATCCGATGCTCGTCAAACGTCTCCGTAATCGGCTGCTCGCCGTAGGGAAAGCTTCGAATCCACCCGTACCCGCCGGTCACCACATGCTGCGCGTCTCGGTGCCAATCGAGCCCCACACGCAACAACGACTGCTGCCAGTCTGCCCCCAAGCCCGTCCGACGGAACTGGTATTCCGTGTGCAGCCCGACTTGGTCGGTAAGGCGGTGATTGCCAAACAACATGTACCACGACATCTGCTGGTCGACGACATCGCGCAGGTCGTCTTGGGCTTGAGCTGAGTTGGACGACATGATGCCCGTGGCCAACGCAATGAGCGCCACGCGAACGGGAGAAAAAATGGAACGTGTCATTGAGCCGCAAATCTACGCTTGCCTCTTGCCGGGGTTGGCAACTTGGGGCACAACCTGTCCCGATGCGATTAGGCCTTGGTGAACTCCCGCACCGTCTTGGCGATGATCGCAATGCACTCTTCGAGCTGGTCAGCCGTCATGACCAGAGGAGGGGCGAAGCGAATGATGTTGCCGTGGGTGGGCTTTGCGAGCAAACCATTGTCCTTCAAAGCAACGCACAGATCCCAAGCGGTGCTGCTGTCAGGCGTGTCATTGATGAGGACGGCGTTAAGCAGGCCACGGCCCCGAACCGATTGCAGGAGCGGGCTTTCGTCGACAAGCGCTTGCATGGCTTCGCGGAAGCGAGCACCGAGGGCGCGTGCGTTTTGGGCCAGTTTCTCGTCGGCCACGACGGCAAGGGCTTCGGTTGCGACCACGCCGGCGACAGGGTTCCCCCCAAACGTCGATCCGTGCTGCCCCGGATGAATCACGCCCATCACCGGGTCATCTGCGAGCACGGCCGAGACGGGGTAGGCGCCGCCGCTGATGGCCTTGCCTAGAATGAGCAGGTCGGCCTTCACGTACGTCGATTGACGTTCGCACTTGGCTTCGCAGGTGCAGTTGCCGCAGGTGGCCAGCAAGGCGCCGGTGCGGGCAATGCCGGTTTGGACTTCGTCGGCCATGAACAGCACGTTCGCCGCTTTGCAGAGCGCGTGAGCCTCGCGCATGTAATTCTCTGCGGGAACGTTCACGCCGGCCTCGCCTTGGATCGGCTCGACAAGGAACCCGGCCACGTTGGGGTCCTTGAGGGCATCAGAAAGGGCGTCAAGGTCGTTGTAGGGGATGACTTCGAAGCCCGGGGTATAGGGCCCAAACCCGCCTGTGCTGTCCGGGTCCGTCGAGAACGACACGATGGTCGTCGTGCGGCCGTGGAAATTCTCGGAACACGTGATGATTTTGGCGGCGCCGGACGGCACTCCTTTCACATCGTACGCCCACTTGCGCGCAATTTTGATGGCGGTCTCCACGGCCTCAGCGCCTGTATTCATGGGGAGCACTTTGTCGTAGCCGAAATACTCGGTCACGAACTTCTCATAGGGTCCTAGGACGCTGTTGTAGAAGGCGCGAGAAGTGAGGGTGAGCTTCGCGGTTTGGTCTTGCATTGCCTTGACAATTCGCGGGTGGCAATGCCCCTGATTCACAGCGCTGTAGGCACTCAGGAAATCGAAGTATTGCTTGCCCTCCACGTCCCAAACATGCACGCCTTCACCTCGGTCAAGGACGACCGGGAGCGGGTGGTAGTTGTGGGCGCCGTGGGCATCTTCAAGGGCCATCAAATCGGCTGAGCTGAGCGTTGCGTTTGTGTTCATGCGACGAAAATAGGGCGCGACTTGGCCTCCCGCGGTTGACATCGGTAACTCTCGGTGTACTTTTGCAGTCCAAAACCCAAGACAACCAATCTTTTTCCCATGGCGACCAACCGCACTTTCACCATGATCAAGCCCGACGCAACAGGCGCTGGCAACACAGGTAAAATCATTGACCGCATCATCGGTGCCGGATTCACCATCAAAGCGATGAAGTGGACCCAATTGAGCATGGACGACGCCGCTGCGTTCTACGCCGTACATAAGGAGCGTCCCTTCTTTGGCGAACTCACCGAGTACATGACATCAGCCCCCATCGTGGCGGCCATTCTTGAAAAGGACAACGCTGTGGCGGACTTCCGCACTTTGATTGGTGCCACCAACCCCGCTGAAGCTGCTCCTGGCACGATTCGTGCCGACTTCGCCGAGAGCATCGCGGCCAATGCCGTCCACGGTTCGGACAGCGACGAAAACGCAGCCATTGAAGGAGCGTTTTTCTTCAGCGCCCGTGAACTCGCTTAAGTAGAGTCCCACCTCACATGAAAAAGGCCGCCCAAGGGCGGCCTTTTTTGTGCATGAAACGTTCAAGCTGGTCCAAGGGACTCGACCACGCAGGGATCTCGAGGGCTCAGTCGAAAAACACATCGGCGAAATTCAGGAGATAGAGCTCGCGCTCCGCCCGCGTCAAGGCCGTGTACAGCCATCTCAGCCACTCGAGGTCAACGCGGTCTTCCGTCATGAAGCCTTGGTCGACGATGACTGCCGGCCATTGTCCACCCTGGCTTTTATGGCAGGTGAGGGCATAGGCGAATTTCACCTGAAGCGCTTGGTAGCAGGGGTCGGTGTTGGTGGCTTCGTGGATTTTGGCCTTGCTTCCCAAATGCGTGTGGTCCAAGCTCACAGCATCGTACAAGGCCTTTCGCTCAGCACGGGGTTGTGAGGCGCGATCGGAGTTGAGGACACTGAGGTTGATGTGCACGGAAAAACTGGGGTAATCAGGCACATCGGCCAATCGAACCTCGGCCTCGGCAAATGGAGTGTCGTAACGCTCGAACCGCGACAGGATTCGGTCCACGATCAACGTGTCGCCATTGGCAATGAGGTTGGTTGGAAGTTCGTCGTGGTCCGCAAGCCAGTGGTAGTTGTTGGCCACCACCATGAGTCGGTCTCCCGCGTTCAATTGGTCTTCTTGCCACAAGACTCGCGCACGGATTTGTTGGTTGAATTGGACCGCTCGTTTGTTGGACCGAGTGATGACGACCAAATTGTCCTCTCCGTGCTTGGCGTGGAGGTCCACAAGCAAGTCTTCCAATTCCTGGCCATAAACCCGATGGAGTCCAGGTCCCAATTCAAAATGAGGAATCGGAGCCGGGTGTGCCTTGTCAGTGACGGCCATCCGCATCCGCAAATCGTGGGCGTTGCTGAGAATGGCGCTGTCCAGTTCCTGTCTCACCACGTCGTTCAGCGACACTTCAGCAAGTGTCAAATCGAAGGTGTCCCGGAGTTTGGACCCTTGCAGAGCGGGACTTTCTGAGGCGCCAACGGGAGGCAACTGGGCATCATCACCAATGAGCATCAGCCGACACCCGTGCCCCGAGTACACAAACTCAACCAGGTCGTCCAGCAAACTGCGATACTGAAACCCACCTGAAGGCAGTCCTCCACTTTCACCAATCATGGACGCTTCGTCGACGATGAACAAGGTGTCAGTGCGTCGATTGGGCATCAAGCCGTAGGCCGTACCCCCTTCGGGATTGCGCTTGGGGCGGTAGATGTGTCTGTGGATGGTTGAGGCATCTTGTCCGGCATGTCGCGCCAAAACTTTCGCCGCTCGGCCGGTCGGGGCCAGGAGGACGCACTTTTTCCTGGCATCGCGCAGGGTGCGCACCACCGCACCCACCGCCGTCGTTTTGCCTGTGCCGGCGTAGCCCCTCAACACCAACGCACATCGCGGCTTTTCAGACACGATGAACCGAGACCAAACGTGGGCAAACCGCGCTTGGCTGTCGGTGGCTGTAAAGGGGATTTGCCCAAGCAACCGAGACTCGAATTCCGCGGCTTTCGCGAGGTTGGAAGAAGCTGACGAGGGGTGAGGCATGATTGGGCATCGAAGGTAGTTCGCGATGCGTTGCAGGGTGCGAAGCATGTTGTAGTTTTGGAACCGCAAACACGCACCATGGAAAAGTTTCTTAGAATCATCAACGGTTACGTGATCAGCATTGTGCTGCTTCTTTTTGGTCTTGGATTTTTGTTGAAGTACGCCAGCGGTGACGCGCTCGAAAGTCAGCCCGCGTCCATGCTCTACGCTTCACTGGCGATGATTGTGGTTGGCATTTTGGCCATGCCGGTCGTCCTCGATAAAGTGAACCAAGCGTTGTACAAAGTGCTGCTTGCAGTCGGTGTGTTGGCTGCAGCAGGTTTGGCCTATTCCGTATTTTACTCTGTTGACGAAGAAATGCGATTTCAGGCCACCCAAAAGCAGGTGAATGCAGTCACCATCCAACGCTTGAAAGACATCCGCTCCGCACAGGAATCCCATCTAGATGTCACCGGTTCTTTTGCGGAAACGTTTGACAGCTTGATTCGATTCGTACAAGCCCCGGTGGTTCCTGTTGAATTCAACATGGGGTCATTCCACGACACACTGCCAGAAGCCCAGAGCCGAGAAGAAGGTTTCGTCATCAAGCGTGCACAAATCGCAGCCATCGCAGAAGAAGGTGGCATGACGGAGCAAGCGTTGTTGGATCTGATCACCGACGATTTGAGCCCTTATAAAGTTCGTGACACCCTGTACACTTCGTTCTACGCAGAGAACTTCACGCCTGAAGTTCGGGCGGCGCAGCGTCTTCCAGAAGTGAGTTTGGATTCCCTTCCGTTCAATCCCTACACCGGAGAGCGTTTCGTGATGAAAACTGGGGCAGTGGAGGTTGGACGCGTTTGGCAGCCGACCATCCTGGTGCAAGACCCGACCCCGTTTGGACGGGAGAAGGTCAAAAAAGACACCTTGCGGTTCGGCTCTATGTTCGAAGCTCACCGGGACGGCAACTGGCGCAATTGATTCATGGGTCAGCTCGCCCTCATTTGGGACGGCACTTGGTTGACCTGGTCAGCGCTCGACGAGCCTGACATCATCGCTCGTCGAGAAATTTCAAGCCCTTCCATGGTGAAGGAGGTGCTCAAGGCGCTTCGCAAGCAAATGGCTCCAGGCACGGCAGTGATCCACGCCGAGTGGGCACGTCCTGCAACGGCCATTCCTTCAGCGCTGTTGACCTCGCCTTGGGAAACGAAGGTGGTGAACCAGTGGCATGAAACCCTGCATGGTCCAGTCAAGCCGTCGTCTGAGGTGAAGGTGCATGCACTGGACACGCTTGACGATTCTCCGTGTCTTGCTGTGGAGGGTGAAGTGAATTGGGAGCAGTCCTTGTTGGAGGTGTTTCCCCAATCGCGCAGCGTTCCTTTGACCCAAGCGTTGGTCCACGATGCGCTGCAAATGAACCGCAAAGATGGGCATGAGGGATGGACCTTCAGGATTGAGATTCGAGCGGAGGGAGCTGTCATGGTGGCTTTGGCTGGAGAACGCCTGCAATGGGTGCACCACCTGAATGCGGGTTGTTCTGCTGACGATGCGTTGTACGCCATGGTCAACGTGGCCCATCGGGCTGGCGTTGGCATGGAATCTTGTCGAGCCTGTTGGTCAGGAGATGCTGAAATGGTTGAGGGCTGGTCGAGATTTTTGGAGGTTCATGAAGCGGCAGAGGTGACACCTGGCCTGGAGCATGGTCCAAACGCATCGTGGAGGTCCCTTTTTCAATCCATGAAGGCATGCGCATAACAGGTGGAGATTGGCGAGGAAGGAGGATTCCAGAATTGAAAGGATTTCAAGGACGGCCCACAACCGATTTTGGTCGAGAAGGCTTGTTCAACTTGCTTTCTTCGCGAGTTGATTTGTCGGGGCTTCACATCCTCGATTTGTTTTCGGGAACGGGAATGGTGTCGCTGGAATGCCTGAGTCGTGGTGCCTCTTCGGTCACGGCCGTTGAAAAGGCTCCGAAAGCTTGCCGTTTTGCCATGGCCCAGGCCGCCCAATTGGGAAGCGACGATCTTCATACCGTGTGTGCCGATGTTTGGACGTTTTTGAACCGTCCACTGACTCAGTTTGACCTCGTGTTTGCAGACCCTCCTTACGACATGCCCCGATTGACCAGCCTTCCTGAGGTTGTTCGGGAAAGTGGCGTGCTCGCCTCTGGAGGTTGGTTCATCTTGGAGCACGGGGAGCGGGTGGACGTTTCTAATCAAGAAGGGCATGTGCTTTCGAGGAAGTATGGGCACGTCCACTTCAGTTTGTTTACCTTCGACTGAATGCGTGCAGCGATTTTTCCTGGTTCGTTTGATCCCGTGACAAAAGGTCATGAAGATGTGGTTCGAAGGGCCATTCCCTTGTTCGACAAGATTGTCGTGGCGGTTGGGCAACACAGCTCCAAGAAAGGCATGTTCTCCGTTGCCGAGCGTTTGAAGATGCTTGTTGCCACCTTTGAGGATTGTCCTACCGTGGAGGTTGAAGCCTTTGAGGGGTTGACGGCTGACTTTGCCAAATCTCAAGGCGCGAACTTCTTGTTGCGTGGAGTCCGAAACGGCGTTGACTTGAGTTACGAGCAGACCATCGCCCAAATGACGCGAGCCATGCACCCAGGTTTGGACACTGTCATTTTGTTGACTGACCCGCGACACGCTGCCATCCATTCCACGGTGGTGCGAGATGTCTTGCATCATGGAGGAGATGTGTCGTCGTTTGTGCCAAAAGCCGCGCTGCCATGGCTTCAAACATGAAGCACCCCCATGCACTTTGGATGGCGCTCCTCGGGCCCTTGTTTTTGCTCGAAGGCGAATTGGTTGCCCAAACCGATGTGGTCATCCGTTGGGTGGATGAACAAGGCGAACCGGCCACACAAAACGAACTTGCAGGCATTGTGTTGCACGTGGGTACGTGGTTGGATGGGGTTACCCGTGATGCAGTTCAGAGTGAAGTGTTGGTGGTGGACAGTGCAGGTTGGTGCCAGTGGCCTCAAGTCGCCAATGGGGTGTACAATCTGGAGTCGTTGCCGTGGTCGTGGACCGTGGTGTTGGAAGATTGGATTGGAGGAGACGGAAGAGATACTCTGACTTTGGTTTGGCCCAACGAACCCATTGCTGGCCTGAGAGGGAATGCTGCAGATGTGATTTATCCAACCAATCATCCGGGTTCTCAGCTCGCGAGGTTGGACCGGTGGTTG
This sequence comes from Flavobacteriales bacterium, assembly GCA_042088625.1. Taxonomy (GTDB): domain Bacteria; phylum Bacteroidota; class Bacteroidia; order Flavobacteriales_D; family Sanyastnellaceae; genus UBA11663. Next base: position 33,673 of record JBELLK010000010.1, read on the forward strand.
GAGTACACGCTCGATTCGCTCGATTTGGATCAGCTTATGGTTACGGGTGCGGTTGGAGGCAATCGTTCAGAAAAGGCAGATGCGGCAGAACGGCTTGCAGAATCGCTGGCGATGTCTGACTCTGTCCTTCAACGGTTTTTGACAGTGCCTGCGTATACCCTTTGGGGAGATTTGATGGAAGCATCGATTCGGAGCTGGAGGATGAGCCTGGGATCTCAAGCAGAAGGAGAGGTGCTGGCAAGATGGCTGGAGGATTCGTCAGACGTGCGGGGATGGAAGGAATGCTTGTTGTCACCCGGGTGGTGCAGCGTTTGGGCGATGACGCATGACGTTTGGTGGAAATCGTTGGAAGCGGAACGCCGTCCGTGGCGCTCGTGGGTGGCCACAGGCGATGTGGACAGCTTGCGCTCTGCAGCTGGGTGGTCATTGGACGAGTTGCATGTGGCAATGTGGTTGGGGAAGGACGAACCATGGTCAAGGTGGGCAGAGTCGTGGTGGGAATTGCGCTGGACCGACGATTGTGACGTAGCGCAACTTCGCCGTCAACATGAATTGGAAAAGGAACATGTGCTCACAGCTCAGGCATGGGGGGACGAACGTTGGATGACGCCGGACGGTGAACTCTCCACGGCATGGGCTGGAGACGACAAGTGGTGCGTCTGGCTCGTGGTACGCTCGGGCTCGGTTGCGGGCTTGCGTGAGTGGGCGTTGCTGAGAAATTGGATGGACAACCAATCGCCTCGTGATGTGACCTGGGGAGTGCTTTCAGTCGATGCTTCTGACGAAGGGTGGTCGACCACCCTCGCGCAACGGCAGAGCACCCGTGAGCGATTGCGATGGGTGGGTCGAAACCCAAGTTGGTGGGACCGACTTGATTTGACGGGCGTCCCGCAAGTGGTTGTCGTGCGACCGGATGGTGAAATTCAAACCCACCACGCCCCCTTGCCGAGTGACGGTCTTTTTGCCCAGCTCAAGCGTTGGCAAATCACAGCCCGCTGACAGGGGTCCCGCTCTTGGCGCAGTTGGTTAAATGAGCTTGTCGAGCACCACCTTGATGCTCCCGAACGTTTTGTGCAGCACCTCCTCGGAAAAAGGGGGCTTGAGCCACGTAACATCTGTGATGCCTTCAATGGCCTGAGGACGGCCTTGGGTTTGAATGCCGTCGTGAACCATCGGGTACCAAAATGTGGATTTCAAATGAATCACGCCTCCCGCTTCATAGGTGTGGAAGGTGTTGAATGCCTCTCCTGTGATGGTCAAGTCCTGGATGCCCGTCTCTTCGAAAACTTCCCTGACCGCAGCTTCTTCCAAACTTTCACCAGGTTCCAGTTTGCCTTTGGGTAGATCCCATTTCCCATTCCTTTGGATCCACAAAATGTGTCCCTCGGAGTCTTTCACCACTCCGCCGGCAGCAGCCAATTCGTGATATCCTGAACAGAACGTCATCCAGGTGGCTTCGAGGTTGGATGACTCGATGAGCACGTCGGTCAAATCTGGGTGCTGCTTGAGTGCGTTGGGCAAATCGCGCAGCATCTCCTTGGTCGGGTCAATCATGTGAATGGATTGATCACCATCCATGCCAATTTCACTCGCGTTTTCCGCAAGGAAGGGGCGAAATTTCACCCTTCGATTCAGCATGAATACATCGTAGCTTTGTGGCATGACCATTGAGTCCGATCAACGCCGAAAGGTAGCGGAATTCTTGCTGCGCATCAAAGCCATCCAGCTCCGTCCAGACGATCCCTTCACATGGGCAAGCGGCAGGTTGTCGCCCATTTACTGTGACAACAGAAAGATTTTGTCGCATCCTGCTGTGCGCACGTTTGTTCGACAGCTGACCAATGAGTTGATTGAAAACAGGTATGGAAAGCCTGACGGCATTGCTGGTGTCGCGACAGGAGGCATTGCCCTCGGCGCCCTTGTGGCTCAGGAAATGGGGGTGCCTTTTTGCTATGTTCGTAGTGCGGCCAAATCGCATGGCACGGGCCAACAAGTGGAGGGAGACCTCGACACCATGCGCAATGTGGTGGTCATTGAGGACTTGATTTCAACTGGAAAAAGCAGCTTGAATGCGGTCGAAGCCCTGAGAGAAGCCAACCTCGAAGTCAAGGGCCTGGTAGCCATTTTTTCCTATGGGTTTGAAGATTCGGTGACCCGATTTGATGACGCGAAGTGCGCCTTTGAAGTGCTGACCGATTACCCCACAATGCTGGAACAAGCGCTCTCGGAAGGCTACATCACCCAAGAACAAGCTTCATTGCTGGAGTCGTGGTCCTCAGACCCGGTTGCGTGGAGTGAACAACAAGCCAAGACATGACTCGAATTGAATCGCCCGCGGTGACCCTGTCAGCCGCCCCGGCATCGGTGGCTCGCGATTTCCAGGACTGGAACACGTTTGGGGAGTTGTTGGGGGCTGGTCCGGTCAGCGATTTTTCGTCTGATGGGGACACTTGCACATTCAAAGTCACTGGCGGTGTGGCCATTCATTTGCTCAGAACGTCGGACAACAGCGCCACGACAGGCACTGTTTTGACTTTGGTGACACAAGCACCAACCCCTGTCAAATTCAATTTGGAAGTCAACATCCAACCGGAAGGCGAAGGTTCCACATGTCAAGTGGGATGCGATGCGGACCTGAATCCATTCACGAAAATGATGGTTGAGCCCGCGCTCAAAGGGCTTTTTGCCCAAATGGCGCAATCCCTCCAAGAGCGCTACTGAGTCGACAACTCAATAAGGATTCACGTCAGGTCGGCCAGCACCATTCTACTTCAGAAGAAGAGAGCAGGTTGGGAGGTGGTGAAGCTTCGCTGTCTGAGCGTTCCCACGAGAATTGGCCTGCACCTTGGGCGTCGACGGCGGTCAGCTGACCTTTGAAAGCTGTTCCCCCAATCTCAAATGAACGCGTTTCATTCAGTGCGAACAACGCGTGGTGGTATGCTTCGTCCAAGCCATCGAAAGCTCGATGGAGATCTTGAATCAGACGCTTGGTGATTGTTTCAGCTAGGGGGCCAGGCGCCATGGCGCTTTGCCAAGCTTCGGACAAACTGATGGCGCGATAGGTTTGGGTCAGCTGCCGGGATTGCACATTCACGCCAATGCCAATCACCGCATGAGTCCATGTCGATCCGCGCCACACATTCTCGATCAAAATCCCCCCCACTTTGTAGTGGCCTGCACCATGCCAAATCAACACGTCGTTGGGCCATTTCACCAGCACTGAGCGCTCGTTCCGAACTCCAGGAAGGGCCTCGAGCAGGGTTTCACGGACGGTCAATGCCACGCGCTTGTTCAACGCGGCTGGCGTCCAATGGGGTTGCACGGGCAGCGCGACACTCATGGCCACATCGCGACCCCTCTCGGAGTGCCAAAGGCGATCTCTTTGGCCTTTGCCTGCGGTTTGGTGGTCTGCAGTGAACAGCACGGGACGCCGCGGAACCTCGTGTTTCAACCACTCCATGGCCCAGTGATTGGTGCTTGGCACTTCGGGGCGATGGTGATGGGTGAATGGCATGAATGGAGGTTTGGCTTTCCTTGGGAATCGGCGTGAGATGGACTTCACGTGAACCCCCTCAAAAGTAGTACCTTTGGGGCTGCGGAAGCACGGATGAATTCGATCACACCTCCCCCCACAGAAGCCCTGGAACAAGTGGTGGTCCAAGGCTTGGAAGCCCTCAAGGCTCAAGACATTGTTTCGCTGGATTTGCGTCCATTGACGCACGCCATCGCTTCAACTTTTGTTGTGGCATCGGCGTCCAGTCGCACCCAAGTCGAAGCCCTCGCCCGTTCAGTTGAACAAGCAACTTCTCAAACATTGAATGAACGTCCATGGGGTGTTCATGGTTTTAGAGGGGGAGAGTGGGTCATCCTCGACTACAGCGACGTGGTCGTGCACATCTTCCACAGCGAGGCTCGAGCGCATTACGCTTTGGAGGAACTGTGGGGAGATGCTCCCGCCCGACACCACACCTCGAATTGAACAGCATGGAAGAGAACAAACCCAAAAAAGCGCCGCCTTCTGGAGGCAACAAGCCTGGCAAAAACCTAAATTTTTATTGGGTCTACGCCATCGTGGCTGTGTTCCTTCTGGCGATGGTCATGCTGGGGGAATCGAGTGGCCAAAAGCGAATCCATTGGCCCGAATTCAAAGAAATGGCCGAAGCGGGTCAGATTGCCAAGGTGACCTACAATGGCCACACCGCAAGTGTGTTCTTCACCAAAGAAGTTCGCGACAGTTTGTTGGGCGATCAAGCCGAGCCGCAGTTGCTGCAGGCCCTGTATGCCGGGTCAGATGCGACGATGAACATCCCCGAAGGCGATGCGTATCAAACGGACCTCAAGGAACTCCAAGAGCAACACGGGTTTGATCTTCGATTCGATCCACCCAACGAATGGGGAGGGCAGATTTTGTCTTGGGTGATTTTCTTGGGACTGATGGTGGTGGTGTGGATGTTCCTGATGCGCAGGTTGGGTGGAGGCGCACCTGGAGGGGGACAAATCTTCAACATCGGCAAGTCCAAGGCTCAAGTCTTCGAGAACGGAGAGGGAACCAATGTCACCTTCAAAGACGTGGCAGGGGTCGATGGCGCCAAGGAAGAACTTCAAGAAATCGTGGATTTCTTGAAGAATCCCGAAAAGTACACGGAGCTCGGTGCGAAAATCCCCAAGGGAGCACTGCTCGTCGGATCGCCAGGAACGGGCAAGACTTTGCTGGCGAAAGCCGTCGCAGGAGAAGCCCAGGTGCCGTTCTTCAGTTTGAGTGGGTCAGACTTCGTGGAGATGTTTGTGGGCGTTGGGGCATCCCGCGTTCGAGACCTCTTCAAGCAAGCCAAAGAGAAATCCCCCGCAATCATCTTCATCGACGAAATTGATGCCATTGGGCGTGCCCGCGGCAAGAACGCCAATTTTGGTTCCAACGACGAGCGGGAAAACACGCTCAACCAATTGTTGACCGAGATGGACGGGTTTGGCACCAACAGTGGTGTGATCATCCTGGCGGCCACCAACCGCGCTGACATTTTGGACAAAGCCTTGATGCGCGCAGGGCGTTTTGATCGTCAGATTTACGTTGACATGCCAGATGTGAATGAGCGCAAGGCCATTTTTGACGTGCACCTCCGTCCCATCAAAACGGACAGTTCTGTCGATGTGGACTTCTTGTCCAAGCAAACTCCTGGTTTCAGTGGGGCGGACATTGCCAACGTGTGCAATGAGGCGGCGCTGTTTGCGGCCCGTAAAGACCAGAAGCTCGTCTCTCACCAGGACTTCTTGGACGCGGTCGATCGCATCATCGGTGGTTTGGAGAAGCGCACCAAAATCATCACCGACCACGAAAAGAACACGATTGCCTTCCACGAAGCCGGCCATGCCGTGGTCAGTTGGTTGGTGGAATTTGCCTCGCCGCTCGTGAAAGTCAGCATCGTTCCACGTGGCCAAAGCCTCGGCGCCGCGTGGTACTTGCCGGAAGAGCGTGCCATCACCACCACGGAGCAAATCTTCGATGAAATGTGCGCTGCCCTTGGAGGCAGGGCTGCGGAGGAAATCATTTTTGGCAAAATTTCAACAGGCGCTCTGAGCGACCTCGAAAAGGTCACCAAGCAGGCCTACGCAATGGTCTCTGTTTACGGCCTCAATGAACGCATCGGCAACCGCAGCTACTACGACAGCAGGGGAGAAAATTCCTTCACCAAGCCTTACAGCGAAGAAACTGCGCGCATCATCGATGAGGAAGTCAGTGCCGTCATTGAGCGGGCCTATGATCGTGCGAAGGACATTCTCGCCGCGAATCAGGAGAAGCTCGAGGCCTTGGCGCAATCTCTACTGGACAATGAGGTGATTTTCAAGGAGGACGTGCAACGCATTTTGGGCGATCGTCCCTTTGCCTCTGCTGCGCCTGCGATTTCTGAATCTGCGGAAGCACCTGACGCCAAAGAAGAGAGCCCTTCTGAGGAGGCGAATTCTGAGGAATGAAAGGCTGGGTGCTCGCGACATCTTGTCCTGACGCCAACCTCGCGCCACTGCTGCAAAGCGGCATGGAAGCGGCAGGAATCCCTGCGGTGGTGGTGAACAAGCAAGATTCGAGTTACGTAGGCATGTTCTTCGCGTCGAGGCCTGTCGAAATATGGGTGCCCGAGGAACATGCAGACCAAGCTGCGGAGTGGCTCAATGCGCTGGAAGGATGAGTGAGGCGGGAGGAAACGAGTGGGTGACGCGAGGTCTGACCGGCATCGCATTTGTGCTGGTGGTGATGGGGGCAGTGGTTTGGTCCGCTTGGAGCAATGCCTTGTTGTGGGCGTTGGTGGCAGCACTGGCTTGGTCGGAGTGGTGCAAAGCTCCAGAAGGCTCAACAACGGCATGGCCCAAAGCCGTGCTCTGGATCTTTCCAGTTCCTGCATTGGCGGCATTGGTGTGGTTGGGAGAGGCAGAGCCTTATGACCCTTGGCCCATTTTGAGTTTCCTATGGATGATTTGGGCCAACGACACGGGGGCGTTTGTGGTGGGCAAGCCCTTGGGCAAGCACAAACTTTGGCCAGCGGTGTCGCCTGGCAAATCCTGGGAAGGCACCGTTGGAGGAGTCGTGGCTTCGTCGCTTGTGGCGGGCGTGAGCCTTGGATTTGAGTGGGCGTGGTTGGGTGGACTGATGGGTGCGCTCTCGACGGCAGGGGATTTAACACAGAGCGCTTGGAAACGACGGCGCAACATGAAAGATTCAGGATCCTTGTTGCCAGGGCACGGCGGCATCATGGACAGGTTTGACGGATTTTTGTACGCCGCACCGGTCTATGCGATTCTTTGGTGCATTTTCGCACCCTAAACACACGTGAACATGACGTTGCACAGAGAGGGTTATGGTTTGGTCAGTTTTGCTTTGAGCACTGCAATTGCCGCTACAGGGCTTTTGGTGTGGATTGAAGCTGAGATGTGGTTGATTCAACTGGTGGCGGCGCTTGGTTTGGTGGATGTGGTGTTGATCGCCCAATTTTTCCGCATTCCCAAGCGCGTTCCTGTCGCAGACGAAGGTCAAATTCTGTGCCCCTCCGACGGCAAGGTGGTGGTCATTGAAGAGGTCGAGGAGCCTGAGGTGTTCCAGGACAAGCGCATTCAAGTCAGCATTTTCATGAGTCCATTGAATGTGCATGCGCAGTGGGCACCCATGGCGGGCGAAGTGACCCATGCCAATTACCATCCGGGCAAGTACCTCGTGGCTTGGCATCCAAAGAGCAGCACTGAAAACGAAAGGACCACCCTGGTCATCAATGGATCACGTGGTCCCGTGTTGTTCCGTCAAATTGCCGGAGCAGTCGCGCGGCGCATTCGCTGGTACATCGAGCCAGGTCAACATGTCGAGCTTGGGGAAGAGGTGGGATTCATCAAATTCGGTTCTCGAATCGATGTGTTTTTGCCCTTGGGCTCGGACATCCACGTTGGTTTGGACCAAAAGGTCAAGGGAAGGGAAACGGTGCTGGCCACGTTGCCAACCAACGACTGACCAATGCGGGTTCATTTGCTCTCCATTGGTGATGAGCTGTTGATTGGACAAACCATCAACACCAATGCCGCTTGGATGGGACAACATCTCACAGCCGATGGTTGGCGCGTCTCAGGCGTGGTGACGATTTCAGACCACCCAGATGACATTCGACGAGAAATTGACCGAGGCTTGGAGCTTGCGGACGTGGTGCTCGTCACGGGCGGGCTTGGTCCCACCAAAGATGACCTGACCAAGCACGTGCTGGCTTCGCACTTTGGGACGGAGTTGGTCATGCATGAAGACATCGCCCAAAACATCCAGGCTTGGTTCGAGTCTCGCAAAGTGCCGTTTTTGGAAGTGAACCGTCTCCAAGCCATGTTGCCGAAGGATTGCACCGTGCTGCCCAATCCACTGGGAACGGCGTCAGGCATGTGGTTTGATCGCCCTGGAGGTAAGGTGGTGGTTAGCATGCCAGGTGTGCCGTATGAAATGGAAGGTTTGATGCGAGATGAGGTGCTTCCCAATCTTCGGCGGCACTTCACTCTCCCCACAACGCTATACGAAACCATCGTGACTGCGGGAATTGGCGAGTCTTCGCTTGCGGCCCTCTTGGCCCAATGGGAAGACGCATTGCCTGGCAAGGGCGTGTCCCTCGCGTATTTGCCTTCACCTGGCCAAGTCAAAGTCCGGCTTGGAGTCAAAGGCCGAGCCGACGAACGGCAGTCCCTCCAGGATTTGTTGCGGGAAGAGGCAGACGCATTCGTTGCGCTTGCAGGCGATCACGTCATCGGTCGCGGCGATTCTGGATTGCCCGAGGCGGTTCTCAGTCGTTTGATCTTGCGCGGTGAAACGGTGGGCACAGCAGAGTCCTGCACGGGAGGCCAGGTGGCTTCGATGTTGACATCAGTGCCAGGCGCAAGTGCCGCATTTTGGGGTGGCATCGTGGCGTATGACAACGCAGTCAAAGTGAAGCAACTCGGGGTTTCTGAACAAGATCTCAGGAACCACGGCGCCGTCAGCGAAGCCGTGGTCAAAGCCATGGCTTCTGGCTCGCGGAAGGCATTGGGGACAGACTGGGCCGTGGCAACGTCAGGGGTGGCAGGACCTTCAGGCGGAACGCCAGAGAAGCCTGTCGGAATGGTGTGGATGGCAGTCGCCGGCCCCGTTGGCGTTCAGGCATGGTGCCATCGCTTTGGCCATCAGCGCGAACGAATCGTTCAGCGGGCCTCCCGACGCATTTTGACACACCTCCACGAATCGATGAGAGAAGGAGGGGGCAAAGGGTTGGATGAATGACCAAAAAGTTGTTTCTTTGCAGTCCTAAAAATTAGAGCCATGAGCCGCGTCTGTGAAATTACTGGGAAGAAAATGATGGTGGGAAACAACGTTTCGCACTCTCAGCGTAAGACAAAGCGTCGTTTCTACCCCAACCTTCAGCGCAAGCGCTTCTACATTCCTGAAGAAGATCGCTGGGTGACGCTTCGCGTTTCCGCTAAAGCGATTCGGACCATCAGCAAGATCGGCGTGCTCGCTGCCATGAAGCGCGGTGAGGAGCTCGGTGTGTTGCAAGCAAAGTGAGTTTCTCGGAGTGAGCATCGCTCACTCGATGTGCATAACGACCTGCCATGAGGCGGGTCGTTTGCGTTTTGGGAAATGCAGGACACAAAAAAGGCGCCTCACATGGCGCCTCTTTTTGGGGGATGAAGCGATGGGTTCAGACTCAGTTGTCGCCCAAAATGAGGGGCAATCCGTCGTCGCCGCCTCCCACAACCACAATCTTGGTGTTGTTGCTTTTCGCAATTTCCTTGGTGGCTTCAATCCCTTTCCACTTCAGGAGTTTGTCGCTCAACCCCTTTGAGATGATCTCTTCAAAGTCGCGGATGCCTGCCGCTTCAATGCGAAGGCGGTCTGCTTCTTTTTGGGCTTTTTCGAGGCGGAACTCATACTCCAGGGACTCCTGTTCTTGCTGCAACTTCCGCTCAATGGCTTGCTCGAGCGTGGTGGGGAGTTGGATGTTGCGGATCAAGACGTCGTTGAGCTGGACGTAGTTCTCAGCCAACTTGTTCGCGAGCTGGTTTTTGATTTCCAGTTGGATTTGCTCGCGCTTGGTCGTGTTGAATTCCTCTGGGAGGTATTTGGCAATGACTTCACGCGCGACAGAGCGCATGGCTGGGCGAATGACTTTCTCTTCGTAGTTCCTTCCACGTTCAATTTCCAAGCGGCCCAAATTCTCATACTGGGGCTGCGTGAACACGGTCATGTCCATGTTGATTTTGAGCAAGTTGGAACTGAGCACTTCCAATGCTTCCATTTGTTCCGTCTGACGAATTTCATATTCGTACACCTTGTTCCACGGCGCCTTGAAGTGAAAGCCACTTTTGAGGGGCGCTTCTTCAGGGTCGACCCCTTCACCAAACGTGTGGAAGGTCAATCCAGCATGTCCAGAAGGAACGGTTACGGTCAAGGAGCCCCACAGCATAAAGACAGGGAGCAAAACGACCAAAGCAAACAAAATGCCGCGCAATCTTCGGCGGTCTTCGGGAGAGGCAGACATGTTCATGCGACCAAGATAATGGCCCCAAGCCGGACTCGTTCATCGTCCTCCGCCCAATCGTCGAATGGCCCATTCTACGGCAAGCAATCCGAGCATCACAACGAGCAACCAAATTTGGGCATGAAGCGGCAAGCGCTCACTCGAAGTGTGGACCACATCCTGGGCGTTCACGGAACGTCCAAACGCGCTCCAAGCTTCTTTCAAGGACCCCACATCTTCTGTGGTGTTCAGGGTCCCGAGGAAAGCGCCTTCCGTGTTGTCTGCCAAACGACGGAGAAGCCCGTGATTTGCGGGTGCCAAGCTGGCTTCGGCTTGCACTGCATTCACAATCAATGTGCCTCTTTGAGTCAGGTCTTCTCCCGATTGGTTGCTCGTGGCGACCCAGTTGTATATGCCAGGCAGCAGGGTGCCCAAATCAAGTTCAAACCGTTGGCTCTGGGGTTGTTCGACAAAACGGTGGGTTGTGTTCGGGCCGTTCAGCGGTGTCAATTCGAGGCTGACTTCGGCTTCCAGGGTGGGTGACAACGAGGCGTCGTAGACTTCTGCCACGGGTTGGCATCGCATGTCTTCGTCCAACCGGTCAGGCATGTCCACGCGAAGGCGCTGAATGTCGTCCCGGCTGCTGAGGTACTGCACAGTGCGGTTGACCAACTCGTCAAATGCTTGGCTTTGCCCATCGTGACGCACCAAATCCTGCATGCGCCAACGCCAAAGCCCTTCACCCAACGTGATCGCCACCCGTTGCCGATTTCCTTCTCGCACCGACCACAATGGCCAATCGGTGCTCACAGGTCCCACGCGTTGTTTGAGGGCCGACACCAAGGATGGGGTGGTTTGGTAATCTCCAGTGGGGCAGGCCAAGGGAGGCCAAAAGGCGGTCACGCGATCCAATTCTGAAGGCAAGGGGAAGGGTTCAAAAGCCTCTGCAGATTGGCCCTGGGCTTCGGTCACCAGTGGTTCGGCGTCGAGCTGGAAGCCCACAATGTCGACAGGCCAGCGGTTCCATGCCGTGGAGGCTCCGCCAAGGATCCAAAGCGCCCGGTTCGATGTCGCGACGTCGAGCAAGCCTTGAGGAAGGGTGGAGGGATCCACGTGATGCAACACGAGGACGTCGTGGTCAGGCATGGCCTCACCGTCGGAAAGTTCGTCAGCCCAGAGCACAGCTGTCTCCTGATGTGCATTGGTTTCCATCGCCAGTCGCAAGGCTGCCAAGTCAGGGTGCGGCGCTTGGGCAACGATGAGAATTTGTCGCCTGCTTTCGAGCACTTCAATCGTCGTACGGCTGGCATTGTTGCGCAGGGTGACTTCAGCCTTGTCCCAAGTCCCTTCTGGGGCTATGGATGCGTTCAATGGCATGGGGCCTGCCTTGTCTGCGTCAAGTTGCACGGTCCATTGGGTGCTGCTCAACTCGTTCTGTGGCACCCATGTGGTGGTGGCGAGTGTGGTGCTGCCCGTCTTCAGTTTCAGCTCCAGAGGCACACCTTCTGCGCCCCGTGCTTGGGCCGTCACTTCCACGGGGAAGGCATTCCCGAGGTAGGCGACGTCGTTGGTTCGCAACGTCGACAATTCGAGGTCGGACACCATGGCGGTGTCCCCAGTTCCTATGAAGAGGTGGGGCACGTCAAGGCGTTCTGCGGTGAATTCGGGATTGGGGCCACGGTTGGTTCGCCCGTCGGTGACCACAACCACTGCAGGGACATTGCGGTGCACGAACCGGTCGCGAATCGCTTCAAATGCGGAGCCCAAATCCGTGCGTTTGCCGTCGGGCGACCACGTTTCCTTGGACAGGCGCTGGACGGTGCGGTCAAAACTGAACAGTTCCACCTTCCAGTCCGCATCGTCCCCCCAGGCAGGCAAGTCTTCAACCAACCTGTTCAGGGCGTCTCGTCGTGCGGAACTGTCTGGCCCCAGCCACTGAGACGTCGTGGCATCAATCAGGACAGGCAACACCGGCGCTTCTCGCGTTTCGGTGGTGCTTCGAAGCATCGGGTTGAGCAACAGCAAGCCCAAAAGGCTTAAAATCCCCAACCGCAACAGAGCCAGAAGCCAAGTTGGCGTCGGGCGCTGAGCTCCCCATCCGTACAACAAGCCTGTCAGGCCCAGTGCCATGCCAGATAAGGCCAGCCATTGCCATGGTTCGGCTTGCACGATCAGGTTGGAGGCGTCCATGGCGAGGTTGCGGAGCGTTCAGAGGTGATCAGGCGGTGATCATGCCGCCGTCGACGTTGAGGGTTTGGCCTGTGATGTAGGCGCTCATGTCGCTGGCCAAAAACACGCATAGGTTGGCCACGTCCTCAGGCGTGCCTCCGCGCTTCAACGGAATGGCATCGCGCCAACCTTGCACGGTGTCTGCGTCAAGCTTGGCGGTCATTTCCGTCTCGATGAAACCAGGGGCAATGGCGTTGCACCGAATGTTGCGGCTGCCAAGTTCAAGCGCCACAGATTTGGTGAAGCCAAGGATGCCTGCTTTGGAAGCGGCGTAGTTGGCTTGGCCCGCATTTCCTTGCACGCCCACAACGGACGAGATGTTCACGATGGATCCTGAACGCGCTTTGAGCATGGTGCGCATCACAGCCTTCGTGAGGTTGAAGCAACTCTTGAGGTTGACGCTGATGACGCGGTCCCATTGTTCTTCAGTCATGCGCATCAGAAGGGTGTCGTCGGTGATGCCGGCATTGTTGATCACAATGTCCACCGTGCCAAATGCTTCCACCACTGCGCCGACCAAACGTTCGGCATCGGTCATGCTCGCGGCGTCAGATTGAAATCCTTCGACGGTGCCTCCACCTGCACTCAGCTCTTGTTCCAGGGCAGCCGCGGCTTCAGCCGAACTGCGGTAGGTGAAGGCGACTTTGGCGCCTTGGGCAATGAATTGTTCAGCGATGGCTTTTCCGATGCCACGCGACGCTCCGGTCACAATGGCCACTTTTCCTTCGAGTAACATGGGGTTGGGATCTTGGTGTTGGTTCAATGAGAGGTCAAACAGGTTGGGCGCGCCGAGGGGTCAGGAAGAGGGGAGAAGGTCCGCCGCTTCAGCGATGAGTTCGGCGATGTCTTTCACGTCGATGGACGATTCACGTTCAGCGTTTTTCACACCGTCCGTCATCATGGTGTTGCAGAAGGGGCATCCGGTGGCCACGATCGCGGGGTTGGCGTCGAGGACGTCGTCGGTGCGCTCGTGATTCACTTCACGATTGCCCTTCTCAGCTTCTTTGAACATCTGGGCGCCGCCTGCGCCACAGCACAACCCGTTCTTTTTGCATCGACGCATTTCCACGAGCTCTGCGTCGAGGGTGGAAAGGACGTCTCGTGGTGCCGCGTATTCCCCGTTGCCTCTCCCGAGGTAGCATGGGTCGTGGAAGGTGATGCGGCGCCCCTTGAAAGGATTGCCGTCGGCCACCTTCAGACGTCCCTGGTCGATGAGGTCGCGGATGAACTGAGTGTGGTGCATCACCTCGTACGTGCCGCCGAGTTCGGGGTACTCGTTTTTGAGCACGTTGAAGCAGTGGGGGCAGCCCGTGACGATGCGCTTGACTTCATAGCCGTTGAGTACGGCGATGTTTTGGGCGGCCTGCATTTGGAACAGGAACTCGTTTCCGGCACGCTTGGCGGGGTCGCCTGTGCAGCTCTCCTCCGCGCCGAGGACCGCGAATGGCACCTCGCAGTGGTGAAGGATGCGGGCAATGGCCTTGGTGATGCGCTTGGCGCGATCGTCAAAGCTTCCAGCACACCCCACCCAAAACAACACTTCGGGGGTCGTGCCTTGGGCGGTCATTTCCGCCAATGTCGGGACTTGAAAGGTGCTCATGGTTCAGGATTCGTTCGTCCAATCGCCGCGGCTTGCCGCAGGGAAAGCCCATGGCGCACCGTTGTTTTCGATGTTGTTGAACATGGTCGTGATGGACTCAGGCGATTTGCTGTCCTCCATGATCAGGCTTCGACGCATGTCGAGCACGATGCCCATGGGGGAGATGTTGACCGGGCACGCTTGCACGCACGCTTGACAAGAAGTGCACGCCCAAAGTTCTTCTTCGGTGATGTAGCTCCCGAGCAACGTTTTGCCGTCGCCTTCCCATGTGCCGCCGTTGGCGTCCCGCTGCTTGCCGATTTCTTCGATGCGGTCACGGGTGTCCATCATGATTTTGCGAGGGGAGAGGAGCTTGCCGGTTTGGTTGGCCGGGCATTCGCTTGTGCAACGGCCACATTCGGTGCAGGTGTAAGCCTCCATGAGCTGTTTCCAACTGAGGTCGGGCGCGTCTTTGGCCCCAAACTTCACCGGCGCTGCATCCGCTTCAGGGGCAGGTGCCGCAAAAGGGTCCGCATTGGGGTCCATCATCAAGTCCACTTCCTTCTTCACAGCCGCCATGTTGTCCATGGCCCCTTGTTCTGTCAAATCGCTGTAGTAGGTGTTGGGGAACGCCAAAAGGATGTGGAAATGCTTGGAGTAGGTGACGTAAACCAAGAAAGCCAAGATGCCCAAAATGTGGAACCACCACATTCCACGTTCCACGTTCACCACCCCTGCGTCTGACAATCCTTCGTAGAGCGGCACCAAGAATTGGCTTACGGGGAAGGAACCTGCGACGATGTAGTGGTCCAGGCCTCGGCCCTGGGCAATGCTGTCGGCTGCATTCATGCTTAGAAAAGCAAACATCAGCACCACCTCGGCGATCAAAATCAGGTTGGCGTCCATGGTGGGCCAGCCCCCCATTTCAGGGGACCTGAAGCGGGCCAACGCCATGCCGTTGCGTCGAACGAAAAACACCACGCAAGCAATCACCACCAGGGCGGCGAGCACTTCAAACGTCCCGATCAGCACGTTATAAAGTCCGCCGAGTCCGGCGAAAGCACGGTGGGTGCCAAAGAGGCCGTCAATCACAATCTCGAGCAGTTCGATGTTGATGACCACGAATCCCACGTAGATGAGGATGTGCATGACCCCAGCGACGGGCCGCGTCACCATTTTGCCTTGTCCCAAGGCCACTCGCGCCATGACCTTCCAACGGTCCGCAGGACGGTCAGACCGATCCACGGCCTGCCCCATGAGGATGTTTTTTCGAATGAATGCAACCCGCCGGGCGAACAATCCTGCTCCGACGGCAACACAAACGGCGAAAAGAAGTTGTGCAACCATGCCTTAATCTTTGGAAGGGGTACCGTTGTTTTGGGTTTCAAGTTCGTCCTCAATGATGGCACGGAGGCGTTGCAGGTCCTTCTTAGAGAATTCCGACTTCTGCTTCCGACCAATCAGGTTGACCTGCACATATTTCCAAGGGTGCATTTGCAGGTCATCCAGCAGCAGCTGGAGTTCAACGTTCGTCGCAACCAACCCGTCGTGCAAGCTGTCGCTCACGAGCAACTTGCCCAGGGTGCCCTCTCCAGATGCGATTTTGTGGGTGATGGTACTGACATCCTCAAGCGCCTGGTTGGCCTTGGCCATCGTTTGGGCGAATTCAATGCGGGACAGCGTGTCGCTCAGCGTGGAGAAGTTTTGGATGACGTTGGTCAAATCGCCACTTGTCGATTCCAGCGAGGTGCTGAGGGACGCGACGTTGGACATTACTTTGTTGAAGCTTGTGCGATTCTCCGCCACGGTGCTGTCGAGGTTGGCGGCGGTGTTTTCCAACGACTGCACCATTTGTTGGGCGCTGTTCAAAAGGGTGGGCAACCGACTGGTGTTTTCTTCGCTAAAAACGCTCTCGATGTCCACGATGACGCGCTCCACGCTTTTGATGAGGTCGGTAGTTTTGCGCTGAAGAGGTTCAATTTGCTTGGCCACCTGCGCCGCAATGTCATCTTCGACGTTGTCCAGGATGGTGTCGCCAGGCATGGCCAGCGTGGGGCTGTCTCCCCGGTCGATGCGAATGGCCTTGGTGCCCAACAAGTCTGAACTGTGGATCATCGCCACCGAATTCAAGGGGAAATACAAGTTGGGGTGCTCCACAACGAATTCGACAAGCAGTTCACCTTGACCTCCTTGCAGGAATTCAATGCGACGAACTTGGCCAACTTTGTAGCCGTTGATGATGACTGGATTGCTGACTGCCAAGCCGGAGACGTTCTCATAGACGGCGTAGTACGAATTGGACCGGGCAAAGATGTTGAACCCCTTGAGGTAGTTCACACCGATGACCAACAACACAAGCCCCGTCACGACGAGGATGCCAATTTTGAATTCTGGTCGAAGTTTGCTCACTGCGACTGGAGGTTCAAACGTTTGCGGGCTTCGGACATGGGGATTTGGGTCTCTCCTTCGAAGGCCACCACAAAAGCATCCTCGAAGCCTTCCGCCCTCAGCGCGGTCTTGGCGAGGTGAGCCTCGTCTGGGGTTGCATGTTGGCCAAGGATGTACTTGTGCATTCCATCACGAATGTAAGGTTTGGCGTCCGAGTGGCCACGCAGCTGTGGGGAATCTGCAGCCAATGCTCGATTTGCCGTCAAAATTTGAACCCCAAACCACACCTCAAGTCTTCCATCTTCTTGCTCCAGCTGAAGCGGTTTCGGCGCTTGGTCGTCGGTCTCGGTCTCGTCAGCAGGGGTGGTCTCTGTGTCTTCTGTTGAACGTGCAGCAAGGTAGGTGTCTCGGAAGGCGCGGTAAATGGCAGAGGCGAGGTACGATTTCCCGGTTTCTGAGTGAAGGAAGTCCTCTTCTTCTGGATTGGTCAAGAACCCCAACTCCACCAAAGTGCTGGGCATGGTGGTGTATGAGATGACGTAGAACCCCGCTTGTTTGACCCCTCGATCTCGGCGGCCCACCCGCTCTTTGAATTGCTTTTGGATGGCAGCGCCC
The DNA here is from genome assembly GCA_042088625.1 of Flavobacteriales bacterium. Classification (GTDB taxonomy): domain Bacteria; phylum Bacteroidota; class Bacteroidia; order Flavobacteriales_D; family Sanyastnellaceae; genus UBA11663. The sequence continues at coordinate 50,488 of JBELLK010000010.1, forward strand.
AGTTTCAAACTGGCATCCAAGTTCACGTTTTGGCGCAAGGACAAAGCGATGTACGTGTCTGGGTCGTTGGGGTCGAACCCGTCGTAGTGCTGTTCGTAGCCGTCTTCTTTGAACATGGAAGCGTTTTCCCTCATGGCCACACGAAGGCTCTCTTCCGATTTGTGCATGCCCATCACGTAAGTGCTCGAGCCTTTGGGCCCAGGGCCGTCGAAGGCGTCGCAGTGGATGGAGATGAACAGGTCTGCTTGGGCCTCATTGGCGAGGCGAACGCGGTCGCGAAGGGCTGGGAAGCTGTCGTCCTTCCGGGTGTACACCACCTTCACTTTAGACAGGTGCTCTTCGATGTACGCTCCCAATTGCAGGGTGACGTCTAGGGTGACGTCCTTTTCAGTTTGGTTGTAACGTCCTGTTCCGAGGTTGCCCGGGTCCTTGCCGCCGTGCCCTGCATCGAGGACCACCACGAGCTTCGGGGCGGCCGGCGCAAAGGCCGCACAGGCCACGACAAGGGCAACACACGCGGCAAAGACGCGTTGTTTGGCTAATTTTGGACGCTGTTTCATGCCGTTCTTCAAACATACCTACCATCCCATTGGAAGCGCGGTTCAGACCGTTCCGATTATCCTTTTTTGGATGTTGATAAGCCCAGTGTTTTGGGGGCAAACGGAGGCAGTTGGAGGTGAGTCGAATGAAGGGGGAGATTCTAAGATGGAAGTCGTGCACTACGAGGCTGACGACATCTATTTTTCGCTGGACAGCGGTTTGGGTTTTTTGACAGGAAACGCCAAAGTGGTGAGCGGCAGCATGGAACTGACGGCCCATCGCATCGTGCTGAGGCTCGACGACAACGAGGTTTGCGCTTTTGGCACCAAGGACAGTTTGGATCAGTGGGTCGGGCGGCCTCAGTTCAAAGATGGTGCGCAGGCATTCACACAGGATGAGCTCTGTTACAACTTTGACACGGGCAAAGGGTTAAGTCGGCACGCGGTCACACAGGAAAACGACATTGTGTTTCACGCCTCTCGGGCCAAGCGTCAGCCTGACGAAACCGTGCACGTGCGTGACGGCAAGTTCACGACGTGTGACGCCGACAATCCGCATTTCCATTTTCATTTGACAAAAGCCATCATGGTGCCCAACGACCGCGTTGTCAGCGGGCCGTTGTACCTGAAGTTTCGGAAGATTCCCACGCCGCTGATGCTGCCATTTGGGTGGTTTCCGTTGAACCAAGAGAAGGAGAGTCAGGGCATTCTTTTGCCCAGCTATGGAGATGGAGGGGAGTTGGGATTCTTTCTCAAAGATTTGGGGTACTATCAGCCCTTGGGGGAGCATTGGGATGCTCAACTGCTCACCGACATCTACACTGGAGGGAGTTGGGCTGCCCGCGTCGCGTCGAATTACAACTACCGCTATCGCAACAAGGGTGCATTCAGCCTGAGTTTTCAGCGGCAGCGCCAAGGGTTCAAGGGGACGCCAGGATTTGGACTGGCCAACAACTTCTTTGTTCGATGGAGCCATTCTCAGGATCCTCGTGCACGGCCCAATTCGCGGTTCAATGCGTCGGTGAATTTTGGGTCTTCAGGCAACTTTCAGCAGAACCTCAACAGCAGCCAGGAGGAGTATTTGTCCAACACCTTCCAGTCCAGTTTGCAGTGGACAGCCAACGTGCCTCGCACTCCTTTTTCGACCAACATCAGTGCAAGGCACAACCAAAATTCCTTGACTGGGAATGTGTCCGTGACGGTGCCTTCGTTGTCCCTCAACATGCAGCGGACGAGCCTGGCCAAACTGGTCGGACTGACGGCAGGTCGGTCTTCACTCTTAGACGGCGTTGCAGTCACGTACAGCAGCCAAATGGAGAACACCCTGCAGGGGCCAGACAGCGTTTTTGGCGCTCAGGATTGGCGAAAATTAAACATTCGTAATGGGTTGAAGCACAATGTAAAATTATCATCCAGCTCAAGTGTTGGTTTCGTTTCATTGGCGCCGACGTTCACCTACGATCAATACGATTCGTTCCAGCGATTGAACGTGACTGAAGTTCCTTTGGGTGCGGATTCTGTGGCGCTTGTGACCGACACCTTGGGCGGATATCAATCCACGAATGAATGGCGTTTGGGGGTGTCTGCGAGCACCCGATTTTACGGGCTGTTCAACGTGCCAGGTCAAGGGAGGGTCAAAGCCATCCGACATGTGTTGTCGCCCAACGTTGGGTTCAGTTATCAGCCAGAGCGCTTGCGGGACCAAACCTTGGTCACTGCCACCGACGAGGTCAATTGGAATCCCTATGCCTTGGGTCGTTACGTTCCAACCGATCGCCGGGAGGCGGGAGCGTTGAATTTCAGCTTGGGCCAAAACCTTGAAGCGAAGGTGGCCGATCGTGAAACAGGAGAATTGAAGAAGGTGAAGATTCTCGACAACCTGAGCACGTCCGGGAATTACAATTTCATTGCCGATTCGCTCCGGCTCTCGGATTTTCAGACACGGGCCTTCACTTCGCTGTTCAATCGGGTCAACGTCAACCTCAACGCCACCCACACAGCCTATGCCAGAGATTCTGTGACGGGTGGGACGGTGGATCGTTTCTTGGCTTCAGAAGGAGGCGGTTTGGTTCGGCTCAAGCGCCTCACAGGCGCAGTCGGGACGCGAATCAATGCCACACAGGGCGCTGCGAACCCTTGGAACTTGCGCCTGGACTACAACGTGAATCTGCTCCGAAATTGGGCGCCAGAACTCGGGAGAGACACCAGCGCCGTGACCCATGCGGTGAGTGCACGAGGGGGATTCAGCCTGGAGCAAAAATTCAAAGTGGATGTCACTTCAGGGTACGACCTGGCTCGAAGGGAATTCACCCCAACCAACCTGAACTTCTATGTGGATTTGCACTGCTGGGAGTTCTCCTTCAATTGGATCCCCTTCGGTGTGCGCCGAAGCTTCTCACTCCGACTCAACGTGAAGTCGGCATTGCTGCGAGACCTGAAACTGGAGGCCAGGGGATCTCAAGGTCAGTTCTTGTTCTGACAACCAAAGCCTGTGGTCAGCCGCGCAACAGCCAGCGGTAAAGCATGACCATGAGGCAGATCAAAAAAGCCAGGAAGCTGATCTTGTTGATGCCGTGCATCATGCGCAAATTCAACCCCGATTCTTTGTCTTTTTTGAAGAGATTAAGGGGGTTGATGTAGAATAGGAACTTCTTGAAAAACATGATGTTGTGATTCCTTGATTAGTGCTTTGATGCAATCATGGAGATTTCAACTCTAGCCCCTTTGGGCAAGGCCTTCACAGCCACGGCTTCGCGTGCTGGAAAGGGCTGAGGCATGGCCGCCTGATACGCAGCATCCATGTCGGCATAATCGTCCATCGTTGTCAAAAAAACCGACACCTTCACCACGTTGTTCAACGTCAGGTCAGCCGCCTTGAGAATGGCTTCTGCATTTCGAATGCATTGGGCTGTGGCCCGTTGCATGTCGTCAGAAATGAGGTGGCCAGAATCGGGCTCAAGAGGGATTTGGCCACTGACAAAGACCAAACCTGCTGCTTCAACAGCTTGGCTGTAAGCCGCGACGGGTTGAGCTGCTGAGGAGGTGTTGACGCGTGAGGACATGCTTGAGGTAAGTTTGCAGACGGCCTCAAAGCTACGCCAGCATGCGCATCACCTTGTTTGACAACCACGATTCCTTCTCTTGGAACCTCGCACACGACCTCGAGCGGTTGAAGGATGTCGATGTGAACGTGGTTCAGGAAGGCAGTTGGGTCGAAGCGTTTTGGGAGACCACGGAAGCCTTGGTGCTGTCGCCTGGCCCTGGGCTGCCTCAGGAACGAGGTCAGTTGATGTCCGTCACAGCTGAAGCGATTGAGCGCGGTGTGCCGGTCTTGGGCGTATGTCTGGGCATGCAAGCCTTGGCGTTGCATTTTGGCGGACATCTGCTGAACCTCGACGCGCCGCTCCATGGCCGACAATTGGGCATGCAGGTGAGTTCGGATGCCTCCTCTGTGGGGCCTTTGGCGTCCATGTGGTCTCGTTTGAACCCGACGGAACCAGTGGGGCATTACCACAGCTGGGTGGTGGATGCGACATCGTTGCCGAATGAATTGCACGTGAACGCCCGCAGCAGTCAGGGGTTTCCTTTGGCGATGTGCCACAAGACCCTTCCCGTTGCGGGCGTCCAGTTTCATCCTGAGTCAGTCCTCACTCCCTGTGGGAGGGACCTGCTTCATGGATGGGTTGAAGCCTCTCAGCGTTGTTTGGCCATCTCGGCTTCAAACGTCTCCTTGAACTTCTCGTAGTTGTACTCTGCGCGAATGCGCTCGTCTTGAGACAATCGCTGGTTGTAGCGAGAAACCAACTCTTCTCCAGAAAGCTCAATGGCCATGTAGCTGACGTAGTTTCCGTCTGGCTTCTGGGTCAAACGCTCACAAGCGGTGATGGCACCCGAAAGTTGTTGATCCACCACGGTTCGAGCGAGGTCGTTGAACGTTTCGGTCACTTCTTCCGCATTGTTGAACTTGGAACTGTTCACGTAGTTGTCGGTGACGATTTCAATGGTGGCGTTGATGGAACGGGCCAAACGCGCTTCGGCATTGGAGCGTGCCATTTTCTTGGCTGTTTCACGGCTCATGCTTTCGCCCGTTGCCGTCGCCCGGAAATGGTCCTTGTCGCTTTTGTACTCATCGCCAGCGCAGTATTCCAGGATCTCAACTTCTCCTGCTTGGTTGGGGGTGATGGTTTCGCCGCTGCTGCATCCCATCATGGTGATGCCTGCAATGAACATGGCGAGGGGGAAGGTCTGTCGTAGGTTCATGAGTGAAGGTTTTTGATGAATGTACGAGATGAATTTGTATGTCGGATTTCACAAACCGTGCCAAACACGAATCAAGCCGGGCACAAAGGTGTCAGACATTTCTTCCGAGGCCTTGCCATAGGCGGCATCGGTGGCACGTGACAGGTCGAGTTGAATGCCCTTAACAGACGTCAATGTCTTGGTGTAAAGGGTTTCTCCGCGTCGGTTGGTGACCGTGCCTACGACGTCTGCATAGACCGTCGTGAAGCCCTGCCCACTTCCGCCGGGACGCGCGTCGGCTTGAACCGTGAGCACCATGTCAGACTGGCTGACATCGTTGCGAAGCACAACGTGGGCTTCCTGAAGAGCCTGTTTTAGGGCAGGCAGCAGCACACGCTGATCGCGCGTTTTGCCAAACGCCCGTTCCTCAACCACCAACGCCAGCTCCACTGGAGCGAGTTCCACGCGAACCCTCAACGGCGCACTTTGAATGCCATTCGCCGCTTGACGGAACGGGTGGGTGAGCGGCAATCCCTTCACAAATGACATCGCGTCCACAGTCACCTCCAGCATGGTGGATTCGATGCCTGGTTCGAACTTTTCGAGCACGATGTGGGCCAAACCATTGGCGTCGGTCACGACGTCGCCACGGGTGGGGAAATCACTGCGCTTGTACCGGTAGCTCAGTCCTACATTGGGCGCAGGTTTGCCATCGAGCAACACCTTGATGTGGGCCGTGCTGCGGAACGAATCTTCAACCACAAGGGTCATGACCGAATCTTCGGAGACCAATTGCAATCCTGCCATGCAATCGTCGAGCATGCGGATCAGGGAGTCGGGAACGGCTGTTTCAGCCCCGTCAGTGCCAATGTGCATCATCGGTCGGTCCATGAAGGGGCGAACCGCGTCGAGTCCGCGAATGGCGGCGTCAACGGCCTGCTGCACTTGGGCAGAAGTCCGCGCGGAACGTGCGGACTGCAAATGCCCCCAAGCGACATTCAAGGCGGTCTGTCGCTTGGTTTCTTGGAGCTGCGCGTGTTTGGCCTTGTTCAATTCGTAAAAGACCAAGACCTCTGTGTCCGTCGTGTACGTATCCACCAGCGTGAATCCTTCAAGGTCCTCGTTGGTGGTGCTCCTCGATTCTGCAGCAAAAGACTCACTCAGCCACCCATTCACTTGGAGGGCATTGGTGGTGTTGGTCGATTGCACTTGGACTCGGATTTCACGGGACAAGTTGTCCAAAGCGTTTTGCTTCGCCACAGCCTCGGCATCCAAGGGGTGTGCCAATTTGGAGGCGCTGCCAATGCCGATGTAGTAACCTGGTTTGACCGGGGATTGAAGCACCCATGCAGGGGCCGGCGCGACGGCGACCTTGGGGCCTGCACACCCGGTGATCAACAGGAGCATGCTCCCCAATGCGACGAACAAAGTGACTCTCATGGCTCAAGGAATCAAGGTCCTCAATTCGCGCTCGATTGCGCTTTGGATTTGGCTGGCCAATTGGCGGCTCGCTTCGTCAGCCAAGACGTCTCGGCTTTTCAGGGTCTTGCGGGCTGAAAGCAATCGATCTCGTTCACGGCGTCCGCTGCTGCCCTTCCGAACGCCCGTGGCGCCGGCGAGGTAGAATTTGGATTTGTTGCCGTTGTAGGTGATGTATCGGATGTCATCTGAAACGTTGCCGTAAAGCGTGTTTGTCGCGATGACTTCGCCGGTGGAGGTCGAGATGAATTTGTAGGTGCACGCGATGCTCATGGAGGCTTCCTGTTGGTGCTCTCGGTAGGCGACCTCCCGGTATTTGGTCTCCATGTACTTCTTGCCTTCGTCGTTGACCCGCTCCACTTTGTACTGTTCGTACCCCGTTCTCTTGCTTGAAGTCAAGGGCCCCATGCTGTGGTTGGCCGTGGTGATGGTTGCTTTCAGAAGGGCTTTGGCGCCCAAAATGTTTCCAAGTTCCACGTCGCCCCCAGAGGTCAAGCCGTTCATGCCCATGTTCTGCTCCTGCAGAATGAGGCCCAAACTTTCCCGGTCCACCACCTTCAAGAAGGGATCGTCGGTCTCCATCAATCGTTGCTCAACCATGGATTGCACCTTCACTTCCAGATTGACCAAGCTGGATCCGTTCTTGAATTCAACCAGCGCCACGGTGAAGCGGCCTTCTTCCAGTGCCGCTTGGCGACGCTCCGAGGCGTCTTTGTACGACGCATCTTCATCGACGACTTCGCCAAACATGCGGTACGATTCGCGAAACCGCCCTGCCTCTTGCGCTTCTGCACCGGTTCGGTATCGAGGTTCGCAGTAGGCGACCACGCGCAAGGCTTGGGCATCTTCATACGTTCCGTCCAACTCGAGGATGGCGTCAAATTCGCGCAGCGCCTCGTCGAAGGCCTCTTCTTCGAGCAGGGCATTGGCCGTTCGGTACGATTCATCGAGGTGGGCGTTTTTCACCGTTTCGTACGTGGCGCGTTTGGCCTCAGGGAAGGCGAGGTTGACCCCAACGGCTTCGAGTTTGTTGTCCCATGCCTCGGCGTCATGCCAGGCATCGAGTGCGCCTTCGCGCTGGTGGTTCATGACAGCTTGGTCGAATGAGGAGATGTGCTGGGCAAGCACGATTTGTCCTGTGCGCTTGAGCCCCACCATCGCGTCGACGTTGGTCGGCTTTTTGATGACCGCTGTGTAATACAGGTTGGCGGCTTGAGGTGTCATGCCGGCCTCTTCCATTTTGGCGGCGCGTTTGACAAAGGCCTTGGAACCATTGCATCCCGTGAAGATGAGAACAGCGAAGCACGCCGTGAGGAAAGAAGACAACAGGGGTCTTTGGGTCAACATCGTTGGTGAAATCATGGGTCTCATTCGTGCCTCGAAAGGTAGGCATTCTGCTCAAGGACAAGGGTCGTGCCAAAATGGTCCTACCTAACTTGCACACATGGCAGACACCAAGGTGATTTTGGTCCTCGGAGCGGGACGGAGCAGCTCTTCACTCATCGCGCATTTGTTGGGGCAAGCGGAACAGGAAAAGTGGCGCATTCAGGTGGGCGATTTGAGTCTTGAGGCAGCCCAAAGCAAGGTCTCTGGCCACCCTCGCGGTGAGGCTTTTGCCTTGTCAGGCAGCGACCACGCCGAGCGCAATGCTCGCATTGCGGGTGCCGACCTTGTCATCAGCATGCTGCCGGCCTTCATGCACGTGGATGTGGCTGCAGTCGCGATCGAGGCTGGGGTGCACGTCATCACCCCGAGCTACGTCTCTCCCGAGATGAAGGCTTTGGACGGGGCTGCCAAAGATGCAGGGGTTTTGGTGTTGAATGAACTGGGATTGGACCCTGGGATCGACCACATGAGTGCGATGCAGGTCATCGACGACATTCGCGAACAAGGCGGGAACATGATTGGGTTTGCCTCGTATTGTGGAGGGTTGGTCGCGCCAGCCTCGGATGACAACCCTTGGCATTACAAATTGAGCTGGAACCCACGAAACGTGGTGCTGGCAGGGCAGGGGGGCGCTGCCACCTTTCTCGAGCAGGGCAGGGTGCGGGTGGTTCCCCCACATCGCACCTTCCAAACGCTGGTGCCCATCGAGGTGGAAGGACGTGCTTACGATGGTTATCCCAACCGCGATTCGCTGAGCTACCGGGAGGCCTACGGGCTTCATGATGTTGAGACTTTGGTCCGCGGGACGCTTCGGTCGTCAGGATTCAGCCAGTCGTGGGACCTGTTGGTGCAGATGGGCATGGTGCGAGATGACGCGTCCTTGACTTGGCCCCAGGGCATTTCTTGGTCTGACTGGACGCGCACCTTCCTGCCTGCAAGTCTGGAACAAGGGTGCGATGTGCGTGCGGCGGTTCAGGCGTTGACCGGAGCCGGAGACGAGGCCTTGTCACGTTTGGAGTGGCTGGGGTTGTTCGATGAAGGAGTTGGACCGTCGCGCACTGAAGGGACGCCAGCCCAAGTCATTGAGGCGCTGGTCACACAGCGTTGGAAACTCCAGCCTGAAGATCGAGACATGATCGTCATGTGGCATCGCTTCGAGTACGAATTGAATGGGGAGCGCAAGGCCAAAACGAGCAGCCTTTGCCTCGAAGGGAAAGACAGCGTGTTCACCGCCATGAGCGATACCGTGGGGCTTCCGATGGCCCTTGCGGTGAAGCCGCTCTTGAATGGGGACTTTGGCACCGCAGGCGTGGCAGTTCCCATGTCGAAAGTCTATTACGAACCGTTGCTGAAGGGCCTTGACGCGCTCGGCATTCGCTTTGTGGAAACGGAATTGGACGTGTGATGGGGATGTGGGGTCTTTGGGCTTGGGGGCCTTGGTGTTGGGTCTGTTGGACCTGTGGGAATGTGCCAGACTGGCCAGCCAATGGCGAGCCCAACGCGCGTTGGGTGCGAGAGGCCATCACCTGGAGGTTGAATGTGGGGCTCGACGATTGTCCAGAGGTTGTGCCGGCATTGGATGCTTGGACTTTGGAGTGGCTCAGCGAGTCCGAGGCCATTCACGTGGAGCTGAACACCACAGATTGGCCCTTTTTGGCGTACGCTCCTGAATTGCAAACGGTGTTGATCCAGCGCATGGCTTTGGACGAATTGAATTTTCAAACTTCCACCCAAATGGAGGTGCTCCAGGACGTTCGGGATGTGGCCAGAAGGACGGATGCCCTTTGGGACGATGCACTCAGGCGGGCTTTCGACAATGCCGAGGGTTTGGCTCAAAGACGTGACAGGGCGCTCGAGAAAGACGCACAGGGAAATTGAACGAACGCCACGCGTCGGCAGTTGTCTGAGTGGTTGGTAATTTTGACCCTCATGCGCAGCTTCGACATCCCAGAGTTTTACAGAAGTCCGATCATTTCACGAGTGAAGGCGCGTCGGAAGGCCCAAGATCCCAGAAAGCAGGATTTCTCACCGACAGATTTGGACTTTGGGAAGGTGAAGGTGCGGCTGGCCCGACATTTTGGATTTTGCTTTGGCGTGGAAAACGCCATTGAAATCAGCTACAAAGCAATCGATGAAAATCCAGGCAAGCGCATCTTCTTGCTGAGCCAAATGATTCACAATCCCGAGGTCAATGCCG
>JBELLK010000047.1:0-7247 GCA_042088625.1 Flavobacteriales bacterium
ACACGACTGCAGGCAACGCTGCCGGCAACTACACGATTGTTCGCACGTTCACTGCAACAGACGACTGCGGCAACAGCACTTCTGCGAGCCAGACGATCACTGTCGAGGACACAACAGCTCCTGAATTGAGCATCCCAGCGGACTACACTGCGGAGTGCTCTGACGAGTTGATCCTTGACGACGCCACTGCCACCGACAACTGCGGTGAGGTGACGATTGAAGTGAGCAGCGAAGAGACTGCAGGTGACTGCGCCGGCAGCTACACGTTGACGCGCACGTTCACTGCGACGGACGACGCTGGCAACAGCTCTAGCGCGACTCAGATGATCACAGTTGAGGACACGACTGCTCCGGAATTGAGCATTCCTACGGATTACACTGCCGAGTGTACGGACGAGTTGACGCTCGACGATGCGACGGCCACGGACAATTGCAGCGAGGTCACCATCACTGTGAGCGAAGAGACTTTGGCTGGTGATTGCGCCAATGGCTACGTGTTGGTTCGCACATTCACTGCGACGGACGACTGCGGCAACAACAGCAGCGCGACGCAAACCATCACGGTGGTTGACACGACTGGCCCTGAGTTGTTCCTCCCACCGAGCTACGAAGCCGATTGCGGCGACGAGTTGGTGCTGTTGGATGCCTTGGCGAGCGACGCATGCGGTTTGGCCTTGGTGACGGTGGAAGAGACCTACGACTACACTTGCGACAACAGCTATGTGTTGACACGGACATTCACTGCTGTGGATGCATGTTTCAACGAGACGGTTGGAGTCCAAACCATCACAGTCACGGACACAACTGCACCAGAATTCACATCTGTGCCGGCTGACTTCAGCGCAGAGTGCTCAGACGACATCGCGCTTGACATGGCCACTGCCACAGACAACTGCGGCGACGTTACGGTGACCGTTGAAACGGACACCTTGGACGGAGGGTGCGCCAACACGTACACGTTGGTTCGCACATTCACTGCGACCGATGCGTGTGGCAACAGCACTGAGGCGACTCAGACAATTGAGATTGCCGATACGACGGCCCCTGAATTCACGTTTGTGCCGGAAGATGAATTGATCGAGTGCAACATCAGTCTCTCTGTCACGATGGCCACTGCAGTGGACAATTGCGGAGATGTAAGTGTGACGATGGACGAAGTCTTGGAACAGAGCGATTGTGGAGGTGCTTACGTCATCATCCGGACATTCACAGCAACAGATGCATGTGGCAATTCGACGACAGCAGTCCAAACCATCACCCAGGAAGACACCACGGCTCCAACATTGGAAATTGCCGAGGATATTACGGTGGAGTGCGACGAAGCCCTGCCCGCGCCATCCCACACTGCGGATGACGCATGTGGCGCGGTGACTGTCGACGTGACTGAGGAATTCGTGGAAGGCGATTGCCCGCAGGAGATGACGGTGATTCGTACCTACACGGCCACTGACGATTGTGGAAACAGCACGTCAGCTGTCCAAACCATCCACGTTGTGGACACCACGGCACCAGAATTCACATTCACTCCAGACGCGACGTCTGTGATTTACGAAGCCGATGGCGACACCTTGGCTGAGCCATTTGTTGTGGTGCTTGACAACTGCGACACGGAGGCTTCTTGGAGCGTGGAGGAAACCATCTTGGTGGATTCGCCCAACGAGTTGACGGTCCAGCGTGAGTACACCGCATCGGACGCTTGCGGCAACACTGCGACGTATGTCGAGACGACAACCTTGGTGTTGCAGGTGTTTGGCTGTACGGACGCCACAGCTTGCAACTTCGATGAGTTCGCGAACGAGGACGACGATTCTTGTTTCTACCCATTGTACGCGTACGACTGTGACGGCAACTGCATCAACGACGTCAACGAGAATGGCATCTGCGATGAACTGGAGGTTGCGGGCTGTACTGACCCTGACAACCCTGGATACAACCCAGAGGCCAACATCGACGATGGATCTTGTTTGACTGGCGGCTGTACGATCGCATTTGCGTGCAACTACGATCCAACTGCCGAGTTCCAGATTGCCGGAACCTGTGAATTTGCTTCTTGTGCAGGTTGTACGATCGAAGGAGCTTGCAACTATGACGAAGACGCCACCTTGAACGACGGCAGCTGCACGTTCCCGGATTACGGTTACGATTGCAACGGGGAATGCTTGAACGACACTGACGGAGACGGCATTTGCGATGAATTCGAAATCGCGGGATGTACAGACCCAACCAACCCAGCGTACAACCCAGCCGCCACGGACGACGACGGCAGCTGTTTGGTTGCAGGTTGTTTGTTGCCATTCGCGTGCAACTTCGATCCAACTGCAGATTACTTGGATGTTGCGCTCTGTGACTTGAGCAGCTGCGCAGGATGTACCGATCCAGCGGCTTGTACATACGATCCAAATGCGACGTTGAGTGCACCTGCGGCTTGTACTTACCCCGTGAGCCAGTTTGTGGACTGTGACGGTATTTGCAACAACGACGCGGACGGCGACGGCGTTTGTGACGAATTGGAAATCCCTGGATGTACCAACCCAGAAGCTTCCAACTACTCACCATTTGCCACGGACGACAACGGCACTTGTATCATTGAAGTTGGAGGCTGTACGTTGCCTTTCGCATGCAACTTCGATCCAACCGCAGACTTCTACCTGCCAGGATCTTGTGACTTCTCCTGCTTGTTTGGTATGCCTCCGGGCGACGGCAACTGCGCCGACGAGTTGGCTTGCAACTACGGTGCCGACGAACCATGTGTGTACTTCGATGGAGAAGGCAACTTGTGCGCTGTGGTGGGTTGCACCACAGAGAGTGCATGCAACTTCAACCCAGATGCCCAAATCAGCGGCGAGTGTGAGTTTGACTCTTGCCAAGTGTTTGGTTGCACCAACGCCAACGCTTGCAACTTCAACGCGGATGCGAATACAGAGAATGGCACATGCGACTACACGACCTGTGTGGGCTGCACGGACAGCGATGCTTCAAACTTCGATCCAGAGGCAACAGTCGACAACGGTCAATGCTCATTCGATGTGTCTGGATGCACGCTCTTGATTGCATGCAACTTTGATCCAGCTGCCACTGTGAATGACGGTTCTTGTGACTTCTTCGGTTGCTACGGCTGTGTGACGCCATCGGCGTGCAACTACGATGCAAATGCGTTGTACCCAGACGGCTCATGCACATTTGCTGACAACGGTCAAGACTGCGATGGAAACTGCTTGTTCGACAGCGACGGAGATTCCGTTTGCGATTCAGACGAAGTGTCAGGTTGCACGGATGCCACGGCGTTGAACTTCAACCCCAACGCCACGGACGACAACGGTTCTTGCACCTACATCACGGGCGGTTGCACAGACCAAACGGCGTGCAACTTCGACTACACGGCGCAGGAAGATGACGGCACTTGTGAGTTTAACACATGTGCAGGCTGCATCGTCTCTTGGGCGTGTAACTACAACGCCGACGCGACGTACAACGACGGGTCATGCATCTTCCCAGATGCTGGCGGCGCGTGCCCGAGCAACTGCGACTTCGACGCCGACGGAGATGGCATCTGTGACGCGAATGAAATCGCAGGCTGCATCTACGGCAACGCGATCAACTTCGAGCCGCTTGCCACTGATGACGATGGCACCTGCACCTTCGTGGGATGTGTGTTGCCAGAGTACAGCAGCTACAATGGCCTTGCCAACACGAACAGCGGCGATTGCACCAACACACCGCGCAGCGCCGACTTCAACGGTGACGGTACTGTGCAGTTGGGAGACCTCCTCGATTTCCTCTTGGCCTACGGTTCATCGGGGCCTGAGTGGGGCATTGATTGGGTCCAGGAAGGATGTGAAGTTGCTGCCATGGGCATTGCAGAGATGGATGTGGACGACTCGGGTTGCACGTACCCAACGGCAGCCAACTTCGATCCATCCGCGACCTTCGATACAGGATCCTGTGTGTGGTTGGGTTGCACCGATGCCACAGCGTACAACTACAACAATCTTGCGACACTCGACGACAGCGGCTGTCAGTACAGCCTCTGTCCAGACTTCAACGGCGACGGTCAAGTCCAAGCCATCGATCTGCTTGACTTCCTGTTGGCGTGGGGCACGGTTTACGAATAAGAACATCAACCAAAAACGTCGAGTCTGACGTTTGGAACCATGAAGAGGGCTGCCAACGGGCGGCCCTCTTTTGTTGTGGATGAACTCGTGGTCAAGCCATCCGAGAATCAAATAGACCATGTCGGCCTAATTTTGGTCCATGGAAAACGTGAAACAGTTGTTTTTTGCCATCACAGTCGGACTGACTATGGGTCTCGCTTCGCCGGCGCTTTTGGCACAGGATGCGCTTTGGGTTTTAAGTGAAACGCCACCGAGTGTGGGCAAGATTGACCTTACCTCATTCACCTACGAGGAAATGGCCACCTTCGAGGATGTGGCGTATGCAACCGATTTGGAAATCCGAGGAGAGGAGGCCGTTGTTGTTCTTGAGAACCGCGTGGTGAAGATTGACCTGGCCACAGGCCAAACCTTGGCCGACACCGAATTGCTCGGTGCACAGGAAGCCTGCATTCTTGATGACGGCACAGTCGTGATTACGCGAGGAGGGGTCAACGACGCGTGGGAACCGCTTGATTTGACGAGCCACTTGGTGTGGTTGGACGGGCAGGATCTCAGTTGGGAGGGGGAGCTCACACCAAGTGAGGGCCCCAGCATGCCTAGCCAGGAGGTGATCGTGGTGGACGGCATTGTCTACGTGGCGGTCAACAACGGCTGGAGCTACACGCAAGAAGTGGGTCGCATGGGCCGTTGGGATCCACTGGAGGGCACCTATGAAGAATGGGACCTTGGCGAGGCAGCCCAAAACCCCGTGGCCATCCATGTCCACGATGGCGCGTTGTTCACCGTCAACAACGGCGACTGGACAAGCACCTCAGTTTCACGGGTGGCCCTCGACGATTTGACCTCTGTGGAAACGGTCGCCCTTCAAGGAGTGTCCGCCGGGTGCAATGCGTCGGCGTTTGTGGAGAGCAAGCTCGCCGTGCAGATCAGTGGAGAATCGGGCTTGCGTCTTCTCGACAGTCCGACCATGGCGTGGGAAGAAGGGGAGGTGCTGAACCAGGCTGCGCCTTCCGCGTACAGTTTGGCCGTTCACCCTCAATACGGTTGGACGTTTGCGGGTGTCACTGATTACGCCACCTTTGGCGAAGTCCAAATCCGCACCACAACAGGAGAAATCCTCGCCACCGTGCCTGTCGGCATCAGCCCAGGAACGTTGGTGTGGCAAGACACTGAGACGTCCGCCCTCAACAAGCTCCCCATCGCTTCTGCACCTCAGCGATCAGGGACTTGGGACGTGATGGGGCGGGAGACAGGGCCTGCTCGTCTTCCCGGAATGCCCGCATTGATGTTGGTGCGCCGGGACAACGGCACGATCGACAAAGTGATGCAAGTCGGCCAGTGACCTCTCGACATGTTTGACAACAAAAAGCCCGGACCATTTGGCCCGGGCTTTCACGTTCAGAATATGTGCTTGACTCAGCGATTCAAGACAGTCAACTTTCTGGTTGCAGCATGTTGGTGGCCAACAATGCGAATCAAGTATTGACCAGCATTCAATCCGTCAATTTGAATCGTTTGTTGTGTGCCATCAATGACGCGAACCTCACGACCTTTCATGTCCACAACAGAGACGCGAGTGGTGATGCCCACGGGCAAAACGACATTCACTGAACCCGCAGAAGGGTTGGGGTAAACGTTCACATTGGCAAAGAACTCGGTCACATTGTCCGTGCTGTCTGAGATGTTGATGACGATGTCGGTCAAAGCGCCAGAGCATCCGAGGCTGTCCGTTGCAATGACTGAGTAAGTGCCTGCAAACAGGGCAGCATCTTCGTCTGTGCTGATTTCAGCGCCAGTGCTGTCTGTCCAGCTGTAAGTGTACACACCGGCACCTCCGGTCACGGTGATGTCTGCAGCGCCTTCGAGGTTAACTTCCGCATCAGTGGTGCCGTCGAGGGTGACAACAATGAGATCACAACTTCCATCGTCTTCCGTGGCGTCAGGGTTGTAGTTGCATGCTGCATCGTCTGTGCAACCCAAAACGACATTCAATTCTTGGCCAAACAAGTTGCGCTCATCGCAGAAGGTCCAGCCTTCGGCGAAAGCGTGTCCTGATCCCTGATTGACGTCGAGGAACAGCTGGTTGTTGGCCATGCCTCCTGCAGCGTCGAATCCAAACAAGTAGTCCAAACCTTCAGGTTCGCCGTTCATCACCATGTTGTCCATGGCGTAAGCATCCAAAAGATCGTCGCCATCCGCGGCATCGCCGTCATAGTCCAAGGCGTCGACGCCACCAGTCACCACGATGTTGTCGAGGGTCAAGTCGCCGGCTTCCCAACGCTCGTAAGCGTCTTCCACTTCGTCAGCCTTGTCCTCAATTTCAATGCCTTCGCTGGTGTTGCAAAGCAGGGCGTTGGAGATGTGTCCACCTGATCCGTTGCGCAACAACAGACCTTGGTTGCCTCCGACACCCACAACGGTCCAGCCTGTGACGGTTGGTTCGGCAAAAGGCATTTCATCGCTACTGACGTTTCCGTCGTCAGAATCGTCGCCGTCGAGTTCACCACCGCGGTCGCCTTCGCCGCCGGGCTGGTCCTGGATGGCCAACCAATTGCTTCCTGTGCCGTGGTAACCTTGATCCCAGTCAAAGCTGTCGTCTCCGCAGAACGCGACCAAAGCATTGTCCACCGTCACAGAACCACCAAAGAACTCGATGCCGTCGTCGAGGTTGGAAACCACCTCCACGTGGTGGATGGTCGTTCCGGACCCCACACCTGCGAGGGTCAAGCCATTGATTTCGTTGGCTGCACCGAGTTGGGTTCCACCGTGACGGATGCTGACGTAGGTGATGACACCGCTGTTGTCAGCGTCGTTCTCTCCGCCGTACGTGGCGAGGTCGTTGTCAGAGGGGATGCCCTCAACTTGGGCGGCACCGCCGAAGTTGGTGGTGGCGTCACCCAATACAATCAAACCTCCCCATTGGCCGCGCGTATCGTAAGAGACTGAACCGTCGAGTGGGTCGCCTTCGTAGGTGAATATGATGGGGCAATCTGCGGTGCCCTCGGCGAAGAGTTGTCCACCTTTGGCCACAATCATCGCAGAGGCGTCAGCACCTGTGCCTGCAGCGCCTTTCACCACAGTGCCGGCCTCAATGGTCAAAGCTTGGCCTGATTGGATGAAGACATACCCATCGAG
>JBELLK010000047.1:7347-13262 GCA_042088625.1 Flavobacteriales bacterium
TGCCGGCCTCAATGGTCAAAGCTTGGCCTGATTGGATGAAGACATACCCATCGAGAATGTATGTGTTGTCGCAAGTCCAGGAGGTTGTCCCAACGCCTTGACCGGCATCTGAAATAAGCACCTCCGTTCGATCGGCAAGAGGGGGACAATCGCAAACGGGAGCGGCTTCTTCTGCAAACAGATTGCGCTCATCGCAAAACGTCCAGCCTTCGGCAAAAGCGTGTCCCGACCCTTGGTTCACGTCGAGGAACAGCTGGTCGTTGGCCATGCCTCCTGCGGCGTCGAACCCAAACAAGTAGTCCACTCCTTCAGGTTCGCCATTCATCACCATGTTGTCCATGGCGTAAGCATCCAAAAGATCGTCGCCATCCGCGGCATCGCCGTCATAGTCCAAGGCGTCGACGCCACCAGTCACCACGATGTTGTCGAGGGTCAAGTCGCCGGCTTCCCAACGCTCGTAAGCGTCTTCCACTTCGTCAGCCTTGTCCTCAATTTCAATGCCTTCGCTGGTGTTGCAAAGCAGGGCGTTGGAGATGTGTCCACCTGATCCGTTGCGCAACAACAGACCTTGGTTGCCTCCGACACCCACAACGGTCCAGCCTGTGACGGTTGGTTCGGCAAAAGGCATTTCATCGCTACTGACGTTTCCGTCGTCAGAATCGTCGCCGTCGAGTTCACCACCGCGGTCGCCTTCGCCGCCGGGCTGGTCCTGGATGGCCAACCAATTGCTTCCTGTGCCGTGGTAACCTTGATCCCAGTCAAAGCTGTCGTCTCCGCAGAACGCGACCAAAGCATTGTCCACCGTCACAGAACCACCAAAGAACTCGATGCCGTCGTCGAGGTTGGAAACCACCTCCACGTGGTGGATGGTCGTTCCGGACCCCACACCTGCGAGGGTCAAGCCATTGATTTCGTTGGCTGCACCGAGTTGGGTTCCACCGTGACGGATGCTGACGTAGGTGATGACACCGCTGTTGTCAGCGTCGTTCTCTCCGCCGTACGTGGCGAGGTCGTTGTCAGAGGGGATGCCCTCAACTTGGGCGGCACCGCCGAAGTTGGTGGTGGCGTCACCCAATACAATCAAACCTCCCCATTGGCCGCGCGTATCGTAAGAGACTGAACCGTCGAGTGGGTCGCCTTCGTAGGTGAATATGATGGGGCAATCTGCGGTGCCCTCGGCGAAGAGTTGTCCACCTTTGGCCACAATCATCGCAGAGGCGTCAGCACCTGTGCCTGCAGCGCCTTTCACCACAGTGCCGGCCTCAATGGTCAAAGCTTGGCCTGATTGGATGAAGACATACCCATCGAGGATGTAGTTGTTGTCACAAGTCCAGGTTTGCGTTCCTAAGCCTAAGCCAGAGTCCTCAATTTGGACGTTGGGTCGATCGCCTATTGGAGGGCAATCGCATTGACCCAAACCGATGGACACAAGTGAGATCATCACCAGTGCGAGAGAGAAAATTTGTTTCATTGAATTATAAAAAAAGATTGAATAATGCTGGACAAAAGTCTTTTTCTGAGAGAACCGTGCGGTAACCATCATGTTACCCCTTCGTTAACCTGTTAGCGATTTAAAAACATCTGCATAATGAAAACGAGAGCCATGGTTAGCTCTCGTTTTTTCAACTCCAAGTTTGACGATGGGTTAGTTCTTCTCAAATCGCAAGAGAAAACTGTAGTCGTAAACCGTCACGCCTTCAACGTATTCTCTGAACTGGTATGCCTGGAGATCGTCTTGCTCCAGTTCGAGAATTTGCCAATAAACGTCCATCAATCGCAGAACCTCATCGTAGGTCGTTGAAACCTCAAAGTCATTGTTGTGGTTGACGTATCCTACGACTTCGGTTGACAAGATGTCTTCAGGAGTCTCAGTGTACATGACCGGATTCAACCCACAGTTTGCTTGCACTTCAGCCACGAGGTTGGGGTCATCCAATCCGGTCAATACTGGATTTTTTTGGTTGAAATAAGATACTTGTACCCCATAGTCATTGGCAATGGCGATGGCAATGCCCTCGTAGTCTTCTGCGTTTGTGACAGCGCCATCGTCAATCCAGTCGCCAAGACTGTCGTCGATGATCGTCTGCACCCAGAAAGTAATTGCATCCCCAGGGTAGTATGTGTTTCCATCTGCGGACAGTGTGCCGTCTGTGCCAAGTCCTTGTTCCAACACCCACTGGAAGCCAGTCAGCGTAAGTGCAGAGACGCATGACAAAACGTCTGCGGTGATGTCGGTGTATGTGCCGTTTTCAAAAAACAGCGTGTCCTCTGTTTGCAAGAAGAGGAGTGCTTCTTGAAGTTCTTCACTTCGGTCAACGCTGTCGGCATCATAAAAGAAGGGGCCGGTAGGCTTCAAGCTTTCCAAATCGAGGTGCAACACAGAGTTGTCCTCATTGAAAGACCAAATGCCGTTGTAGGTCAATTCCTCTCCAATGTTTTCAAAAGTGACAGAGCCGTCCTCGTTAAACATGGCTTCCAATCGCAGGTTGTTGGACGTCAAGAATTCAGTTACGTTGGTGTCGGCATCTGTGCCGACTTCTGTTACGGAAGCAGAAGACCACGTACCTAGGATGCGTTTTTCAGGTTTGCGGAATTGCACGAGCGCCCCGTCTTGTTCGTACTTCGTGCAGCCAGTGCTGAAGATGAAGGCGAGAGCGCAAGAAAAGCTCAAAATAGAAAGGAGGGAGGTTCTCATACTTCGTTGGAATTTAGATGCTGTAGGACAACGTCACGCTGTAAGTGCGTCCGCGGGTGTTGGCTAGCCAATTGTAATAAACGTCGTTGAAGAGGTAGGTTTTACGATCGATCGGATTCAACAAATTCCGTGCACGAAAGCGCAGTGAGAAGTGGTCCCCGAATCCTTTGGACATGCTGAAGTCGAGGGTTGGTGTTGGTTGCTGGTAGATGTCTGGAGCCCCTCCCTCTGTGACCAAGAGTAGTTTTTGACCTTGGATGTTGAAGCTTGCTGCAGCGTTGATTTTTGCACTGTCGTTGGCGTACGTCAACATGGCATTGACGATGTATGGACTTTGGCCAAAGAGCGGACGTGTCTCAGGGTGCAACGGGTCACTTGCGCGAATGGACTGGATTTCATCCTCCCAAATTCGCGCTTCCGATTTGATCAAAGTGAGGTTCCCTGATACTCCGAATCCAGAGAGAGCTGGGCTGAGGGACCCCAGGTTTTTTCGTCCTTCAAGTTCGAGGCCCCAAACGTTTGCAAAAGGGACGTTGGACCAAGTGTATTCTGTGTTGACAGCTGCCAACACTGACGTCTGTTCAATGGGGTCAGTGAAGCGCTTGTAGAACACGCTGGCTGAAAGCACTTCCCCCAAACCGGGGAACCGTTCCAATCGAATGTCGAAGTTGTCAATTTTGGTCTCGTCTAATTCTGGGTTGCCTTTCAACACTTCAAGCCATTCAAAGTTGAAGGAACGGAATGGGGCTTTCTCACGGAATACAGGCCGAGCAATGGTTCGGCTGTAACTCATGCGAAGGTTGGTCAATTTGATGGCATCCAATTCGCCGAGGGCATACGTGAAGTTGAAACTCGGCATGAGGTCCACTTCGTTCAGGGTGCCTTGAAGGTTCGCGATTTGCTCATCCGTGAGGTCACTTACCAGATCGATTTTGCGGCTGCGGATGAACATGTCAGCCACCTCAACACGAGCTCCAGCATTTCCTGAGAATCGTTCACTTTTTCTGAAATTGAACATCCCGTAGGCTCCCCAAACATTCAGGCTGGCCTCGTCGGTGTTGATCAAATCGGTCAGCAGGGTGGTGTTGATGTAATCAGATTGACCACTCGGATTCACAACAAAATTGCTGTCTGCGAAATAGGCATCGAGGTTGCCATTGGATTCGTCGAAGAAGTTCGCAGACGTGGCTTCAAAACCAAATTGATTTTCCGACATGGACCTCGTCGTTCTGACCATGCTCAGTCCGCCAGTGAGTTTAGCGTCGTCGAACCCATCCCAATTCAATGGCTGCATCACGTGGAGCTTGACATCCGTGCGATTTTCATAGAGGTCTCGATAGTAGCGCGTAGGAGAAGGGTAGAGGCTCTGCTGGATGCTGTAAGATGTGTCCAATTCGGTCTCGAGGTCAATGCTTTGCAGTGATAGGTCGATTCCCTCGTCCTCCCAATACGCATTGAGCTCATTAACTGTGCCAGAGGGATTGTTGACCCAATCGGAATTCAATATGCCTTCATTGATCAAATAATCTATTTGATCAAGTATTTCTTCATTGCTGTAAGTGGTGTCAATGCCGGCAAACACCGTGGACGTGACAACCGTCGCGGTGTCGTAGTTGTTGAAGAAGACCCTCAAATCGGGAGTGTTGAGGCGACCTGCTGAGTGAGACGCTGTCCAGCGAATTTCGGTCTTCGAAGCAGGCAAGTAATGCTCACCTCGCATTTGAAAGATGTTCAATTCACGCCCTTCATACCGGTGCGTGATTTGCTGTTGGAATTCATCTGTATCTCTCGGATTGAATCCAACCTGTTTTCTTGTGGAGGACGTTGCACTCATGTTGGGCATGGCCATCAAGCTGATCTTGTTGAATTCATTCAACTTGTAAGACAAATTGGCCAATGCATTCCACTTGTAACTGATGTCAGACCGCGTGTCGTCATAGTACCGCTCCAATCCAAGGCTGTCGGTCCCTTCAATGTTCCCGCCGGCATACCGTCCATATTCGCCGTTTTCGTAATGCTGAGACGATTGACCCCATCGCAACCCAAAAATGTAGCCGAGGGGCCGGCCAAACAACTTGGTTTGGCTGCCCAAGCTCAAGCTGTGGCTGAAATTCAATGGGGCCTGCCTCTGACGCACTGCCCAGGTGTTGTTAAAGCTTTGACCGAGTTGGGTCAGGCTGTCGTTGAGTTGTGCGGCAACTGGAATCAGGCCTTCTTGGTTGAGCAGGTAAGTCCCATCGGAACCGCTCAAATCCACCAAACTTGTGTCGGAGTAGTCAAGGTCAGACAAGATCTGGTTGATTGAAACTTGCCCTGGCCCTGTGCCAATGCCACCTTGAACAATGCCAGTTCCGTAAAGCGTATCAAGCTGATTGCCGAAGTCCAAGTACTGAAGTGCGTCGTAGAAACTTGCACTTTGCTGGTAAGGCCAATCTTCACTGGTGAGGCCGTTTACGTAATTGGGCATGTTTCGCTGACCGTCGTCAAACGCCAACCAGTCGGTTTGCCCCACGTCTGACGCCAAAACATTCTTGAATGTCGTTTGATCATTGAATCCCACCGTCGAACTGTAGTTCAGCGTAAATTCTTCTGGGAAGTCCTTGGTCTCGATGCTGATGTACGCTCCTGCCCAGTCCCCGGGCAAGTCGGACGTTTGGGTTTTGACAATCACCAAGTTGTCCACCAAATTGGTGGGAAAGAGGTCCATTTCTATGCTGTTGCGGCGCGGATTCATCGAAGGCACTTCGGCACCATTCAGCGTGGTTTTGATGTATCGGTCACTCAAGCCTCGGACAAACACAAAGTTCCCAACTGTGCTGACTCCTGGCACACGCTTGATCGCACCCGCAGCATCACTGTCTCCAGTTTGCTTGATTTGTTGGCTGGAGATGAAGTCCATGCTCGCCGCACTCTTCTTCTTGATGTTCTCCATGTAGACGTCTCGCGAACGATCCACTTTGGCCACCACCTCTGCCGCCTGTTCAATCACATACGTTTCGATGTACAGGTTGAAGTTCACAATCTTCACACCATCGGTGACTTCCACCGTTTCCGTGATGGGAGTGTATCCGATGAAGCTGCCTGTGACTTGATAGGTTCCCGGGGCGAGGCCCTCGAGGCTGTAGTTCCCATCAATGTCTGCCATGGCTCCTTTGTAAGGATCCTTGATGACGACATTCGCCCCAATCAGCGTTTCGCCTGTCTGCGCATCGGTCATTTT
>JBELLK010000048.1:0-13190 GCA_042088625.1 Flavobacteriales bacterium
GTGCTGCGGTGGGGATGACCCTGTTGTCGGTGGTCATCGTGCTGGCCAACCTCCGGAGCGTTCGTTTGGTCTTTGCGTTCGCCAACCTTCGCTTGCAGCGGATGGATGACGCGGTCAAATGGCTGAACCGCATCCAACCCTCTCAGTTGTGGCCCGGGCAACGCGGGTACTACCACTTTTTGCTCGGAAGTGTGACGATGCAGAACAACTTGAACGAAGCGGAGTCTCACCTGAGAAAATCCCTTTCCCTGGGGCTGAAGCAGGACCATGACAAAGCGGCGGTGAAATTGAATTTGGCCGTGTGCATGAGTGCCAAACAAGACCGCAAGAAGGCCATGGTGATGATCCAAGAGGCCAAGCGTCTCGACACCAAAGGGATGTTGAAGAACGACATCAAGCAGGTGGAGGCCATGATCAAGAATCCGCGCGTCGTGCAGCGCGCACGCCGCTGAGCCCCTGGACTCGGGTCAGCGCTCGATGAGGCGCTGAAGGTCGCCTTCCAGCCTGTCGTTGGCCATGAAGTTGCGCTCGAGATCTGCAGCAAACGGGAAGGCGGTGTCGAGGCTCGCTGTCCTGGCCACAGGTGCGTCCAGGTGTTCAAAACACATTTCGTGGATGCGCGAACTGATCTCCGCTCCGATGCCTCCCGTCATGGTGTCTTCGTGAAGCACCAGGGCCTTGCCGGTTTTTTGAACACTCGCCATGACCATCCTTTCATCCCAAGGCAGGAGGGTGCGCAAATCGATGACTTCCACATCCCATTCCGGATGCAGGTCGAGCACCTGCTCCGCCCATTGCACGCCCAAACCGTATGTGATGAGCGTCGCATCTTGTCCTTCACGAACCGTACGGCCCACCCCAAATTCCAAGAGGTAATCTTCCTCGGCGACCGGTCCCGTGAGGCTGCGGTAGAGGTACTTGTGCTCAAAGAACAGCACCGGATTGGGGTCGTCAATGGCCATCCTCAGCAGGCCCTTGGCGTCGGCCGGGGTGGAAGGGTAGGCGATTTTCAGTCCAGGGACATGGAAGAACCACGCCTCCGTGCTTTGGCTGTGGTAGGGCCCAGCGCCCACGCCTCCTCCTGTGGGCATGCGCACGACGACATCCGCATTTTGGCCCCAGCGCCAGTGAATTTTGGCGAGGTTGTTGACGATTTGGTTGAACCCACAGGTGACAAAGTCACTGAACTGCATTTCAACCAAGGCCTTTTTGCCTGCGATGGACAGCCCCAAGCCCGCGCCCACAATCGCAGACTCGCACAAGGGCGTGTTGCGAACGCGTTCCTCACCGAAGGCGTCGACAAACCCGTCGGTCACCTTGAACACACCTCCATACGGTCCGATGTCCTGACCCATCAAGACCAAGTCAGGGTGCTTTTCCATGCTGGTTCGCAAGCCCTCGGTGATGGCGTCGATGAATCGAAGTTCACGTTCGCCACTGTCAGGAGCGGCGGCGAGGCCTTGAGGCGTTCCCGGAGCGAATCGGTCGTCCAATTCTTCCGCCGTGTCCGCCACGATGGAGGGCTCTGCGGCGGCCGCTTTCAAGCCTTCTTCAATCTTGGACTTGAAGGTGCTCCGCAGGTCGGCTTCTGTGGATTCTGTGAGTGCGCCCGTTGACATCAAATGCGCCTTCAAACGTTCCACAGGATCCACCTGTGTCCAGGTGTCAATCAGCCCTTCTGGATAGTACTTCGTGCCTGACGCTTCTTCGTGACCTCGAATTCTGAATGTCTTGAATTCCAAGATTATAGGTCTAGGTTTTTCGCGTAAAGATTCAACAGCGTTGGCGACTTTGTGGTACACGTCAAAGAGGTCGTTACCGTCGACTTGAATGGCGTCTTCAGTGGGGATGCCGTAGCCGATGGCCTTGTCCGTGAAATGGGCACATTTGAACTGTTGTTCGCTCGGTGTCGAGAGGCCCCAGGCGTTGTTTTCGATGCCGATGATGACGGGAAGTTGCCATACGGCTGCCACGTTCACCGCTTCGTGAAAGTCGCCCTCAGAGGCACCGCCGTCACCCGTAAACACGAACGAACATCCGCCGGTGCGGTCAAGCTTCTCGGCAAGGGCAACCCCGTCCGCGAGGCCAAGTTGGGGGCCGAGATGGCTGATCATGCCCACGATGCGATGCTCCGGACTCCCAAAATGGAAGCTGCGGTCCCGGCCTTTGGTGAAGCCGTGGTCCTTCCCTTGGAATTGCGCAAAGAGCCGGTCTAGGGGCACGTTTCGCGTGGTGAAAATGCCGAGATTTCGGTGCATTGGGAAGATGAACTTGTCCTCAGGCATGGCGGCCGCAACGCCAACGGAAATGGCCTCTTGGCCCATCCCGCTGAACCATTTGCTGATCTTTCCCTGTCGCAGTTGCGACATCATTTTCTCCTCGATCATGCGAGGCAACAAGAGCTTTCCATAGAGCTCCAATTGCTTTTCTGCACTCAAGTCGCCTGCCTCAAATCGCAGCGGGTTGTGCGGGAACTTTTCCGACATGGCCCCGAAGGTAGGTGGAGTGGGTACCTTCGCAGTCCACAGATGGATGCATCTTCTTCACAAATCCAGGTTCGGGTCTTGCCCGGAGAGGTGAACCACATGGAGTTGGTCCGTGAGGCTGTGGCGCGTCAACTCCGGAAGGAGGGACGTCCGCAGTTGAGAGAAGACCAGGAACTTCACGTGTTGCGAAAAAGTTGGGATGCCCGCAAGAAGCCTGTACGTGCGCAATTGCTTGTAGGCTGGGATGAAGGAGCCCAAAAGGCCCAAATGAACGATTGGAACTGGCCTGCCATCCAGCCCAAAGCCAAGACCGTGTTGGTGGTAGGGGCCGGTCCTGCGGGTTTGTATGCGGCGCTTGAATGTTTGAGGCAGGGCGTTCGTCCCGTGGTGATTGAGCGGGGCAAGGACGTGAGGGCGCGTCGCCGTGATTTGGCCAAACTCAACCGTGAACACCTCGTCAATCCCGAATCGAATTACTGTTTCGGCGAAGGTGGTGCCGGGACTTACAGCGACGGCAAGCTCTACACGCGGAGCAAAAAGCGAGGTGACATTCGGGAGGCCCTGGAATGGCTCGTTGTGCATGGGGCAGATCCGACCATTTTGGTTGAGGCACATCCCCACATTGGCACGAACCGGCTGCCTGCGGTCGTGACGGCAATGCGCGAAACGATTGAACGCGCAGGAGGGGAGATTCGGTTTGACGCCAAGGTCGTCGACTTCCTCGTCGAGCACGACCGGTGCAACACCGTGGTCGTCCAAGACTTGAAGACCGGGGAGCACACCGAACTCGCTGGCAATGCGGTCATCCTTGCGACAGGGCACAGCGCCAGAGACATCTTCGAGTTGTTTGATTCCAAAGGCATGTTGATTGAAGCCAAACCGTTTGCCATGGGTGTTCGCGTGGAACATCCGCAGTCATGGGTGGATCATGTGCAGTACCACGGCGAACCTGTGGAGGGGCGTCTTCCACCTGCGAGCTACAACTTGGTCTGTCAAGTGGAAGGCCGCGGGGTGCATAGCTTTTGCATGTGTCCAGGAGGCATCGTTGCACCTTGTTCCACCAGTCCTGGTGAAATCGTCACCAACGGGTGGTCTCCTTCCAAACGAAACAACCCCTACGCCAATTCCGGCATGGTGGTGCAGGTGGAACCCAAGGACTGGGAGCCCCTCGGTTTCACGGGGCCTCTAGGTGGCCTTCGCTTCCAGGAACGCGTGGAACAGGATGCCTGGCGCGCAGCGGGTCAAACCCAAGCAGCTCCGGCACAGCGCTTGGCCGATTTCGTGCATGGAAGGCCCTCACGTAGCTTGCCGCCGACCTCTTATTTGCCAGGCGTTCAAGCAGCCAGGCTTGATGAAATTTTACCCGCTGTCGTCGCGGTCAGTTTGCGTCAAGGCTTCAAGGAATTCGCCAAAAAGATGAAGAACTTCCTGCATCCAGACGCCGTGGTGATTGGCCCCGAGAGCAGGACAAGCAGCCCGGTTCGCATCCCCCGAGATGCCATCACGCTTGAGCATCCGCAGGTGCAGGGGTTGTATCCTACGGGCGAGGGAGGAGGCTACGCGGGTGGGATTTTGTCTGCGGCCATGGACGGCAGAAAAGTCGCCAAGGCGGCCGTGTCAGCCATTCAGGCCTGAGACCGTCCTCGGCTCAGTGCGACGGCGCATTTGCGGCGTATGCTTCGCCACTCTTGCTGGACGCATCAAGCGTCTCAGCACGGACCATGAATGCATCTGAAATGCCCAGTTGCTTCGCGAGATCAAGTTTGGCTGAGGCTGTGGCCTCGTCTGTCAAGACTTCAGTGACGTACACATGATCTCCGTTGGATTGCAAGACTTGCTCAACCCCACCCATGTCCATGAAGGCATTCAGCATGTGAACCGGGAGGTCTTGTGCATACCTGCCGAGCTGGATTCGAACATGCAATGTCTTCGGGGGGGCGAATTCGCGTTCCAGGGTGCTTGAGGATGGTGCAACGTGCTCGGGATCGGCTGCTTTGGATGCGCGGCTTTGGGCCACATCCAGGACGTCGCCTCGGCTGGCGACGAGTGTTCCGTTCAAGTAAGCGGTGAGAAAAGCGTCCTCATGTGAGGCATCGTGCGCAGCGTTCATTTCGACCTGGGCTTGGGCCAAATCGGAATGAGGAGGTCCCACGTGAAGGGTCAGTCCTGTCGAACCAAGCATGCGTTCGATGTCATTTCTGTCGTAGAGGTCTTGCGGGCGAAGGTCAGCGTTGCTGTACGCGCCATATTGAACCCTGTAGGTGAGTTGCGAATTCTCCTGTTCGAGGATTTCAGCACCGATGAACCGCGTTTGGGCGTGGGTGGGACAAGCTGAAAACAGACCAAAAGCCATCAGTGTGGCTCCTGTCAACGTTGCGAGGTTGTTCATGATCTTGGGATTCACCCTGCTCGTTACGAGGGTGCGCCACAAAAAGTTTCAGACACAGAGTCCAGCGAGTGTGCGTCCGACGTTGGTTCCAATGGCCACGCCCATGCCGCCCAATCGCACGCCGACGTACAACCCCGGTTCAGCCTCCTTGACAATGGGCAGGCGTTGCGCACCCACGCCGAGTTGCCCAATCCATTGGTGCTCGATGTCGAATCGTTCAGCGCCTTGGATGTGTGTTTGTGCCCAGCGGACAAGCCTTTGGGACCTTTCTGTGTCGTCGGTACAGTGCCAATGTCTTCCCCCGCCAATGAGCAACCTGCCGTGGACCTTCCTGGCATAGACGTATCCGCGGTCGTGGTGAAGGGTGTTGTCCAAGGCAAGTCCCGGGAGCGGCTGGCTGACCACCACAACATTTGGTGCAGGCGCCACGTCCAAGTCAAGCAAGGAGGCGGCCCATGCATTGGTGCAGACGAACACCCGGTCCGTCTGAATGTCTCCCGCCTTTGTTCTCACGCACCATCGATCGGGCATTCGGTCAAGTCCTGTTGCTTCGATGCCATGAATGACCTCAATGTCTTGTTCCAGCAGGCTGTTTCGCATGGCACGAACCATGGCAGCGGTGTCCAATGCCCCTTCAAAGGGACTCGAGATGGCCCCCGCTGCGTTTTGAAGGCCTCGTTGGCCGACCTCAGAATCCGTCATCACCGAGAACGGAGCCGCACCAAACAAGGGTTCCAGAAGGGCATTAAGCTCCGGAAGCATGCCTTTGATTCGTTCCAATTGGTGGGGGTCCGTGAAGGCCTCCACGGCGCCGCTAGGGGAGTACCCAAGGTCATGGTCACTCCAACTTGTCCGAAGTGCATTCAAGCCTGACCACCTCATGTTCACCAAGTTGAACAGCGCATCGGGGCCCAGCGCTTCGAGGTCGTCAACCAATTCGGATGGGCTACCAAAACAGGCAAATCCCGCATTCCTCGTGGAGGCACCTCCGAAAGCCGACCGGTCGAACATGACAATGTGCCAATCGGGATGGAGCTTGCGCAATTCGAGCGCGGTGTTCATGCCGACAATGCCAGTGCCAACGACCACGGCATCAGGCTCCTGAATCCACCCCAGCTCTTCCCAAATGCTCAAGCCAAGCGCTTGCGGTTCCGGGTTTGTAGGGAAACTCGTATTTTTCGACGGTCCACGCATCACGCAAACCTAACATGAGACCAGAACATTTGCACGGCCCCAAGTTCAAGCACTTGCTTCTGCTGTTGTTGACGGTGTTCAGCTCGGGATGGGGCTGGGCCCAGGCCGATGGCGTGCTCATTGAAGGCGAATTGCGTCACAAAAAGACGCGTGACCCGTTGCAAAATGTGACTGTCACCGTCATGCTCGGCGACGACATCGTTGATTCATTTGAGGCAGACGGCAGGTACAGCTATGAGGTGCCCTATGATGGGGATTACGTCTTGATGTTTGGTGCCATTGACATGGTTCCCCAAAGCGTGCAAGTCAATGCATCCCAAGTGCCTGAAGCGTTGCACGGCGCTTTGGATCCGTTGACCTGGCCGGTCATGTTGTTTGACTACGTCGAGGGCTTTGACATGAGCGTGGTAGACGAACCGTTTGGGATTTTTGACTTTGACGAGGATCGAGAATCGTTGGAGTTTGACCGCTCGCATTCGAGCCGAATGAGGGGGGAGCTGGACGACGAGATGGAACGTTTAGGCAACCAAGGAAGGGAGGCCGAGCGCAACCAGAGGTACTATGAATATGCGATGGAGGATGGCCAAAAAGCAGAGCGGAAAGGCCGTTGGGAGAGCGCCAAAGAGGAATACGAAAAGGCCCTCGAGTTCAAACCTGGCGACGCCGATGCCGCTGCAGGATTGGAGCGGGTCAACCTCGCCTTGAATCCGGATTTGGCCAATGAAGATGAGGACGTGGTTGAGGAGGAGGCACCTGCCCAGGAGGAGGCACCTGCCCAGGAAGCGTTGCCCGACGTCCGAGATGAGGTGGCAAGCGAGCCTGTGTCTTCTCGCGAAGAGAGCCAGGCTGCCAACGACGAGCAGCAGCCTGCGTCGATTGAGGTAGAGGGAGGTAGGGCGACGGAAGAAATCGTAGAAGAACGCTCCGAAGACAATCCACGTGATGAAGTGACTACGGAAGGAGGCGGTGCTTCTGTGTTGTCAGCTCCGACAAAGCCCATCCGTACGGTTTCAGCCAAAGAATTGAGCGATGCCGAGGATGCCGAGGAATACTTCAGGCAGGCTCGCATTGCCGAGAAACAAGCCGAACTCAACCAGATTCGACAGAAGAACCGGACGTTGAATGAGGTGGACAGGCAGGTCGCATTGGAGGCCAAAGCCCTTGCTGACGAAACGATGGTGGAAACTGTCCAGCAACGCAGGTTGGCTCAAGAAATTGACGCTGCCGTGACCCTTTCACACCAGTCGACCATCCTCGAACATCGGACAGAGATGAGGGTGCATGACGCTGTGGAAGCAGAACGCGTCAAAGCCAATGCCGAGCGCACAGCTGAAGAAATCGTCGCGCTCAGAAGCTTGCAGGCGGACCAGCGCATCCGTCCGGACCGTCCGTTTTTGGACCCCGAGATGGACGACATTCCACAAGGGGTGACCCAAACGAACCAAAAAATGCCCAACGGCGAAGGCATCGTCATCACGCGCATTGTGAGGGTCGGAAACGTGATCAAGCGATACAGGAAGGTGATCACCAAATTGGGCACTTTCTACTACTGCGGTGACAGAAGCATCACCAAGACGCAGTGGGGATTGGAAACCAATTTGACCCATTGAATATGGGGTTGGCGAAGCAAGCCCTTGTTTACACCCTGATTGTTCATGTCATTGTGTTGGGGGCGATGTTGGTTTGGCCTGTGTCCGAAACGCAGCCCCCAAGCGAAGTGTTTGCCGAGGTGGAGATGATTGACGAGGTGCTCGAACAGCCTTCGCAGTCGTACGAGGATGCCCTCAAGCAATCCCTTCAAGAGAAGGTCGCCAACCTTCGCGCCAATGCGGAATCTGAACTGTCTGAGGAGGCCAAATCAAGCCAAGTTGCCACGGAGTCTGATCTCGAGGCCATGGTGGAAGCAGAATTGAGGGCCATGGAAGCGGCTGAGTTCGAGCGGTTGGCGGCCGAAGAAAAGGAATTCGAAACCGCTGGCGAGGCAGAAGTCACGCGGCAAAATGTCCAACAAACGTTCGAGCAGTGGGATGCCCAATACGACGGGGCGGTGACGGTTCGATACAAATTGGAGGGACGTACGGGTCGAGACTTGGACGTGCCCGGATACACGTGCGAAGGTGGGGCCATGGTCGAGGTGATGATCGAAGTCACCCCCACAGGCAGGGTGGTGTCGGCCTCACTCATTTCAGGGGACGAAGAAAGTTGTTTTGGCTTGGCCGCATTGCGAAGCGCCCGCCTCGCCCGCTTCAGCGCGTCGACAGCTGCTCCGACCAAGCAGCAGGGGCGACTGACCTACCTCTTTGTGGCTCAGTAACCACATGACCAAGCCGGTCAGGCCTGGTCAATGTACTCTTGCAAGTACCTGAATTTTGGAGCCAGCGCACCTTCCAAGGTGGTTTCGGTGGCGTTGGTGAGCATGTTGTCGCGATCACCACCGACGAGCAAGGGGAGGACATGGGCCATCATGTCCTGTCCAAATCCATGGCTCGCATCTCGCGGCAATTCGCACGGCAAGTTGTCGACAGCCATCACCGTGATGCCTTCGGGGTCATTGATGTCACACTCCGATTCCCTCAGTGGGTGGTAACCGTAAAGCGGATCGGCGATGGTGCTCGAGCGCAACGTGCATGCAACTGGACCATCGATGTCGCAACTCACATCAGCCACCACTTGAACGCGCCACGTTTCCTTCTTCATGTCCTCTCGCGTAAACAGGAATGGAGATCCTTCAGCCCAGTAATGCCCAGCAATGTAGAGGTCTGCGACCTCAGCAAAGGGCATGAAAGTGCTTTCAAACTCGGTAGGATCCGCGATGAAGTCGCCCATGTCAAATGCGCGTCCATCCGTGCGGGCATTGTACTGCTCGACATCCAACCTCGTGAACACGGCCTCATTGAAGGGTTCATTCAAAAAGGCATCGGCATGCACTTCTCGCAACCCAAGGGCCGTCAGCAATTCATGCGCTCCCATGCCCACGCGGCCGCCACCGGTGAGCACCAGCTTCATGTTTTCAGGCAAGTCGATGGCTTTGGCGTGCTCGACCATCTCCTTCATGTCGGCACACTCAATGGCCTTAGGCAGCGAGTATGACCCGTGCCGAATTCCCCACGTCCTCAATCCGTTGTAGGCCCCTACAATGCCTGCCCAACGGCCAAACCCGATGACCCGAGAGCCGTTGATTCGCTTGATCAGTTCATAATCGATGAGGCGAATCCGCTTGTCGACAATGGCTCGGAGAAGTTTGGCATTGTAGGGCTGCAGTTTGTATGTGTGGCTGAAGAACATGTAAGTCTTGTCTGCGATGAGTGAATTGACGGGCACTTCTTTCACGCCTAAAAGCACGTCGCAGTCGCTCACATCGTTCACCACTTCAACGCCAAGTGCGCGGTATTCCTCATCTTGAATCCGCCTGACTTCGCTCGATTCAACCACCAACTCCACTTCGGGATAGAGCGCCTTCAAATCTGCACATTGGGCAGGAGTGAGGGGCACACGCTGGTCTGGTGGCACTTTGCCTTCTCTGAGAACACCAATCTTCATAAGACCAAAAATAGACGACTGGCCTCCGAATCAGTTCGCTTCACTTGCAGATGTTTCTGCATGCCTCAGTCCTTTAAGAGTCGTACTTTCGCATCTACGTCTGGTCTGGCCAGGCAGTTCTTTGAATTTTGGGGCCGATTTTGGATTTGACAGCAAGATGACCAAATCGGGGAAGCATGTCGAGCTCTTGGAGATGTCGCTCGTTAATCTCAAATCTTCAGTCAGAAATGACAACACTTCCTACGCGCTCGCGGCATAATCGACCAAGTCGATTCGCCTAATTCCAGCCATCAGATGGCGGAACGAGCTGTCCAGTGGCGACGTACGGACCCTTTCGTCGTCACAACGGGCATCAGGTAAATGGGACTAGCTAACGGTGGGTCCGACGCCCGGCGCGAATTTTACTGGACTACGCTGTTTGGTGGGCTGCTCGTGGTCAGCCTTCAGCCGACAATCAATCACGAGATAAACATGTAGAAACTCCGGTGTGGCCTTGTTTGGACGGGGGTTCGACTCCCCCCGGCTCCACTTGATGATCGCCTCTTCAGGCAGCGCAAAGCGCGGATTCACGAAGCAAGCAGGCGCAACAAGCTCGCTTGAAGGTGCATGCGAAGCGCACGTGAACAAGCCATGCGACAGCAAGGCGGCCTGAAGAACCGATTCCCTTCACGGGAAAGGGGGGAACAATGACCGCAGGTCAGAAACTCCCTCCTGCTCCACAAGTAAAATAAGCCTCGCGATTGGACAGGTGGTCAATGTCTTTCACGTTTAGGGGTGAAACTGAGTGGCAACAGCCTACGAACAACGAAATGGAATTTGGGTTTTGATGTGTTTGGGTAGCTTCGACTCATGAATCGAGTTTTGGTGGTCTTGGGGGTGTGGGGCATGGTGAATATGACCTTTGGTCAATCGTCCAATGCGGAGTTGGACAGTTTGCTCCAGAGATGGAGAAGTGATACGCTGGAACTCGATGAGCGGCTCGGAGCATTGCACAAAGGATATGTCCTCTATCACCAGGAATTCCCAGAGGTGTTTTTGGTTGTGCTAGACACCTTACTTAGCGTCAGTCGAAAGACCAACCAACCCTCTTTGGCATACGAGGCTCACCTACGGCGGGGTGGTTTGTTCAACTACCGGGGGCAAAACGAGGAGGCCCTAGACGCATACGACAAGGCTGAAATGGTTGCCCTCTCGTTGGGCGACAGCTTGCGATTGGGATCGGTCGAAAAGAATCGCGGCATTGCCCACGCCTCCAGGAAAGAATACGTGGAGGCACTTGAGCACCTTTCGAATGCAACGACTTGCTACCGCGCCGCGGGGGACTCTGCCCGTGCTCGCGAAGTTGGGATGGCTTTGGGCTCCGTCTTTGCCTTGCTGGGTGACCATGTTTTGGCCAAGGCACATTATCAGCAGATTGCCAACGAGCTGCCCAATGGTAGAGATCATGATCGCCTCAGGGCCCTCCTTGATTTGAACTTGGGGTGGTCCCATTACAAGCTTGCAGAATTCGAATCAGCGATAGAAATGAGTGTAAAGGCACTTGAAAGGCTTCGCAAGTACAATTCAGGGTTTCACATCGCGGGGTGCTTGACCAACCTCGCGAAGATTCATTTGGACATGGGTAATCTTGAATTGGCCATGGCTTACGTCGATTCAGGGACAACCCAGTGCGAGACCATTGGAGCCGTCGAGGATTTGCTCGCGTGTGAATTGATGCGGGCAGACATTGAACGGCAAATGGGCAAGCCTGAGATGGCTCTTCTGCTTTTGAATCTCATTGAGAATGAGATTCAAGGACAAGGAGATTTTGAACTTTTGGAGGAGTTTTATGACATCAGATACGCAGCGTTCAAAGCACTCAACAATGCAGATAAAGCCCTCGCTGAGCATGAGAAACTCCAGCTGTACCACGACAGCGTTCAAGCTCAAACCAACAGCTTCGCCATTGCCCGCGCAGCTTACGAAAAGGACAAGGAGCATCAAGTTCGAATGGTTGAGATGAATGCCCAACTTCAGCGCGACCGCCAGAGCCTTTCTCAATTGCGGACGGTCTTGGGGTTGATTGTGGGCTTTGGGATTGTCGTCGCCATGTTGGTTGTGTTTATCTTGAGACTGCGTGCAACGCAGGAGAAAAAGCGCCAACAACTTCTTGATGAGATTCAGTTCTTGAAATCCTCGGAGCGCAACATGGCCATCCCCACGTTCGAGTCTCTGAACAGAGACCGCATTGAAAATTCACTGGGACGGTCATTGAATGAAACGGATTGGAACGTGTTGAATTTGTTGCTTGACGCCCCGACCATCACTAATGCCAAACTTGCGGACAGGGCTTGCTTGAGTGTGGATGGAATTGGTTCTTCGCTGCGTAGGATGTACGGCTATTTCGACATCACAGAGACGAAGTACAAGAAGATTGCTTTGCTGCATGCCGCGATTACGATTTCCAAGAGGGGAGAACAAATTCACCCTCAAGCGTGAGCCCTTTGCGCTTGCTAGGAGGCATCTTGCAACCATGAACACACTTACAGCTCCTCGGATCTCCTTCTTGCTTTGCACGTTGTTTGCAGCTGTTGGACTTGGGCATTCTCAGGATGTCATCACATCTGTCGATTGCGACCTGCATGGTCTAGTTTGCAACGTTTGTTCGCAGCCAAGTACGATCGGTCTGTACCACCCTGGGCCCTATTTAACATGGCCTCCAGCGACCAACGTGTTGGAATGGGAATTCACCGATTCCGAAGGCAACGTTTTGCATGAAGCCACGCTGGTTGATGCGAGTACTGTCAGCTTCGCTTTCGAGTTGCCTCTCACAGACACCTTGTTCGTGTCTGTGCTGCACACCAACGACTCGGTGTTCCACAATGGCAGTGAATACCCATGGGAGTGCCTGGTGGAAGATTACCTCACCTGGGAAATCTACACTTACCCAAATGGAACAGAATATGGTTTATGGACTTTGGGCGAAAGTGCAGGGGTGGATGTGAGTGGTCCAGCCACATGTTTGGATCCGAGCTTGATTGACCCTGCCATGTTTTGCCCAGAAATCTATGAGCCGGTTTGTGGGTGCGATGGAGTGACGTATTCCAATTCATGCGTGGCCATGTATTCAGGGGGGGTGACGTCTTGGGAAGACGGCCCATGCATTGTCATCGAATACGGCGGATGCACCTACCCTCTGGCTTGCAACTTTGACCCCGGGGCAGCCTTTGAAGACGGTTCTTGCACGTTTCCTCCTGCGTCCTGTGCTTGGTCTGACGAATGGGCTGTAGGTTGCACGTATGTCGACGCTGACAATTATGATGAGAACGCCATGATCGATGACGGTTCTTGCTCATGGACACCCTGCTCCACCTGCGCTGGTGACATGAATGGCGACGGGGCTGTTTCTGTCGGAGACATCCTGGCCATGTTAGGCCTCTTCGGGTCGATTTGTACGGATTAATCTGCCATCATTGACGCCCGCGTTGCCGGACCAAATCGGGATTGATGGTGTTCGGCTTCTGTCCTGCTGGGTCCACATGTAAAGTGGACTTTACCTTCCGAGAAGGGTAAAGGGTCATCAAACCTCATTCATTGCGGTA
>JBELLK010000011.1:0-29092 GCA_042088625.1 Flavobacteriales bacterium
AGAGCAGGAGACTCATAATCTCTTGGTCGCAGGTTCAAGCCCTGCAGGGCGCACAGTTCGCATCGGCTGGCGGTTGAAAAACCCAAGCCCTTGTGTATCTTCGCGGTCCGTTTCAACGGAAATGGAGCTGAGAAGGGCATTTAGCTCAGCTGGTTCAGAGCGCTCGCCTCACACGCGAGAGGTCACTGGTTCGAGTCCAGTATTGCCCACAACCCCAAGAAGCCCCGCACACAAGTGCGGGGTTTTTTGTTGGCCCGGGCGTTAAGCTCGCTTGA
This sequence comes from Flavobacteriales bacterium, assembly GCA_042088625.1. Classification (GTDB taxonomy): domain Bacteria; phylum Bacteroidota; class Bacteroidia; order Flavobacteriales_D; family Sanyastnellaceae; genus UBA11663. The sequence goes on from JBELLK010000011.1 coordinate 276, forward strand.
CAGGTTTGTTGCAGGTTTGTTGGGAGTTGCGATTGAATGGGTGCATTTTCACCGCATGAAACACCTTTCCTCCTTCGCGTTTTTCGTTGTCTGTTCGTTGATTGTCTCGACCCATTCAATGGCCCAAACATTCAGCGGTTTCTACTTGGAAACACTTGACCAGCCGTACGTCCCACTTTCTGAGGGAATTGCGTTGAGTTCTGAAAACTGGGATTATGACGAAGGATGGGATGATCCAGAGTTTTTTGTGCCGTTCGGTTTTGATTTTGATTTTGCTGGAAACGTGATTTCAGACATGGTTCAAGTGGATCAAGGCAGCACGTTTTTCGCCTACCAAGATGACGATAGCTACTACAACGCGGCGCAGTTTTACATTCTCGGTGAAATTGACCTCGCAGATTTGGGGCTGACGGCAACTGATTCACTCGGCACATCAACCATTCAATGGCATACCTCAGGAGAACCTGGACTGCAAGTGTTCACCCTGGATTATGCCAATGCAGGTCTGTACGAAGAGGTGTTTTCCGATGGCGTGAACGACACCTACTCTTCGTTGAACGTTCAATTCCGTTTGTTTGAATCAACCGGTGTCCTTGAAATTCACTTTGGCCCATCTTCGCTGACCGAACTTGGTCTTGCGGCGCTTCAGGATGAAGAACTTTCGGGTTGGCACGGCATGCTTCCCTCCTATGAAGCGCTTTACGACGACGGAGGATTCATTTTCACCAACATCAACACGGAGTTGATGTACGATGACGTTGACTTCGCCTACTACGGAGGCATTCCCTTCGAGGGGCTTCCTGCTGAAGGTCGGTTGTTCCGTTATACACCCGTCATTTCCGGATGTGACATTGAAACGGCGTGCAACTACGATTCCATGGTGAACTATTCTGAGCCGGAGGATTGCATTTTTCCTGAAACCCCTGGGACGGATTGCAACGGTGATTGCCTTCTCGATGCTGACGAGAATGGAGTTTGCGATGCCATTCCTGGGTGCACAGAGGGGACAGCGTGCAACTACAATCCAGAAGCAACCGAGGATGATGACTCATGCAATGTGCCAGCACCGGGCTATGGATGTGATGGTGAATGTCTCTCAGATGTGGACGACGATGGAATTTGTGACGCCAACGAAATCGCTGGGTGTGAAGATCCAGTGGCATGCAACTACGTCGAAAACCCAACGGACTTGGAATCTTGCGAGTACGCAGAGACCTATTACAACTGCGAAGGCGAGTGCTTGGTAGACACGGACGATGACGGCGTTTGCGATGAATTGGAAGAGCCTGGCTGCACGGACGAGGATGCATGCAACTACGCGTGGTGGGCCACTGACGACGACGGGTCATGCGTCGATTCGCTCCCATTCACGCTGCTTGGGGACACCGTGGTTTCCGTGGGCGACACCATTTTTGTCAGTGTGGAGGATCCCGTGAGTTACTATTACGGGTACATCTACTACCCGTGCTCAGGGGAGGGAACCGTGAATGTGCTGGAAGCCACCAACGTGACATTTGTCGGTGTAGTACTGGAAGGGTTCGAATCGTGCCAGTTTTGGTTCCAAGACCTCGATGGTTGTGCTTCCGACACACTCACTGTGTCGTTGAACCCCAACGCGTCTTCAGTGGAGGAACTCGAGGGCGCCATTCAGTTGTATCCCAATCCGGTTTCTTCTTCCCTGACCCTTGACGTGCCTCAAGGCTGGGCGTCCGGCGTGGATGCGCGCATGGTCAACGCCGTGGGCCAAACCGTTTGGAGCGAGCGCTTGTCTCCCGGGCGCCAAATCTTGGACGTTTCAGATTTGCCCAACGGCATGCACCTCCTGATGTACGAGGACCGCACACAACGGGTGCTCATTCAGCATTGATTGTTTAGGGACGAAAAAGCCCTGCACCGAAGTGCAGGGCTTCATGTTCGCTGACCGTGAGGAATCAGAATCCGTAACTCACGCCGAGTTGGAAGTTGGGCAGCACACGACCGTAGCCGAACGTGTCACCGATGTCACTCGCAAGGTCTCCAGTGCCTGTGATGGTTGGTCCGCCAGTGTGCAGGGCGCCAATGTCAAAGCCCACTTGGATGCCTTTGACAGGCTTTGCACCAACGCCGACACCCAGGTAACCGACAGGGTTGTTCTGGTATCTCACGCTGTACGTGTGGTTCGCATCTGCCTGATCGGTCAGTGTGCCTTCGATGCCACCAATGCCGATGCCAGTGTTGATTCGAAACCAATTGGCATCTTCAAAAGGACGGTGGTTGAGGAAGAATCCAATCCAGTTGGTTTCGCCTGTGGCATCGAAGGTGACGCCGCTGATTTCAGGACTTACGGGATTGTCCCCAGAGAAGGCACCTATGCCAACGAAAAGACTCGTTTTCTCTGAGAGATTGTGGGTGAGGTTGAGGGAGGGTCCAAATGGGCTGATTCCCAAACCGACGCCGTATTCGGCAAAGTCAGCGGATTCCTCCTGGGCGAAAGAAGGGCAACAAGCCACGAGGGCTGCTGAAAGAACAAGAATGACATGCTTCATCGTAAAGGGTTTTGAATGAATGCTCTAAAGGTGAGCCGCCAATCGCCCTCAAATGTTGGCTCGCGATGAAGTTTTCGACAAATCCCATGGGATTTAAGCGAAAAAGAGGGGCAAATGCTTACCAATGGTGGTGATGCCGATCGATCGTGCAGATGGCGGTTCGGTAGGAAGCGTACCACTCCGCTTTTCCTCGGGCTTTGGCTTGGCGATGCAACGCATTCGTGGCCCAGGCGGACACGGCTTCTTCGTCGCGCCAGTAACTCATGAAAACGGTGCCGTCCGCGGAACTGGCGAATTCGTGCCCGAGGTAGCCGTTCATGGTTTTGGCTTCGGCGAGGGTGGCTTCATCCATGTCCTTGTATCGGGCAAGTTGCTTTGCGGTCAATCCTTCTCGGAGATGATGGACGAAGACGACCACCTTGTTGCCCGGTTTCAGCGCAATGGAAGGGTCTGGCAGGATCATGAGGTCGCGGTGGCTTCCCGCAATTGACGATACGCGGAGGCCAGGTCGGAGAAGACTTGGGTGAACACGATTTGGCCTTCTTCGTTGAAGTCGAACGACTCGTAGATCCAGAGTTGGACGGCGCGTCGCTGCCCATCCTCGTCCATGCGTGACACTTCCCAAAGGAACATGCCGTTCACGCTGCCGTTGGGCAACTGGGTTTCAGGGTTGACGCCAGGCAAAAAGTGGAGGTCGCCCACAATCTCGTAGTCGAACTCGGCCCAAAACTTCCCATACACCTCGCCCATCTTCTCGCGGGACAATGTGGTGGGCGCATTCACCCCCGTGCCACGCCAAACGGCTGTCTCCGCAAATTCGGCCCAAAATGCCGTGCTGTCCTCCGCCTCGAACGCCCGGAAGACCCGCTCGACGGTTGCGGCGTTGCCGACGAAGGACATGGAATTGGGGTTGGCTGAACCGCATGCGGCCAACAAGGCCATGACAGCGAGCCCCAGGGACCTCAAAAGGAAGTGATGCTTCATGCCACCAAACTACAAATGCGTCGCATCTTTGCGGCCGCGGCAGGCGGTTCATCGACCGTTGTGAAGCACGGCCCCGTAGTTCAAGGGATAGAATAGGCGTTTCCTAAACGCTTGATCCAGGTTCGAGTCCTGGCGGGGCTGCAAGTTCCCTGGAGTTGACGACCTTGTGAACATGAAGTAATTGTGCAGCATGCCTCGTATTCTCCACTTTTTTCCTGCCCATGAAAAGAAGTTTGAACGGCAAGCAAGGGACTTTTTCAATCGTCCCTTTTTGGAGAACGAATGGAGACACTTACACAAGGACGAAGTTGACCGGTTTCTGATTGATGGTGAGACATCATTCATTGCATCGTTCGATTGGGTCATCTTTCATTCCGCCCCTTTTCAAATTCATGCTCTCTTGAGCAGGTGTTCAGAGTTTAGCAAGGTCATGATTCAATTTTGGGGGGCGGATTACACCTCTTTGTTGGTTGATCAACGGAGCGTATTGCAGGAGCGGACTTCGACAGAATTCTTAAGCTGGTAGAATTTGAAAAACTGGAATTCAGGGCTGTTGTCTGAGAGGTGGTTTTGGTCTAAACAAGCCTTGAGAAGAACAACGTATTTGGATGTCATATCAAAAGCGAAGGCAATAGGTGTTTTGTGTGGGTCGGTGGAAGCCGAGCGCTTCCCCAAAAGCATGCAAGAGAAGCGAATGAATTGGTTTGTCAACTATTCCTCTGGTTTGGACCAACATTGGAATGAATGCTCAGACGAGACAAAAGCAACAGATGTCCTCCTTGGCAACAGTTCGTCCATGTTCAATGATTTTGAGGAGGAAATGAAGGCGTTTTTCAGCCCAACTGTCCAGCGATGAACCCCGTGGTCCACGCCGCCTGGAAGTTGAAGCCACCGGTGACGCCATCGACGTCGAGCACCTCGCCCGCGAAATGCAATCCGGAGACGACACGGCTTTCCATCGTGCTGAAGTCGACCTCACCGAGGGCGACCCCCCCGCACGTGACAAACTCCTCTTTGAAGGTGGTCTTGCCGTGCACCTCGTAGGCGTCGTTGAGCAGCGTGTTGACGAGTTTGTTCTTCGCCTTCTTGCCGAGTTCATGCCAAACTGCATCCACGCCAATGCCCGCCCGCCCCAGCAGGTAGGCCCAAAACTTCTTGGGTAGTTCAAACGGACACGCGTTGGCCACTTTTTTGTTCCGCATCTCGGCCACGGCGTCGTCCATGATTTGGGCCACTTCGGCTTCATTTGGGATGCCGATCCAATTGATTTGGACAGTGAAGCGGTAGTTGCACTCGGCCAAATCGCGGGCGCCCCAAGCGCTGAGCTTCAGCACGGCCGGGCCGCTCATGCCCCAGTGGGTGATCAGCACGGGGCCGTCCTGGACCAGCTTGGTGCCTTGGATGCGGACGCGGGCCTCGGGCACGACCACGCCCATGAGGTCGGTGACGTCGGCGCCCGGCATGTTGAACGTGAACAGGGACGGCACCGGATCGACGATGGTGTGGCCGAGCGCCTCGAGCCACGCCAGGCCCTCTCGCTTGGGGCTTCCACCTGTGGCCACGATCACCTTGTCGAAGCGCTCGCCGTCAAGGTGGAAGCCACCACCATCGAGTGGCACCAAGGCCCGAACCGCGGCCTGCATCCGAATTTCCACCCCGAGGCGCTCGGCTTCGCGGACGAGGCAGTCGATGATGGTTTGGGACGCGTCCGTGACCGGGAACATGCGTCCGTCGCCTTCCGTTTTGAGGGCCACGCCCCGCGACTCGAACCACGCGACCGTGTCGGACGCCTGAAATGTGCCGAAGGCTTTTTTCAAGCGCTTGCCGCCGCGCGGGTAGTGCTTGGACAGGGCTGAAGGGGAGAAGCAGTGGTGGGTGACGTTGCAGCGTCCGCCACCGGAGATTTTGACCTTGGACAGGAGTTTGGCCGTCTTTTCGAAGAGCACGACATGTGCCGACGGATGGTGCGCCGCCGCGGACAACGCCGCGAAAAACCCCGCAGCGCCCCCGCCAATCACCGCCACCTTCAGTGCACCTTCCATGCCTGCAAATTAGCCCACAAGGCAAGGGCGCACGTATCTTCCCAAGCATGGAAGCGTTCCTCGACTTTTTCGAAGCGATGCCATCGTGGCAAAAGCTCGTGTGGATTGTGGCGTGCATGTCCATCAACCTCGTGGTTGAAGGCGTGCGCCCCATGTTTCAAGGGGGCTATCGGTCGTGGAAGCACACGCGCACCAACCTGACCTTTCTGGCCACGACGATGGCGATCAACTCGGCGTTTGGGGCAGCCACGGTGGGTGTTTTTGCTTGGGCGGCCACCCATCAAATCGGATTGCTCCACCTCTTCGCCGCCCCAACTTGGGTGGAACTCGTGGTGGCCATTGTGGTGTTTGACCTCATCGCGCAATACGGGGTGCATTGGTGCCTCCACAACGTGAAGCCGTTGTGGCGTTTGCACATGGTCCACCACAGCGACACCCATGTCGACGTGACGACTGGCACCCGCCACCATCCGCTCGATTTTGTGGTGCGCGAGTGCTTTGCCCTTGCGGCCGTGCTTGTGGCGGGAGCGCCGGTGGCGTTCTACCTCTTTTACCGAATCCTGACGGTCTTCTTCACGTACCTGACGCATGCGAACATCGAGCTTCCGGAGCGGGTCGACCGCGCCATCAGCTGGGTGTTTGTGTCGCCCAACATGCACAAGTTCCACCACCATTTTGAGGTGCCGTGGACGGACCGGAATTATGGGAACATGCTGTCGATTTGGGACCGAATCTTCGGCACCTTCACCTACGGCAACCCCGCCGACATCCAGTACGGCCTCGACGTCGCCGACGACCACCGGAGCGATGAACTCGCCTACCAAATGGGCCTGCCGTTCCGCCGGGACGTCCAGTCGGGGACTTACTAACCTTTCAAACTTCCGCATGTCCAGACCTTGACCGACCTTTGCGCCATGCAATTGCTCGGAACCAAAGTCTGCAAGAAGTACGACCTCGGGGTGCACAACAATTTGTTTGGCGGCACCATGCTCAGTTGGATCGACGAATCGGCCGTCGCCTATGTCAACGAGGTGTGCCACTGTCCTACGATGGTGACTCTGAAGATTGAAGAGGTCCTGTTCAAGTCTCCGGTCAAGGAGAACAATTTGATCAAGATCTATGGCCAAATCGACCGCATCGGCGGCAAGAGCATCACCGTCTCCGTCGAGGCACGCAAGTTCAACGTGTACAGCCATGAAGAGGCGGTGGTGTGCAGCACGCGCCTCGTCTTTGTGCGCCTCGACGACGACGGGAAGAGCATCCCGATCGCCAACCACGTCCGGGAAAAGCACCCCGACAAGTGCGCCTGACGGCGCCCTGACCCCCAGCAAAAGACACAAGCCCCGACCGATTGGCCAGGGCTCGCATCATTTCATCTCGTCAGAGCATTCGCTTGACGAGTGCTTTGGCGCCAATCAGCACATCTCGCCGAACGCCGACAAAATCGCCAGCACGTCACCCACGGTGACGGCCCCGTCGCCATCCACGTCTGCCGAGCAATTTGAAGGGCATCCAAATTCTCCGAGCACAATCAACACATCTGCCACGGTGATGGCGCCGTCGCCATTGAGGTCGGCGGGACAAGGCACCATCTCGGCCCCAGTCACTTCGCCGTCGCAGTTGTTGTCAATGCCCTCGCCTGTGCCTGGTGCACCGGGGTAGACGGCGTTGTTTCCGTCGTCGCAGTCGCCCGTCGTCAGCACCCAATCGTTGGGCAAAGGATCGCACGCATCCGCAATGGCCAGGTCGCCGCCAATGCCATCACCGTCTTCATCAACGTAGACCGCGCTGTATGGGAAGGTGCAAGAGCCGTCGTCCACAGTGGCCGCCGGATTGTAGTTGCATGCATCGAGCAGAGTGCATCCAGACACACCACTTTGCTCCACACAGAAGGGCTCGGCGATGCTTGTGCCGAATGCACCCCCGGTCAAGATGTCTTCGCCGTCCACCTTGACCGTGTAGCTGCCGTTGCCGAAGGCACAGCAAATGCCATCGCCGTAGCTGTCGTTCACGTTCAGCGTGTAGCACCCAAGCTCCAAGCATGCCGTTTCGTTGTAGGTGGTGCCGCTGGTTGCATATGGGCCACCGGACATCACGGTCGCACCACTTGCATTGGTGACGGTCCACGTGGTTTCACCGGGATAGTTGTCCGTGAGGATGGTCACAATGACGTCCAAACAAGGGTACGTGCACGACCCATCGTCCAACGTGGCCGCAGGATTGAAATTCAACGCTCCTGAATCGGTGCATCCTAGCACTTCGTTGTCGCAATCGTAGACCGTGAAGGTCACGGAACCGGATTGGCCAGTGTTGTCAGAAACGGTCAGGGTGTACGGAGCGATGGCCCCTTGTGGGAACCCAGAAACAGTGATGATCGCACCGTCGGCCGTGTTGCTGACGTTCACAGAGGCTCCGGCCGGCGCTCCGGTCACGTTGTACGTGCTGCCCGCAGTTGCTGCGCCATTCACCAACGTGATCGTCACCGTTTCGTTGTAGCAGACCAAATCCGCTGCCGTGCTGACCGTGAAGAAGTTGGGCTTCAACAAGAACAACCCTTCTTCAATGTGACTGACGGCCACTACGCCTGAAGGGAAGTAGGGGTAGTTGGACCATGTGCCATTGAACTGCGCTGCATCGCTCGATGGGTAGCAATCGAAGTAGCCGATTTCCTCTGCGCTCGGGGCTTGGGACACGTCGAGCATGCGCAGGCCTGCGCGGTAGTTGGACTGGTACGCAATGCCATCTTTGATGTACAAGTTGTGGTCGATGGCTGCCGTGGTCGCCGTGTAGGTTCCCGCCAAAAACGGGTTGTTCAAATCCTCCACATTGAAGAAGTAGGTGCGCGTGTTGACGCCGCTGTTTTGCTCGTCGAGCTCGTCGCCCACGACAAAGTACTTGTGGTCTTCAGTGAGCCATCCTTGGTGGGTGTACGCCGATCCGCTGTACCCTTCGGTGGAGATGAGGGTGGCATCGGTGGGGTCGTCCACATCCACAATGGTGATCGTGTTCTCGTTGCAAGCAAAGGCAATTTCTTTGCCTTGGTACTGGGCGTCAGCGCCTATGTACGTGACGACTTGAGCGTCGTGGGTGTACCCGTCTTGCGAGAACGTGCCAAGGATTGTGGGGTTCAAGGGGTTGGAGATGTCCACGATGTGCAGGCCTCCTGAGGCGGTGTTGGTGCCCACACCGTAGGCGCGTGCCTTCTGCTCGTTGATGACAATGTTGTGTGCGTTGCCAAACCCTGTGTACACGGCATCTGAAGTGAAGTTGACAGGCGGGTTTGTCACGTTGCGCAAACGCGTCAAATCAAAGACCTGCATCCCGTGGCTTCCCGCCTCAGACACGATGAAGGCGTGATTGTTGTACACCTTGATGTCCCTCCACAACGACGACACCGTGTTGGTGTTGAGGTTGCCGAGGTAAACCGGGTTGATGGGGTCGGAGATGTCGATGAAAGCGGTGCCATTGGTTCGGCCCAACAACACGTATTCTTTGCCGTCGAGCGGATCGGTCCATCCCCAAATGTCATTCATCTCACCGCCACCCACTTGGTTGATGCCTAGGGTCGAGAGCAGATCAATGTTTTCGCAAGGGTACAAGCCAGCGGCAAGTCCGTCGACACACGGCGACTGGGCCGAAGCCGTGGTGAGGCCTGCGGCAGTCAGCACAGCGAGTGTTGCGCCGCGTAGGAGTTTGGTCAGTGGATTCATGGGATAAAAGGTCTTCATTCAGTTGTTTCAATCGTTAACACGCTTCTCCAAAGGCGGAAAGCACGGCCAGCACGTCGCTGACAGTCGTCGCACCATCGCCGTCAAGGTCAATGGGACAGTCTGCACCGCATCCAAACTCTCCCAACACCAACAGCACGTCGCTGACGCCAACAAAGAAGTCGCCATCCAAGTCCTCGGGACAATTGTTGGTGACGTCGTTGGTGACGAAGATGGTTTGGTACGCTGTGGCAGTGTTGCCGCAGCCGTCCGTTGCAGTGAAAACACGGACAATTTGATAAGGTTCAGGACAGGGCCCTCCAACGATGTCCAAACTCACCGTCACAGACGCCTCGGTGCACGCGTCTGTCGCCGTGGCCTCATCCAAGGGGATGACGTCGTCGTCACAGGTGATGCTGACATCCACAGGCACAAAGTCAAACACGGGAGGTTCCACGTCCACGAACACCAGCGTCTGCTGGAAGGTGCTGACGTTGCCGCATCCGTCGGTCGCGGTGTAGGTGCGGACAATGCCCTCACCACCAGTGCAGCCGCCGCTTCCATTGAAGGCATCTTCGTACGTGAGCGACGCAATCCCACAGGGGTCCGTGGGGTCCGCCAACACGCCCGGCGTGCTTCCGCATGCGACACTCACCGAGCTCGCTGTTCCTGTGAAATCGGGACCTTCGGTGTCGTCGTTTGGAAGGGTGCCGTCATACAACCAAGCGAGGTACACCAGGTCGGGGTTTTCGACGTAAGGGTTCTTGTTGCCTTGCTCTTGGTTGATCTTGGTGTTGCGGCTGAGTTCAGCGGCATCAGGGGGATCGTTCACATGCCAATCGTACAGGGTCTGCAAATCGCCACAAGCGTTGATGTTGGTGCCCTCATTGGGGTACATGGTGTAGTAATAGAACACGGCCCGCGCCACATCGCCCTTCTTGGATTCACGGGGTTCCCACATGCTGCCCGTTCCTTCAGACCAATTGTCGCTGCCTGAAGGCTCGTTGCTTGTGGACGTGTAGCTGTTGCCATTGACGCCGTACCACTGTGCTTGGTTGTCGTTGACTTCGAAAAAGGGGTAGTTGCTGCGGGCGCTGTTGGCGCTGCCGTGGCAAGGACGCAAGATGTAGATGTCGCTGCGCATCGGTTCGGAACTGCCAAAAAAGCTCTGAGGCACAATGTGCTCCGCATTGATGGGGTTGGGGTAGGTGACAAATCCACCGGGCTGTTGGAACCCGGTGTAGATGCACTCCACATTCCCGTTGCTCAAAATGTCGGTGTACCCATACATCTGACGCCGCGCCTCGTTGTAACCGAGCTGATTGTGGGATCCATCGTACCAATTGGTCTTCAGCCACCCCCTCAAATCCTCCAAATAAATGCCGCTCGGCGGAGCGGGTTGCGCAAAAGCAGCCCCGGCCACCAGCATGATTGCCATGGTCAAGAGATGAGGTGCTTGAAGGGAAAAGCGAGGAATCAACATGTTGTTGCGAGAGAGAAAATGAACAAGGCCCCTGAAGATAGGAAGAATTGAGGCCGCTGTCAGGGGATTTTGGTCACATAAGATAAACGGGTCCGTACGGACCAGGTTGCTTCAGCGTGATTGTTGCAAGCCATCCACGCTCCACTTGCCGGGTCCGAGCAGGGCCACGGCGGCGAAGCAGATGAGGTACAACAAGGCGAGCTCTTTGTCTCCGAGCGGATCGCTGCCGTGAACCACAAACGCCGCCACGGCCATGGTGAACGCCGCGGGAATCGACGCCCAACGGGTCTGGAAGCCCGCAATCATGAGTGCAGGGGCCACGAGTTCGGCCAACACGGTCAGGACCAAGGAGATTTCAGGTCCGAGCCCCATGAAGTCGAAGAACTTCACCCCTTCTTCGGAGCCCCATTGGTCGAGTAGGCGCTGGAATTTGGGCCAACCGTGGGTCATCATGATGGCGGAAGGCACCGTGCGCAACATCAGCAAACCGGCGTGCTGCGCGTTTGAAAGTAGGGAGGTGTTCTGGGTCATGACTGTCATGATGAACCCTTAATTTACACCCCAAACCCCTTCACATGTCCCGCTTTGTGTTGCAGTTGTTGGTCGCCGCCGCGATGTCTGTTTCGGTCACAAGCGCCAGCGGTCAAGACGTCCCCATTCCCGGACGCATGGAGGTCAAGGAGGGCCTTTTCACCGATGGGGCCAAAGTCATCTTCGAGGGTCGAACCTATCGGCCTGCCGGGGCATCCGGGCTGTGCCAATCGTGCTGGGAAGCCCGAGACCACTTCCTGCGCGCCAAGCGCTTGAGGGTTCGCAGTTTCCTGCTCGCCAACCTAGGCATCTTCGAAGTCTCGGTGGGCGCCACGCAATTTGACGACGTTCGGATGGTCGGCACAGCCCACGCCTTGGTCGGGGGCGTTTTCATGACGTGGGCTGCCGAGCGCGAAGCCAAAGTCAGGCGCGAAGTCCGCGCTGGCGTTGAGGCTTACAACCGCTGCCAGTTTCACCTTTTGTACTGACCAAGCAAGCTTGTCTTTTGATCCCAACAAAAAACCCCGCACTTGGGGTGCGGGGCTTCTCTGGGCTTGTGGGCAATACTGGACTACCTCGCTTCGCTCGGTGGACACATGGGGGAGGCCTTCACAACCCCTTCGAAGCCTGCGGACTGGCGTCCGCTTAGTTTCTTATGGGCTCCATTCGACCAAGCAAGCTTGTCTTTGGATCCCAACAAAAAACCCCGCACTTGGGGTGCGGGGCTTCTCTGGGCTTGTGGGCAATACTGGACTCGAACCAGTGACCTCTACCATGTCAAGGTAGCGCTCTAACCAGCTGAGCTAAATGCCCAGAGCGGACGCAAATGTACAGCGGACTTCGCGAAGTGCAAGAAATTTCGTGACCCTCGGTGACTTTGTGAAAATGACCGTGTCAGAAATCCCCCAAACAGGGGAGGCGCCATTGCCGAAGGCCAGACCTATTTTTGCAGCATGTCGATGAAGCGACTTTCTGAGTTGGGCCCCCAAGAATGCGGGGTGATCGAGCGGATCAACACACCGGAGGAGGTGTTGTCCCTTGTTCAGATGGGATGCTGCATCGGATCCACAGTGGAAGTCCGCCACGTGGCGCCCTCCAACGGCCCCATGGCGATTTGCACATGCGGTCGCACTTTGGCCGTGAGGAAAGAGGCTGCTGCCCGTCTGTGGGTGCGAGTCGCTGCTGACAACACCCAAGTCAGCTAAGCCATTCAGGCCAACACCATGTGTGTGATCCACGCAAGCACGTAGGCGAGGAGTGTCAGGGCTGCGGCTTGCCCCAGTGCCCAAGGCCAGCTGTTGAGTTCAGACCGGACGATGGCCACCGTGCTCAAGCATTGCATGGCGAACATGTAAAACACGATGAGCGAGGCTGCGGATGCGGTCGTGAGCAGCGGTCTTCCCGTGCGGGGATGTGTTTCTTGGGCCAGCCGCGCTTTGAGTTCGCTGACCCTGGGGGTTGAGCCGTCAGGCGCGGGGTAGAGGGTTTGGACGGTGCCCACAAAGACCTCGCGAGCTGCGAAAGAACTCAGCACGGCGATTCCCAACCGGCCGTCGTAGCCCAGCGGAGTGACGATGGGTTCGATGGCGTCACCCACGGCACCGAGAACGCTTGTTTCGAGGCGTTGGGCGGGTTCCATGGCTTGGCGTTCAGCAAGGGAGCCCTTGCCCAAAAATCCGAGCCCCCAAAGCACCACGCTTAAAACCAGAATAACCTGCCCTGCGGACCTGATGAAAACAGAGCCCTGGCGCACCATGTTGCCTGCGACCAGCGAAAGGCGAGGGATGCGGTAGGGGGGCCATTCCTCGGCGTGTTCGAGGCGTTCGTGGTCTTGGGGCAAGCTTTTGTGAAGGAGCCAGGCCATGAGCAACGTGGCCGCAGTGCTGGCAAGGTACAAGCCATAGAGAAACATCCCCTGTCGGTTCAGGCCCAGCCACGTCCCATCAGGAACGACAAAGGCGATCAGGAAGGCGTAGACGGGCAGTCGCGCGGAGCAAGTCATCAGGGGCGTGACGAGGATGGTGAGCAGGCGCTCGCGGCGGTCCGGGAGGGCCCGTGCGGCCATTACCGCGGGCACGGCGCAGGCCATCCCGCCGACCAAGCTCACCGTGCTGCGTCCGCCCAGGCCAAGCTTGCGCAAGAAGCGCTCCCCGACAAACCCCAATCGGGCCATGGCCCCGCTGTGCTCAAGGAGGGCGGTGAACCCAAAGAGGATCATGATTTGTGGCAGGAAGATGAGGATGCCTGCAAGCCCTGCCAGCGCCCCATCCACAATCAGACTTCGCCACCATGTGTCGGGCAAGGCGGCACTCACCGCATCGATGCCTGAGGCCATCCACCCGTCCAGCAGGTCTGTCGGCACAGTCGCCCAGCTGTAGACCGCTTGGAACATCACAAAAAACAGAAGCCCAAATCCCAGCACCCCCCACACCGGATGCGCCATCGCGCGGTCGAGTCGTCGGCTGGCGTTGTTGGCAGGGGCTGTGCCCGATTCGGCATCGGGGAGAATGCGTTGAATGTGCGCCATCCGTTCTCCCGCTTCGTTCAACTGCAAGGTGGCAGCGCTCTCGAGGGGACCGCGGACAGCGCGCCACGCGTCTCGTTCGGCATCTGACAGCCATTCCGGGACGTCCTGCATGCGCAAGAGGTGCGCACACACCTCAGGGGTGAGGTGCGGCATGGTGCCCCGCAGTCGGTCGGCGGCCTTTGTTAGGTCTGAAGACCACTGTTGCGTGTCGAGGGCGGGGATGCGTTTGGTGTCGACGTGCGGTGCGAGAACGGACACCCAAGCCACGGGGTCGTCGTCCAGGGCATTGATGATTTGCACGGGGAGGTCGAGGTGGCGTGAAAGCGCCTCGGCCTTCGTCATCAGGTCATCGGACTCGGAAGGGTTCCGGCGCATGTCGTTCAACAACAGCACGCAAGGCACCCCAAGTTCCCGAACTTGAAGGGCCAGGAACAACTGCCCCTTGAGGGTCATTGCGTCTGCCACCAAGAAGATGACGTCAGGATGGTGGGGATGGTTGGCATCGAAGAGCGTGCGTTGGGTGATGCGGCCGTCTTCGGTTTGGGCGTGGAGGTTGTACATGCCCGGCAAATCGTGAAGAAGCCAATGCTTGGCCCCTTGGATCTTGCACGGCGCGGTGGATGTGGCCACCGTCACGCCGGCCAAGTTCCCCACAGACACCGAGGTGCCCGTGAGGCGCTGAAACAGGGTGGACTTTCCTGTGTTGGGGTTGCCGACAAGTGCAATCTTCACGGCTGCAAAGGTCGCAGGTTCGCCACGATGCGCAATCCCCTGAACGTGGCATTCGGGCACTTGAGGGTGAGCGACGTCATTTGGCCTTGAGCCATTTTCTGGGGTCGACAGGCGTGCGCTCGTTGCCCGCCACTTTCCAAACTTCGAAGTGAAGGACGCTGTTGGACCCAGCCGCACCGCCGACGTTGCCGAGGAAGGTTCCGACATCCACGGTGTTGCCCTTGGACACGGTGCAGTTCGTCAGGTTGGTGTACACCGTCCGGTAAGCGCCATGAGTGACGATCACACTTGTGCCAGCCCCAGGAAGGTTGAAGACGCTTGACACGGTGCCTTGGAAAATGCTCAGCGCGCGGTTGCCTGCCTCGGTGGTGATGTCGATGCCGTTGTTGTCGATCGTGATGCCGTCGAGGGTCGGATGGGGTTGACGCCCAAACCCCTGAGTCACCACTCCCCGCATCACAGGCCAAGGCAGGGAGCGTTGGTTCTTTTCGAAGGCCTCGGAGACGATTTTGCCTTCTGGCGTCAAGGCGAATTCTCCGGCCGCTGAAGCCCGTTCGGCGGCCAGCTCCGCCTCGATGATGCGCTTGATTTCGTCACTCAGGCGCTGGCGTTCTTTTTCCTGGGCTTTTTGGGCTTTCCGAAGGCGCTTTTCCTCGGCTTGGAGCTGGTCCACAAGCGCGGTGCGTTCTCCCTTGTCGGCACGGAGCGCATCGCGTTCCGCCCGTTGCTCGGCCAGGGCCTGCTCCACTTCTGCTCGTTCTTCGTTGAGCGTGACCCGCACTTCCGCAAGGTCGGTTTGGGCTTCCTCAATCTGCTTCACCTGTTCCTTGCGAACGGTCGTGTAGGATTGAACGAGCCGGAAGCGCAGTGCGGCCTGACTGAAATCCTCGGCGGCAAACACAAACAGCAGGGGGTTCGTGCCCAACTTCATTCGGTAGGCTTGTTGCACCATCCGGGCGTACTCGTCTTTGAGGGCAGCGACGTGCCCTTCAAGGGTGCGCAACTCGGTGTCCGTGCCGCGCATGGACCGTTCCAGCGAACGAATCGTCGCCTCGTGGGACTTGACCAGCCGTTCCCGCAATTCAATTTTCTTGTTGAGCAGGCTCACTTGTTGCGCGGCGTTGTTGCGGTCCCGCTTGGCCTGACTCAGCAGGTTTTCTGTCGTTTTAAGCTGTTGGGTGATGCGGTCGCGCTCTTTTTGCAGGGCGGCCTTGTCTCCGGTTTGAGCCCAAACCCCTTGCACCCCCGCCAACAGCGCGAGCACCGCCAATGCCTGCCTCATGGCCTGCGTAACGTCAAAGGGTCGTGCGTCGTTCAAAGCCCTCTGGAATGCTGAATGGGAAATCGTAGGCGCGGCCCGCCCGACGACGCTTGGTTTCGAACACCGAATCGAAGTCGCCGTCTGGGCTGGTCACGGTCATGCGTACGGTGTTGGGCAACCGTCCCAGCTCGGTGTCTTCAAAATTCTTCCGCTCCACCGTGACGGTCCGAAATTGAAGCAGGTCGTCGATCACATCCTTGACCGGGTCAAACGTCAGGCCATCCAACCAGTATCGCTTCACGACCAGCTTGTCCGCGGCCACGTCCTTTTTCTCAGCTTTCCGCTCGGCCTTTTCGAGGAGGCGTTCGGCTTTTTTGTCTTTGGCCACAATGGCCAAACTGTCACCCGGCACAAAACCTTTGTCGTCGGTGCCCACGAGTTTGCGGACGTTGCGGTCGTACTTGCTCAGCAGCACATACTGGTCGCCGTCCACCTTGCTCACGTACACCTCGTCGTCTTCCATGTTGAGGGGTTGACCCAAGAGCAAATCCTGGAGCAAGTCGAAGGAAACCGGTGCATCCATCGCCTCCGAAAGCACGTCGTAGCTGCCCAAGAACACAAACCGCGACCCCGGCAATTTGCTCAGCACCTGCACTGAGTCTGGGGTGAGCAGCACGCGTGCAGCTTCCACGCCCAGGGCCGGCGAAATGCTCATCCAGATCACGCTGTCTTTCGCCATGCGCACATTCATCGTGAAGCTGCCTTCCTTGTCCATGGCCTGCGCAGACGATTCCATCCGCAACCCCAGCGTTTGCCATGTGGGCTCTCGGAGATTCAGGCTGTCGAGGAGTTCGTCAGCGCTGCGCTCGGGAAGCGCCGCGGAGGCGGTGTGCCGGACGTTCCGACATCCGGTTGACACCAACAACAAGGCACCCAACATCCCCATCCACACGCAGCGGAAGGAAGCCATGTGCCATGCGTTGGATGCGGTCATGGGCGGTTGATTTTGGGCGTCAGGACGTCTTGATCGCCACCGAAGTCAAGGGCCTTTTGCCAAACCTCGCGCGCGGCCTCTTTTTGGCCCAACGCCCAACGGATGTCTCCTTCGTGCTCAAGGGCCACAGGGTCGCCGCCCATGCCGTTCTCTTGAGCGTTCAAGATCCATTGCAGCGCCTCCCCATGCGACCCCATCATGAAGAGAACATGCGCTTGCGTGTCCATGAAGTTCCCTTCGCCGGGGGCCAATTCATTGGCGCGGGTGCTGCATTCAAGCGCACGGGCAAGGCGCTCAGGCGTGGCGTCAATGTCTTTGCGCGTGGCCATGAAGTAGGCGTGGTTGTTCAGCACAATGGCGTCTTCGTAAGCGCGCAAGCTGCGCTCGAAGGCATCCTCTGACCGGTCGTACTCGCCCAAACTTCGATGCGACCACGCGAGTTGAGACGCCAACGCTCCTTCAAGCACAGGGTTGTCGAGAACCACGCCGAGTCCGGCCTTGAAGGCCTTGACGGCTTGGTCGTCCTGGCCGTTTTCCCGCAGCGCGGTGCCTTGGAAGTAGTACAGCGCGGGCTCCAATGGAAAGCGTGCGATGGCTTGTTCTGCATCTTCGACCATGGCGCCCCAGTCTTTCATGTCGATGCGAATCGCCATCAAGTTGGTCCACGTTTCCACAGCTCCAGGCGCCAATTCCACAAGGGTCAAGGCCAGTCCGAGGGCTTCGTCGAAACGGTTGTTTTGGTAGGCCCAATCGCAGGCCATTTCCACCACAGCGGGTTCGTCCCCATGGTGTTTCATCATGCGGTCGAGCAGGGAGGTGTATGGCGCTTCGAACTCAGGGTCGCCTTGGGCCAAATACCCGTACCCCACCAGAACCCTAAGCTTGCTTTCCACCGCCACGTCGTCGCTGGCCATGGCCTTTTCGAGGTGCGGCAAGGCGGCTGGAAGGTCTTCTTTGCGGGTCCAGTACTCGGCCCACTCGAACGCGACCTTGCCCCAGTTGGGACGTCGCGCAGAAAGGGCGGTCAACTCAACCTGGCATGCGTCCAAATCGCCCGTGGCCATCAGGTACCGCGCCCACTGAAGCTGAAACGTGTCGCTCTCCGGAAAATCCTCTCGAGCGCGCTCCAAAAACTGCCCCACGCCCTCCGGGTCGGCCGTGAGCTCGACAATGCGCAAGGCTTCCGTGCGCACGTCCTCGTCATGACCCACGTTTTCCTCGTAGTTGTACAAGAGGTTCAAGGTGGGCAGGACGTGGCCTTCGCGCAACAGCAAATCGCTGCATTCCAAAAGCGCCTCCAAATCTCCGGGCCGAGCCGTCACAAAAGGTGTCCAATCTTGTTCGGCGCCCTCGCCGTTGCCCTGGCCCAAGCGCGCCAGGCCTCGATGGTACAGCACCCACGTGTTGTCGGGCTCCAAGTCGTGCGCCCGATCGAGGTGCAGTTCGGCAGCTTCAAAACGCTCCAACTTGAGGTCAATTTTGCCGAGTTGGTAGTGAAACGCCATTTCCTCGGGCTCGGATTCGGCGCAGCTCAAAAAGCTGGCGTAGGCATCTTCGTAATCGCCTTTCAACAGGTGCCCTTGCCCTTCGAAATAGGCGAGCTGGGTTTCCTTTCCGTAAGGCACGCTGGTGCCGGTCAGGGAGTTCATGGGCTGGCAACCGGTGAGGGCCAGTCCAATCAAGGCGATTCCAACGATGCCTTTGACGTTCATGAGCGCGGGGTGCCTACGGTGGAGAAATCGCCGATGCTGGCGTCGTTTGGGGAACCGTGCCACGCGGCGTTGGCGCCCACCATGGCCCCGTCGAGAACGGCGTGTTCGATGAGGCTGTTGCCGGCCACAAGGGCGTTGCTGACGCGGGCGTCTCGGATCACAGTGCCAGGACCGAGGGTCACGTGGGGTCCCACCACAGCGCGTTCGAGCACGACGCCTTCTCCGATGTGGCAGGGTTGCAACACGACGCTGTCCGTCACCGTCGCGGACGCAGGGATGCCGTCCAGGCGCCCTTCTTCTTGGAGGATGCTCAAGATTCGGGCATTGGTTTCCACGGTAACCGTCTTGTTGCCGCAATCCATCCACTCGGACACCTCGCCAGGCACAAACTGCAGTCCGTCCTTGGTCATGTTGCGCAAGGCGTCAGGCAGCTGGTACTCTCCGCCTTTGATGACGTTGTGGTCGATCAGGTGTTGGAGTTCGCGGTTCAAGCGGGCTCCGTCTTTGAAGGCGTAGATGCCGATCATGGCCAAATCACCCACCCACTCTTGCGGCTTCTCCACGTAGTCGACAATGGTGCCCGCATCGTCCGTGACGACCACCCCAAACGCAGAGGGGTCTTCGATGCGCTGGCAAAACAGCACTCCGTCCGCGTCAGGGTCGATCGTGAAATCCGCCCGGAACAGGGTGTCGGCAAACGCCACCACGACAGGTCCCTCGAGGAAGTCCTTTCCGCACAGGATGGCATGGGCGGTGCCCAACGGCTCGTCCTGGTAGCGGATGTGCCCTTGGGCGCCCAGTCGCTCGGCGACGGCCACCAATTCCCGCTCGACTTCAGCTCCGAAGTCGCCGATGACAAAGCAGATGTTGTCCACCCCGTCGTGGGCCGTCCGGACAATGTCTTCGACCAGCCGTTCAACAATGGGCTTGCCCGCCAAGGGGACGAGCGGCTTGGGAACGGTGAGGGTGTGGGGGCGAAGGCGGCTTCCGCGGCCCGCCATGGGCACAATGATGTTCATGTTGTCAGGATGTTCCCGTATGGCCAAACCCGCCAGCGCCCCGCGTGGACTCTGGCAACTGTTCGACAGTTTCTGTCAGGGACCATGCCACGCGTTCGTAGCGCGCGAGCACGAGCTGGGCGATGCGTTCGCCATCTTCGACAGTGAACGGGGCTTGCCCGTGGTTGATGAGGATGACCCCGACGTCGCCGCGGTAATCCGCGTCGATGGTGCCAGGGCTGTTGAGGACCGTCACCCCGTGTTTGTACGCGAGGCCGCTCCGAGGGCGGACCTGCGCTTCAAATCCACGTGGCAGCGCAAGGTGCAGTCCGGTGGGAATCAGGGCGCGCTCGCCGGGCTGAAGTACGACGGGGGCGTCGAGTTTGGCCCGCAAGTCGAGGCCTGCGCTGTCGGGCGTGCCATAGGCGGGTAGGGCGTGGGGCGTGTTCGCCACCACGGGCACCACCACGCCTTCGCTGGTCATCGTGTCGCTCATGTTCCGGGGAATTGGGGTTTGCGCTTTTCGAGGAAGGCCGTGGTGCCCTCTTTGAAGTCGTCGGTGGTGAAGCATTGCCCAAACCGTTCAATTTCTACTCCAAATCCGTCCCGCCCGAACCCAGCTAGGACGCTGTCCAGCGCTGCGGCAAGCGCCGTCGGGGCGTTCTTGGCAATTTTGCCCGCCATCGCTTGGGCGGTCTCGAGCAAGATGTCTTGGTCGACGACCTGGTTGACGAGCCCGCAGGCAAGCGCGGCTTCCGCGTCGATCATGCCGCCGGTCAGGACCATTTCGAGGGCCTTGCCTTTGCCGACGATTTGGGCCAAACGTTGGGTGCCACCATACCCCGGAATCACCCCGAGGCTCACCTCAGGCAGTCCCATGCGGGCGTTTGTCGAGGCAATCCGCACGTGGGCCGACATGGCCAACTCCAAGCCGCCGCCAAGGGCGAATCCGTTGATGGCCGCCACCACAGGCTTGCGGCTTTGCTCGACGCGGTCAAACAGGTCGCGCTGTCCGCGACGGGCCAGATCCTCGCCTTGAGCTTGGTCGAAGTCGGCGAATTCTTTGATGTCCGCGCCGGCCACGAAGGCCTTTTCACCCGCGCCTGTCAGGACGATGACGCGAACGTCTGGGTTGTCTTGGGCTGCTTCAAGGGCCGCGCTGAGGGCGTCAATGACGTTGCGGTTGAGCGCATTGAGGGCTTCGGGACGATGGACCGTCAGGGTGAGGATGCCATCCTCGATGGATTTCAAAACAAGGGACATGCTGTGGGGTTGCGAATTCGCGTGAATGCAAGGCCAAATTACGCAACGCGCCCCCTGCTTTTCTGCCCCGGACGGCTTGACAACAAACGTTGGGTGTAGGGATGTTGTGGACAACTCAGGATTTGGGCTGCAGGGCCTTCCTCCACGATTTCACCGGCCTGCATCACGGCGATCCGATCGCACACGGCCCCCACCACGTTGAGGTCGTGGCTGATGAACAGGAACGTCAGTCCTCGCCGCTCGCAGAGCTCCTTGAGCAAGTCCAAAATCTCCGCTTGGATGCGCAAGTCCAGCGCCGCGACGCTTTCGTCCAGCACCAAAAATTCCGGCGACAGCGCCAAGGCCCGCGCGAGCACGATCCTTTGCCGCTGCCCGCCGCTGAAGCTGCCTGGATGTCGCGTTGCATCTTCAGCCGACAACCCCACTTCCTCCAACAATTCTCGCACCGTTGGCCCTTCGCTTGCGAGGCGTTGATCGATGGCTTCTTGCAACGCCGCGCCGATGTTCATCCGCGGGTTGAGTGCCGAGAATGGGTCTTGGAACACGGGCTGTGCCAACCGCCGAAACACACGGCCCTCCGCTGCACCGCCTTTCCACTTCACCTCGCCTTCGTCTGCCCCATCAAGGCCGAGCATGACCCGTCCGAGCGTGGACTTTCCAGACCCACTTTCGCCCACCAGTCCCACGCGCTCCCCTGGAGCAATGGCCATGCTGACGCCATTGAGTGCCGTGAAATGGTCGAGGGGTTTGCCCCACAGGTTCTTCTTGGTCACGAAACGCTTCACCACATTCCGCGCTTCGATCAAGGGCACTTCGTTGTCCCCGGCCTCAGCGTTGTCCCGGCCTGCTGCCAAGGGTTCTGGCATGGCCGCCAACAGTTCCTGGGTGTAGGGGTGGGAGGGGCTGTGCATCACCTCGTCGCATGGTCCTGACTCGACGACCGAGCCGTGGCGCATCACCACCACATGGTCGGCGATGTCCCCTACGACGTCCAAGTCGTGGGTCACAAACAGCACCCCTAGGCCGCGCGCATCGCGCAGGTCCTGAAGCAAGTCGAGGATGGCGCGCTGCACCGTCACGTCTAAGGCCGTGGTTGGTTCATCGGCCAGCAACACCTTCGGGTTGCAGGCCAAGGCGAGGGCAATCATGACGCGTTGCTTTTGGCCCCCGCTCAATTCGTGAGGGTATTTGCGCTCAGACCCTTCAGGCAAACCGACTTCGGCGAACAAGCGCGCAACCTCAGCCAGGGCCGCCTCGCCCCTCATGCCTTGATGAAGTTCGAGCGGCTCGGCGACTTGAGTCCCGACCCGCATCGACGGGTTCAGGGATGACATCGGGTCCTGGAAAATCATGGCCACGTCCCGGCCGACGGGCGTGTGGAGCTCGCCTGGGGCCGCCCATAGCGCCCCCTCCGGCCCACGAACCTCGCCCGCGACGAGCTTTCCCGTGCCGGGAAGCAGCCCCATGATGGCCAGGGAGGTGAGGGTTTTGCCCGAGCCGGACTCGCCCACGATGCAGGTCGTCGCCCCGGCCCAAACGTCACACGACACCCTTTTCACCACCGGCTCGCCGCCGTCAAAGGCGACCTGGATGTCGCGAAGGGAAAGGAGGGGGGTGTCGCTCACAGGCTGAAGTTACAGCGTGCCGCGGTTCTCTTGCTCGCGCTCGATGGCTTCGAACAGGGCTTTGAAGTTCCCCTTGCCAAAGCTTTTGGCGCCCTTGCGTTGGATGATCTCGAAGAACATCGTCGGGCGGTCAACCACAGGCTTGGTGAACAGCTGCAAGAGGTAGCCCTCGTCGTCGCGGTCAATCAAAATCCCAAGCTTGCGCAAAGGCTCGAGGTCTTCCTCGATTTCGCCGACGCGGTCCAAGATGTCGTCGTAGTAGTTGTCCGGAACGTAGAGGAATTCGACGCCGCGGTCCTTGAGGGCGGTGACGGTGCTGACGATGTCGTCGGTCGCGACGGCGATGTGCTGCACGCCTGCCCCTTGGTAGAAGTCGATGTATTCCTCGATTTGGGATTTCTTGCGGCCCTCCGCAGGTTCGTTGATCGGGAACTTGATGCGGCCGTTGCCGTTGCTCATCACCTTGGACATCAGCGCGGTGTATTCCGTCGAAATGTCTTTGTCGTCAAACGACACGAGCTGGGCAAAGCCCATCACCTCGGCGTAGAACTTGCACCAGGTGTTCATCTCGCCCCAGCCGACGTTGCCGACCATGTGGTCGATGAATTTCAGGCCGACGGGCGAGGGCTTGAAGTCAGGGTTCCAGGCGCGGTAGCCGGGCAGGAAGACCCCGTTGTAGTTCTCGCGCTCCACGAAGACGTGGATGGTGTCGCCGTAGGTTTTGATGGCACTGAGCACCACCTCCCCGTCGTCGTCGTTCCGGACCTCGGGCTCGAATTCGGCCACGGCGCCTCGCTTGGTCGTCTCCTCGAAGCTCTTGCGCGCGTCAGGCACCCAAAGCGCCACTGACTTCACGCCGTCCCCGTGCTTGTCGAGGTGGGCGTTGAGTTCGCCGCCCTCTGTGAGTGGGGTGGTGAGGACGAGGGTGATTTTGTCCTGGCGCAAGACGTAGCTCACGCGGTCTTTGCTGCCGGTTTCCAGGCCGCGGAAGGCCAACGGTTGGAAGCCCCAAGCCGCCATGTAGTAGTAGGCGCTCTGCTTGGCGTTGCCAACGATCAGTTCTACGTGGTCGGTGCCAAGCAACGGCAGGAAATCGTGGGCTTCAGGAACGACTTTTTCGAGGTTGGTGGTGGGTTCGGTCAGCATGTTTGGAAATTCTAAGGGGTCACAACCAGCTTTGGTGGTAGCCTTCCAACTCGAGGTCGAGGGCTTGTTGGGTCACTTTCAGGGGGCGGAAGGTGTCGACCATCACGGCCAATTCTTCGGTGCGCGCTTTGCCGATGCTTCCTTCGTAGGTGCCAGGGTGTGGTCCGTGAGGGATGCCGGCGGGGTGGAGCGTGATTTGGCCTGGGCCCACACCAGTGCGGCTCATGAAGTCGCCATCCACGTAGTACAGCACCTCGTCTGAATCGATGTTGCTGTGGTTGTAGGGCGCAGGGATCGAGAGCGGGTGGTAATCGTACAGGCGCGGCGCGAAGCTGCAGATGACGAAGCCGTCCGTCTCGAAAGTTTGGTGCACCGGAGGCGGCTGGTGAACGCGACCGGTGATGGGTTCAAAATCGTGGATGCTGAACGCAAAGGGGAAGTGGTAACCGTCCCAGCCGACCACGTCAAACGGGTGGCTGGCGTACATGTAATCGTGCAGCATGCCTTCCTTCTTGATGCGCACCTTGAACGGCCCGTCGCCTTCGCCACTGATGTCGCAAAGCGCGCTCGGCGGACGCAGGTCGCGCTCGCAGTAGGGGCTGTGTTCGAGCAGCTGCCCAAAGTGGTTCCTGTACCGCTTGGGTGTCACCACGGGAGACGCGCTTTCCACAATCAGGGCACGGTTGTCGTCGGTCGCCCACTTGAACCGGTGCATCACACCCCGCGGAATCACGAGGTAGTCACCCTGTCCATAGGCGATCTGCCCAAACATCGTCTCCAGCACCCCCTCGCCGCGATGCACAAAGACCACTTCGTCCTGGTCTGCATTTTTGTAGATGTCGTCGCGCTCCACCTTGGGCGGGGCGGCGAGGGCCACGGTGCAGTCGCTGTTGAACAGCGTGGGTACGCGCGAGCTCAACCAGTCCTTGCCTGGCTTCACGGCCCACCCGTCGAGCTTCCTGCTGAGCAAGTTGCGCTCGACGGCCGCCACCGGCCTCACGTCCTCGCTGCCCAGCACCTCCAAGACCTGAGTCGGCCGCTGGCGGTGGTACAGGAGCGAGCTCATTCCGACGAATCCGATCGTCCCAAACAACTGTTCGTGGTGCAGCTCGCCATTGTCTTGGCGGAACTGGGTGTGACGTTTGGGCGGAATGCTGCCCAGCTTTTGATAGAACGGCATGGTGCCTGCAAGTTAGTCAGCCGGCCTCCGTTTGCGCGCGACCCCCGTCACGTCCATGCGTCACTCCGCGCCCAGCGCCTTCGCCCACCACGGGAGCTTGCCCTCTTTGTTCAGTGGCCACTGCAAACTCAGCTTCGTGCCAGGACGGGGCACTTCGTTGGGTTTGAGGTTGTTTTTGCGCGCAAGGGCAGGGGTTCGGATGCCGTGCATTTGGGCGATCTGCCACAGGTTTTGGCCTTGTCGCACGGTGTGCCACGGCGTGGCAGCATGCCCTTTCTTCGGCTGCATGTAAATCCGGTCGCCTGCCAGGAATTCGTGCTGTTTGCCGACCTCGTTGTAGGTCCGAATCTGCCACGGCATCAAGTCCAAATCCTTGGCCAACGACGCCTGCGTATCTCCAGCTTCCGCGTACACAAACTGCACGCCGTGCACGGTTGTCCGTACCCGATGGCGGTTCCCCACCTCAACGGTCCCGCCGCCGCCGCTCGCCTTGCGCACCACGTCGTGCTCGCGCACGTTTCGTCTCTGCAAGCCTTCATCTTCTCCCACATCGATTGAAGCCACCGCGTCCCCACCCCCGGACCACGTCCCTCCAGGCTCGTCAAGCACATGCAATTCGTGCTTCTCGATGAGCGTGATCAAGCGGTCCGCATACGCCGGATCGGTGGCGTATCCACATGCTTTGAGCCCCTTTGCCCAGCCTTTGTAGTCTGTCGGATCCAGCTCAAACAACCGCGCGTACCGGTCCCGCAACAAAAAGTGGCTGTGGTCTTCGTAGCTGTCCTTGGCGTCGTCGTACACCCGGAAGCATTCGCCCTTTTCGTCGTCGTCGTGGTAGGTGCGCTTGCCCGTCCACGTCGAATGGCACTTGATGCCAAAGTGGTTGTTGGACCGCTTCGCCAACTCACTCACACCGTTGCCACTTTCCAAAATGCCCTGCGCCAACGTGATGCTCGCGGGGATGCCGTATTTCTCCATTTGGCGCAACGCCTCACCCTGCCACTGCGCGATGTACGTCTCGTTCGTTGCCACCGGCTCCGACCCCGTGCCATCGCCTTTGGACGTTGCCGCCCAAGCCACGCCCATCCACAGGGCGAATCCCAAGCCCATCAGGGCCTTCAGTGTGTGTGCAGTGTTCAGTTGGACCATGGCGCTTTTCTCTGAACGTCCAAACTACTTTCTCCGTGCCCGCCTTCGCGTGTCGCTCTCTGAAGTTGCTGCGTTTCCTGTTGTGGAAAACAAACTCAAGTGAATGTGCAAAGGTGAATGCCCGTTTGCAGAAGTCTCAAGAATGCGCCATCTTAATCACGCATGATGGAATGGATGAATATTCTTGGATGGCCGCTGGCCATGCTCGGCGTCAGCTCAGTGATTCGCAGTTACGCGGATCACAAAGAGCAAAAGTTGGAACGCGATGTGTTCGCAGATGAAGCTTGCCAAATCTTGGACCTCCCCCGTTTTGTAGCAAACCACAAGGGCGGGGTCATTGTCGCGGATTTGGACCACCGTGGCGATTCGGTTCTGGTGTTCAAGCGCCGAGTCATTCGCATCCCGAGAACGCAGGTGGGACAAGACATTCAAGCGTGGAACATCACCCCGCGTGAGGCGAAGATTGTGGTCCAAATGGCGTGGCCCACGTGGTACGATGACAACCCTTCAACGGACGCGTCATGAGGGGGTGCATGTTTGTTTGGGGCATCGTGTTGATGTGGGCCACGGGTGCTGGCGATTTGCACGCACAGGAGAACAGCGCTCCAGAGACCAGGGCACAGACTGACAGCGTGTTGGTCAAAATGGGCTGGGAGGGGTACCCACCTTTCCCTCGTCTCGGGCGGTCCGCTCTCGTTTTACCCCATCACCATGTACAGTTACAAGCCCGTCAACAAAACCAAGCATTCGTCGAACCAGCAAAACACGGAGCGCGCCCTTCGACGAGCTGAACAACGGAATGCAAAGCGAGCAGAGGTGTGCTGTCGCTGCATCGAAAAGGCCATTGCAGAGTACGCCAGAACTTGGGTCGACCTTCAAAGCGGAGACATCACCCCAGAGAAGGCGAAGTCAAAGTTGACCCTTCATTTGACGTGTGCGCCCTGCGGTCGCTGGGAGGACTTGGAAAATTTGCTCAGCTTCATCGACGCCGAATTGGCGCAGCAGCGCGTTGGGAAACGCTGAGGCAGTCATTCGCCTAGAATGGTCGACCTTTGCGGCCAGATTCCCCTCCTTTTGCAATCATTTGACACCCTTGGGCTCTCCGCCCCCCTGCTGAAGTCCATCACCGAGATGGGGTTCGAGACGCCCACCGACATCCAAGCGCAAGCGATTCCGCTGTTGCTCGAGGGTGACCGCGATTTCATTGGTTTGGCCCAAACAGGCACCGGCAAGACCGCGGCCTTTGGTTTGCCGCTCCTCGATCTCCTCGACACCGAGTGGGACCACGTCCAGGCCTTGGTGCTGGCGCCCACCCGCGAGCTCGGACAGCAAATCGCCGAACAGCTCGAGAAGTTCGCGAAGCACAAGAAGGGGTTGCGGACCGTGGCGGTGTATGGCGGCGCCAACATCGCCACCCAAATCGCCCAATTGAAAAAGCCTTGCCACGTGGTGATCGCCACGCCGGGCCGTCTGATTGACCTTGCCAAGCGGAAGGCCGTCAAGCTCGACCGCATTCGTCACCTCGTGCTCGACGAGGCCGACGAGATGTTGAACATGGGCTTCAAGGAGGAGCTGGATGAGATTTTGTCTTTCACACCGGAGGACAAATGCACGTGGCTTTTCTCCGCCACCATGCCTCGTGAAATCCGCCGCATGGTCGGTCAGTACATGACCGCGCCGCTTGAGGTCAAGGTCAACCAGTCCGCGACGGTCAACCAAAACATCGATCACCAATATGCCCTTGTGCGCCACTCGGACAAAAGCGAGGCCATTGCGCGTTTCCTCGACCTCGACCCCGAGCTGTATGGGGTGGTGTTTTGTCGCACCCGTCGCGACACCCAGGCCCTTGCCGAGGAGTTGCTCAAGCGCGGCTACCGCGCCGACGCCTTGCACGGGGAGATGTCCCAAGCCCAACGGGACCGCGTGATGCTGCGCTTCAAGCAAAAGCACTTGCAGCTCCTCGTGGCCACCGACGTGGCGGCACGCGGCATCGACGTGGACAACCTCACCCACGTGTTCCACCACTCGCTTCCGGGCGAGACGGCATACTACACCCACCGTTCCGGGCGTACCGCCCGCGCGGGGAAGAAGGGCATTTCGTTGGCCTTGATGAGCGTCAAGGAGCGAGGACATCTGAACCGTTTGGCCAAGACACTCAACATCGAGTTCAGCCAAGCCCAGGTGCCCAATCCCGAGGAAATTGTGCACGCACGGATGACCACATGGGGTCAAGGTCTGATTGAGTTGCCTGCTGGGCGAGGTGTCCCGGAAGACATTTGGGAGCAAATGAGCCTGTTGTTTGGTGAACTCTCGAAAGAGGATTTGTTGCGTCAGGTTGTGCTTGCCGAGATGCGCAAACTCGAGACAGCCGGCAAGGCTGACCTGAACCAAAAAGACATGGGCGAACGTCGCCGTGACCGCGACGACCGCGGCAAACGCGACAGCTGGGACGCCCGCGGGTCTCGCCCCTTCCGAAAGAAGCCGTTTTCCAAGAAGCGCAAGCCCTCTGGAGGTGCGCCATCCTGGGACAACGCCAAGGAGGGTTATGCCGACAAACCGGGCAAGCCCATGGGTGCAGGCAAGGCCAAGAAGAAAGGCAAGAAGAAGCCGGCATTCAAGCCTGGTCAAGAGCCCTGGAACACGTCTGGCTCTGGCGGCGCGCCCAGCTTCAGTGTCAAAAAGAAGGGGAAGAAAAAGCGCTGATCAATGCCTCGGGTAGGGGCATTCCCCTTGCCAATTGCCAGTCGGATTGTAACGCGCGACCACGTAAGTTTCGCCCTTGCTTGACACGGCCACGCCGATGCCGACTGCAGTGGTGGAGTGCCAAACCATTTGGGTGTAGTGTCCGGTCTCACTGAAGTTGGGCCCACAGCACTTGCGGTATCGGTAAAGTTTGATCTCGTCGTACCAAGACTTGCTGGCGTCGCTCATGGGCGTGCTTGTCGAGGCGCTGTACCA
>JBELLK010000011.1:29192-56447 GCA_042088625.1 Flavobacteriales bacterium
TCGGACCGAGCGCGCTCCATGCCGGGACCGGCGAGGATGGCGTCCATGACCTCTTTGACGGCGGCGGGGTCCTCGCTTTTGTGCTTCACCAATTTGATGAGCCGTCGGCGCTCGGAGGGAGAAGCTTTGGCAAGCGTGTGGATGAGCGGCAGCGTCATCTTGCGCTCACGGATGTCCTGTCCTGTGGGTTTGCCCGTGCGGTCGCCTTCGCCAAGGTCGAGAAGGTCGTCTTGGATTTGGAAGGCCAAACCCACGCGCTCCCCCAACCCCCACATCCGCTCCACAATTTTGTCGTCCGCGCCGGCCGCCGCCGCGCCGCAAGCGCAACAGGCCGCGAGGAGGGAGGCGGTTTTGCGTCGGATGATGTCGAAGTACACCTCCTCGGTGATGTCAAGGCGGCGCGCTTTCTCGATCTGAAGCAGCTCGCCCTCACTCATTTCGCGCACCGCGCGGGACGTGATTTTGAGCAGGTCAAACGCCTCGGCATCGACCGCGGCGAGAAGGCCCCGAGAAAGGAGGTAGTCGCCGACGAGGACGGCGACCTTCTTTTTCCAAAGCGCCTGGATGCTGAACACGCCGCGGCGAAGGGGACTTTCGTCGACCACGTCGTCGTGCACAAGGGTCGCGGTGTGCAGCAGTTCAATGAGCGCCGCGGCGGTGTGGGCCCGGTCGGTGGCGCCGCCCTGGGCATCGACGCCGCCATGGAGACGCGCGCTGAGGAAGACAAACATGGGCCGCATCTGCTTGCCTTTGCGACGCAGGATGTACCGCATGACCGTGTCGAGCAAGGCGACGTCGGTGGTGACGGCGGCCCGGAATTTGGGCTTGAAGGCTGCCATGTCTCCAGCGAGGAGGGAGGTCACACGTTTCAAATCAGACATCGATGCAAAGGTAGCGCCCCCCTGTGGGCCAATGACCTTCGCGACGGCATGGAAGGCGCGCACCGGTTCGAGAGCGTATCTTCGCTCCATGCTGCGTTCAATGACAGGCTACGGAAAGGCGGAAGGTGCCGTCGGTTCCCGAAAATACACGGTGGAGGTGCGTTCCTTGAACGGCAAAAACCTCGACCTCCAGGTGCGGATGCCGTCCGTGCTGAAGCAAAAAGAAATGGACCTTCGCACGGAGCTCGGAGCCCGCATCGTACGCGGCAAGAGTGATGTGGCCATTCACTTTGAGGCGGATGCTTCAGAGGCTCGTCACGAGTTGAACGGACCGGCCATTTGCCAGTACGTCAAAGACCTCGAAGCGTTGGCGACAGAAACGGGCCAGCCCACCAGCAACTTGTTGGCGACGGCCGTGCGTTTCCCGGATGCCATGCAAACCTCCAAGGAAGCTTTCGACGAAGAGGCCTGGAACGGCATCCACGCGCTGGTGCTAGAAGCCACGGAACAGTTTGACGCGTTCCGCAACACCGAGGGCGCGACACTCGCGGCCGATTTCAAGGGCCGCCTCGACACCATCGCTGGGCTTGAAGCTGGACTCGACCCCCTCCTTGAAGCCCGAATCCAGCGCGTTCGTGACCGCATTCGAACCAACCTCGAAGAGACCATTGACCGCAGCACCTTGGACGAAGGTCGATTTGAGCAAGAAGTCCTCTACTACATCGAGAAGATGGACGTCAGTGAGGAGCGCACTCGCCTGAATGCGCACATCGCATATTTCCGTGAAATCATGGACACGGGAGAGAATCAAGGCAAGAAGCTCGGATTTGTCGCCCAGGAAATGGGCCGGGAAATCAACACCCTCGGGAGCAAAGCCAATGACTCGGATTTGCAGCGCATTGTCGTTCAGATGAAAGACGAGTTGGAGAAGATCAAAGAACAAGTCCTCAACGTTCTCTGACCCCATGCCCGCAGGCACCAAACCCCAAGGCGACGGCCTCGCCATCATCTTTTCGGCCCCTTCAGGCGCCGGGAAAACCACGCTCGTCCGCCACTTGATGACCAAGCCTGATTTGGCGCTTGGTTTCAGCGTCAGCGCCACCACGCGTGGCCCGAGAGACGGCGAAACAGACGGCAAAGACTACCATTTTTTGACCCCAGAAGACTTTGCCCAGCGCGTCAAGAACGGGGCATTCGTCGAGTACGAGGAGGTGTACGAAGGGCTGTCTTACGGCACGTTGTGCAGCGAAGTGGAGCGCCTTTGGAGGGACGGTCGGACCCCGCTGTTTGACGTGGACGTGGTGGGAGGCCAAACCTTGAAATCCGTCTTTGGCGACAGCGCGTTGTCCATCTTCGTCATGCCGCCATCCATGCTCGCCCTGGAGGACCGTCTGCGCGGCCGCGGAACGGAAGACGAAGCTGCCCTTGAAAAGCGCATTGCCAAATCGCAGCAAGAGATGGAAGCGGCAACGGCGTTTGATCTGCGTTTGGTGAATGACGATTTGGCCATGGCCAAACAAGAAGCGGAAGACATGGTCGGCGATTTCCTTGAACGCGCATTTTTGTGAGGGGCTGGCATGCCCAACTTTGACATGGACCCATCTTCCATATCTCTGAGCGTCGGGCTTTACTTCGGGTCGTTCAATCCGATCCATTTGGGGCATTTGGTCATCGCCAACCACATGCTTCACGAAGCGGAACTCGACGAAGTGTGGTTTGTGGTGACGCCGACCAGTCCACACAAGCAGGGTGCAGAATTGATCCCCGAGCAGCACAGGTTGCAAATGGCGCGTTTGGCCATTGCAGATCATCCCCACCTCAAGGCCATCGACGTGGAGTTTGCCTTGCCGCGACCGAACTACACAGCCGACACGATGCAACATCTGCGAGATGCCCATCCTGAGGTGATGTTCAGCATCATCATGGGACAAGACAATCTAGCGTCGTTCCACACGTGGAAAGACCACGAGTCCCTCGCGTCGGCACATCGCCTTCTCATCTATCCTCGCTTGAATCCTGGAGCGGAAGCCCCTCCTCCGTCACCTACGGACTGGCTGGCCCACCCCAACGTGGAAGTGCATCAGGCGCCCCTCATCGCCATCAGCTCGACGTACATTCGAGATGCGATCATGGCTGGCCACGACGTGCAATTCTTGTTGCCCGACGCCGTGGTGGCGTACATCGGCAACAACCATTTCTACGAAGAAGACGAAGTCTAAGCGGAGCTCACTGCCCGTTGTAAGCATTCATGGCACGAGCCAAGCCCGCGGTGGTGATGTTCAGCACGGCATCGCCCGCCTTTGTCAAGCGCTCCTCCATGCGCTCTTGCTCCTCGGCGCTCCATTTCCCCAGCACGTAATCCACCTGCTGACCCTTCCCAAACTCCGCACCAATCCCAAACCTCAGCCGAGGGTACTTCGTTGTCCCCAGCACCTGTTGGAGGTCCTTGAGGCCGTTGTGGCCGCCGTCGCTTCCCTTGGCCCTGAGCCGGAGGGTGCCAAAAGGCAAATTCAGGTCGTCTGTGATGACAACCACCCGCTCCAAAGGAACCTTCTCTGCATCCATCCAGTATCGAACGGACTTGCCGCTCAAGTTCATGAACGTGGAGGGCTTAAGAAGCACGATGTGACGTCCTTTAAAACGGACGGTGGACACCTCGCCCAGTCTGCCGGTCTCGAAAGTTCCGGACAGACGTTGGGCGAGGGAGTCCACCACCTTGAACCCGATGTTATGTCGGGTTTCCTCATATTCTGCCCCGGGATTGCCGAGGCCCACAATGAGGTACTTCATGCAGCGAGGGGATTATCCTTCGCCGCCTTCGGCTTCACCACCTTCTGCACCTTCACCGCCTTCTGCACCTTCACCTTCGAGTTCAGATTCGGCAGACATGGCTGCGCGCGTGCGCTTGCAAGCCACGAGCAGGGCGCTTTCGCTGAGGAGGATCTCGAGTCCTTCCACATTCAGGTCGCGCACACGGGCGTTGTCCCCAATTTTCAGGGGAGTGATGTCCACAGTGAGGCACTCAGGCAACTGGTCGGCGATGCCGCGAACGGGCACACGACGGTAGTTCAACTCCAAACGACCCCCGTTCATCACACCGATGGCTTGACCGGTCGTGAGCAACGGAAGCGCCACTTTCACAGGCTTGCCTGGAAGGATTTCAAGGAAGTCGAGGTGCGTGACGCGGTCGGTCACAGGGTGGAATTGGATGTCCTGAATGATGCAGTCCACCTTCTTGCCGTCGATGTCCAACTCAATTTTGAAGACGTCTGGATTGAAGACAATCTTGTTGAGTTGAACTTCAGACACGCTGAAGTGAATCTGCTCGCTGCCGCCATACAACACGCCGGGAACGCGGTTGTCTGCGCGGAGCGCATCGGCATCTTTTTTCCCTACGCTCTCACGCAGAGAGCCGCTCAATGATGCTGTTTTCATGATGAAAAATTATTGAAGAGTGAATTGAGTGCTGATCGATTCGTTGCGCATGAGGCATTGGAGCACTTGCGCAAACATGTCGTGAACGGGGAGCACGGTGATTTTAGACGTGTCCACGTCCGTGCGCAACGGAATGGAGTCCGTCACGATGAGTTCTTGAAGCGTGCTGTTGGCGATGCGCTCGTATGCAGGACCGCTCAAGACGGGGTGGGTGCACACGGCCCGCACGCTCAATGCGCCGTGTTCCATCATCAAGTCCGCCGCTTTTGTAAGCGTCCCAGCCGTGTCGCACATGTCGTCGACGATGACGACGTTTTTGCCGTTCACGTCCCCAATGACCGTCATGTTTTCCACCTGGTTGGCCACCTTCCGCTGCTTGTAGCAAATCGCCATGTCCACCCCGAGGTGCTTGGCGTAGGTGCTTGCGCGCTTGGTGCCGCCTGTGTCGGGCGTGGCGATGCAAAGGTTCTCCTTAGAGATGTGCGTTTTAATCCAAGGCAAAAACAACGTGGAGCCGAACAAATGGTCCACCGGCACCTCGAAGAACCCTTGGATTTGGTCCGCATGAAGGTCCATGGTGATGACGCGATTCACGCCAGCCGCCATGAGCATGTTGGCCACCAACTTGGCACCAATGGCGACGCGAGGCTTGTCCTTTCGGTCTTGGCGGGCGAAACCGAAGTACGGCATCACCGCCACGATGCGCTTTGCGCTGGCACGCTTGGCAGCATCAATGAGCATCAAGAGCTCAAGCAAATTGTCTGAAGGAGGGAAGGTGGACTGGACGATGATCACTTCCTTGCCACGAACGGTTTCCTCAATGTTTACCGTGAATTCTCCGTCGGAGAATTTTTGGGTGCGCACAGGGACCAAGTTGGTGCCGTAGGCGGCTGCCACGCGCTCCCCAAATTTTTGGGACGCAGAGGCAGCGAGGATTTTGATCATGTCAGACATGGGCGGCGCTTCGAGGCCGCAAAGATAGGCATTCTCAGTCGGTTGGCGCCACGAGCTTGAAGCCCTTGCCGTGGACATTCAAGATTTCGATGCGATCGTCGCCCTTGAGGTGCTTCCTGAGCTTGGCGATGTACACGTCCATGCTGCGCCCGTTGAAGTAGTTGGCATCACCCCAAATGTTCCGCAACGCATGCGCCCGCTCGAGCAACGCATTCTTGTGCTTGCAAAGCATGAACAAGAGTTCATTCTCTTTGGTGGTGAGCCTTTGGGATTCCCCACGAAGCGTCAGAGATTGGGTGGTGTAGTCGTAAGCATACAGACCCACGGTGAACTCGGTGACCTCTTCGCCGGCCTCAGGCAATGCGGCGGAACGACGCAAAATGGCTTGGATGCGCAGCACGAGTTCCTCCATGCTGAAGGGCTTGGTCATGTAGTCGTCGGCGCCCACCTTGAAGCCTTCTAGCGTGTCGTCTTTGGTCGAACGCGCCGTCAAGAACAAAATCGGAATGCTGCGGCTCTCCAGTCGGATTTCTTCGGCCACCTGGAAACCGTCTTTGCGCGGCATCATCACGTCAAGCACAATGAAATCAAACGTGTCGCGGTGAAATGCCTTCAGGCCTTCGACGCCGTCTTGGGCCCAAGTCACTTCAAAACCTTTGGCCTTGAGGTAATCGGAGAGCAAGCGGCCCAAGCTGGGGTCGTCTTCACAGAGCAGGATGCGGATGTCTTTCATGATTCAGTGTTCTCAGGTTGACTGTCAAACGGAAGCAACAGCTTCAATGTTGTGCCCTCACCGACTCGGCTCGCGATTTGCACGGATCCGCCGTGGCGTTCGACCACGTTTTTCACGTAGCTCAAGCCCAGGCCAAATCCCTTCACGTCGTGGACGTTGCCAGTGGGAACACGATATAGCCTTTCAAAGACCTTGCCAAGATGTTCTTTGGCGATGCCGACCCCATTGTCTTGGATGTCGAGTGACACTCCGTCAGGGATTTGGGCGGTGCGGATGACAATGTGCGGGTCGTCTCCGGAATATTTGACCGCGTTGTCGATCAAATTGAACAGGATGTTGGTCAAGTGGATGCGGTCAGCCACGAGGTTGGGGTTGCTCGCCTGCAAATCCAAATCCACCTTCACCCCCTGCTTGTGAAACTTCACGGCCATGTTTTTGACCACGCCCTTGACGAGGTCGTGGACATTCAGAGGCTGGACATACAGGCGCATGGCCCCACTCTCGGAAAGGCTCGCTCGAAGGACGTTTTCGACAAGCACACTGAGGCGTTTGTTTTCCTCGCGAATCAGGCCGAGGTAATGCTTGCGAGACTCCTCGTCAAAGGCAGGATCCGACAGCGCTTCGCTGGCCAGACCTATGCTCGAAATGGGCGTCTTGAGTTCGTGGGTGAGGTTGTTGACCAGATCCCGTTGGAGGCGGTCCGTGCGCTTGGTGCGTTGAATGGCAAACAGCGTGTACCCAAACCCGCCAGCAATTAAGCACATCATCAGAACGCTCAAAGCGAACGCGCCCAACATTTGACCCAGGAGGTATCGGCCGAGTTTTGGGAAGTGGACCCTGAATTGCAAGTTCCCCAACGCCACGGAATAGCTTTGCTCCAGCAGTGCCTCGCTGAAAGGTTCCGAAGCTTCCAGGAGATAGACAGGCTGCCCGTAGCGATCGAATGCTCCGAAGACAGGGTCCGCCGCGATGCCCTGCTCGTTCAGCGCCAACCTCAGCAAGGAGTCCATGGGAAGGGCTTCCATGCGCACCACAATGAGCCGGTCGTCGGGAGCGAGTGCGTCGGTTCGCAACAAGGACGGGTCGCGGTCGTCCGCAGGGTCTCTGTGGCTGGCAGAAAGCCAGGTGGCGACAAGCTGCAAGCTTTGTTCCACACTTTGGTCAAACACCTCTTTGCGGAGTTTGGCAGAAGATTCCAGCCAGCTCACCTGAACGGCCACAATGACGAGCATCGCTGTGGTCATGGCTCCCACCATGACCGTGATCAATCGGCCTTTCATGCACCAAAGATGGCACGGCCGGCCCAGATTCAGGAACGGAACGCAGGTTTGCAAGCTCCACAGTCAACAAACATTCACATCCTGTTCACACAGGCGTCACGCAGGCCTGAAGGTGAGGAAGTAGGTTTGCCTCGGATTCAGTCTTGCGGGCATGCCAACGGGCGCACCACAAGAAAACCAAGTGAACAGTCAAGAGGGTGAACGCACCTTTTTGCAACAGGTTAGGCGCGTCAATCGACGTCGCCAAGGACGGCACTTTTGAGAGGAGTGCCGTTTTTTTGTGCCAAAGGTTGGCGAAATCGAATGGGATTCTGGTCCACAATCTTGGGTATCTTCGTGTGCCGCTCGCGCCTCATTTGCAACCCATGATTCCGCAGGAAACCGTCGATCAAATCATGAACGCCGCCGTCATTGAAGAGGTGGTGGGCGACTACGTGGAATTGAAGAAATCGGGCAGCTCCATGCGAGGGCTAAGCCCGTTCACGAACGAAAAGACCCCCTCGTTCTACGTGCTTCCAGCGAAGGGCATCTTCAAGTGCTTTTCAAGCGGGAAGGGTGGCAGTGTGGTGACCTTTTTGATGGAGTTGGAAAAAGCCAGCTATCCAGAGGCGCTCAAAATGTTGGCGCGCAGGTACAACATCGAGATTCAGGAAAAGGAGCGCACCCCGGAAGAAATCGCGGCCGCAACGGCCAAAGAAGGCCTCGGCAATTTGGTGGCGTGGGCGTCCAAATGGTTCATGGACCAAATGCGCAACACCGATGCCGGCAAGGCCATCGGGCGCAGCTATTTCGTGGAACGCGGATTCCGCGACGACGTCCTTGACACCTTCCTCATCGGGTACAGCCCGGACCGTTGGGACGCGCTGGCGACGGCAGCCCAAGAAGCGGGATATCCCGCCGACAAATTGGTGGAGGCAGGTCTGTGCAAGCAGCGAGAGGACGGGTCGATTTGGGATTTTTTCAAAGGCCGAGTCATGTTCCCAATCCGGGATGTCACCGGCCGGGTCATCGGATTTGGTGGCCGGACCTTGACGACGGACAAGAAGGTTGCCAAGTACTTCAACTCGCCGGAAAGCGCCTTGTACAACAAGTCCAAGGTGCTCTATGGCATGCATTTGGCCAAGCCGGAAATCGTCAAGGAAGAGCGCTGCTTCTTGGTGGAAGGCTACACCGACGTGATGGCAATGCACCAGGCGGGGGTGACCAACGTGGTGTCTTCCAGTGGCACGGCCTTGACGACAGGCCAAATCCACCTGATCCGTCGCTACACCAAGCATGTCACCGTCATTTTTGACGGCGATGCTG
This sequence comes from Flavobacteriales bacterium, assembly GCA_042088625.1. GTDB lineage: Bacteria > Bacteroidota > Bacteroidia > Flavobacteriales_D > Sanyastnellaceae > UBA11663. The sequence continues at coordinate 37,781 of JBELLK010000011.1, forward strand.
CAGGGATTCGCGCCTCGCTTCGGGGCATTGACATGCTGTTGTCGGAAGGCATGTCGGTCAAGGTCGTGCTCCTTCCCGACGGCGACGACCCCGACACCTACGCCAAGAAAGTCGGCAGCGACGCGTTGCACCGCGCCATCCACGACGATGCGCAGGATTTCTTGCAATTCAAAGCACAGTTGCTTTCAGACGAGGCGGGTGCTGACCCGCTGAAGCGCGCTGAGATGATTCGATCGGTGGTGACGTCGATTGCGGCCATCCCCGACGCCATCCAGCGCTCGGTGTACTTGCAGTCGTCGGCGACTCAGCTGAAGATGGACGAGACGGTTTTGGGGACTGAGGTCGCCAAGGTGTTGCACGAGCAATCGAAGGCTGCCGCGAAGCGCGCAGCCCGAACCAGTCCTCATGGCCAACCGGGAGGCCTTCCTGGCGCCCCGCCACCGAGCCAAGCCCTGCATCCGATCCAAGCGCCCCTGCCCGGCAGTCCATCCGTTGAGGTTGTGCCTCACGTTTCGGAACGCGCCGTCACCGAAAACGACCTCATCCGCGCCTTGATTGAATACGCCGCAGACATGGTTCAAGTGACCGTGGAAGGGGAAGACGGCGCCGAGCCGTCGACGATGGATGTGCCCTTTGCAGAATTGGTCATCCATCGCCTTGAAGAAGAGGACATTGCAATCAAAGAATTGGTCAACCAGACTGTGGTCAAACGGTTTTCGGAAGAGCTCGACCACGAGCGCATCTTGACCGTCGATCAATTGGCCAACGACCAAGATGTGGGCTTGCAGCAAAAGGTGGCGGGCGCCCTTGTTCAGCAGCATGTTCTCAGCCCCAATTGGTCCCAGCGCCACAAAATTTACCCCGTCGTGGAGCGCGACCAATTGATTTCATTGCTTGAAGATTCGTTGAGGCGATTGCATCTCATCGATTTGCGTGAAGAAGCCCACGAGATTCAATCGAAGTTGGAGGCGGGAGGTTTGGGCTTGGATGAAGAGCGCACACTCCTGGCCCAAAAAGTCAGACTTGACCGCGACATCAGAGAAACCTCTGCGCACTTTGGTACGGTCATTCTTCCCAAGCAGTCATGAATGAGTTTCTGAGCCAATCCCTCGACCTGGGACATCACCACGTGACGGTCCTGCAGGTGCTTGAGGCGCTCGCCGTGCTTGTGATTGCGCGAATCGGCTTGGCCATTGCTCGTCGAGGGCTGAACCGCGCGGCGGCCAAAGCAATGGATGCCGGCAAGACCTTCATCCTGGGGCGTTTGCTGACGTCTGTGGTTTGGGCGGTGGCTGCGATGGTGGCGTTGTCCACGTTGGGGGTCGATTTGACTGCACTTTGGGCGGGTTCTGCGGCTTTGCTCGTAGGGGTCGGCATCGGTCTTCAGGGCTTTTTCAACGACGTGGTCAGCGGGTTTGTCTTGTTGTTTGAAGGTGGGGTTGCCGTTGGAAACGTGCTCGATGTGGACGGGGAATTGGTGCGTGTGGAGCGCATCGACTTGCGTTCAACCAGGGTCGTGACGGTCACTGGAGAGTTGATTGTGTTGCCCAATTCCAAGGTGGCAGGGGAGGCGGTCACCAACCTCACTCAAGGAGACAGTGCCATGCGCATCCGCGTGGACGTCGGCGTGGCGTATGGGAGCGATGTGGAATTGGTGATGCGGTTGCTGGCCGAAGCGATGGCGGCGCAGCCCGAAGTCCTGTCCACGCCCGCACCAGCCGTGTTTTTCCAGGACTTTGCGGACTCTTCTTTGAATTTCAGCGTCACGGGTTGGTTGGACGATCCGTGGGACCGAATGGGCATTCAAAGCCGCGTGCGCATGGCCATTGATGAGCGCTTCCGCGCTCACAACGTGACGATCCCGTTCCCCCAGCGCGATCTCCACATCGTGGAAGGACCCCAGCAATCTTGAGCCTCAGGCTTCGCTCGGGCGAATGGCCCGGATGTGCATGTTGAGCGAAGTGCGTCCGCGGAAGGTGTTTTGGACCAAGGTGAAGACCAAATCCATCTCCGACATCTGGCGCACCTCCTCCAACCGGTCGCCCATGCCAAACCCAATGGCCTCGAAGCGCGTGTGTGGTGCGTCGGTCGTTTGCAAAATCAGTTTCAGGTGACGACCTCGGTGGCCCACAGTGCGGGGCGGCACGGCCGCCTTCAGGCCACTGGCCATGAACACGGGCACACCATTCCCAGGACCAAACGGCGCCAGCTTGCCCATCTCCTCGAACACTTCAGGTGACATCGCGTTCAGGTCGATTTCGAGATGGTAGCTGATGGTCGGCGCTGGGATGCGGCCGTTGACTTGTTTGGCGATGCTTTTTTCGATCGCGGTCGTGAATTCTTTCAGTTGGTCGCTACGAAGTTGCAACCCTGCGGCCATTGGGTGCCCACCAAACTGTTCCAAGTACGAACGGCACTCTTCCAGCGCCTCATGGATGTCCACGCCCTGCACGGAGCGTGCGCTGCCCATCAACAGTCCGTTCTCTTCGCTGAGCACAATCGTCGGGCGGTAGCGGGCCTCAACCAATCGGCTGGCCACAATGCCCAGCACCCCCCGGTGCCATCCTTCACCGCACACAACGGTGCAACACCGACCTGCGGGTTGTTCCGCCATTTGGGCTAGGGCCTCTTCGGTCATGTCTTCGTCCAAGTCACGTCGCGCTTGGTTCATGGATTCGAGCTCGTAAGCCAATTCGTACGCCGTGTTGTCGTCGGAGGCCATGAGCAGTTCCACCGCCTTCAAGGCGTGCCCCACGCGGCCGGCGGCATTGATGCGCGGCCCGAGGGTGAAGCTGATGTCACGCACCGTGTTGGGCACGCGGTCGATGTTGGCGACGTGGAGCATCGCACGGATGCCGGGCCGCATGGTTTTGCGCAGCTTGCGCATCCCGTGGTGGGCGAGGATGCGGTTCTCCCCCGTGATGTCCACCAAGTCGGCCCCAATGCTCAAGGCCAAGAGGTCGAGGTGGTCGTAGACCGAAGACATGGTCAAACCAATGGTGCTGACCAATCCGGTGAGCAGCTTGAAGGCAACGCCCGCACCCGACAATTCTTTGAAGGGGTAGTCGCAATCTTCGCGCTTGGGGTTCAACAAGGCGTGGGTCACAGGCAGGGTCGCCGCGGGCAGGTGGTGGTCACATACGATGGTGTCGATGCCGGCTTCAGCTGCTGCTGCCAAAGCGTCAAAATCCTTGGTGCCACAATCCAACGTGATGATCAACGTGCAGCCGGACACTTTGGCGCGTTCCACCCCTTTGGGCGACACCCCATAGCCTTCTCCATATCGCATCGGGATGTAGGGAAGCACAGGGACTTGGAGTCCCTTCAGGAAGGAAGACACCATCGCCACTGAAGTCGTGCCGTCCACGTCGTAATCGCCGTAGACCATGATGCGCTCGTTCCGCTCGATCGCCTTCATGATTCGAGACACGGCTTTGTCCATGTCTTTCATCAAAAAGGGGTCGTGGAGCTTGTCCCTGTTGGGGTCCAAAAAATCGTCCACTTCAGCTTGGCTGGCCATCCCTCGCTGGATGAGCAGGGATGCAACCAAAGGACTCAACCCCGTGTCTTGAGACAGGCGACCGACTTCGGAAAAGTCAGGGGCTGTGGATGGCTTCCATTCGAGGTTGTCCATGGTGCTGATTGAAATGCGGGGTAAGGTGTTGTTCCAGTTGTATCTTTCGCCTCGTCAAAACTACGCACATGACCTCTCACACGTCTCCCTCAACATCTTTGGTTCGCACTTTGGCGGTCCTTTTTGTGGTTGCCTTGTCTGGCCTTACGCTGACAGGTTGCTTGAATGACGACAACCTCATTGGCGAAAACTGCTACGATGAAATCCTGAACAACGGGGAGGAATTGGTGGATTGCGGGGGACCCATTTGTGATCCCTGCGACCCCTGTGAAAACGGGGAATACGACCCACTCTTGGGCGAGCAGTGGGTGGATTGTGGCGGCAGCTGCGCACCTTGTGACGTTCACGCCAACGGCGTCCTGGACGAGGACGCAGGGGAGATTGGCATTGACTGCGGTTGCGACGGTTGCCCAGCGTGCCCGGAGTTGTGCGGAGACGGCCTTTTGAACGGACTGGAATTCCAGGACAACCCCAACAGCATCCCCGACTGTGGAGGTCCGGATTGCGAGCCTTGCCCCACGTGCGACGACGCCATCATGAACGGCGATGAAACCGGAATCGACTGCGGAGGAAGCTACTGCGAGCCTTGCGCCTGCGAATGCGATTGCACCAATGGGGTGCAAGACGGATTTGAGCAATTCATCGATTGCGGAGGCCCTAGCTGTCCAGACTGTGCGTTTGAGATGTCATGGTCCAACCTCTCCAATCCATTCATTGACCCTGCTGCTTCGGTGACGATTGCGCCCAGTCCCTTGGGGGGAACCCAAATCACGTTGACGGGAAGCACCCCGGCACCGGCCCAAGCCGAGATCAACTTTTTGATCACAGAGCCAGCCGAAGGTTGGTCCAACGGCATGACCATCTCATTGAATGCAGGCACCATCCCGCAAGCGGCCACATACAACAGCCCCTTGGGACAGTACTCGACGGTCGTAGGTGGAAACATGACGTTGACCATCACTTACATCGAACTGGACCCAGCCACGGGCGACCCGGTGCCAGGAGGCATCATCGCGGGCAACTTCAATGGTGGCATGGGAGATTTGACTGGTTTGGGCACGCCCACAGCCATCAGCGACGGATTGTTCCTGCTCGAAATGCCTTGATGCTCGTTGGGTCGGCATTGACACGCCCGTGTGGATAAGCGTCGGCTGTCTTTGGCCAAACAGGACGATTTGAATTGACCTTCGTAGAGGTCCTTTCGAATTCCCCTGACATGACGTTTCGCCCCGTAGCTTCTTTTAAATTGACCCGCCACTTGGTGGGCTTGTCGACCGCCCTCTGCCTCGTGTTGACTGGGTGTGTGTCCACCCAGCAGTACGAAGCGCTGCAGTCCCAGCTCGACGAAGCTGAGCAGGAAAATGCCTCGTTGCGGCTGTCGCGCCAAGACGCCGAAATCGCAAGCCGTGAGCTGGAGGGGGAGTTGGCCAAGTTGAAAGACCAAAACGCGTCGCTGAACGAAGACGTGGATCGCATCGGTTCCCAAGCAAAGCGTCTTCGTGAGGAAGTGGCCCGACTCTCGGAACTGAATGATGCGCTGACGGATCAGAGTGCTGGGCGCTTAAGCAACATCGCCGAAGAGAACCGTCAACTCTTGGAGGACGTCATGCGCATTCGCGAGGAATTGCAGGAACGAGAGGACCGATTGAATCGATTGGAACGTGACCTGAACGAGAAATCGGCACTGCTTGAAGCGAGAAGCCAGCGCGTGGAAGAACTGGAGTCGCTACTCGAGGCACGTGAGCGGGCTGCTGAGGCACTTCGGGCACGGCTTGCTGAAGCCCTGCTTGGGTTTCAAGGCAAGGGGTTGAATGTGGAACAGCGCAACGGCAAAGTGTACGTGAGCATGGAGGCGCAATTGCTGTTCCCCTCAGGCAGCGCCCAAGTGGATCCATTGGGACGCGAGGCGCTCGTAGGTTTGGCTGAGGTCATTGCCGAGCAAACGGACCTTGAAATCGTCGTGGAAGGCCACACGGACACCGATCAAGTGCGGAGCACCTCCATCCCCCGCAACAACTGGGAATTGAGTGTGCTTCGGGCAACGGCCGTGGTGAGCATCTTGCTGGAGAATCCCGGCGTGGACCCTTCAATGCTGTCTGCATCTGGGCGCAGTGAGTACCATCCGGTTGATCCCTCTGACAAAGCCAAAAATCGACGCATCGAAGTCATTTTGGCCCCCAACCTGGACAGCTTGTACGAACTGATTTCTGACTGATTTCAGTCCATTTCTCCGCGGCGTCGACGACCGCGGGGCTCACCTGTCGTCTTCTCTTTTTGGGCACAAAAAAAGCCGCCTCGTGAGAAGCGGCTTGGTGCTCAGTTCAGTTGCCCCACCAGGACTCGAACCTGGAAAAACGGTACCAAAAACCGGTGTGTTACCATTACACCATGGGGCAATAGTGCCAAAAGCGGTGCAAAGATAAACAAGCGGAGGTAACTTTCGCGCATGCTGGAGGTTCGGAATTTTATCGATGGATCGTGGGTCACAACCCCTGATGTCCTTGAAAATGTGGCGCCCGGAACGGGTCAAGTGTATGGCACCATTCCCCGCTCGGGCAAGGCTGAGGTGGACCTGGCGATGCGTGCCGCCAAGCGCGCCTTTCCGGCGTGGTCACAAACCCCTGCGGCGCAACGGGCTGCATGCTTGGAACGCCTTGCCGACGCCATCCAAGCCAATGCTGCCATGCTCGCCGAGGCGGAAGCCAGAGACAACGGGAAGCCCGTGTCCCTCGCGGCCCAGGTGGACATCCCACGTGCGGAAAAGAACCTCCGTTTTTACGCCTCAGGAATCCAACACTTTGCCAGCCAGAGCCATGCCATGGAGGGTGAAGCCATCAATTACACGTTGCGCAAGCCGTTGGGTGTGGTGGCGTGCATCAGCCCGTGGAATTTGCCGCTTTACCTCTTCACGTGGAAAGTTGCGCCGGCCTTGGCTGCCGGCAATTGTGTGGTGGCCAAACCATCTGAAGTGACGCCCGTCACGGCGTATCTCTTGAGCACGTGGATCAAGGATGCGGGTTTTCCAGATGGGGTCTTCAACGTCTTGCACGGTTTGGGTCCGGAAGTGGGAGAGGCCATGGTAACCCACCCTGATGTCGCAGCGGTGTCGTTCACAGGGGGCACAGCAACGGGCGCAAGGATCGCTGGCCACGTGGCGCCGAAGTTCAAAAAGATGAGCCTCGAGCTCGGAGGGAAAAATCCCGCCATCATTTTCGAGGACGCCGATTTCGAGGAGGCCTTGAAAGTCACCTTGCGCAGTTCCTTCGCGAACCAAGGTCAAATCTGTCTGTGCGGTTCCCGAGTCCTCGTGCAGCGCACCATCTACAACCGGTTCCGTGACGCCCTCGTGGCCAAGGCTTCGGCCATGGTGGCAGGCGACCCCCTCCATCCATCCACGAAGTTGGGCGCGGTGGTGTCCGAAGGGCACATGCATAAAATTTTGGGCCACATCCAACTCGCGAAAGAGGAAGGTGGAACGGTCTTGTGCGGAGGCGAGCGGCTTCATCCTGAAGGGGTCGAGCAGGGATTCTATGTGGCACCCACAGTGATCGAAGGCCTCGGCCCCAAGTGCCGCACCAATCAGGAGGAAATCTTTGGTCCGGTGGTGACGTTGCAAGCGTTTGACAGTGAAGAAGAGGCCTTGGCCTTGGCCAACGACACGGTCTATGGCTTGGCGGCCACGCTTTGGACGTCTGACCTCAAGCGGGCCCACCGGGTCGCTGCCGGCATTGAATCCGGCATTGTGTGGGTCAACACTTGGTTGTTGCGAGACCTGCGCACTCCCTTTGGAGGGGTGAAAGCCTCTGGGTTGGGTCGCGAAGGGGGCTTCGACGCCCTCGAGTTCTTCACCGAACCCCAAAACATCTGCATCAAACTTTGACAACGGCCACTCAGTTGCCGCTGAGGGCGGCGACTTGCTGTGTCAAGGAGTCCACTTGGGCCTGAAGCGTGGTGATCAGGCTGAGCAAGTCCTGTCCGTTGGCCACCACAGTTCCGCTCAACGACAGGTTGCCTTGGTTGTCCACTTGAAGCGCGTCGCTGCGGTTGTCGGCATCTGCTCCGTTGCCCACAGCGAACAGCACTCCGGCTTGACTTTCCAGGTTCCATTGTCCCACCACCGTGCTGTTTTCCTGATCTGCAACCACATTGTAGCCAATGGCTGCAGCGCTGGTTCCCGTGGCTGTGGAGGAACGGCCGGAGGCGTGACTGTAGAGTCCTGAGGCCGTGGTGGCGTACCCTTCTGCGTGCGAGGCAAAGCCGCTCGCCAGGGTTTCGTAGCCTTCGCTGTGCGCCCCGTCCGAGCTGGCGGTCGTGGATTGTCCCTCGGCATGGGAAGAGGTGCCAGAGGCGACGGTGTTTCTGTTTTCTGCGTGGCTGTAAAGACCTGAAGCCTCGCTCTGGTAGCCCTCGGAATGGGCAGCGGTGTTCAATGCGTCGGTCCTGTATCCTTCGGCGTGGGCATAGTTGCTGGTGGCGTCTGAGTAGTAGCCTTCGGCGTGGGACGCCAGGCCTTCGGCGTTGGTGCCAAACCCTTGAGAGTGCGCTGCGACCGCAGACGCCGTTGATCCCTCACCGATGGCACTGGAGCAGGTTGCTGTGGCCGTGCTGTTTTGGTTGCATGCGAAGCTGTAAGACCCGGAGGCGGTTGTGTTGCGCCCCTGGGCTTGGGCATAGGTTCCACTGGCGTCCGTGCCAAACCCTTGTGCGAGCCTTTGCGTGATGTTCAAGGAGCCGGTGATTTGGCCTGTAGGGCCTACTTGACCGGCAGGAGTGACGTCGGTATACGTGCTGACACCCAACACGACTTTGGCGCTGTCCACGGTGGACACACCGGTGCCCCCGCCTGCCACAGGGAGCACACCTGAGGCCTGGAAAGCAGCCCCATAGAAGGTCAAAAACTCGAGCAGATCTGCAGATTCAACCAACCCATTTTCGTTGGCATCGGGGTTGTAGGGAAAGCTGCCCGACGACTGTGCCCAGGTCGGAACGTTCAAGAAACCTGCGAAAAGCAGGGTCAAGACACTGGAAGGGAGGAAGATGCGGTTCATGGCATAAAAGTTAAGGTGACAAGGAAAAAGAAAGGTCGCCCCAGGGGACGACCTTCCAGATTTCATGTGCAATGTCAGTGGGAGGGTCAGTCGGTCACCAAGAGTTTTTTCGTCGTCACGAATTCCTTGGCCGTGATCTGAATCTGGTACATGCCAGACTCAATTCCCTGGAGGTTCATGGTCAAGGTTGTGTCCCAGCCTTCGAAGATCATGCCCTCGAAGACGTTGACGACAAGGTTGCCGCTCATGTCCATCAAGACCACTTTCACCTGCACGTCCATTTTGGCATCCAACACCAGCACCGTTTGACCTGAAGTTGGGTTGGGGTGCAATGTGGCGATACTGACTAAATCCTTTGGCGCCGTAGGCGTGCTGTCGGCTTCGCCGCCTTGAACGCCACCTTCGTCGAGTGGATCCAACACTTCTCCACTGCTCTCAAGGATGTAGCTGAACTCGCTGGTGTTGCCAACGCAGTCCGTGATGCAGTAGGTCAATGCGGTGCTCCAATCTTGCATGAAGTCGATGTCTCCGAACAAGTCACCGGACCCCATCACTTGCGTGCCCGCATCGCCGTCGACGACGAGGGTGCCGCTGTAGTAGAACCAGCCGCTGAATCCGAAGTTGCCATTCTTGTTGTTGGCGCCTTCACCGAACTGGAATCCGAAGTATTCGTTCATCGGCTGATGCGTCAACTCCAAGTGCGTGCCGGCAAGCGAGCCCGCACCCGTGATGGAGCTGCTGTCCAACAAGGTGGTGTACTTCCATTCCGTGTGATCTCCCAAACCACAATCGGACTTGTAGTTTTCAGGACCTGGTGTGTCGAGCCACTCGTCCCATGTCATCAGGCTTGCGAAGTACGCATTCACCATCAGCAGGGCATCTGCATCGTCGACCATACGCGCCTCCATGGAGATGTGCACGGTGCCATCGGCGTTCAACGTGACCGTTCCTGCGTCAGTCGTGTAGTATTCACCACCAGCGAAGTTGAAGAGACGGACCCCATGAGCAACAGGGTTGTTGTCACATGTTTGGCCGTCGGCCATCACTTCAGGAGTGGTCAAGACCCCAGTCGTGAACGCACCACCCGTCAAGAATGGGTTGTTCAATCCCGTTGCCTCGACACTGCTCAGGTAGGCAATGGTGTCCTCCAGACCCAACGCTTCCATCAACATGGCGTTGGCTTCAGCAGTGGCAGCAGAGTCGCATGCTTCAGCTTCCTGGCAGTTGTCTGAAGCAGACGGGTTGACGATCTCAGGAAGTGTGACGCTGCCGTAGGCGTCGTCGTAAGGCACGCTCACCACTTCTTCATTCATCAATCCACCAACGTTCATGAAGACAGGTGCAGTCGTGTCGACCACTTCCACGGTTTGGGTGTGCGAATTGGTGTTTCCACACGCGTCCGCCACAGTCCAAATCCGCGTCAGCATGTAGGTTTGAGCGCATCCATCTTCCACGTCTGTTTCCACTTCTTCGAACATCACTTCCACGATGGCACAGTTGTCGCTCGCAGTCAACACAGCTGCCGCAGGAACACTGCTGCATTCCACCACGGTGTCTGCGGGAAGGGCTTCCACAAAGACGGGCTGGGTGGTGTCTTGAATGTTGATTATCTGTTGTCCCGTTGCAGAGTTGCCGCACGCATCAGTCGCGGTGAATGTGCGTGTCACTTCGTACGTGTTGTCACACGTGTATGTTGTGTCAGCTTCCACCTCGATGGTGACCTCTCCACAGTTGTCTGTGGCGGTGGCCTCGTCGAGTGGATGTGCGTCGCTGCATTCAGCCGTGTAATCTTCCGGAACGGTCAATTCAGGTGCTGTGGTGTCGATCACAGTGATTTCCTGGGTATGGGATGTGCTGTTGCCACAGTCGTCCGTCACCGTCCATGTTCTGAAGAGTGTGGATTCGTTGGCACAGCCACCAGCCACCTGGACTTCCTCGTACACGACGTCCACCGCTTGGCAGTTGTCGGTGGCCGTCAGGGTGTCGGCCAAAGGAATGGTGTCGCACTCGACCGTAAGATCGATTGGCAAGGCCTCCACAAACTCAGGAGCTGTGGTGTCCTCAATCACAATCGTTTGCGTCAACGTTGTGGCGTTGCCGCACTCGTCCGTCGCTGTGAAGGTGCGCGTGACCGTGTAGGCCTGGGCGCAATCGCCAGCCGTGGTATCTGTCACGAGCTCGATGACCACCTCACCACAGTTGTCGGTCGCTGATGCGTCCTCGAGTGGGTGCTCGTCGCTGCATTCCGCAGTGTAATTCTCAGGAATGGTCAATTCTGGAGCGGTCGTGTCTTCCACTGTGATGGTCTGCGTCAACACAGTTTCGTTGTCGCAGTTGTCCGCAGCAGTGAATGTGCGAACAATGCTGAACGATTGTGGGCAGTCGCCCGCAATGGTGTCGCGTGTCTCCGTGATGGTCGCACCTGAGCAGTTGTCAGAAGCTGACGCCTCATCGTACACGAGAACTTCGTCACACTCAGCTGTGTAGTCAGCAGGCACGCTCAACATGGGTGCAATGGTGTCGATCACGCTGATGAATTGCTCCAGTGAATCGGCGTTGCCGCACTCGTCCACTGCGGTGTACATGCGTCGGTACATGGCCACAGGCAAGGTGCATCCGCCACTGACAGGCTCATCTTCCCAAGTGAAGGTCACGCTTCCGCAGACGTCTTCTGATGAGGCGTATGCAGAGTCAGGGCTGTAGATGTCGCAAGCGACGTCGATTTCCATGTCGCCCAGGATGTCTGGCGCCGTGGTGTCCACAATCGTGAACGTGGCGGACGTTGTGCTCAGGTTGCCGCAGTCGTCAGTTGCCGTGAAGGTCACGGTGGCTGCACCAGTTTGGGCACACTCATCGCTCAAAGCGTCGTAGTCGTGGCTCCACTCAATGGCTCCACAGTTGTCGGTTGCGCTCGCACCGCCGTTGTTCTCCAACCATGCAGTGAGTTCGTCGCCGTTCCCAGCGCCGTCACATTCCACGATCTCATCGATGGCATCCACCACGACTGGTGAAGTTGTGTCTTCGATGGTGATGGTTTGGACAGCTTCTGTTGTCAGGCCACACTCGTCCGTTGCGATGAACGTACGGGTCACGACGTAAGCGCCGGTGCACTCGTCTTCGAGGCCGAGGGTGTCGGCCAAGATTTCAATGGTGACCGCTCCACATGCGTCAGAAGCAGTGGCTTCTTCGAGTGGGTGTTCGTCGCTGCACTCGGCCGCGTAGTCAGCTGGCACGTAGGTGAATTCGGGTGCCGTGGTGTCCACGATGGTGATGGTTTGGGCAGCAGATGTGTCGTTGCCGCATGCATCAGTCGCGGTGAAGGTCCGCGTCACCGTGTATTGACCGGGACATGCGCCCAGCGCCGTGTCCACGTCCAATGTGATGGCCACCTCGCCGCAGTTGTCTGTGGCGATGGCATCCTCAAGCGGATGTTCGTCGCTGCATTCGGCAGTGTAGTCCACTGGAATGGTCAACTCAGGAATGATCGTGTCGTTGACCGTGATGGTCTGCGTCGCTGTGGCTTCGTTGTCGCAGTTGTCCGTAGCTGTCCATGTGCGAATCAACGTGTACGCGTTTGGACATCCATTGTTGATGGAATCCACTTCCAACACGACCTCCAACGTTTCGTCTGTCAAATCCGACACCATTGGCTCTTCGAGCACAACGTCGCCAGAACATGCCACTTCGTAGTCGGCAGGGACGTAGTCAAACACAGGTGGAATTTCGTCGACCAAGTGGATGATGATCTCTGCGAAGTTGTAGTTGCCGCAGTTGTCGTAGAACGTCAACACACGCAAGTAGGTGGCGGTTTCGCCGTAGTACAAGGGGTGTGGCTGGTTGGCACATCCACCTGACAAAGGCAAGTCCATCACAATCGTAGTGTCGTGACCACTGCAGTTGTCCATGAACCACACAGGCGTGTCTCCGGCACCGTCGATGAGGTCCCAGTTTGTGTCTGGTGGGTAGATTCCGTTGACGTCGTATTCATGGGCAGGAATGGAGACCTCCATTGGACCATCGTAGGTGGGTGCGACGTCGTCAAAGAGGTGGATCATTTGGATCAACTCACTTGAATTTCCGCACTCGTCAGTCAACGTGTAGGTGCGCTCAATAGAAACGCAGCCGTCCATGATGGGATCGCCGTTCGCGTCCAACGTCACGATGACGTCTTCCATGGCGTCAAAGGCAATCGCAATGTTGCTTGAACAGTTGTCCATGGCTGTCACACCAGGCCCAAATTCTTGGCTTGGGTCTGCGTTGTAAATGGCGCATGCCACGGTTTGGTCTTCCACGGTTCCAGTTGGAGCAGTGGTGTCAATGACCTCAACCGTCTGAGTGTGCGAAGTTTCGTTGCCGCAATCGTCGGTCACCGTCCAAACGCGCGTGAGCGTGTAGGTCTGGGGACAAGCGCCCGCGGTTTCGGTTTCTTCGAAGATCACCTCTACGTCTTGGCAGTTGTCCGTGGCCGTCAAAATGACGGGTTCAGGCACGCTGTCGCACTCCACCGTCGTGTCGGCAGGCAAGGCCTCGACGAACAATGGCGCCGTGGTGTCCTGGATGACGATGGTTTGCGTCAAGGTTGTTGCGTTGCCGCACTCATCCGTTGCGGTGAATGTGCGCGTCACCGTGTAGGCTTGAGCACAGTCGCCAGCGAGGGTGTCCACCTCCAGTTCGATGGTGACTTCGCCGCAGTTGTCTGTGGCTGAAGCGTCTTCGAGTGGGTGCTCGTCGCTGCATTCTGCAGTGTAATCCACAGGGATGGTCAACTCAGGAGCGGTGGTGTCCACCACGGTCAACACCTGGGTGTGGCCATTGGCATTTCCACAGTCGTCAGACACGGACCACGTGCGTGTGATCGTCCACTCGTTGGGGCAGTCGCCTGGTTCTTCGAGTTCTTCGAACATCACCTCGACGTCCTGGCAGTTGTCCGTGGCCGTCAAAATGACGGGCTCGGGCACGCTGTTGCACTCCACGGTCGTGTCGGCAGGCAGGGCCTCCACAAACTCAGGAGCTGTGGTGTCCTGAATGACGATGGTCTGCATTGCCGTGGTGTCGTTGCCACATTCATCTGTTGCGGTGAACGTGCGGGTCACGGTGTACGCCTGAGCGCAGTCGCCAGCAATTGTATCCACAGCCATCTCAATGGTGACTTCGCCGCAGTTGTCGGTCGCCGTGGCGTCGTCGAGCGGGTGCTCTTCGCTGCACTCGGCAGTGTAATCTGCTGGGATGGTCAATTCAGGAGCAGTGGTGTCCTGCACTGTGATGGACTGTTGCGAAACAGTGTTGTTTTCGCAATTGTCTGTGGCGGTGAACGTGCGAACGATGACGAAGGACTGTGGGCAGTCTCCCGAAATGGTGTCGCGCGTTTCTGTGATCACAGGCTCGGCACAGTTGTCCGTGGCCGTGGCGTCTTCGTACACAAGCTCTTCGTCGCACTCTGCAGTGTAGTCAGCGGGCACGGAAGAGAATTCAGGCGCCGTGGTGTCTTCGATGATGATTGTCTGCACCAAAGTCGTGCTGTTGTCACACTCGTCGGTCGCGGTGAATGTGCGGGTCACCGTGTAATTGTCGAGGCAGTCGCCTTCGATGGTGTCTGTCACCAATTCAATGATCACCTCTCCACAGTTGTCGGTTGCTGAAGCGTCGTCTAGCGGGTGCTCGTCGCTGCACTCTGCAGTGTAATCGGCAGGGATGACCAGCTCAGGAGCTGTGGTGTCTTGGATGGTGATGGTTTGCGTCAACGTGGTGTCGTTGCCGCATTCGTCAACGGCTGTGAACGTGCGCGACACAACGTAGCTGTGCGTGCAAGTGAACGCCGTATCCACCTCCATAGTGATCATCGGGTTGCCACAGTTGTCGGTTGCTGAAGCTTCGTCGAGCGGGTGTTCGTCGCTGCATTCGGCAGTGTAGTTTGCGGGAATTGAAAGCAACGGAGCAGAGACGTCAACAAACGTGATGACTTGCACGTGCTGTGCAGTGTTGTCACAGTGGTCTGTCACACTCCAGGTGCGCTCAATTTGGTATGAACCAATGCCTTCAGCGCACAACCACGTGGGCTCAGAATCTTGGTACTCCAAGGGGAGGTTTTGGTTCAAGCACAGGTCGCAGTTGTCGATGAATTCTGGAGACCCACCTGTCCCTTCAGGAGTGATGTCAGCCTCGCAGTTCTCGTCGAGCTCCACGGTCACGTCCTCAGGAAGAGAAACAAACTCAGGAGCCTCGTCGTCGTACAATGGGATGTACTGCTCTGCGAATGCAATGTTGCCGCAGTCGTCGATGGCCACCCACTGGCGGAACCAAACGCCCACGCAACCACCGCTCATCAATGAAGCCGTGACAGTGATGTCGAGGTCTTCATCGACATTGTCGAACACGCCTCCGTCGTTGACCATGAACGTGGGATCGTTCACCATGTCCAACGTAGCGTCTTGACATGGCATGGGGTCGAGTGTGACTGAAGGCGTCACCCAAACAGGGGCTTCGGTGTCCACCAAGATGACAAGCTGCTCTTTCTCAGCCACGTTGCCACAGGCGTCCGTGGCGATGTACGTACGGTTGAACACAGAACCACCTGGCAAGTCGAGGCAAGTCGTTTGTGCAGAAGCGCTGTCCACCCAAACCACTTCCACAACACCGTCCCAATCGAAGGAACAGTCGTCGTTCACGGAGAATTGGGCTTGGTCGCCACCGAGGATTTGGCCGATTTGCTCAGCTTCCACCGTCAACGCATCCCCACCTTCGTAGAGGTCAAACTCAATTTCCAGGATGTTTGGCGCCCACAAATCAGGAGCCTCAGTGTCCGTGATGTACAACAAGTACGACATGGTCGACGAGTTGCCACACTGGTCAACGGCCGTCACAGTGCGCTCGATCTGGTAGCAGCTCATGCTATCGCCTGGGAGGGCTTCGCTGTCTTCCCAAGACAATTCGACAGGGGTGTCGAGGCTGTCGGACGCGCTTGACCAGTTTTCGGTTGACGTAGCAACCCAAACGCCATCTTCCATGCTCCAGCTGTTCAGAGCACAGTCTTGGATTTGGAGTGGGTACAAGCTGTCTGGGCTGTACACGGCACAGTCAACGAACACATCCTCACCTTCCAGCACAGGAGCGTCGTTGTCCTCGATGTGGACGTATTGCTCGAACTGGCTGACGTTGCCACACGCATCCTGCGCGTAGTACGTGCGAGACATGCCTCCAGGGTTGGAGCATGTGTCGGTCAAAAGGGTTTGGTCAAACCAAACGTCCACCACACCCGAGCAATCGCTGACGTCGAAGTCGGTCTCATTGATGTCACCGCAATCGATGACGATCTCTTCAGGGGTTCCCGCAAAATCAGGGCCTTCTGTGTCGATGACCGTGATTTCTTGACGGTGAATCGCTTCGTTGCCGTTGTCGTCGTCGGCCACCCAGAGGCGGAGGATGACGAAGTTGCCTGGGCAAGCAGGCGTGAGTTCTTCGATTTCTTCATAGAACGTCACGGAACCACAAGCGTCCACGGGCTCGTTGCAACCTGCGTACAACGGATCCCACTGGCCGCAGTTGTCAACGACGTCGAGGCAAGGAACAGGGATGCTCCACTCGCAAGAGTCATTGTGCAAGTCGCTCCATTGGATCGTGGTGTCCATAGGGGCGTTGATGAACGTAGGTGCGATGGTGTCATCCACCATCCACATTTGGTTGTAGTACGTGGACGTGTTGGACAAGGGGTCCACGACCGCGTAGGTCAATTGGACAAACTCGCCTCCGCAATCGGTGTCTTGGAATGAAGGAGCACCCAAATCGGCAATCACGTCGCCGGAGAAGCCCATCACAGACTCACCGTTCAACACACCCTGCCATCCAAACCAACCTGCGAATCCGTACTCGCAGTTGTGGTTGTTCGCACCTTGTCCAAGCTGGAATCGCTTGTTTTGCGACACAGGCATGTGGTTCAAGAACAGTTGTCCTTGCATTGAGCCGGTTCCAATCAAACGCGAGATTGAGTTGTTCATGGAGTACACTGTCAACGCTTCAGGCACCACTTCACAATCCCAAGCCGTCATCAGTCCGGCACCAGGGGTGTTGGCCATCCAGTCGGCGGCGTTTTCCTCCATTTCGAAGTACATCTCCACGTCAAATTTGACCGTAGAGTCTTGGTCGTTGATGATGCCACCTGTCAGTTTGGCTGTGCCAGAGTCGCCAAAGCGCGTCAGGGTCAAGGGGCTGGCAGGATCTTCCAAGAAGAAGTCGGTCGCACACGCTGACTGAGCGCTCAATCCGTAGATGCGCACCACTCCGTCAGGTCCAGGACCGTATGCAGTGGTCACGTTGTGCGTCAAGAACCCCTCGTCAGCAGAGGCACTGAATTCGCAAATCACGTCGCCCGTGGCGCATGTGTCCAACAACAAGATCGTTGGGTCGCACTCGGTGGGCAAATCTTCAGCGCATTGCACGAATTGGGTGTCGAGTTCTTCCAAGAACGTGGTCGAACACCAAACCTCAGTCAAATCGGTGATGCTCACACAGCAAGACTCCAAAGGAGAGAGCTGCTCGGCAATGCCGAATGGGTTGATTTCAAAGGCCAAAGGATCGCACGTCAACGCATCGAACGTCAATTCGGCGTAGCAGCCGCAGTCGTTCACCTGCCAAGAACCCACGATCACGTTGCCCGCGTCGGTCACAGCAGCGAGCAATCCGTTGCTTTGGAGGAAGAGCTCAAACGTCTCACCCAAACCAGGAGCGATCGCATCTTCGCCACACTCAGAAAGCGCGGTCAAAGTGATTTCTGCGAACTCAGACTCGTCCAAATCGCAGAAGTCCATGCCATTGCAGACGCCACAATCGTCATACTGGCCGACACAATCGTCGACTTCGTCACAAATGCCGTCGGCATCTTGGTCTCCATTTTCGCATTCACATGAGGTGCCATCGCCGTTGCAAATGCCGCAATCGTCGTATTCACCCACACAATCGTCGGCGTTGTCGCAGATGCCATCGGCATCGGCGTCCTCTTCGCACGAGCCACCGCAGTTGCCCAAAGCATCTTCTTGGTTGCCGTTGCAGTCGCAGTCGCCAGCAGGAATGTCTTCACATCCGCACTCGTAAATCGCACCAGGGCCATTGCAAATGCCACACGCGTCCACGGTGCCCACACAATCGTCTTCGTCGTCACAAATGCCATCCATGTCGGCGTCTGCGGCACAATCGCCACCACACTCGCCAATGGCATCCTCTTGATTGCCATCGCAGTCGCAATCGCCAAGGGGTGCGTCAGAGCATCCACAGTCGTAAATGGCACCAGGACCGTTGCAAACACCACACGCATCAATCACGCCAATGCAGTCGTCTTCGTCGTCACAAATGCCATCGGCATCGACGTCGGCAAGGCAGTCACCACCGCACTCACCAATGGCGTCTTCTTGGTTGCCGTTGCAATCGCAGTCACCGGCAGGAATGTCTTCACATCCACACTCGTAGATCTCACCGGGACCATTGCAGACTCCACAGGCGTCCAAGGCTCCGACACAGTCATCCACATCGTCACAAATGCCATCGGCGTCGACGTCTGCTTCGCAATCGCCACCACACAGACCCAGAACATCTTCTTGGTTGCCATCACAGTCGCAATCGCCTGCGGGGATGTCAGAACATCCGCATTCGTAAATGGCCCCTGGACCGTTGCAAATGCCGCACTCGTCGAGCGCACCCACACAGTCGTCCACATCATCACAAATGCCGTCGGCATCGGCGTCTGCAGTGCAGTCGCCACCACATACGCCCAAGGCGTCGAGCTGGTTTCCGTCACAGTCGCAGTCTCCGGCAGGAATGTCCTCACATCCGCATTCGTAAATGGCACCTGGGCCATTGCAAATGCCGCACTCGTCCAATGTACCCACGCAGTCGTCCACATCGTCACAAATGCCATCGGCATCGGCATCGGTAGCGCAGTCACCACCACATACGCCCAAGGCGTCGAGCTGGTTTCCGTCACAGTCGCAGTCTCCGG